>CAJTWF010000005.1 GCA_910579965.1 uncultured Oscillospiraceae bacterium
AGTCAGGGCGGAAAATACGCCGCCAAGACATGCGCGGGGGAGATTTTAAACAGGCGCTAAGGCAAGGTATGCAGGAGACAAGGAGAGCCGATGCCCAAAGGGTTCTTTTTGATTCTTTTTCCTGACGCTGAACGTCTGGCGGGCCATCGCCGCCCGCGGCCTGCGTAGAGAAAGAGAGCGCCTATTTTCTAGGGAGTTGATCGCGTGAGCAGGTTTTTAGACCGTTTTTTTATTCTGCACCCCGCGCCGGATCCGGCCTGGTCCCTGCGGCGGCGTGCCGTCTATGCCGTCTACCGGCTGGCGATGGTTCTGTGCGCGGGGCTGTGCATGGGTCTGGCCCTTCTGGTGCTGTCCATCGGGCCCTACCCCAACGACATCCTCTTTGGCTATCTCCGGAGCTGGCTGATCCTGGCGCTGAACGCGGTCCCTGTGGCCCTGCTGGTCCTGCTGCTTTACGGCGCTCTGGGCCGGGCCTGGACCGCCTTCCTGGCCGGCGGCGGCATTGCCCTGGGCTTCAGCCTGGGCAACTACTACAAGCTCCACTTCCGGGATGACCCCCTCTACTTCGAGGACATGCTCATCCTCCGGGAGGCCAAGGCCATGGCCTCGGGGGACCGCTACAGCCTGTTTTTTGACCTGAACATCGGGGCGGCTCTGTTCTGCCTGCTGCTGGGGACCCTCCTGCTGCGCCTCCTGGCGCCCGGCAGGGTCCGGGGCTGGAAGCGCCGTCTGGCGCCGGCGCTGGCGGCGCTGGCGGTCTCCGCCGCCCTGTCCCCGGTATATCTGCACACAGAGCTCTATGACAGCGTGGAGAACTACGACTGCCTCAACCGCTGGAGCGCCACCCAGAACTATATCGCCCACGGCTTCGCCTACCCCTTTTTCCACAGCGTCGGCGACTTTATCGAGACGCCTCCGGCGGGCTACCACAAGTCGGAGGCCATGGAGCTCCTCTCCGCCTACACGGACAGCGACATCCCCCCGGACCGGCAGATCAACGTCATCGCCATCATGCGGGAGGCCTACGCCGACTTCTCCCGGTACGGGGTCTCCGGCCTGGACCTCAGCGGCTATGACCTCTACCATCAGCTGGAGGCGGAGAGCCTCACCGGAAATCTGGTGACCAACATCTTTGCCGGCGGCACGGTGGACACGGAGCGCTGCTTTCTCACCGGCAACTATCAGCTGAAAAACTTCCGCTCCAACGCCAACTCCTACCTCTGGTACCTCCGGGATCAGGGCTACACGGTGGAGGGCAGCCACCCCTACTATCAATGGTTCTACAACCGCCAGAATATCAACTGCTATCTGGGCTTTGAGCGGTACCGCTATTACGAGGGGGACTACGAGACCCGCTCCGCCGCCATCTACCCGGAGGACGCCGTTCTTCTCCCGGAGATCTACAGCGATTTCCAGAAAAACAAGGCCACCGGCAAGCCCTATTTCTCCTTCTCCGTCAATGTCCAGAGCCACGGCCCCTATGCCACCTGGGACACGGGCTCCCCGGACTGCTTTGCGGACGAGACCTACTCCCTGGCCTGCCGCAACGCCATGAACTACTACCTCGCCACCATCTGGGAGACGGACCGGGAGCTGGCCAAGCTGATGGACTGGCTGCGGGACGACGAGGAGCCGGTGGTGCTGGTGACCTTCGGGGACCACCTGCCCTGGATGGGGGACGGCAACGCCTTCTACGAGGAGATGGGCATTGACGTCGATCCGGGCACGGAGGAGGGGTTCTGCCGCCACTACACCACCCGGTATCTCATCTGGGCCAACGGCGCGGCCAGGGCCCTGCTGGGCAAGGACCTCCAGGGTCAGGGCCCGGACATCTCCCCCTGCTATCTGATGAATCTGGTGTTCCAGCAGCTGGGGTGGGAGGGCCCGGCCTTCATGCAGGCCATGACCGGCATGATGAACATGTTCCCTGTTGTCAGCAGCGCCAGCGGCCTCACCATGGTGGACGGCCGGCTCACCGCCGACATCCCGGAGGACCGGAGGGCGCTGTTCCAGGAGTTTCTCTACCTCCAGCAGTACTGGCGCAATGAGTTTTTGTATGAATGAAGCGGAAAAGTTCCCTCCGGCACTGCCGGAGGGAACTTCTGCTTGATGAGAGGGAAATCGCTCAGATACACTCAGTGCCTGGGGAATTCCTTGACCACCTGGGCAGCCAGCATAATCGCGGTGCGCACATCTGTGTGATGCTGAATGCGCAGGCTGTCCGCCTTGCTGATCGCTCCGCCGGCCCGGGTGACCACATAGCGGGGCGGCAGATGGTTGAGGGCATGGGCGGCGATATCGCTCCGGCACTGTTCGCACATGCAGCACCCGAGGCTGTCCCCCAGCGACTCCATCTCCTCCTCCACAATGCCCTCCATCATGTTTTCATACTGTTTCATAGCAATTCCTCCTTTTTCAGCGTTTTTGATAATCCATGCAGGTTTTCAACATTTTCAATCAGCCCGCCAGGTGCGCGAACAGCGGCGCGGCCGCCACGGTGAGCAGGCCCGTGACCACAATGGCGAGGCTGCTGGCAGCGCCCTGCACGTCCCCCAGCTCCACGGCCCGGGAGGTGCCGGCGGCGTGGGAGGAGGCGCCAATCGCCAGACCCTGGGCCATGGGCTCGGTGATCCGGAAGAGGCGGAGCAGGGCGGGCGCGGCCACCGCGCCGAAGAGGCCGGTAATCATGATGGTGACCATGGTGATGGCGGGATAGCCCCCCAGCTCCTGGCTGAGCCCCTTGCCGATGGCGGTGGTGATGGACTTGGGCAGCAGGGTGATATACTCCGGCCCCTCCATCCGGAACAGGACCAGCATGGCCGCGCACCCGGCCATATGGGCGGCCACACCGGCCAGGCATCCGGCCAGCACCGCGCCCGCGTGCTTCCGCATCAGCGTGAACTGGCGGTACAGGGGGATGGCCAGACAGATGGTGGCCGGGGTCAGCAGGTACTCCAGCATCCTTCCCCCGCTCTCGTAGTAGATCTCGTAGTCCGTGCCCGACAGCAGCAGCACGGCGCAGCAGAGCAGGGTGGCAAACAGCAGGGGGCTGCACACCTCCCGCCCCATCCTCCGGTTGATGGCCCGGGCCAGCTCAAAGGATCCGGCGGACAGCAGCAGGCCGAAGAAGGCGGAGGAGGCGAAGAGATCACTCATGGCTCTTTTCCCCCTTTCTGCGGATTATCCACTGGGACAGCAGGCCCGTGACCAGCATCACCGCAGTGGTGCCAATAAAGCCCATCACCAGCACCGGCAGGAGCATCCTCTGGATGGCGTCCAGGGCGGTGAGGACGCTGACCGAGGCGGGCACCAGCAGCAGGGGCATCAGCTCCAGCAGAAGGTTTCCCACGTCCTCGATCTGCTCCAGCTTCAGGATCCCGCTTTTCAGCAGGGCAAAGAGGAGCAGCAGGCCGTAGATGCTGGCCGGGACCGGCAGGGGCACAAAGTACTTGATGAGCTCCGCGGCAAAGGTGACGGCGGCGATGATGACCGCCTGTAGTAAATATCTCATATCTCTTTTCCTGACAGCACTACTGAAAGAACGCCCGGATCTCCTCCGCACCGGCCTGGACGCTGCCCTGGACAAAGGCCGGCTTGCCGCCGCCCCGGCCCTGGAGCCGGGCGTTGAGCTGCTTTGTCAGCTCCCGCAGATCCCCGCCGGGCTGGCTGATGGCGTACTGCCAGCTCTCCTCCGCGCCGGCGAACACGGCGCACCGTCCGCCCGCGGCGGCCTGGACCGCGCCGCAGAGCTTCCGCACCGACTCCGGACCCATGGGACCCTCCAGGAGCAGCACGTCCCCGGCGTCCCTGTGCTGGTCCGCCTTCCGGGCAAAGTCGGC
The DNA here is from genome assembly GCA_910579965.1 of uncultured Oscillospiraceae bacterium. Taxonomy (GTDB): domain Bacteria; phylum Bacillota; class Clostridia; order Oscillospirales; family Oscillospiraceae; genus Pelethomonas. The sequence continues at coordinate 3,840 of CAJTWF010000005.1, forward strand.
CTCCTCCAGATCCGCCACCCGGCCCCGGAGGATGTACAGCTCCTTTTGCAGCCGCTCCACGGCTCCGGCGGTGGCCTCCGGCTTGGCGGAGAGGAGCTGGGAGATCCTGCCGTTCTGTCCGGCCACGGCGTTGGCCCAGCGGAGAGCCCGGCCGCCGGCGGCCATCTCGATGCGCACGCCCTCCCGGAATTTTTGACAGGAGATCAGCTTCACCAGCCCCACCTGTCCGCTGGAGCGGACATGGGTGCCGCAGCAGGCGCAGCAGTCCGCGCCGGGCCAGGAGACAATCCGCACCTGGCCGGTCAGCGCCTTCTTGCTCCGGTAGTCCAGCTTCTCCAGCTCCGCGGGGGAGGGGAGGGACACGGAAATGGCGTGGTCCTCCCAGATATACTGGTTGGCCCGGCGCTCCACCTCCGCAGCGTCCTCCGCCGTCAGCTGGGCGTTGAAGTCGATGGTCACCAGCTCATGGCCGATGTGGAAGCCCACGTTGCCGCACTGGAACATGCCGCACAGGATGCCGCTGACGATGTGCTCGCCGCTGTGCTGCTGCATGAAGTCAAACCGGCGGGCAAAGTCCACCTGCCCGGACACGCTCTCCCCCACGGGAAGGGGAGCGGCGCAGATGTGGACGATCTCCCCGTCCCGCTCCCGGACATCCGTGACGGCAGCGCCGCCCAGCAGGCCCTGGTCCGCCGGCTGGCCGCCCCCCTCGGGGTAGAAGGCGGTCCGATCCAGGACCACCTCCCAGCTCCCCTTGTCCTCTTGGCAGAAGCGGACGGTCCCGGTAAATTCTGTCAGAAATGAGTCCTTATAGTATAATTTCTCTGTCATACTACGCCTCCTAACAACCCCAGATCGTATTTCCAGCCCAGAACCCGCTCCACAGCCCGGTCAATCAGGGCCTCGTCAACGGTCCCGCCGTTCACGGCCTCCACCACCTGGGGGATCTGGCGGGCAAAGTCGCTGGTGACAACCATGTCGTTTCCCGCCAGCACGGCCAGTACGGCGGCGGACCCATCCCGGGCGTAGCTCTCCACCGCGTCCATGGCCATGTCGTCGGTGAGGATCACCCCCTGGAAGTCCAGCTCCTCCCGGAGGATCCGGTGGACCTCCGGGGACAGGGAGGCGGGCAGATCCGGGTCCATGGACACCACCACGTTGTGGCTCATGAGCACCGCCCCGGCTCCGGCCTCAATACCGGCCCGGAAGGGGAGGAAGTCCTCCTCCAGAAACCGCTCGTAGGGCCGCTCGTCAATGGCAATGCCGGTGTGGGTGTCTGCGTTGTCCCCATAGCCGGGAAAGTGCTTGAGCACAGCGCCGATTTTATAGACCCCGTCCCCATTGCCGGCAGACACGCCCCCGGCCGCCGTTACCACGGTCTCCACATATGCCGCCGTGGCCTCCGCGTCCTGGCCGAAGGCCCGATCATACATGAAGTCCGCAGGATCGGTGGACACGTCCGCCACAGGGGCGAAGTTGACGTTGACGCCATAGCGGAGCAGACCTTTGCTTTTATCGACGGCATCCAGCGCGATTGCCTCCATGCCGCCAGCGGAAAATACCTTCTGGGGCGACTGAAATTTTTCTGCGAAGAGGTTGGGGTTCCGGCTGGCCCGGGCTACGGTGCCCCCCTCCTCGTCTACGCCGATGAGCAGGGGGAGGGAGGAGATTTCCTGATAGCCCAGAATCTTCTGTGTGAAATCACGCTCGCTGAGCCACTCCCCGGCGCTGTCCTTGAAATCCCTGGTGAAGAGGAGACAGCCCCCCAGATGGTACTCGCTGATCCTCTCCGCCGCTCCCACGTCCGGGCACCGGACAAAGAACATCTGCCCCACCTTCTCCTCCAGGGTCATCTCCGCCAGAAGGGCCTCCACCGTCTCCTGTCTGGGGTCCGGCGGGGGCTCAGGCTCGGGAGGCGGCTCCGGTTCCGGCGGGGGTTCCGGCTCCGGCGGGGGAGCGGGGCTGGTATCCCCAGGCGGAGTCTCCCCATAGGTCACCACAAAAACCCCTATTTGTTCCTTGCCGCACCCCGTCAGCAGCAGAAGGGCGCAGAGAAATAAGAAAGCCCATTTTTTCATACGTTTTCCTCTCATACTTTTTCTTGAAAGAAAAAGTATGCAAAAAGAACTTTTAGTAGTGGTCCACCTACTGCCGGCGAGCCGATCGAAAGCATATCCGCAGTCTGATGGAGCACGGTTAAAGTTTTCTTTTGATTCTTTTCTTTTTCAAAAGAAAAGAATCATAACCTTACTGGTCCTCCGCCGCGGTCACGGCGATGTGCAGCTCATCCAGCTGCCGCTGCTCCACCTCGGAGGGCGCGCCCATCATGATATCCTGGGCGTTCTTGTTCATGGGGAAAGGGATGATCTCCCGGATGGAGTCCTCGCCGGCCAGGAGCATGACCATGCGGTCAATGCCCGGGGCAATGCCGGCGTGGGGGGGTGCGCCGTAGCAGAAGGCGTTGTACATGGCGGGGAACTTGCTCTTCACGTCGTCCTCACCCAGGCGCACCAGCTGGAAGGCCTTAATCATGATCTCCGGATCGTGGTTGCGCACCGCGCCGGAGCTGAGCTCCACGCCGTTGCACACCAGATCGTACTGGAAGGCGGTGATGGTCAGCGGATCCACCTCCCCGGCAATGGCCCTCTCCAGAATGGCCGCGCCGCCGTTGGGCATGGAGAAGGGGTTGTGGCAGAACTCCAGCTCCCCGCTCTCCTCGCCGATCTCATACATGGGGAAATCCACGATCCAGCAGAACTCGTACCGCTCCCTGTCCATGTGGTTGGGGCACAGGGCCCCCAGCTTGGACCGGAGCACGCCGGCGGTCTTCTGGGCCGCGCCCTTCTTCCCGGCGGTGAGGCCCACGAAGCACCCGGGCGTCAGGCCCAGCTTCTCCACAGCCTGGTCCTTTCTCTCCGCCACAAACTTGCTGATGCCGCCCACCAGCTCGCCCTTCTCGTCCAGCCGGAACCAGTAGGCCTTGTTTCCCGCCTGGACCTCCACGTCCGCGCACAGCTTGTCGATCTGCTTTCTGGCGGCGGTGAAGCCGGTGACCACAATGGCCTTCACCGTGTTCCCGGCAAAGGGCTCAAAGCCGCAGTCCGCCAGCAGCTCCGTGGCGTCCTGGACCGTCAGGTCAATGCGGAGGTCCGGCTTGTCGGAGCCGTAGGTCTCCATGGCCTCCCGGTAGCCGATGCGGCGGAAGGGGGCGGCGGAGGCCACGTTGTACTTGCCGTACTTGGCGAAGATGGGGGGGAAGACGTCCTCCAGCACCGCGAACACGTCGTCCTGAGTGGCAAAGCTCATCTCCATGTCCAGCTGGTAGAACTCACCGGGGGAGCGGTCCCCCCGGGCGTCCTCGTCCCGGAAGCAGGGGGCGATCTGGAAGTACTTGTCAAAGCCGGAGGCCATCAGCAGCTGCTTGAACTGCTGGGGAGCCTGGGGCAGGGCGTAGAACTTGCCCGGATGCTTCCGGGCCGGCACCAGGTAGTCCCGGGCCCCCTCGGGGGAGGAGGCGGTGAGGATGGGGGTGGTGATCTCCAGGAAGCCGTGGTCCGTCATGGCCTGCCGGATGGCGGAGACCACGTTGCAGCGCAGGACAATGTTGCTCTTCACCTCCGGGTTGCGGAGATCCAGATAGCGGTGCTTCAGCCGCAGGGTCTCGTCGGCCTCCCGGCTGCGGCCGATCTGGAAGGGGAGCTCGTTGTACCGGCACTTGCCCAGCACCTCGATCCGCTCCGGCAGCACCTCTATTTCGCCGGTGGGCAGGTTCTTGTTCTTGCTGCTCCGCTCCCGGACCGTGCCCTCCACGGAGATGACGCTCTCCTTGTTCAGGCCGTGGATGATCTCCATCATCTCCTCGGTCTCAATGACCACCTGGGTGGTGCCGTAGAAGTCCCGGAGAATCACAAAGGCGAAGTTCTGCCCCACCTCCCGCACATTCTCCATCCAGCCGGAGAGCTTTACCTTCTGCCCTGCGTGCTCCATGCGGAGCTCGTTGCAGGTATGGGTCCGATTCTGTGTCATACATCATTCCTCTTTCTAAACAGTTTGTATAATATTTTATCAATAGTCCTAATAGTCATCATTCGAGGGCTATGCCAGTACCTCGCTTAACCACTGCTTCTGATCCGCTGTCCGGGCCGGGGGCTCGTTACTGAATTACGCTGCCCTGACTGCGCCGGTCCAGCTCCGCCCGGACCCTGTCCAGGGTCCCCTGGAAGTCCAGCTTGGTCTGCTCCCCGGAGACCATGTCCTTGCAGGCCACCACGCCCTCCCGAATCTCGTCCTCTCCCAGGAATACCACGAAGGGCACGCCGGTCTTGTCCGCGTAGCTCATCTTGGCCTTGAACTTCTTCTGCTCCGTGTACAGCTGCACCCGCAGCCCCGCCTGCCGGAACCGGGTGGCCAGGGCGATGGCGTGGGAGAGATCGCCGGTCATGGGCAGCAGCAGCAGGTCCGCCGGAGCGGTGTTGAGGTCCTGGTTGAGCATCTTCTGCTCCTGGAGGACATAGAACAGCCGGGTCAAACCGATGGAGATACCTACTCCAGGCAGTAGTTTATCTGTATAGTATTCCGCTAAGTTGTCATACCGTCCCCCGGAGCAGATGGATCCGATCTCCGGATGGTCCAGCATAAAGGTCTCGTAGACCGTGCCGGTGTAGTAGTCCAGGCCCCGGGCGATGGTCAGGTCCACGGCAAAGTTCTCCTCCGGCACGCCGAAGGCGGATAGATACTTTACCACTGTGGTCAGCTCCTCCAGGCCCTGGTCAAATAGGTTATTTCTGCCCCGGTAGGCCTCCAGTGCTGAGAGCACCTCCTGGTTAGAGCCCTGGATGGCGATGAACCGCAGGATCTCACCGGCCTTGTCCGGGCTGATGCCCAGCTCCCCGGTGAGCAGGGAGGAGACCTTCTCCTGGCCGATCTTAGCCAGCTTATCCACAGTGCGCATGATATCCCCGGCCTGTTCGGTGAGATCCAGGATGGCGTAGAAGCCCCCCAGGATCTTCCGGTTGTTCACATGGATCTGGAATTTCTTCAGGCCCAGCCGGTTGAACAGCTGGTAGATAATGGCGGGCATTTCCGCGTCGTTGGCAATGTCCAGCTTTCCGTCCCCGATCACGTCGATATCCGCCTGATAGAACTCCCGGAAGCGGCCCCGCTGGGCCCGCTCGCCCCGGTAGACCTTGCCGATCTGATAGCGGCGGAAGGGGAAGGCCAGCTCGCCGTAGTGAATAGCCACGTACTTGGCCAGGGGCACGGTGAGGTCAAAGCGGAGGGAGAGGTCACTGTCCCCCTTGGTGAAGCGGTAGATCTGCTTCTCCGTCTCCCCGCCGCCCTTGGCCAGCAGGACCTCGCTGGACTCGATGATGGGCGTATCCAGGGGGGTGAAGCCGTAGAGGGCGTAGGTGGAGCGCATGGTCTCCATGACGCGCTCCATCATGACCTGCTGCTGGGGGAGGAGTTCCATGAACCCGGAGAGGGTCCTGGGCTGAACCTTCATAGCTGTGTTCTCCTTTGTGGTTGAAAAAATATATAGAAACACTCGGTGATAAAACAATGCTCCCGTCCCCTGTCTTAGCGGGACGAGAGCATGACGAAACGTCATACTTCGTGGTGCCACCCACATTCGGCGCATACGCGCCCTTTTCGTCCCCTCCGGCTGCGGCGGGACTGACCGCGGACGTCTCCGTCCCCGCTCCGGCGCTGTCGTTCGCCCCGTCCTGGGTCCCGGGCCCCTTTCAGCCGGGGGAGGCCCTCTCTGTGGGGTGGGCGGGGGTACTGCGTCGCCATCCTTGCGGTGTGCCATAGATGTCATTATAAGCCCATGTTGTGGAAAAAGTCAATGGAAAAAGGGGAGGATTTTGCTGATTTACCGGTTGATCTTATGCTTGGCGTTGACGATCATCCGCCAGTCCAGGTCGCCCCGGTCCATACCAAGCACCAGCATCTCCGCGGTGGCCACATTGGAGGCAAAGGGGATATTGTTCTGGTCGCACAGCCGGGAGATATACAGCAGCTCCTTCTCCATAGAGGAGTCGTTGGGGTCCACAAAGAAGAGGACCATATCCATCTCGTTGTAGGCGATGCGGGCGCCGATCTGCTGGCTGCCGCCGTGCTGGCAGGTGAGGAACCGGTGGACATGGAGGCCCGTGGCGTCCGATACCATCTGCCCCGTGGTGCTGGTGGCGCAGAGGTTGTGGCGGGAGAGGACGCCGGCGTAGGCCGTGCAGAACTGAACCATGAGGTCCTTTTTATTGTCGTGGGACATCAGAGCAATGTACATGATGATTGTTTCCTTTCTGTGATGTCTCTCCAGTGCTGGGGCGGGATCATCGGATTTTTATAAGCTGGGCCCGCTGCCCGTCGATCCGGCGGGCAATGTGACGGTAGGCCTGGGCGGCATAGTCGTTGGTAGTCAGCAGGAGGGGGGAGCCCCGTCCTGCGAAGAGGGGCATGGTTTCATCCTCCGGCACCACCCCCAGAAGAGGCAGGCCGGCGGTGTCGATGGCGTCGTCGATGGTCTGGTGGAGGCTTTTGAGCAGCTTCTTCTTGCACCGGTTCACCACCAGATGAACCTTGCCCCGCTCCAGGTCCTCCAGCTCCATCACAGTCCTCTGGGCGTCCCGGAGGCTGCTGGCGTCGGTGGTGGTCACCACCACGGCCCGGTCCGCCCCGGCCAGGGCCAGCCGGAACCCGGCCCCCAGGCCGGCGGGTGCGTCCACCAGACAGTAGCGGAATCTGGACTGAATCTCCGGGAACAGAGCCCGGAAGGCCTCCCGGTCGATCTCCGCCGCCCCGGACCGGGCGGGGGCGGTGAGCAGGTAGAGATTTTTCTGCCTGGGGTGGCGGGCGGCGGCCTCCTCCAGGGTGCAGCGGCCCGCCATCACGTCGGTGAAATCCATCACCGCGCTGTCTGTCATCGCCATAGCGATGTCCAGGTTTCTCAGCCCCACATCGCAGTCCAGGCAGAGGGTGGGGTGTCCCATCTGCGCCAGAGCCATGCCAACATTGGCCACGAATGAAGTCTTGCCGGTGCCTCCTTTTCCGGACACCACGGCGATTGTCTGACCCGTGGGACATCACCTCCTGGATTTGTCATCATCCTTTTCTGAGAGAAAAAGGATCAAAAAAGCTTATAGAAGAATCCCTCTGCTGCTACCGGCGGCTGGCACAAGCATTTCTAAGGTTTTTCTTTTTGGTTCTTTTTCTTTGTTCACAAAGAAAAAGAACGGAAAAACACCTTCTTCAAAGGGGCTGCTTCTTGATAAGGGCAAACCGTCTGGGGTACTTTTTCGGGGTGGGGGCGGTCTTTTGGATGCAGACCACCCGGTGGACCACCTCTGTGGTGGGAATGGTATAGTCGCTGACCGCCTGGATACGGCCGCCCAGCACCTTCACGGCGGTCTTGGAGGCGCTGATCTCCTCCTCAGTGTCCACGGACTTCATGGCCCAAAAGGCCCCGCCCACCTTCACCAGGGGCAGGCACAGCTCGCACAGCACCGGCAGAGCGGCCACCGCCCGGCTGACGGCCAGATCAAAGGTCTCCCGCCGCTCCCCGGCGAACTCCTCGGCCCGGCCGTGTACGCACTCCACGTTGTCCAGCCCCAGGGTCCGGCAGCTCTCCCGCAGGAAGTCCACCCGCTTTCCCAGGCTGTCCAGCAGCGTCACCCGGGCGGAGGGCCGGGCGATGGCCAGGGGCACGCCGGGGAACCCGGCCCCGGTGCCCACGTCCACCACCGTCCTGCCCTCCAGCCCGGCAAGCCCTGTCAGGGCCAGACTGTCCAGCAGGTGCAGGACCGCCACGTCCCTGGGATCCGTGATGGCGGTCAGGTTCATCACCTGGTTTTTCTCCAGCAGCATCCGGCTGAAGGTCTCCAGGGGCTCGATCAGCTCCGGCCCCAGTCCCAGCGCCGGCAGGCCTTGCTCCAGTGTGGCTCTCATTTCCGCTCCTTGAGCAGATCACGGATCTCTGTCAGCAGCTTCTCCTCATGGGAGGGTGCGGGCGGGGGGGCCTCCTCCTTCTTCTGGGTATGGGCCACCCGGTTCACTGCCTTGACCATGCAGAAGACCACAAAGGCCAGGATCACAAAGTTCAGCACCGCCTGGATAAAGTTGCCGTAGGTGATGACCGCGCCGCCCACGCTGAGGGTCAGATCGGCAAAGCTGGCCTGGCTGACGAAGATGCCCACGATGGGCATGATGATATCGTTGATCAGGGAGTTGGTAATGGAGCTGAACGCGCCGCCTACGATCACGCCCACGGCCAGGTCCATCACATTCCCCCGCATGGCAAAGGTCTTAAATTCCTGCAAGAACTTCTTCATTTGCACAAATTCCTTGTCTTTTGTGGAAAACTTTCAGCGTCTGCCGGCTGGGAATACCGGCTCTTACTCAGCCGGGGTCTCCTGCTGGACCTCCTCCGGAGCGGCCTCCTCGGCGGCGGCCTTTACAGCCTCCACCTCAGCCTCCGCGGCCTCTTCCGCCTCGCCGCCGGTCTCCTCCGTCACCTCGAACTCCGCCACCGGCTCCTCCTCAAAGAGGGGCTCCTCACTCTTGCTGGCGAAGGGGGACTGGAAGCCCACGCTGACATCCAGGGTCATCTTCTCCTCGCCGTCCTTGGGCGCGGCGGTAGCTCTCCAGAGGAGGGCCTCCACCTTCTTCTCGCCGGTCTCCTTGTCCTTGTGGATGCGGTAGGGGGTCAGGGCCGCCACGGCCGCCGTAATGCCCAGGATCTTCAAAACCTTCTTCATAACAGCTTCTCCTTCAATATTTTTTGTTGTCATTCTTTTTCTTGGGAGAAAAAGAATCAAAAAGAACATGAACCGGTTCTTGTCTTCTATAAAGAGAGATTTTTTATTTGCGCGGTGTCAAAACCGCCTTGCCCCCCATGTAGGGCCGCAGGGCCTCCGGAATCCGAACGCTGCCGTCCGCCTGCAAATGGTTCTCCAGCAGGGGAATCAGCATCCGGGGCGGGGCCACCACAGTGTTGTTCAGGGTGTGGGGCAGGTAGTTCTTTCCATCCTCGCCCTTGACGCGCAGCTTCAGCCGCCGCGCCTGGGCGTCGCCCATGTTGCTGCAGGATCCCACCTCAAAGGCGTACTTCTTCTGCCGGGGACTCCATGCCTCCACGTCGCAGCTCTTCACCTTCAGGTCCGCCAGATCGCCGGAGCAGCACTCCAGCTGCCGCACGGGGATCTCCAGGTTCCGGAAGAATTCCACGCTCCAGCGCCACATCTTGTTGTACCAGTCCATGGACTCCTCTGGCTTGCAGACCACGATCATCTCCTGCTTTTCAAACTGGTGGATGCGGAACACGCCCCGCTCCTCGATGCCGTGGGCCCCCTTCTCCTTCCGGAAGCAGGGGGAGTAGGAGGTGAGGGTCTGGGGCAGCTGGCTCTCCGGCAGGAGCTGGTCAATGAACCGGCCCACCATGGAGTGCTCGCTGGTGCCGATGAGGTAGAGATCCTCGCCCTCGATCTTGTACATCATGGCGTCCATGTCCGTCTGGCTCATGACGCCCTCCACCACGTTGCCGTGGATCATGAAGGGGGGGATGCAGTAGGTGAAGCCCTTGTCGATCATGAAGTCCCGGGCGTAGGCCAGGGCGGCCTCGTGGAGCCGGGCCACGTCCCCCAGCAGGTAGTAGAAGCCGTTCCCGGCCACACGGCCCGCCGCGTCCATGTCGATGCCGTCCAGGCGCTCCATGATCTCCGTATGGTAGGGGATCTCAAAGTCCGGCACAACGGGCTCACCGAACCGCTCCACCTCCACGTTGGCGCTGTCGTCGGGGCCGATGGGCACGGAGGGGTCAATGATATTGGGGATCACCAGCAGCAGCCTGTGGAGCTCCGCCTCCAGCTCCCCCTCCCGGGTCTCCAGCTCCGCCAGACGCTGGGCGTTGGCCTTCACCTGGGCCTTCACCGCCTCGGCCTCCTCCAGCTTGGAGGGGTCCTTCTTGGCCTGCCCCATGAGCATCCCCACCTGCTTGCTGAGGGTGTTCCGCTGGGCCCGGAGCTCGCTGGCCTCGGTGATGGCGGCCCGGTTCTCGCTGTCCAGGGCCAGCACCTGGTCCACCAGGGGCAGCTTTTGGTCCTGGTACTTCTTTTTGATGTTTTCCTTCACAATGTCCGGGTTCTCCCGGATGAATTTGATATCCAGCATAGGTCCTCCTGCGGAATGTTTCACGTGAAACATGCTGTCTTTATATTAGTAGTCATTCTTTTTCTTTGTGAACTAAAGAAAAAGAATCAAAAAGAAAAACTTTAGAAAATCTGGCGGGGAGGGAATCATCAACCGGCAAGGAGACCAGTCAGAACGCCGGTCAGGCCCAGCAGGGCCAGCAGCAGGCCGCCGTACTTTGTAAAAGTCAGATAGAAGTCCGAGGGTTCCCCGTCGCCATTGATTTTCCACCGCTCTGTGATCTCCCACACAGTCTTCGGCCACAGAAAGGCCGCGATGCCAAGGACCAGCAGAAACAGGCCGCCAATAATCGTCCAGATCATATTCTCCCCATCCTTTCAGCGGATTCATACGGATATTCTATTTTCCCAGCCTCTCCAGAGCGTCCAGGAGCTGATTCAGATCGTCCACGCCGTAGTAGGCGATCTCCACCTTGCCCTTCTTCTTGCCGTGGGAGATGCGGCAGGCCCGGCCCAGCCGGGCGGACAGGGATTTTTCCGCCTCCGCCACGTAGTCCACCGCCAGGGTCTCTTTCTTCTCCGGCTTTTCCTCCTCCGCCGCCCGATCCTGGAGCCGCTTAACCAGCTGCTCCGTCTGGCGGACGTTGAGCCCCCCGTCTATGACCGCCTTTGCCGCCTCTGCCCGCAGTCCGGGGGACAGAGGGAGCAGGGCCCGGGCGTGGCCGGCGGAGAGCTGCCCGTCCGTCACCAGCTCCTGGAGGGCAGGGGAGAGGTCCAGAAGCCGCATGGCGTTGGCCACGGCGCTGCGGGACTTGCCCACCCGCCGGGCCGCCTCCTCCTGGGTCATGCCGTAGTTGGCAACCAGGGCCCGGAAGCCCTCAGCCTCCTCCATGGGGTTCAGGTCCTCCCGCTGGAGGTTCTCGATCATAGCCAGCTCCATGGCCTTCTGGTCGTCCGCCTCGATCACCACAGCGGGGATCTCCGTCAGCTCCGTCATCCGGGCGGCCCGCCACCGCCGCTCTCCGGCGATGATCTGATAGTAGCCGGAGGAGAGCTTCCGCACCGTCAGGGGCTGGATGACCCCGTGCTGCCGGATGGAGTCCGCCAGCTCCTCCAGCTTCTCCTGATCGAAGCTCTTCCGGGGCTGGGCCCGGCAGCTCTCGATCTGGGACAGTGGAATGGTGGAGGCGGGGGCGGAGAAGTCGGCGGAGAAGTCGTCTCCCAGCAGAGCGCCCAGCCCCTTGCCCATGCCTTTTTCCTTTAACGCCATAGGGTTCTGTCCTCCTTCCGACAGGTCAGTGGTTGTTTTTGCGGAGAAATTCCTCCGCCAGGGCGGCATAGGCCTCGCATCCCCGGGAGGCCCGGTCATAGGCGCAGATGGGCTTTCCGTGACTGGGAGCCTCGCTGAGGCGCACATTCCGGGGGATCACCGTGCTGTAGACCTTGCCCGGGAAGAACCGCTTGACCTCCTCCGCCACCTGCACGGCCAGATTGGTCCGGCTGTCAAACATGGTCAGCAGCACCCCCTCCAGCTCCAGCTGGGGATTCAGTGCCCGCCGGACCGCCCGGATGGTGTACATCAGGTCACTGAGCCCCTCCAGGGCAAAATACTCGCTCTGCACCGGCACCAGGGCGCTGTCCGCGGCGCAGAGGCCGTTGAGCGTCAGCAGCTCCAGGGAGGGAGGGCAGTCCACGAATATGTAGTCATAGCTGGGGGACAGCTGCTCCAGGGCCCGGCGCAGCAGGTGCTCCCGGTCCTGGGCCCCCACCAGCTCCACGCCGGCCCCGGCCAGCCCCTTGGAGGAGGGGAGCACGTCCCCGTACCGGGTGGAGACCACCCGTTTCTGCGGCTCCACGCCGTTGAGGAGCACGTCATAAATGCCCTGGGACAGTGTTTTGTCCACGCCCATGCCCGACGTGGCGTTGGCCTGGGGATCAAAGTCGCAGAGAAGGACCTTCTTCCCCTTCTCCCGCAGGGCGGCGGTGAGGCTGACGCAGGTGGTGGTCTTTCCCACGCCGCCCTTTTGATTGACGATGGTTATGATCTTGCCCACTGAACACCTCCGGGAGAGGGACATGGCCCTCCGTCAAAAACAATAATCGGTAGTATAAAATAGTATAACACAAATATGCCGCATTTCAACAGGAAACAGGAAAAAATTTGCACAAAACCTCCATATCAAATAGAGAACAGGTTCTCTATAGAAAAAAACATGATGTTTCACGTGAAACATCATGTTTTTGACCCGGCGGAGGGAGCCCCCGCGCTTCTCAAAGGCCGGCGAGGAGATTCCCCGTACATAAAATATCCGGAGTGTTTCACGTGAAACACTCCGGACAGAGGCTCAGAGAGGCGCGGAGCAGATCAGCCAAGCCGCCAGGACGGTCTGCGCCAGAAGGATCAGGGGCATACCCCAGACAAAGTACCAGTGCTTTGTCTTGTGGCGGAAAGCCCACATGCCCAGGACGGCCCCCAGGCTGCCGCCCAGCAGGGCGGAGAGAAACAGGGTCCGCTCCCGGATCCGCCGGGCGCCCCGCCGTCTGGCCCGGCCCTTGTCAAAGGCCATCAGGCCGAAGGCCCATAGGTTTACCAGCAGCAGATATCCCGCCAGCAGGGGCAGTGGGGAGCCCGCCAGAGCCCACACCGTGCTCCCGGCGGCCTCGGGTTGGAAGAAGGTCTTCACTTACCGCATAGAGGCCAGGTGAACGGCGGCCTGGGCGGCCACACGGGCATTGTTGTAAACCAGCTGGATATTGCTCTCCAGGCTGTCTCCGCCAGTGAGGTCCTTCACCCGGGCCAGGAGGAAGGGGGTGGTGGCCTTGCCGTGGATGCCCTGCTCCCGGCTCTCCGCCACAGCCTGGTCAATGGCACGGCCAATCACGTCCGCATCCATGGCGTACTGCTCCGGAATGGGGTTGGCCACCAGCATACCGCCCTTGAGGCCCATCTCCCGCTGGGCATAGAAGGCCTCCGCCAGCTCCTTGGGGGTGTCCAGGCGGTAGTCCACGCCAAAGCCGGACTTACGGGTGTAGAAGGCGGGCAGCTCCTCGGTGCCGTAGCCGATTACAGGCACGCCCTTGGTCTCCAGGTACTCCAGGGTCAGGCCCAGATCCAGAATGGACTTGGCCCCCGCGCAGACCACCATCACCGGGGTCTGGCCCAGCTCCTCCAGGTCAGCGGAGATATCCATGGTGGTCTCCGCGCCCCGGTGGACGCCGCCGATGCCGCCGGTGGCAAAGATAGAGATGCCCGCCATGTGGGCGATCATCATGGTGGTGGTGACGGTGCAGGCGCCGTCCTGGCCCCGGGCGATGAGCACGGGCAGGTCACGGCGGCTGGCCTTGGCGATCTCCCCGCCCTTCTTGCCAAAGTACTCGATCTCCTGGGCGGACAGGCCAGCCTTCAGGCGGCCGCCGATAATGGCGATGGTGGCGGGCACCGCGCCGTTGTCACGGATGATCTTCTCCACCTCCAGGGCGGTCTCCACATTCTTGGGGTAGGGCATACCGTGGGAGATGATGGTGGACTCCAGGGCCACCACCGGCTTGCCCTCCGCCAGGGCCGCAGCTACCTCCGGGGCGATATCCAGATACTTGTTCATAGGGTGCTCCTTTCCTTGCGCGCAAAGCGCAAACTGAAATAATATAATAATGAATAGAACAAAACGCTAAATCCGGCTCCGAATTCCCTCCACGCTCATGGAGGGGTTGATGGTCTCCCCGCTCTCCATGGCAATGGACGCGGCCGCCAGACCGGCCCTGGCCGTCCCCTCCAGGTCCGTACCCTCCAGATATGCCCAGGCGATGGCCGCCATAAAGGCGTCCCCGCAGCCGGTGGTGTTCACCATCCTCCCCGGGATGCAGGGGACGTGGATCTGCCCGGAGTGGTCCGCCGCCAGAACGCCGTCCCCGCCCATGCTGATAAACACCCGGCGCAGTCCGGTCTCCAGCAGGGCCTCCGCCGCCCGGCCCGCGCTGTCCACGTCCGTGATGGACACGCCGCTGAGCAGCTCCGCCTCCAGGCGGTTGGGCTTGAGGGTGTGGAGACGGCCCAGAATGGGCCGCAGCTTCTCCGCCTTGGTGGTGGAAACCGGGTCTGCGAACAGGGGCGCCGTGCAGTTCTCCGCCAGCCAGCGGATGGAGGGGGCGGGGATGTTGGTATCCACCACCACCAGCTGGGCGGTGTTGAGCAGGGCGGCCCGGGAGGCCAGAAAGGCCGGGGTCACGTGCTCATAGATCTCCATGTCCGCCACCGCCAGCTCCATGTCCCCGGAGGGGCCTGCAATATAGAGGTAGGTGGAGGTAGTGCCGCCGGGCACCTGGAGGGCGTGGCTGATGTCAATCCCCAGCTCTCCGCAGGAGGCGGCCACCTTCTGGGCGGACACGTCGTCTCCAAAGGCGGTGAGCAGGTGGACCTCCACCCCCAGCAGCGCCATGTTGTGGGCGATGTTCCGGCCCACGCCCCCCAGGCTCATACGCACCTGGCCGGGGTTGGAGTCCCGGGGGATCAGGCCCTCACAGGACCGGCCCCCTATGTCCATGTTCACGCCCCCTGCCACCACGGCATAGGGCGCGGTGCGCACGATGTAGCCCCGGCCGGCAATGTGCCCCTTCTTCATCAGGTTGGAGATGTGCACAGCCGCCGAGGATCGGGTAATCCCCGCCTTGTCCGCCAGCTCCTGCTGGCTTATCATGGGGTCTTCCTCGATCCAGCGCAGAATTTGCCGCTCCCGCTGGGTCATGGCATCGCCTCCTAAAGAAAAGTTTATTTAATAATCTATTGCTTATTATATACACAGAGACAGCCCTTGTCAAGAGGAAAACAGGGGCAAAAGGGCCCGGACAGATTTTTTCTGTCCGGGCCCTGGGGTGGTTATGATCTCTGCCGGCCGGGGAGGAGATGGGACACGCAGATCCCCAACAGCAGCGCGGGGAGGATCTCCACGTGGCTTGTGACAAGAAAGACCGATACCTGGTACAAGGGCTGGAAGGGAACCAATGGAAGAAGCAGGAGCAGAGCCATACACACCCCGGCCCACAGCCAGAAGCGGGCCTCCCCCCGGTCAGCCCGCCCGCCGCCCAGAATCAGTCCGATCAAGGCGTACAGGAGGATAAAAAACAGGTAGGAGCCAAAGGGGTGCCGGGACAGGGGCAGGACGCTCCTCAGGAGATTGCCCAGCAAGTAAAGGGCGAGAGCGGAGACAAAACGAGCTTTGGTTGACAGCAGCATCATGCACCTCCCTTTTCAGCATGGAGCGCAACACGGCATACAATCTGTAATATAAATAGGAAAATATACGTCAAAGCAAGGCGGACCAGGGGATCCGCTCCCCTGCTGATTTCAGTCTATCAAATCTGTATTCTTTTGTCAAGAAAAGTGGGGAACACCGGGAAAAGTTTGGGGGAAATGACGTGGGAAGATAGCCTGGGAACCGGGAAAAGCACTTGTAAAAACAGCCCTGGGGCGGTATAATACACGTACTCGCTCAAAACGCGCCAATTTTAAGAGAATGCAGGTGAAAACATAATGGAAAGAATCAAGATTGCCGCCCTCTTCGCAGACGGCGAGAGGCTGGACGGCCAGTCCGTCACTGTCTGCGGCTGGGCACGCACCATCCGGGACATGAAGACCTTCGGCTTCATTGAGCTCAACGACGGCTCCTGCTTCCGCAATCTCCAGGTGGTCATGGACGCGGGCGCTCTGGACAACTATAAGGAGATCGCCGCCCAGAACGTAGGCGCGGCCCTCATCGTCACCGGTGTCCTGGTGCTCACCCCCCAGGCCAAGCAGCCCCTGGAGGTGAAGGCGGAGACCATCCAGGTGGAGGGCGTTTCCTCCCCCGAGTACCCCCTCCAGAAAAAGCGGCACAGCGTGGAGTACCTGCGCACCATCGCCCACCTGCGGCCCAGGACCAACCTGTTCTCCGCCGCCTTCCGGGTGCGGAGCGTGGCCGCCCACGCCATCCACTGCTTCTTCCAGGACCGGGGCTTTGTCTACGTTCACACCCCCATCATCACCGCCAGCGACTGCGAGGGCGCGGGAGAGATGTTCCAGGTGACCACCCTGGACGTGTCCAATCCCCCCAGGACCCAGGACGGAGCTCTGGACTACAGCCAGGATTTCTTCGGCAAGCGGGCCAGCCTCACCGTATCCGGCCAGCTCAACGCCGAGAACTTCGCCATGGCCTTTGGCGACGTGTACACCTTCGGCCCCACCTTCCGGGCCGAAAACTCCAACACCCAGCGCCACGCCGCCGAGTTCTGGATGATCGAGCCGGAGATGGCCTTCTGTGATTTGCAGGGGGACATGGCGGTGGCCGAGGCCATGATTAAGCACATCATCCGCACGGTGATGGAGAAGTGCCCCCAGGAGATGGCCTTCTTCAACAGCTTCGTGGACAAGGGGCTCATCGAGCGGCTGGAGCACGTGGCCTCCTCCGACTTCGGCCGGGTCACCTACACCGAGGCCGTGGAGATCCTCCGGAAGAACAACGACAAGTTTGACTACAAGGTGGAGTGGGGCTGCGATCTCCAGACCGAGCACGAGCGCTACCTCACTGAGCAGGTGTTCCAGCGGCCCGTGTTCGTCACCGACTACCCCAAGGAGATCAAGGCCTTCTATATGCGCCTCAACGACGACGGAAAGACCGTGGCCGCCACCGACTGTCTGGTGCCCGGCATCGGCGAGATCATCGGCGGCAGCCAGCGCGAGGAGCGGCTGGAGATCCTGGAGGCCCGGATCAAGGAGCTGGGCATGCGGCCCGAGGACTACTGGTGGTACTGCGATCTCCGCCGCTACGGCTCCTGCCGTCACGCCGGGTTCGGCCTGGGCTTTGAGCGCATGGTCATGTACCTCACCGGCATCTCCAACATCCGCGACGTACTGCCCCACCCCAGAACCGTGGGCACGGCGGAGTTTTAATCGAATATCCTCCGGAGAAAGTTTCCCTTGCATTTGCTGCGGCGGGGTGGTATACTGTAGATGAAGTTGAGAATCATTTCCAAACCTACCCCTCAGCAAAAAAGGCCCCCGGAGAGCTGGCACTCTCCGGGGGCCTTCATGCTGTGACGTGCTTACTGTCCTTTGGGCTTTCCGCCCTGCCGGTCAAGCCACTTGCAGATGTAGCTGGCGGCTACACCCGCTATGACCGACAAAATCAAGTTGAGAATTATTTCCAACCATTCCACCCCCTCTCTGTTGCCAGAATGTAAGGGCAGCAACAGAGAGTATACCACCATTCGACATTTTTTGCAACATTTGGAAACCGAGGTACAGCCGATGAAAAAGCCTTTTGTGACCAAACAGCAGCTGGACGAAATCACCGCCCGGCACCCCACCCCCTTCCACCTCTACGACGAGACCGGCATACGGGCCAACGCCCGCCGGGTCAATGCCGCCTTTGCCTGGAACGGCGGCTTCAAGGAGTATTTTGCCGTCAAGGCCACCCCCACCCCCCGGCTGCTGAACATCCTCCGGGAGGAGGGCTGCGGCGCGGACTGCTCCAGCCTCACCGAGCTGATGATGGCGGAACGGTGCGGCTTCCGGGGCAGCGAGATCATGTTCACCTCCAACAACACCCTGGCGGAGGAGTACCGGCTGGCCCACCGGCTGGGGGCGGTCATCAACCTGGATGACCTCACCCACGTGGACTTCCTCCGCCAGTCCATCGGCTGCGTGCCGGAGACCGTGTTCTGCCGCTACAACCCCGGCGGCGTGTTCACCCTGGGGGCGGGCAAGGACGGCGTGCAGGTGATGGACAGCCCCGGCGAGGCCAAGTATGGCATGACCCGGCCCCAGATCGCCCAGGCCCTCCGGCAGCTGAAGGACATGGGCGCAAAAACCTTCGGCATCCACGCCTTTCTGGCCTCCAACACCATCTCCAACGACTACTACCCCGAGCTGGCCGCTATCCTCTTCCGGCTGGCGGCGGAGCTGAAGCAGGAGACCGGCTGTCATATCCGGTACATCAACCTCTCCGGCGGCATCGGCGTGCCCTACCGCCCGGAGGAGGAGGCCGTCGATATCGCCCGCATCGGCCAGGAGGTCCAGCGGCGGTATGAGGAGATCCTGGTCCCCGCCGGCATGGGGGACGTGCAGCTGTGCAGCGAGCTGGGCCGGTTCATGATGGCCCCCTACGGCTGTCTTGTGACCAGAGTGCTCCACTTCAAGCACATCTATAAGGAGTACGCGGGCGTGGACGCCTGCGCCGCGGACCTCATGCGGCCGGCGGTGTACGGGGCCTATCACCACATCACCGCCTCCGGGAAGGAGGACGCGCCCTGCACCTGCCGTTACGACGTGACCGGCTCCCTGTGCGAGAACTGCGACAAGTTCGCCGTGGACCGGGAGCTCCCGGAGCTCCAGCGGGGAGATCTGCTGATTATCCACGACACCGGGGCCCACGGCCACTCCATGGGGTATAATTATAACGGAAAATTACGTTCCGCAGAGCTTTTGCTCCGCGCTGACGGCACGGTGGAGCTCATGCGCCGGGCCGAGACCCCGGAGGACTACTTTGCCACCCTGGTATGGTAGCGGCGGACAGTCTGAACTGAGAGGAGATCCGGCATGGAAAACACGGCTTACCTGTTCCTGTGGTATTTTGCGGCATACGTGCTTGTAACCCTCACCGGCGTCCTGCACACGGTCTTCAACATCACCGTACTGCACATGAAGTCCATGGTGGACAGTCCCGGCATGGGGGAGGGCTACGAGAGGACCAAGCCCTGGCACCCCCTCTATAATATCATCATCTTTCCTCCGTTTGCGTATCTCTATCTCGCCGGCCTGCATACCGTCACCCTCCAGACCGCCGTCTGGACCGGTCTCCTGTGGGGCACCGTGACCATCGTAATCGACGTGATCGGCTGGGTGCTCATCAAGCACCCCTGGTCCCTGACCTTCAAGGAGTTCTACGTGGATTACCAGCCCTGGATCACGCTGATCTATCTGACCATATACGCCAGCCCGCTTATCGCCTTCGGCGTGATGAAGCTGTTTTGAGGCCCCGGGAGCGCTCCTCCCCTGCCCCGATCAGCCGTCCGCAAACTTTACAGCCGCGCACCCCCGATTCTGGGGATGCGCGGCTGTTTTTTGCTGTAAACACAGAGGACGGCCCATATATGCGGCGACTGCCGGTCACCCATTGCAGGGGCGGGCGGCGCTCGCCCGTTTCTTCCGGACCGCTGGGGGGCGGCGTTAGAGCGGGCGAGCGATGCTCGCCCCTACAGCCGTCCGCCGGTCCTCTGGATAAGGCATCGGAAAAGGATCTGCAAAAACCTATACTTTTTGAAACAGCAATTTTCTATTGCTTTCAAAAACTATATCGGTTGATAACTGTGGAAAATAAGAGCATATTAAAAAATTTTTATATCCTATATTTTATTTGCGAAAAAGTATACCTTTTTATAAATCAAAACCACCCGGCGAAAGGAGAGACCATGCTCCGCTTGACTTTGACACCCGGCGATTACTTCACCATCAACGGCAATATTGTCGTTCAGCTCCACCGGCTGGAGGGCGAACGCTCCCTCGTCGCCGTGGAGGCCCCCAGGGAGATGCGCATTGTCCGCGGCGCGGTGCTGGAGCGGGAGGGCGGCCGGCGGCCCCCCTGCGTCACCGACAGGCCCGCCCCCTCCAGACGGGGCAAATGGCTCCTCTGGGACCAGGGCCGGGAGGACGCCGCCCGCCATATGCGCCGCCTCCTCCGGGAAATCGAGACCCCGGAAAATCGCCGGCAGATCGAGACCCTCTGCGCCCAGCTGACCCGCATCTCCGAGCAGGACGCGCCGGACGGCCAGGAGGCCGCCGCCGTATAGGGAGATCTGCCCTGAGAACGATGGGCAGGCCGCTCCCAGTCCCCTTTGGTTTCATCCGGTTCCGGACCGGCTGAAATATACCGCGCCTGAGACCTCGGGCCTTGTGGCCACAGCGCCCCTGGAGGACGGCGCTCCACCAACCTGTGCGGCGGCAAAGGATTGCTAACGCACATTAAACTGACTTTTAAGGAGAAAAATCATGCGTATTCAGCACAATATTATGGCGATGAATGCCTACCGCAACTACAACAACAATACCTCCGCCCTGAGCAAGAACCTGGAGAAGCTGAGCTCCGGCTATAAGATCAACCGCGCCGGCGATGATGCCGCCGGTCTGGCCATTTCCGAGAAAATGCGCGCTCAGATCACCGGTCTGAACGCTGCCCAGAAGAACGTCAAGGACGGCATCTCCCTGGTGAAGACCGGCGAGGGCGCGATGCAGGAGATCCAGGACATGCTCAACCGCATGGACTATCTGGCTACCCAGTCCGCCAACGGCACCTATGACAACGAGGTTGACCGTCTGAACCTCCAGAAGGAGGTCGACGCCCTCAAGACCGAAATCAACCGCATTGCCGACAGCGCTAACTTCAACGGCATCAAACTCCTGGACGGCTCCCTGGACCGCAACGTCCTGGCGACCGAGGCCGGTGTAAAGACCGAGAACGTGGATTTTGCCAAGGGCATTGACTTTGAGATTGGCGAGGGCGGCGGCGGCTCCAAGGGCGAGTTCTCCCTGACCATTGATAACCTCTTTGGCGCTGGCGATACGCTTGCTATTGGCGGTACTAATACCGCCGGTACTGCCATCACCGAGACCCTTACCTTTGGTACTGATTTCAGCGGCAAGACTGCTGAGGAGCAGGCCAAGAGCCTGGCAGACGCCCTGAGCAAAAAGTCCACCCTGGCTGACTTTGACGTCTCTGTGGATGGCGCTACCGTCACCCTGACCAACAAGGTGGAGGGCAGCGGCCAGGCTATGATTAGTCCGAACGGCTTTACCGTGACTGACAAGGCCACCACCGTAAACACCACCGATACCAAAGCCTCCACCCCCGGCGCTGACGGCACTCCGGGCAATGTGGACTTTGCAAAGCTGTTTGACGGAGCTACCAACGGCGGTAAGGACATCGGCGCTGGCGATACCGTAACCTTTGAGTTTGAGATGACGAGTGGTGCGAAGTATAAGGCTGAGCTGGAGATCACCGATGCCATGATTGGCAAGGATACTTCGACCACCACTGCCAACATCGCCCGCGAGCTGGCCAATGTCAAGCTCACCCCCAACAATGATACCGCCGCCGCCGAGGAACAGCTGAAGGTCGGCGACCTCTTCACAATCACCGCGAACGGCACCAATAAGGGTGATTTGAAGTTTGCGGGAACATCCGGTACTGGCGGCGTTGACCTCAAGGCCGCCACAGTCGCCACCACCAGAGATTCCAGCCCGCTCGCCGGTACTTCTACTGCTGGCACCGCCACTAAAGAAGTGTTTGACCTCGCCATGGACGGTACTGCGGCCACCGACTTTACCGCTGGCGACAAGATTACGCTGAAGGGGCAGCTGTCCGATGGCCGCAAGTATGAGCTGGAGCTCACCGCTGGCAAGGACTTTGAGCTGGGCGGCAACTACAAGGCGTCCTTCACCAACCTGAAGAACCTGCTGGAGGTCAAGGGCAAGGACATCACCGTGAAGGACGCCAACGGCAAGGAAGAGATTATCAGCAGCGAGAAGCTCTTCGGAACCGGCAAGGAGTTCGAACTCACTGCTGACGTTAATAAGCTGTCCATTACCGCCCAGAAGGGCGGCGTGGCCGGCGGCAAGGGCGTCAGCTCCACCGAGTCCATTACCGTCACGCCCGCTACAGCCACCAGCATCACTCAGGCTCAGGTCAACGGCACCCAGCAGACCGGCGCAAAGTCCACCATCAGCTTCAGCGAGGGCCTGCAGTACGGCGCGACCATTGACATTGACGGCCAGACTTATGAGATTGTCAAAACCGGCGAGCGGACCTCCAGCGCCAAGAACGTGGCGGTTGAGGTTGATGACCTGAGCGACACCTCCGCCGTGGCAAAGAGCATGGCTGACGCGGTCAACAAGCAGCTGGGCGGCGATCCTATCACCGCCAATGCCTCCGGCAACAAGGTCACTCTGCTCACCAAGGAGATCGGCAGCACCGCCGTGTCCCCCAAGGTTTCCACCGCCGGCGACAAGGTCAAGCAGCTTGAGTTCACCCTGGATCCCAGCAAGGTGCAGGAGGGCTCCTATGTGACCATCAACGGCCAGAGCTACCAGTTTGTCAGCGACAAGAGCAAGGTCACCAATGACAAGATGACCGCCGTTGTGGTGGACTTCAAGAACGCCACCTCCGCCAGCCTGGGCCAGGCCCTGAAGGATGTTGCCGACGGCAAGAACAACACCAGTGTAACCGTGGATGCCGATGGTCTGGTGAAGGTTCGCGGCACCGAGAACGAGGACGGCGAGATTGTCACTCCCACTGCCAGCTTCCACGACGGCAAGGGCGGCCTCACCCTCCAGATTGGCGACACCGCCGAGGAGTTCAACCAGATGAACGTTTCCATCGGCGACATGCACACCGCCGCTCTGGGCATTGACGGCATCGACATCGGCAACCAGGATGGCGCAAAGGCTGCTATTGATGTCATCAAGAACGCCATTAACTACGTCTCCGGTGTGCGCGGCGACCTGGGCGCTGTCCAGAACCGTCTGGACCACACCGCCAACAACCTGTCCGTGATGGCGGAGAACATCCAGGACGCTGAGAGCACCATCCGCGACACCGATGTGGCCGAGGAAATGATGAGCTACGTCAAGAACAACATCCTGGTTCAGTCCGCCCAGGCCATGCTGGCCCAGGCGAACCAGGTGCCCCAGGGCGTGCTCCAGCTGCTGGGCTAATCGCCCCAAGACTGAAACACCGTTGTATACGCATAGCAAGGGGGCCGGGCATAAGCCCGGCCCCCCGCTGATGCCCGTCGGTTGGAGAAACGGCGGGTTTTTGATGGATTGGGGAATTATTTCTTGACAAAATTGATCTTTCGGTCTATACTGAATATAGAAAGGGCGCTGCCGGTAGACGGTTGGCCCCTCAGATTATGTTACAAGAAGTAACCGTTTCTGTTAGCCGCAGGCGGTTACTTCTTGTCTTTAGCCTGTAAAAACAGACTGCAAATGCCTATGATAACCAGGCAAAGCTGTAAAACTTCGGATGTAGTCATGGGCATCCCCTCCTTTCATCGGAGGGAACAAGAAGGCCCTCCGGAGTGGAGGAGCCACCGCCTACCGTTACAAGCAGCGCTGAAAGATGATTCTTTCCTGGTCCCAGTTTACCACTCATTCCAACATTTTGCAATCCTTCTTGCCGTTATGTACCGATCATAACAACACACACGCCAGAGAAGGGACGGACCTTGCGGCCCGTCCCTTCTTTTTGCCAGCAAGGGATTTCCATCTCCCCTGATTTCCCCCCATATTTCCCGACAGGCTTTTTCTCCATCCCCTGCTACAATAGGCCATAAGACCATGAAAAGAAGGGGACAAGCTATGAAAATCGCCGGGATTACCTTGGAGCGGCCCGCCAGGACCCAGACCATCCAACTGGCCGCCTACGCGGCGGCGGGGTTTTTTGCCGCCGCCTGCTGTCTGGACGGACGTGCGCCGCTGGCCGCCGGTCTGCTGGCCGCCTGCCGGCCCGGGGGAACGGCCCTGGCCGCGCTGGCCGGAAGCGCGGCGGGGGCCTTTGTCTTTCTCCCCTTCGGTCCGGCCCTGCGCTGCTGCGGGATATTGGTGCTGGTGTGCGCCGTGCTCTCCGCCTTCCGGGAGACCAAATGGTTCCGCCACGCCCTCTTCCGCCCCCTCACCGCCGCCGGATCCGCCCTGGCCGTGGAGCTGGCCTACACCCTGCAAATGGGGCTTACCGGCCAGGGGCTGACGCGGATGGCGGCCTGCACAGTCCTCTCCGGCATATTGTGCCACTACTGCGCCCTGGTGCTCCGGGAGACCTCCATCCCCCGGCGGCAGACCCAGCGGCTGGAGAGCGACGGCATCCGCCGCCGGCTGCGGCTGAGCGCCCAGGCCCTGCGGTCCCTGTGCGAGAGCTTCTCCGTCCCGGCCCCCAAGAAGGAGGAGAATCCGGCGGTGATCTTCGACAGGGCGGCGGAGGTGGTGTGCCGGGGCTGCGCGCTGCGGGACGTGTGCTGGAACAAGGAGTACGTCTCCACCTTCAACGCCTTCAACGACGCAACCCCCGCCCTGCTGGACCGGGGCCGGGCGGAGCCGGGGGACTTTGCCGTCCACTTCTCCTCCCGGTGCATCCACTTCCCCCAGCTCCTCTCCGCCATCAACACCGAGGTGACGGCCCTGCTGCTGCGCCGCCAGTACCGCCGCCAGCTGGAGCGGGAACGGGAGCGGACCCGGGGTCAGTACGCCCAGCTGGGGGAGCTGGTAGCCCAGGCCATGGCCGCGCCGGAGGCCCCCCCGGCCACGGGGCGGGAGATGCTCCACGACGTGGCCCTGGCCTCCGCGCCCAAGGAGGGCCAGCGGGTGAGCGGAGACAGCCTGACCTGGTTCCGCACCGCCGGAAAGCTCTACCTCCTCCTCAGCGACGGCATGGGCAGCGGCCGGGAGGCCCAGCGGGAGAGCCAGATGACCCTCCGGCTTCTGGAGCAGCTGCTCACCGCCGGCATTGACCCGGACCCCGCCCTGCGGACCCTCAACGCCGCCCTGAACCTGCGCAGTGACGACCAGGGCAGCTTCACCACCATTGATCTGCTGGCCGTGGACCTGACCGGCGGCCAGGGCGCGCTCTACAAGTACGGCGCGGCCCCCACCTACTTAAAGCGCCAGGGCTCGGTCCGCCGCCTCACCGGCTCCGCCCTGCCCGCGGGGCTCCAGGACGTGTCCGACGCCCCCACTCCGTCCCGCTTCCCCCTGGAGGAGAACACCTTCGTGCTGATGATCAGCGACGGGGTGGCGGACGCGGGGGATGACCAGTGGCTCCAGGACCTGCTGGCCGGCTGGCAGGGGGAGGATCCCAACATGCTGGCCTCCCTGGTGCTGCGGGAGGCCGGCACGCGCCGCCATGGGGAGGACGATTGCAGCGTCATCTGCCTGTATCTGCCCAAGGGGGACAGCGGTACGGCGGAGGTTTAGGACATCTATTTTTCTCTGTGAGAGGACGGCGGACCGGGAAAAGAATCCGGGATTCCCGGTATAAACCAGCGCCAGGCGGGAAATACTGGAAGAGCAAATCTCTCCAGGAAGAAAGGAGCGGTGTTCCTTGGTGAAAGGTACCTCCCGCCGTGTCATCGTTGTCGATTCCCCGGATCAGAAGCTGTTCGAGCAGGCCATCTTTATTGTGCGCAACGACGCCTTTTCCCAGGACGGCGTCACTCCCCAGCAGGTCCTGGGCGAGGCCTGCCGCATTGCCCGGGGCTGCGCCGCGTCCCAGAACGTCCAGCCGCCCCTCTGGCGGCGGCTTCCCCGCTGGTTCCTCCCCCTGGCCGGCGCGGCCGCCGCCGGTCTCATCGCCCTGGCATTTTTTCTGATCTGAAGGGGGCAGACGTCTGCCGGCAGTCTGACAAGAGCACATTCGTCAAGGGGGATTTCACCTAAAGAGTGAAATCCCCCTATAAGCTGGTCATTCTTTCTCAAAGCGCATATCATCCCCCATATGATCAAAGTCATCAATCCAGCGCAGGGTCCCGTCATCCTCCAAGTAAACCATTCCGGTCACTTCCTCCCGCTCCGGTACTGGGATCCGGTCAATGGTCCCGTCTTCTTTGACAACGTCCTCATATTTTGCGCCGGTATAAGCGACGCCTCCCCAGATTTCGTCGTAGCTCCCAACCGCCTGCCAGATAATATCGCCTCGGGACGCGCCGGACCAGACGATCTCAAGCGTATAGCCGTCCCCGTCTCCTCTGGCGATGTCCATATAACACTGCGGGCTCTCAACAGCCTGCCATCTCCCGGAGAACGCATCCTCCTCCGGCGTGGGCTCCGGCTCCGCGGAGGGCTCCGGCTCTTCTGCCTGAGAGGGGGCCGCAGACGCTCCGGCCTCCTGCCGGGCTTCCTCCTGTTCCAGCGGTTTCTGCGCCTCCCCCTGTTTTCCGGCGCATCCTGACAGCACCATGCAGAGAATCACAAAACAGCATACCAAACGTTTTTTCATCTTTTTCGCTCCTTTCCGTGTTTCGTTGGCGGGCCTTCGCCTATATAGTCGCAAAAAACAGCCGGAGGTTTCAATCATTATAAAATATCTTTGTGGAACGAATATGAGCAAGTATATCCTCATTACAAATGACTTTCAACCCCCTGTTGATTAGCGCTGACCCCAGCCCAAAGAAAAAGAGCGCTCCAGCTGTCTGGAACGCTCCAACCTGCCCGGTGATGCAATCGCCCCTAACCCCTCCATAGACTGCCGGCAGATATTTCATCGCCTCTGAAAGTTCTTTTTGATCCTTTTTCTTTCAAGAAAAAGGATGATTACCTCCTCACCCCGCCGCGGCCTTGCGCTTGGGGATCTGGATGGTGATGGTGATCTCCTCCTCGCTCTCCTGCTTGTCGTACCGGGCGTTCACGCCGGCCCGGCGGATGGTCTCCATGCCCCGGTTGACGCTGTTGAGGAACAGCCGCACGTCCTTGATGACATACACCGGCCGCCGGGGCGGGTCCTCCCGCGGCCGCTTTTGCAGCAGCGCGTCTATGTACTCCTCGCTGGCCGCCACGTTCAGCCCCCGCTCCCCGATGTGGCGCAGGGCGGCCAGCTGGGCCTCCTCCCCCTCCAGCCGCAGCAGGGCCCGGGCGTGGCGCTCCGTGAGGCCGTACTGCCGCAGCAGGGACACGCACTCCCCGCTCAGGCGCAGCAGGCGCAGCTTGTTGGCCACCGCCGGCTGGGACCGTCCCAGACGGCGGGCCGCCTCCTCCTGGCTCATGCCATAGGACGAGATCAGCCGGGCAATGGCCGCCGCCTCGTCCATGTAGTGGAGATCGCACCGCTGCAAATTCTCCACCAGGGCCAGCACCGCGCTCTCCCGGGGCGAGGCCTTCACCAGAATGCAGGGCACCCTGGTCAAACCTGCCATCCCCGCGGCCCGCAGGCGGCGCTCCCCCGCCACCAGAACGTAGCCGCTGCCGTTCTTCTGCACGCTCAGGGGCTGGATGACCCCGTGCTGGCGCACCGACTCCGCCAGCTCCCGCATGGCCTGCTCCTCGAAGTGCCGGCGGGGCTGGCCGGGGTTGGGCACAATCTGGTCTATGGGGATCTGGTAGATGCGATTGGATTGAAACAGCGGATTCTTCTTTCTTTCCATCATAAAATACTCCCCCTTCCGCAGCTTTTCTCCATTCTACGGCTTGTCCGCCAAAAAAGGGAGCAAATCCTGTCGGAGGGGGAAAATATTTCCATCTTATTTCCGCTTGAGGAGGCGGATGTCCTCCCCGAAGAACCGCAGCAGCTGGTACTCCCCCCGCAGGCGGGACAAAACCGCGTCGCCGTACCGGCGGGCGATGTCCTCTATGTCCAGGTTGGTGGAGAGCACGGTCTTGCGCCGGTGGAGGAGCCTGTCGTTGACGATCCGGTAGAAGGCGGCCTGGACGAACTCGGTGCGCATCTCCGTGCCCAGATCGTCCATAATCAGCAGGTCACACCGGAGATACCGGCCCACATCCGCCCAGGCGTTCTCCTCCAGGGCGCTCTCCCGGCCGAACTTCTCGCACTCAAAGCGCTGGAAGATGTGGGCCGCCGTGTCGTAGACCACGGAGAAGCCCAAATCGCTGACCTCCCGGGCGATGCAGGCGGAGAGAAAGGTCTTGCCCAGCCCCGGCGCGCCGGTAAAGAGCATGTTCCCGCTCTTGGGACCAAAGGTGTGGGCGTAGTTGCCGCAGATCTCCCGGATCATCTCCATGTTCTCCAGGGGGCTGCGGCCGTACTGGTCCCAGACCTGATCGCTGTACCAGTCAAAGGAGAAGGTGTCAAAGGACTGGCTGCCCAGATCCAGCAGGCGGCTCAGCCGCTTGTTCTGCTCCCGGGCGTAGTAGGCCATCAGGCACCGGCAGGGAACGCCGTCGGGCAGAAACCCGGCGTCCTGACAGATGGGACAGGCGGGTTTTTCGTCCACATAGTCGTAGGGATATCCGGCTCCCACCAGAAGCTCCGCCCGCTCCCGCTGGAGCTCCAGATTGGCCTGCTCCAGCTCCGCCATGGCCCGGTCCGGATCCCCCGCCTCGCTGAAGGCGGCCAGAACGATCCGGGCGGCGGTGCTCTGGAGCTCCCGATCAATGATCTCCAGCCGGGGCAGGCGGCGGAAAACGGCGCGGACCCGCTCCTCCCGCTCCTTCCGCCGGGCCTCCCGGTCCGCCTGATAGCGGCGCAGAGCCGCCGCCATGATCTTCGCGTCCTGGGCCATCTACCGTCCCTCCTTCTGCTCCCGGAGCTGCTGGCGAAACCGCTCCATCTGAACCATGTCCTCCTGAACCGTGCCCCCGGCGCTCCTCCGGCTGTCCCGCCGGCGCTCCGGGGCGGGGCGGTCCCCCGCCTCCACCTGGGCCAGGGTGTGGAGGCCCTTTCTGTGCCAGGAGTCCAGGATCTTGTTCATGTAGGGCCAGCGCAGCTCCTTGCACCGCAGCACGGTTCTGTCGTAGGCCCTGAGAATGACGTCGCTGTCAAAGCCCATCTCGCTCCAGGCGGCCAGATACTTCTCCTCCCCCGGGGAGGGCTTCCGGTCCTCCAGCCCCAGCAGGGCCATGAGCTGGGGGACCGCCTCCCGGGTCCGCTGGTACTTCTTGATATGGGCGGAGGCGCTCTTCTGGTCAAAGATCCCCTGGCGGGCCCAGAGGTAGCCCTCCTGCTCAATCTGGCGCAGGGTGGGCCGCCGCCCCGGGCCGTACCGGGCGGCGATCTTCTCCATGCAGAAGCCCACCAGGGAGAAGATCACGTCCGCCGGCAGACCCAGATGGTCATAGAGGCCCAGGAGGATCTCCAGATCCGGGGTGGTGAGCTTCTTGCCCAGCTTGTCCTCCACCGCGCCGGTGAGGCCGGCAAACTCGCTCCCCTCCAGGGCCCTGGCCATGTCGGACCGGGTGTACTCGGGCCGCCGGTCCTCCCGCCGGGCGGCGGGGGG
The DNA here is from genome assembly GCA_910579965.1 of uncultured Oscillospiraceae bacterium. GTDB lineage: Bacteria > Bacillota > Clostridia > Oscillospirales > Oscillospiraceae > Pelethomonas. The sequence goes on from CAJTWF010000005.1 coordinate 32,945, forward strand.
ATCCTCCGCAGCCGGGGGCGGCGGGCTCCCGCCGGCCGGCGCCATAATGAGGCCCAGGCCCGCCAGGGCGGCCAGGCCCCGGCGGAACCGGTCCTCCGGCCATCCCAGCTGGCGGAGCAGCTGATCGTTGTCAATGCAGCCGCGGCTGCGCAGCACCGCGATGTAGAGCAGGGCCGCGTCGCCGTTGCCGCCGTCGATCAGGCGGCGGGCCGCCGGACCCGAGAGAACCACACTCTCCTCCTCCGGCAGATGCAGTACATAGCCGCTGATGACCACCGCCTCCTTTCCTTTTCTTCTGAGTGTATTTTACACGATATTACCGAATTCGTAAAGAGGCAATCCCGTTTTTGGGGCAGCGCCCGTCTGCGGGACAGCCCCGGGGCCGCCGCGGAGAAGGTCGCCCGCCCGGAATCTTCTTAATTTCCTCTCCTCTCCTTGACCTTCCGCCAATTTCGCAGTATACTCTAAAAGTACCAACAGCGAGGAGGGCTCCACATGCCAAATACCGTCAAAAAAGTCCGCAAATCCGCCGCTCCCTTCTACGGCGCGGCAGCCGCCTGGGTGGTCTACGCCCTGGCCTTTGACCTCTACCGATGGAACCATTTCGTCTTTGCCGCCCTGCTGTCCGCCGGGGTGTTCCTGCTGCTGCGGGGCGTGTGCAGGGACGAGGTGACGGAAATTCCAGTCCCTGATCCCCCCAGGGAGGAGGAGAAGCCCACCGGGAACGCGGAGCTGGATAAAATGATCTCCGACGGCAGGAAGGCCGTCAGCGAGATGAAGCGCCTGGACGACGCCATTGAGGACGAGAAGATCTCCGCCGACATCCGCCGCCTGGAGACCGTATGCCAGCAGATCTTCCAGCAGGTGAAGGCGGACCCCGCCAAGCTGCCCCAGATCCGCCGCTTCATGGACTACTACCTGCCCACCACCCTGAAGCTCCTCAACGCCTACGACCGCATGGACGCCACCGGCGTGGCCGGGGAGAACATCACCGGCACCAAGGAGCGGGTGGAGAGCATCATGGGCACTATTGTCTCCGCCTTTGAGAAGCAGCTGGACAGCCTCTTCGGCGCGGACGCCATGGATATCTCCACGGACATCTCCGTGCTGGAGACTATGCTGGCCCGGGAGGGACTGGCCGGAGAACACATGGAAGCCCAGTCCACGAAGGACGCCGGCGGCTCGGACATCAGGCTGGAGCTGTAGAGAGACGCGCTCACTGACAAATACAGAAGGAGGACCAAAAAATGACTGACATGGAGGGCATGATGCCCCAGCTGACTCTGAACGCCGACGCGGCCAAGGTGGAGACCCCCACCCTCACCCTGGGCGCTGAGCCCGCCGCCCCCGCCCTGGAGCCGGAGAAGCCCAAGGCCGAGCCGGTGGTGATCGACGACAGTATGCTCACCGAGGCGGAGAAGAAGGTGGTGGACGACTTCTCCAAAAAGATCGACCTGAACGACTCCCAGCTGATCCTGCAATACGGCGTGGCCGCCCAGAAGGGCGTGGCCACCTTCTCCGAGAGCGCCCTGAGCAGCGTGCGCACCAAGGATCTGGGGGAGGTGGGCGACACCCTCTCCAGTCTGGTGGTGGAGCTGAAGAGCTTCGGCCAGGAGGAGGAGGAAAAGGGCCTGTTCGGCTTCTTTAAAAAGGCCGGGAACAAGATGGAGGCCATGAAGGCCCAGTACGGCAAGGCCGAGGCCAATGTGGAGAAGATCGCCCGGGAGCTGGAGCAGCACCAGGTGGTGCTCATGAAGGACATCGCCATGTTCGATCAGATGTATGAGCTGAACCTGAAGTACTACAAGGAGCTGACCATGTATATCATCGCCGGCAAGAAGCGGCTGGCGGAGGTCCGCTCCGGCCAGCTGGAGGAGCTGCGCAAAAAGGCGGAGGCCTCCGGCCGGCAGGAGGACGCCCAGGCCTACAACGATCTGACCCAGATGTGCGACCGGTTTGACAAGAAGCTCCACGACCTGGAGCTGACCCGCATGGTGTCCATCCAGATGGGGCCCCAGACCAGGATGCTTCAGAATAACGACACCCTGATGGTGGAGAAGATCCAGTCCTCCCTGGTCAACACCATCCCCCTGTGGAAGAGCCAGATGGTGCTGGCCCTGGGCCTGGAGAACAGCCGCAAGGCCACCGCCGCACAGACCGCCGTGACCAACGCCACCAACGAGCTGCTCAAGAAGAACGCGGACATGCTCAAGATGGGCACCATCGCCACCGCCAAGGAGGCCGAGCGGGCCATCATCGACATCGAGACCCTCCAGCACACCAACCAGCAGCTCATCTCCACCCTGGACGAGGTGATCCAGATCCAGCGGGACGGCGCCCAGAAGCGCCGGGAGGCCGAGGTGGAGCTGGGCCGCATTGAGGGCGAGCTGAAGCAGAAGCTCATGGAGCTGCGGGGATAATCTGCCGTCAGAGCTGTCTAAAAAGTGTTTCTTTTGCTTCTTTTCTTGATTCATAAAGAAAAGAAGATAGGAGTTGTAATCATATGAAGCTATTGAAAAACAAAGCATTCGCTGCCCTTGTCCTCATCGCGGCCATCGCCCTGTCCTCCCTCTACGGCCTCTCCAAGCGGCCCCAGGTGGAGGTGCCGGAGGGCGGCGCGGCCCTGGACGACAGCCTGAGCACCGCCTACCTCAGCGCCTATCTGGTGGACGAGGCCGGCGTGCTCTCCGCCAGCACGGAGAAGAGCGTACTGCTCTACAACGCCAACTGGGATAAACTCAACCGGGGCATACTGGCCGTGGTCACCACCCGGGGGACCGCCTCCCTGGGCGGCATCGAGGAGGCCGCCTGGACCTGGGCGGAGGATCTGCTGCTGGGGGAGAACGACGCGATCCTGCTCATCGACGCCGGCGCGGAGGACTACCGGCTGGTGGCCAGCGGCACGTTCTATGACCTGCTGGCCGCCCAGTCCGCCAGCTTTGTGGACGCCTGCATGGCCGGTTACGTCCAGCAGAGGGACTACGACGGCGGCGTTCTGAACCTGATGGGCCAGCTCCATCTGCTCCAGGGGTCCGGCGCCCACTCCTCCGGCGGCGGCGCGTTCGGAATCATCGCCGCGCTGATCCCCATTTTCGTGCTGCTGATCTTTCTGATCGTGGTGTTCACCATGCTGGACAGCCTGCGCTACAGCGGCTGGTACGGCCGCTACGGCGGCATGCCGGTCCCGCCGGTGGTCTACCGGCCCATTCTCTGGTGGCACCGGCCCGGCAGCAGCTGGTACCGGCGGCGCTGCGCGCCCCCGCCTCCGCACCACAGGGGTCCCGGTCCCCGCCCGCCCATGGGCGGCGGCCCCAGAGGACCCAGGCCCCCCATGGGGGGAGGCCCCCGTCCGCCCAGACCGCCCATGGGCGGAGGCTTCACCCCGCCCCGCAGCGGCAGCTTCGGCGGCGGCAGCCGGGGCGGCGGATTCGGCGGCCCCAGAAGCGGCAGCTTTGGGGGAGGAAGCCGGGGCGGCGGCTTTGGCGGCGGGTCCCGGGGCGGCAGCTTCGGCGGCGGCGGCCGGGGCGGCGGATTCGGCGGCAGACGGTAGACGGTTTTCGCCGCGATTGACGCTATTTTAGGAAACATCCTTTTTTACAAAAGAGAATCAAAAAGTAATAAGCCGGGCGTTGAAAGTAAATGCTTTCAACGCCCGGCTATGTTCTCGATGAAAACGGTCCTGACCCTGGCCTCCCTGGAGGGACAGACCGTGACCACATATCCGGGCAGAAACCCCTCCAGAGGCCGGCACAGGGGGTCCGGCTCCGGTCCTCCCCCCACCAGGGCCCCGATCCCCAGGCCCCGCCGCTTGACCGTGGCCTCCCGGGCCGTCCACAGGCGGAAAAACGCCTCGTCCTCCAGGTCCCCCGCCAGCCGCCGGGGGGCCGGGCGCAGCAGCTCCACGTCCACCCCCACCGGCAGCCGGTCCAGAGCGCAGACCGCCCCGCCCCGGCTGTGGCTGATGTTGAAGCAGAGGTCCGGACAGGCCGGGAAGTAGGGTCTCCCCCCCGGCTCCCGGGCGATCTCCGGCATCTGCGGCAGTCCCAGCTCCCGCTCCAGGGCCAGGGCCAGCAGCTCCCAGGCCAGCGTCCGCTCCGTGCCGGGCGCCCCTATCGCGCCGTAGACAGTCAGCTCCTCCATGGTCATGGCCGCTCCTCCCCCAGGGACAGTTTATTTTGGGTGCAAAAGTACCCCGCAGAAGCCGTGTGAGCCCTGTTATAACCTGCACATCACTGGCAGGTGGGTCGCCTGCATCGTCCTTCACTGCTTCCAACTTCCAACCGCAGGTGGCAGCCGGGAGGCCTGCAAACCAGACGATGAGCCAGCATCCCGAATAACAAAATGTGGGTTAAAAAAAGACTCATCACGCACCCCGCAGGGTACTTTCTATTATCGTATGCCGCTGCCGGCCCCGCCGTGCGGAGCCGGGGAGGGAATTTCTCTACTCCTCCTCGTCCTCAAAGAGCTCCGCCATGAACAGCTCGTAGACCTCCGTCAGCTCCTCCTCGCTGTCCAGGGTGGAGAGCAGCTCCTCCCCGTTCTCCTGGACGGACTTGAGGATCACCAGCCCGTAGTCGTCGCTCTCCTCGTCCACATCCTCCAGCACCGCGGGGAAAAAGGCCATGTAGGTGATCCCCTTGTGCTCCAGCACGTCCACCAGCTCCAGCTCTATGTCGTTGCCGTCCTCGTCCGTCACGGTGATGAACTCCGGGCCGTACTCCTCGCTCACAGCCAATCCCTCCTCGGCGCGTCCTCTTTGGGACGCTTTTTTTCGGTAGCTATAGTGTAACCGTTTTTCACGGAAATTGCAAGAGGCTTTCCATGTGATATTTAGACAATTTCTGCACTCGGTTTTTGTATTTAATGAATAATTTTGGCTTTCTATGCAGAATCTCAAAGAATTTCGCGTTTTTTTCCATCTTTTCAAGGTTGACAAGCCGTGATATACTATAAAATGGCATGGTGGATATACTTTCCAGTGAAGCTTTCCCCTGCCCCGCCGCCCCGGCGGCAAGGGCCTCGCAGACAGGCCCCATTACTCGCAAGAAGGAGGTACGTCCATCCATGGATCGTGCATATAGCGGTCCGCCCGAAGGCCCCCAGAGCGGCAGAACGGGCGCTCCCCGCAGGAAGAAAAAGAAGAAGTTCTCCATCGGACGCCTGATCGGCAGGATCTTCCTGGTCCTGTTCACCCTGTGCGTCATCGGCGTGCTGACGGCGGCCATCTTCGCCAAGATCTTCATGACCTACATTGATACCACCCTCATCCCCTCCCTGGGGGAGATCTCCTACGAGGAGATGACCATGTCCCTGGCCTCCACCATCTACGCCACGGACAAAAACGGCAACCAGGTGGTCCTCCAGACCCTCTTTGACAACACGGAGGAATCCGGCGGCGGCAACCGGGAGCTCATCGAGTACAAGGACCTCCCGGACCACCTCATCAAGGCCCTGGTGGCCATTGAGGACCACCGCTTCTGGGAGCACAAGGGCGTGGACTGGTGGGGCACCGCCGGCGCCATCAAGTCCACCCTCACCGGCGGCAGCACCCGGGGCGGCTCCACCATCACCCAGCAGCTGTTGCGCAACATTACCGATGACACGGAGGTGACCGTCAAACGGAAGTTCCGGGAGATCTTCCGGGCCCTGGAGTTTGAGAAGACCACCAGCAAGCAGGATATCATCACCATGTATCTCAACCGGGTCTTCTTTGGAAGCGGCTACTACGGCATTCAGACCGCCGCCAAGGGCTACTTCGGCAAGGACGTATCTGAGCTGGATCTGGCGGAGAGCGCCGCCATCATCGGCATCACCAACAACCCCTCCCTCTACGATCCCTTCCGCAAGGCCGAGTTCAAGCAGGATGACGGCACCATCAAGACCCCCCGGGACTTCAACAAGCAGCGCCAGGAGACCATTCTGGACCGGATGCTGGAGCTGGGGATCATCGACGAGGCCACCTGCAAGGCCGCCAAGGCGGAGAAGCTCCTCTTTACGGACACGGACGAGTACAAGGCCATCCACGGCCTGGAGCCGGAGGTGGAGGAGGATCCGGACGAGGAGGCCGCAGACGGCAAATTCAACTCCTGGTTTGTGGACCAGGTCATTGAAGAGGCCATTGACCTGATTTCCGAGGCCCGGGGCGTCAGCCGCAAGGAGGCCACCACCCTCCTCTACCGGGCCGGCTACCACATCTACACCACCGTGGATCTGGACATGCAGGAGATCGTGGACAGCGTGTACCTGGACGCGTCCAACTTTGACTACCCCTCCAAGAAGGGCACCCCCCTGGCCTCCGCCATCACCGTGGTGGACCCCTACACCGGGGACGTAAAGGCCGTGGCCGGCGGCGTGGGGCCCAAGACCGCCAACCGGGAGCTGAGCCTGGCCACCTCCCGCCGGGCCGTCGGCAGCGCCATCAAGCCTGTGAGCGTCTACGCCCCGGCCATTGAATACGATGTGGTGGGCCCGGGCAGCATCATCGACGACTACCCGGTCCGCGTCAACGACAGCGGCACCGGCGGCTACCCCCGCAACTCCAACGGCCGCTACCAGGGCCCAAAAACTGTGGCCTACAGTGTGCAGTGGTCCCTCAACACCGTCTCCTCCCGGGTCCTGGATAAGCTGGGCTACAGCCGCTCCTTTGACTTCATGGAGCAGAACCTGGGCTTTGACCTGGACCCCCGGGACATCGCCATGGGCCCCCTGGCCATGGGCGGCCTGACCTACGGCGTGACCACGGAGGAGATGGCCGCCGCCTTCGGCGCCTTTGCCAACGAGGGCATCTACAACCGGCCCCGCACCGTCACCCGCATTGAGAACAATGACCACACGGAGGTGGTGGTGGACAACGCCGTCCAGTCCCGGGCCGCCATGAAGGAGAGCACGGCCTACCTCATCAACAAGATGCTCAAGAGCGTGGTCAGCGGCGGCACCGGCACCTCCGCCCGCTTTGACGGCATGACCATTGCCGGCAAGACCGGCACCACCTCCGACAACTTTGACCGCTACTTTGTGGGCTACACCCCCTACTACTCCGCCGCCGTCTGGATCGGCTACCGGGACGGCAACGAGAAGATCAACGCCAAAGGGAACCCGGCGGCCGTGATCTGGAAGCTGGTGATGGAGCAGATCCACCAGGGCCTGGAGAACAAGGACTTCCCGGAGAACCCCGGCGGCATCATCACCACCCAGCTCTGCGCCGACTGCGGGCTGAAGGCCGGGGCCCTGTGCTCCTCCGACTACCGGGGCAGCCGGGTCATCAACGCGGAGATGACCCCCGGCGCCGTGCCCACGGAGACCTGCTCCTGCCACGTGGAGGTCCAGGTCTGCACCATCCCGGAGACCGAGGAGGTCCATCTGGCCGGAGCCTACTGCCCGGAGGACACCGTGACCACCCGGGTGATGCTCTCCGGCCGGGAGCACCTGATGCTGGGGGAGAGCAGCCCCATTCTGGCCGAGGACAGCTCCGCCCACCGGACCTATCTGGCCATGCTGGGGGACTGCCCCGTCCACGATGAGAACTACGTGCCCGAGCCCACGCCCCCGGAGGAGGAGCCCGTGCCGGGAGATCCCGACTACCAGTGGCCCAGCGCCCCCTGGACCCCGGAGCCCACCCCGGATCCCGGCGGCGTCACGCCCCCCGGTACAGCCGGTCCCGGCGAGGGGGACCCGCCCCCGCCCCAGGAGCCGGATCCGGACACGATTCCGGACCCCGGAGCCAACGGGCCTTCGGAGCCCCAGCCCCCCAGCGACACCCCGCCCTTCTGATCCCACCGCCGCCCCCGGATCTCCGGAGGCGGCGGCTTTTTTCCACAGACCGAGTGATTTTTGTGGAAAACCGCCCTCTTCCCCTTGAATGTCCGGCAAAATTTTGGTACAATATATCCGATTTGATCCACGATGAGACACACATCGCCCTCACCGTGTGGAAATCCTGGAATACTGGCGTGCCCAGCGTTCTTTGGGTCCCCTCCCCCGGAGAGGAGGAGGGACCGCCAACCGGCCTCTCATGGCCAGGATCGAGAAGGAGGAAAAGGATATGGACTATCAGAAGGAGTACCGGAAGTGGCTGGACAGCGGCGTGCTGACGGCGGCGGAGCAGGCGGAGCTGGAGGCCATCGCCGGCGATGACAGGGAGATCGAGAGCCGCTTCTACGGCCCCCTGGAGTTCGGCACCGCCGGCCTGCGGGGCACCATGGCCATGGGTCTCCACCACATGAATATCTACGTGGTCCGCCACGCCACCCAGGCCTTTGCCAACGTCATCTGCGCCGAGGGGGAGAAGGCCAGGGAGAAGGGCGTGGCCGTGTGCATGGACTGCCGCAACCACGGCATGGAGTTCGCCCGGGCCGCCGCCGAGGTGTGCGCCGGCAACGGCATCAAGGTGCGCATCTTCGAGTCCCTGCGCCCCACCCCCGAGCTCAGCTTCGCCGTGCGCCACTACGGCTGCCAGGCGGGCATCAACGTCACCGCCAGCCACAACCCCAAGGAGTATAACGGCTACAAGGTCTACTGGGAGGACGGGGCCCAGCTGCCCCCCCACCACGCCAGCGCCATTGCCCGGGAGATCGAGAAGACCGACATCTTCACCGGCATCACCTCCATGCCCTACGACGAGGCGGTGAAGGCCGGCATGATTACCGTCATGGGCCGGGAGACTGACGAGGCCTTCCTCAAGGAGGTCATGGCCATGACCATTGACCCGGAGGCCATCCCCGCCGTGGCGGACGCCTTCAAGCTGGTCTACACCCCCTTCCACGGCTGCGGCCACCAGCTGGTGCCCGAGGCCCTGAAGCGGGCCGGGGTGAAGCACCTGCTGTGCGAGCCCAAGCAGATGGTCATCGACGGGGACTTCCCCACCGTCAAGAGCCCCAACCCGGAGAACCCCGAGGGCTTCTATCTGGCCGTGGAGCTGGCCAGGAGCAATGATGTGGACTTCATCCTGGGCACGGACCCGGACAGTGACCGGGTGGGCATCATGGTCCGGGACAAGGACGGGGAGTATAAGGTCATGACCGGCAACCAGACCGGCGTGGTGCTGCTGGACTACATGCTGGGGGCCATGAAGCGCACGGGCAAGCTGCCCAGGAACCCGGTGGCCCTGAAGACCATCGTCACCACCGAGATGGCCCGGACCGTGGCCGAGAGCTACGGCGCGGCCTGCTTCGACACCTTCACCGGCTTCAAGTTCATTGCCGAGAAGAAGAACGCCCTGGAGGGATCCGGCGAGGGCAGGGTGGTGTTCTCCTACGAGGAGAGCTACGGCTACATGCTGGGGGACTACGTCCGGGACAAGGACGCGGTCACCGCCTCCCTCCTGCTCACCGAGATGGCCGCCTACTACGCCGCCAAGGGCATGACCGTGCTGGACGCCCTCCAGGCCCTCTACGAGAAGCACGGCTTCTACGGCGAGAAGACCCACAACCTGGTGATGCCCGGCCTGGACGGCCTGGCGGACATGGCCAGGCTCATGAAGCGCCTGCGGGAGGAGCCCCCGGCGGAGATCGGCGGGGTGAAGGTGGCCCAGCGCAAGGACTACGCCGACGGCAGCGTCATCGACTGCGCCACCGGAGAGAAGAGCGCCATGGAGCTGAGCGGGTCCAACGTGCTCCGCTTTGAGCTGGCCGACGGCACCTCCATCATCGTCCGCCCCTCCGGCACGGAGCCCAAGATCAAGGTCTACATCCTCACCAAGGGCGCGGACGCGGCGGAGCGGGACGCCAACGTGGCCAAGTACAGCCAGTGGGTGGAGACCCTGAAAAAGTAGCCTCCGCCTCCCCATGAGACAGGCATGAAAGAGACTTACACCTACAAATACACCCTCTCCCAGCAGGAGCTGGCCGCCCTCCGCTCCCGGCGGGCCGCCGCCCGGAAGCGGCGGGAACGGAGACGGCGGCTTCTGCTGGGCGCGGCGGCCCTGCTGGCGTCGGCGGCGCTCCTGACCGGCGGGGCCCTGTGGCTGCTGACCCGGGACGGCCCCGCCGGCGGGCCCGCCCCCATCCCCCCCGCCGGGGAGATCGAGGACCTGACGGAGCCGTCAGCGCCGCCGGATATTCCGGCCTCCGCGCCGGCGGCGGTCCCGGCGGTCTCCCCGCCCCACGAGGCGGTCCAAGGGCCGGACACGGCCCGCCTGGCATCGGAGATCGACAGCCGGTACGCCATCCTCATTGACCTGGACACCGGGGAGATCCTGGCCCAGAAGATGCCCGGGGCCCTGGTGAGCCCCGCCTCCATGACCAAGATCCTCACCATTCTCACGGCGGCAGACCACATCGGCGGCCTCAACGGCACCTATGTCATCACCCAGGAGATGGTGGACTACTGCCGCAGCAACGGCTGCTCCACGGCCGGGTTCCTGCCCGGGGAGGAGGTCTCCCTGACGGACCTGTTCTACGGCACCATCCTGCCCTCCGGGGCGGACGCGGCCCTGGCCCTGGCCTGCTACGTGGCCGGGAGCCAGGAGGCCTTTGTGGAGCTGATGAACCAGAAGGCCCGGGAGCTGGGCCTCTCCAGCTCCGCCCGGTTCGCCAACTGTATCGGACTCTATGACCCGGACAACGTCTGCACGGTGTACGACATGGCCATGATCCTCTGGGCGGCCATGGAGAACAACGTCTGCCGCACCTTCCTCACCGAGCGCAACCGGGTCCTTCCGCCCAACGGGGTCCGGGAGGAGGAGCTGGATCTCTCCAACTGGTTCATCCGCCGCATCGAGGACCACATGCCCGAGGGCTTGGCGGTGCTGGGGGCCAAGACGGGATACGTCTCCATGGCCGGCAGCTGCGCGGCCAGCTTCGCCCAGAGCCGGGACGGACGGGAGTACATCTGCGTCACCGCCAAGGCCTCCGGCGGCTGGCAGTGCATCTTTGACCAGGCGGCCATCTACGCCGCGTGGGCCGGCAGGTAGGGGACGAAAAAAAAAGTGGAAAAAGTTTGTGAAAGAACTTGCAATCTGCCGCCGTATGGTGTATGATAACCCTGTCATCGGGGTGAGGGCCCCGGTACACAACAGAATAGGATTGGTAGAGTAAGCATATCGCGTAAAGTGGCAAGAGGATGGGAAGTCGCCCTTGCACGAAAGGCCCCCGAGAAATAGGGCCTACGATGGTATGCTGCATCCGCTACCGCACGATCTCGGATGTATTGCATGCCAATCCCGGCCGCAGAGGCGGTCTGGATTGGCATGTTCTGTTTCGGGGCTCCGTGCAGCAGCTTCCGTGCCACTTTACCTCCTAAAACAGCCTTTACGGCGGAATTGAAGGAGGAGACGCGAATGAAGCGTAACCAACACACCACTCATCTCCCTCGCAGCCAACGGATCGGGAAGGAGGTGAGCCGGTGAGACAGGTTAAGCCGGGTACTCTGTACACCAGCCCCTTTTCCATGGCCTACTGGCGGGACGCCGCCGCGGAGCTCCGGGACACCCGCATACTGGTGTTCGCCGCGCTGATGATCGCCCTGCGGGTGGCCCTGAAGAGCCTGGGCATCCCCATTGCGGCGGATTTGAAGATCAACATCGCCTTTTTTGTCAACGCCTTCGGCGCCATGGTCTTCGGCCCCGTGGTGGCCATCCTGGCCGCTGCCATCTCCGACACCCTGGGGTGTCTGCTGGTCCCCTCCGGGGCCTACTTCTTCCCCTTTATCTTCATCGAGATTGCCGGGTCCCTGATCTTCGCCCTGTTCCTCTACCGGGCCAGGGTCACCGCCACCCGGGTTATCCTCTCCCGGTTCTGCATTGACTTCTTTGTCAACATCGTGCTCAACACCCCCATCATGTGGCTGTATTACAAGATGGTGCTGGGCAAGTCCTACGCCATTTTCCAGCTGCCCCGGATCATCAAGAACCTGGCCCTGTTCCCCCTGGAGAGCGTGCTGCTGGTCCTGTTCCTCACGGCCATGATGCCGGTGGGCGCACGCTTCGGCCTGCTCTACGACAAGGGGGAGAACCTGCGGCTGCGCAAGCGGCAGGTGGCGCTGCTGGTGACCCTGTTCGTGGTGGGCGCGGCCTGCGTGGGCGGCTACTACGTATATAACTACAACACCACCAACCACGCCTCCAAGCTGCCCGCGGCGGAGGTGGCGAGCATCAACAGCGCGCTGACCCGGCTGGGCGCGGACCAGAACCTCCTGGACGACGGCCAGGTGGTCACGGTCAGCAAGGTCTATAAGAAGCTGGGCGGCGATACCACCGTGGAGTTCACGGTCTACCAGACCTCGGCGGAGACCGATCTGAACGCGGCGGCGGGGTACCTGGAAAAATCGGCCAAGGCCGACGAGACCATGACCAAGGTAGCCTCCGGTAGCGCTGTGCTGCCAGGGGACGACGCCGCCGCTGCCGGGAGCATGACGGTGCAGCCGGAGTCATAGATTTGAGTCCGTCCCTGCTCCGGACTGCGGACCTGCAGAAAACATAGAAAAACCCCGTTACCTTGCATAAGTTTTTGTTAATATTTTGTCAAACATGTCACTTGCATAATGGCAAAAAGTTTGATATTATTTTAACGAGAAATGGGACTCAGACGGACCACCCATTTTTCTGCCGCGATGCTGTTAAAGTTGCGGCAAGATACATTTATTATTTTAGAATGCCCGCTCCGCCTGGGACCAGAGCGATCCGGAAGGGAGAGGCGGGCGAAGAAAGGAAACGTGAAAGACATGAGCTACAAATCTGACATCGAGATCGCCCAGGAGACCACCATGCAGCACATCACCGAGGTCGCCAAGACCGCCGGTGTGGACGCAAAATACCTGGAGCAGTACGGCAACTACAAGGCCAAGGTGGATTACAACATCCTCAACGAGACCCCCGAGCGCTCCGGCAAGCTGGTTCTGGTCACCGCCATCAACCCCACCCCCGCCGGCGAGGGCAAGACCACTACCACCGTCGGTCTGGCCGACGGCATGAAGAAGCTGGGCAAGAACGTTCTGGTCGCTCTGCGGGAGCCCTCCCTGGGACCCGTTTTCGGCGTCAAGGGCGGCGCTGCCGGCGGCGGTTATGCTCAGGTCGTTCCTATGGAGGACATCAACCTCCACTTCACCGGCGACTTCCACGCCATCGGCGCTGCCAACAACCTGCTGGCCGCCATGCTGGATAACCATATCTATCAGGGCAACAAGCTGGGCATTGACCCCCGCCGGATCACCTGGCGCCGCTGCGTGGACATGAATGACCGCCAGCTCCGCTTTGTCACCGACGGTCTGGGCGGCCGGGTCAACGGCGTGCCCCGGGAGGACGGCTACGACATCACCGTGGCCAGCGAGATCATGGCCGTGCTGTGCCTGGCCAGCGACATCACCGATCTGAAGAACCGCCTGGCCCGTCTGGTGGTGGGCTACACCTACGACGAGAAGCCCGTCACGGCCGGCGATCTGAACGCCCAGGGCGCTATGGCCGCCCTGCTCAAGGACGCCCTCAAGCCCAACCTGGTCCAGACCCTGGAGCACACCCCCGCCTTTGTCCACGGCGGCCCCTTCGCCAACATCGCCCACGGCTGCAACTCCGTCACCGCCACCAAGATCGCCCTGCGCCTGAGCGACTACACCATCACCGAGGCCGGCTTCGGCGCGGACCTGGGCGCTGAGAAGTTCCTGGACATCAAGTGCCGCATGGCCGGCCTGAAGCCCAGCGCCGTTGTGGTTGTGGCAACCATCCGCGCCCTGAAGTACAACGGCGGCGTTGCCAAGGCCGATCTGGGCAATGAGAACCTGGAGGCCCTGGAGAAGGGCATGCCCAACCTGCTCAAGCACGTGAGCAACATCACCAACGTCTACAAGCTGCCCTGCGTGGTGGCCATCAACCGCTTCCCCCTGGACACCGAGGCCGAGCTGAAGCTGGTGGAGGACAAGTGCCGCGAGCTGGGCGTGAACGTGGCCCTGAGCGAGGTGTGGGCCAAGGGCGGCGAGGGCGGCATCGCTCTGGCCGAGGAGGTCATCCGCCTGTGCGAGCAGCCCAACGACTTCACCTTTGCCTATGAGCTGGACGCCACCATCGAGGAGAAGATCACCGCCATTGTCCAGAAGATCTACGGCGGCAAGGACGTGCTCTTCACCGCCAACGCCCAGAAGCAGATCCAGCAGCTCACCGCCCTGGGCTTCGACAAGATGCCCATCTGCATGGCCAAGACCCAGTACAGCCTCACCGACGATCAGACCAAGCTGGGCGCGCCCACCGGCTTCACCGTCACCGTGCGCAACGTGAAGGTTTCCGCCGGCGCAGGCTTCCTGGTTGCCCTCACCGGCGACATCATGACCATGCCCGGCCTGCCCAAGGTGCCCGCCGCCGAGCGCATCGACGTGGACGCCACCGGCAAGATCTCCGGCCTGTTCTAAGAAAAATTTTTCCGGTTTAGAAATCCCGGCGGCGTATCCCGCCGCCGGGATTTTCGCTGTATTTTTCCTACAGAAGCTCCGTCATCAGGGACACCCCCAGCCGGAACCCCTCCCGGAAGCTGGCATAGTTCAGAAAATTCTCCTCATCGCATAGACAGTTCCAATATTTTTCCGCAAACTCCCTGCCCATTTCTTCTTCTATTTTCTCGAAAAGACTGTAGATTTCGGCACGGAGCTTTTCGGGAGGCTTTGGCTGCGTTTCGAGGGGAGAATACTGGTCAGTGTAGATATCTTGCAGAATACTCATTGGATTGACCCTCCTTCTATATGTTCAATTTTAGTGGTTTTTTACTTTGATTATATCACTAAAATTGGAGTTGTCAAGGAATTTCTATGTTTTCAAAAAAGCTATTTGCGCAAAGAGTACAGGAAATACGAAAGTCTCACCATGAAACGCAGAAAGAGCTGGGTGAGATTATTAGTACACGCGCCACCAACATCAGCGAAATAGAGAGCGGGCGCAAGACAACAACAACGGAAAAGCTTGCCTTGATCTGCCGCCACTATCATGTCTCCGCCGATTACCTGCTGGGTCTCTCCGATGACATGCAGGGCGGCACAGACCGATGGACCGACGAAGAATAATCTCCGTTAATCGCTGAATCCATGTAGGGGCGAGCATTGCTCCACCCCTAAAACAATAAAATTAATTTTATGTTTTCAAAAGAATTGTTTGGTGAAAGGGTTTCCGTAATTCGAAAACAGCATGGCGAGACGCAAAAAATGCTGGGAGACACCATCGGAATGAGCAGCAATAATGTCAGCGAGATGGAGGGAGGAAAGAAAACAACCACCTCCGAAAAGATCGCTAAGATCTGCCGCCATTACCATGTCTCCGCCGATTACCTGCTGGGTCTCTCCGATGACATGCAGGGCGGTATATACAGCTGGACCGACGAAGAATAATTTCCGTTAATCGCTGGATCCATGTAGGGGCGAGCATTGCTCGCCCGCAATCCCCCCCGCACCCCCAGCGGTCCGATAGACGCGGTTTTGGCCCTGCAATCGTTCTTTCGACGCCTCCCTGCGTCTCGACAGCCTGCGGGCGAGCAATGCTCGCCCCTACACCATCAAAATTGAGGCCGTTATCAAAATCGGGACCGTCATCCAAAACAAAAAGAAAGGAATCATATCCTATGGATTTCGCACAAGCATCCTGCACGGAATTTGTAACCGTCCTCGCCTCCAACGCCCCCGTACCCGGCGGCGGCGGGGCCTCCGCCCTGGTGGCCGCCATCGGCACCGCCCTGGGCAACATGGTGGGCTCCCTCACCGTTGGCAAGAAGAAATACGCCGATGTGGAGGAGGAGATCATCGCCCTCAAGGCCAAGTGCGACAAGCTCCAGGCGGACCTCCTGGCCCAGATCGAGCTGGACGCCAAGGGCTTTGAGCCCCTTTCCAAGGCCTACGGCATCCCCAAGGACAACCCGGACCGGGACAGGATCCTGGAGGACGCCACCGTGGTGGCCTGTCAGGTGCCGGTTAAGATCATGGAGCTGTGCTGCGAGGCTCTGGACGCAATCGCCGTGTTCGCCGCCAAGGGGAGCCGTCTGGCGGTGAGCGACGCGGGCTGCGGCGCTGTGTGCGTCAAGGCCGCGCTCCAGGCCGCGTCCCTCAACGTGTTCATCAACACCAAGACCCTGAAAAACCGGGAGCTGGCCGAGGAGATGAACAAGAAGTGCCTGGGTATGCTGGATAAGTACTGCGCCCTGGCGGACGAGGTGTTCAACACGGTCAAGGACGGGTTCTTCCAGTAACAATCAAAAAGAAAAGAGGATATTGCTAACATGGCTAAACAGCTTTTAGGAAAAGAAGTCAACGCCTCCCTCAACGCCCGCATCATCGCTGACTGCGAGGCCTGCAAGGCCAAGGGCGTCAACCCCACCATGGCCATTGTCCGCTGCGGCGAGCGGCCCGACGATCTCAGCTATGAGCGCACCGCCGTCAAGCGGGCGGAGACCCTGGGCGTGGCGGTGGAGAAATTCGTGCTGCCGGAGGACGTGAGCAAGGAGGAGCTTCTCAAGGTCATTGACGACATCAACGCCAACGACAAGATCCACGGCGTTCTCATGTTCCGCCCCCTGCCCAAGCACCTGAAGGCGGACCAGGACATGATCTGCAACCGCCTGGACCCCCGCAAGGACATCGACGGCATGACCGATCTGAGCAACGCCGGCGTATTCATGGGCAAGGAGCTGGGCTTTGCCCCCTGCACCCCGGAGGCCTGCATGGCCATTCTGGACCACTACGGCATCGACTGCACCGGCAAGAAGGCGGTGGTCATCGGCCGCAGCCTGGTGGTGGGCAAGCCTGCGGCTATGATGCTCATGGGCAAGAACGCCACGGTGACGGTGTGCCACACCCGCACCAAGGACGTGCCCGCGGTGGCCCGGGAGGCGGATATCCTCATCTCCGCCGCCGGCGTGCTGGGCAGCCTGACCAAGGACTATGTGCGCCCGGGCCAGATCGTGGTGGACGTGTCCATCAACTGGGACGAGGCCAAGGGGGGCATTGCCGGCGACGCCAAGTACGACGAGGTGGAGCCCATCGTGGAGGCCATCACCCCGGTGCCGGGCGGCGTGGGCACTGTCACCACCAGCCTGTCCATCGGCCATGTGGTGGAGGCGGCCAAGCGCACCCTTGGATGATCGGGGGCGGTTTGATTGGCTAACCAAAAAAGTGATCCGGTGAAGGCGGTCCGGTTCTTCCTGATGGCCTCCTCCGCGGCCTTTCTCATCGCCGCGGGGATAGCCCCGGACCGGGGGGAGATGGTGACTGGTCTTGCCCGGATCCTCATGTCCCCCGCCCAGCTGACAAAGGACTACTTTGCCGTGGGCAGCGTATCCGGCGCATTCCTCAACGTATCCCTGGTGGGCTTTGTGTGCGCGGCCATGGCCTGTCTGCCCGGCGCGGCAGTCAACGGCGCCACCATCGCCGCCTATTTCCTCACCACGGGGTTCTCCTTCTGGGGCATCAACTTCCTGAACATCTGGCCCTTCTTCCTGGGGGTCATGGTCCACGCCCTGGTGCGGGGGGAGAGCTTTGCCAAGTACGTTAATCTGGCCATGTTCTCCACGGCCCTGTGCCCTCTGGCCAGCGAGCTGCTGCTGCGCTATCCGGGCAGCGAGGAGGCCCGGGGCGTCACCTTCGCCGGAGCGGCGCTGATGCTGGCGGTGGGGATGCTCATCGGCTTTCTCACCCCGGCCATGGCCGCCCACTCCCCCAACGTCCACAAGGGCTATGACCTCTACTCCGCCGCTCTGCCCGGCGTGCTGCTGGGACTGATGGCGGTGGCGGTGCTGTATAAGAGCCTGGGCCGCGACGTGCCCGCCATCACCGCCACCCTGGGGGAGAGCTTCCCGGCGGTGGTGTGGACCTTCTGCGGCATATTCTTTGCGCTGTGCATCCTGGGCGGGTTCTGGCTCAACGGCAGGAGCTTCCAGGGCTATAGGGACCTCCTCCGGGACACGGGCCGGAAGGCGGACTTTGTGAGCAAGTACGGGCCCGGCCTGGCCATTATGAACGTGGGCGTATACGGTCTGATGATCGTGGCCTACTACATCGCCGTGGGCGCGTCCTTCAACGGCGTGACCCTGGGCATTATCTTCTGTATGGTGTGCTTTGGGGCGGCGGGCAGCCACCCGGGCAACATCTGGCCCATTATGGTGGGGTACGTGGCGTTCTCTCTGGTCTTCACCCAGCTGCTGGGCGGCGTATTCCCGGTCAACGCCCAGGCCATTCTGGTGGGGCTGTGCTTTGCCAGCGGCCTTGCGCCCATTGCCGGGGACTTCGGCTGGTGGGCGGGGATTCTGGCCGGCGGGTGCCACTACATGCTGGTGACCTCCATCCCGGCCATCCACGGCGGCTTCAGCCTCTATAACGGCGGTTTCACCGCTCTGGTGGTGGCCGTCATCCTGGTTCCCCAGCTGGAGACCTTCTGCAAGACCAGGGAGCAGCGGCTGGCGGAAAAAAAGATCACAAGCGGTAAGGAGAGATAGCGTATGACAAAAGAGGCCATCCGGTCCGAGGTGGCCGCACGGATCAAGAACCTGTCCCCGGTCTACTGCCGGGAGGCGGACGAGGCCATCTGCCGGTGCCTGCTCCAGTCCGAGCTGTATCAGAAGGCCCGGACCATCCTGTGCTACGTGGGCACGGCTGCGGAGATCAACACCATGTCCCTGCTCCACGCCGCTCTCCGGGACGGCAAGATCCTGGCTCTGCCCCTGTGCAGCGAGGAGAAGGGGGTCATGGAGGCCCGGCAGATTGCGGGGCTGGGGGATCTGGTCAGCGGCCGGTTCGGCATTCTGGCGCCCAAGCTCCAGTGCCCCCTGGTGGCTCCGGAGGACATTGACCTTGTGGTGGTCCCCTGCGCCACCGGCGACGCCCAGGGCCGCCGTCTGGGCTACGGCGGCGGGTACTATGACCGCTATCTGCCCCGCACACGGTGTCCGGCGGTGCTGCTGTGCCGCACCCATGTCATGCGGGAGGATATCCCCATGGAGGACCACGACGTGTTCATGGACTACCTGATTACCGAGAAGGGCATCACGGCCTGCAAGGCATAGACGAAGGGAGCCGCCCTGTGGGCGGCTCCCCTGCCGTTTTTGCTGTCATTCTTTTTCTTGAAAGAAAAAGAATCAAAAAGAACTTTTAGACGCTCTTCGAGCATCTTCTGACGATAGAACACATCTGAAGTTTTTCTTTTGCTTCTTTTCTTTTTTCAAAAAGAAAAGAAGAGAAAAAAGCAAAAAGGAACATGACCGCCTATGAAGCAGCTTCTTGCCTCCTGCGCCATCGCGTTCTCCACCTACTCCCGGATCCCCATGCCCCAGGTGGAGTGGAATGAAAAAAACATGCGATTTACCCTGTTCTTTTTCCCTCTGGTGGGGGCGGCGGTGGGGGCGGCCTTCTGGGCCGCGGACCGGCTGTGCGGCCTGCTGGAGCTGGGTCCCCTTCTCCGGGCCGCCCTGCTCACCGCCGTGCCCATCGCCGTCACCGGCGGCATCCACCTGGACGGCTACTGCGACACCGTGGACGCTCTGGCCTCCCACGCCTCCCGGGAGCGGAAGCTGGCCATTCTGAAGGACTCCAGCGCCGGGGCCTTTGCGGTCATCTGGTGCGGGGTGTGGTTCGTCCTCAATTTTGCCCTGCTGACGAAGCTGGAGAGCGTCCCCACTGCGGCGGCGGGCTTTGTGCTCAGCCGGAGCCTCAGCGCCCTGGCCATTGAGCATCTCCCCTCCGCCCGTCCCGCCGCCGGTCCCCAGGCGGGCATGGGCGCAGCCCTCAAGGCCAGAAGCCGCTTTCCCTGGTGGACCGCGGCGGGCTATCTGGTCCTCTGTGCGCTGGCGGTTCTGCTGTGGGGAAACCCGGCTGCCGGGCTGGCGGCCCTGGCAGCGGCGGCGGTGTTCTACTGTGTCTACCGCTCTGTGGCCCTAAGCCAGTTTGGCGGGTTCACCGGGGATCTGGCGGGCTGGTTTCTCCAGGTGTGCGAACTGGTGATTCTGGCGGCGGTGGTGTTGACGGAAAGGGTGTGTGCCATATGGTTCTGATTGTGGGGGGCGCGGCCCAGGGCAAGCTGGACTTTGCCCGGGAAAAGCTGGGCGTGACCGCCTGGAGCGATGGCGTGCTGGGACCGGAGAGCTGCGTCCGCAGCCTCCACCGGGCCCTCCGGGACCTGCCTGACCCCCGGGAGGCCCTGGCCGCCTGGCTCAGGGAGCACCCGGAGGGGGTGCTCATCTGCGACGAGGTGGGCTGCGGCGTCACGCCCCTGGACCGGGGGGAGCGGGAATGGCGGGAGCTGGTGGGCCGGATCTGCTGCGAGCTGGCGGAGAGGGCCCAGGCGGTGTACCGGGTGCGGTGCGGACTGGGGGTGCGGCTGAAATGAGGACAGTCTATCTCTTCCGCCACGGCCAGACCCTGTGGAACGCCCAGCGCCGCTACATCGGCTCCACGGACCAGTCCCTGTCCCCGGAGGGCCGGGCGGCCCTGGCGGGCAGGGCCGGACCCCCTGTGGACCGGCTCTGGGTCTCCCCCCTGCGCCGGTGCCGGGAGACGGCGGCCATGCTGTATCCCGGCATGGAGCAGCAGGTGGTGGAGGACCTGCGGGAGTGCGCCTTCGGCGTCTTTGAGGGCCGCACCTACGAGGAGCTGAGGGACGATCCCGCCTACCGCCGGTGGCTGGACAGCGCCGGGGAGATCCCGCCCCCCGGCGGCGAGGGGAAGGCGGAGAGCCGGGCGAGGGTCCTGGGGGCCTTTCTGCCCCTGATGGAGACCAGGGGGTCCGCCGCCCTGGTGATCCACGGCGGGACCATCATGACCCTGATGGAGGCCCTGGAGGACAGCCGGGAGTTTTACCGCTGGCAGGTGGGCTGCGGCGAGGGCCTTTGGTGCCAGTGGGACGGCGGACGGCTGATCTGTCTTGGGAGAGTATAAAGCAACCCCCGGAGAGAAAATTCTCCGGGGGCTGATTCTATTTCAGCTTCTGCCACTCGCTGACCGCCAGCTGATCGCAGCGGTTGTTGAAGGGGTTGGTGCTGTGGCCCTTGACCCAGTGGGTACGCACCTGGTGGACCTCGCACAGCTCCAGCAGCGTCTCCCATAGGTCCGGGTTCAGGGCGGGCTTCTTGTCCCCCTTGACCCAGCCCTTGGCCCGCCAGCTCTTAGCCCAGCCCTTCTCCAGGGCGTCAATGACATACTTGCTGTCCGAATACAGCTCCACAACGCAGGGCTCCGTCAGCGTTTGCAGGGCGCGGATCACCCCTGTCAGCTCCATGCGGTTGTTGGTGGTGTTCCGCTCCCCGCCGGAGAGCTCCTTCCGGTGCTCCCCGTATTGCAGGATCGCCCCCCAGCCGCCGGGGCCGGGGTTGCCGGAGCAGGCCCCGTCCGTATAGATGGTCACCTGCTTCATACCGGCTCTTCCTCTGTCTCCGCCGTCTCCGGCTTCCGGTCCGCCAAGGCAATGGAGATGACCTTGTCGTCCTCCTCCTTGAAGCGCATGACGATCACCCCCTGGGTGGACCGGCCGCAGGTCTTGATGGTGTCCACGGCCGTGCGCAGCAGGATCCCCTTCTCGGTGAGCACCATGAGATCCTCGCTGCCGTCCACCACCTTGATGCCCACCACCCGTCCGGTCTTGTCCGTCAGACCGTAGTTCTTGATTCCCAGGCCCCCTCTGGCGGTGATGCGGTACTCCTCCACCGGGGTCTGCTTGCCGTAGCCCTTCTCCGTGATGGTCAGCACCGCCTTGCCGGGGATGGCCCGGGCCGCGTCCACCACGTAGTCGCCCTCCCGCAGGCGGATGCCCCGCACGCCCATGGCCTCCCGGCCCATGGAGCGCACATCCGTCTCGTGGAAGCAGACCGCGGACCCGTCGTGGGTGGCGATAAGGATATTCATATCCCCGTCCGTCTCCCGGACGGAGATCAGCTCGTCCCCCTCGTCCAGCTTCAGCACCCGCAGGCCGTTGTTGCGGAGGTTGCGCAGGGACTCCACCGGCAGGCGCTTCACGGTGCCGTTCCGGGTGACCATCACCAGAAACCGGTCCCCGGCGGTGATGTCCCGGGTGGAGATCATGGCGCTGACGCTCTCCCCCGGCTCCACGGGCAGGATGTTCACGATATTGGTCCCCTTGGCCGTCTTGCCGGAGGAGGGAATCTGGTAGCCCTTCCGGCGGTAGGCACGGCCCATGTTGGTGAAGAAGAGGACGTAGTCGTGGGTGGAGGCGGTGAACACCGTGTTGACGTAGTCCTCCTCCTTGGTGGACATGGAGCGGTTGCCCTTGCCCCCCTTGCCCTGGAGGCGGTACTCGCTGGCGCTGGTGCGCTTGATGTAGCCGCCGCTGGTGAGGGTGTAGACGCACTGCTCCTCCTCAATGAGGTCCTCCACGTCCAGATCGTCCTCGTCAAAGCCGATCTCCGTCATGCGCTCATCCCCGTACTTGGCGGCGATCTCCTCCAGCTCCTCCTTGAGCACGCCCCGCAGAAGGCCCTCGTCGGAGAGAAGCTTCTGGAAATAGTCGATCCGCTCCTCCAGCTCCTTGTACTCATTCTCCAGCTTCTCCCGGTCCAGGCCCTGGAGGCGGCGCAGCTGCATCTCCAGAATGGCCTGGGCCTGCACGTCGTCCAGGGAGAACCGGCTCATCAGGTTCTCCTTGGCGTCGTCGTAGCTGGTGCGGATGATGCGGATGACCTCGTCAATGTTGTCCTGGGCGATGAGCAGCCCCTCCAGCAGGTGGGCCCGCTCCTGGGCCTTGCGCAGGTCATAGCGGGTCCTGCGGAGCAGGACCTCCTCCTGGTACTTGAGATACTCGTCAATGATGTGGCGCAGGGAGAGAATCTTGGGCTGGGACTGGTTGTCCACCAGGGCCAGCATGTTGATGGCAAAGGTGGTTTGCAGCTGGGTCTGGGCATAGAGCCGGTTGAGCACCACCTGGGCGTTGGCGTCCCGCTTGAGCTCAATGACAATGCGCATTCCGTTCCGGTCCGACTCGTCCCGGATGTCGGAGATACCCTCCAGCCGCTTGTCCTCCACCTGGTCCGCCATGTTCTTGATGAGCATCCGCTTGTTGACCTGGTAGGGGATCTCCGTGACCACAATGCGGGTCCGGTTCTGACCGAACTCCTCGAACTCCGTCCGGGCCCGGACCCGGATGTGGCCCCGGCCGGTGGCGTAGGCCTGACGGATGCCCGCCCGGCCCATGATGATGCCCCGGGTTGGGAAGTCGGGACCCTTGATGTACTCCATCAGGTCATTGAGATCCGCCTCCGGGTGGTCCAGCACGTGGACGCAGGCCCCGATCACCTCCCGCAGGTTGTGGGGCGGGATGTTGGTGGCCATGCCCACGGCGATGCCGGCGGAGCCGTTGACCAGCAGGTTGGGGAACCGGCTGGGCAGGACCCTGGGCTCCTTCCGGGACTCGTCAAAGTTGGGGTCCCAGTCCACGGTGTCCTTGTCAATATCCCGGAGCATCTCGTTAGAGAGCTTTGAGAGCCGGGCCTCGGTGTACCGGTAGGCCGCCGGGGGGTCCCCGTCCACGGAGCCGAAGTTGCCGTGTCCGTCCACCAGCAGGTAGCGGGTGGAGAAGTCCTGGGCCAGACGGACCAGAGCGTCATAGACCGACTGATCCCCGTGGGGGTGGTACCGGCCCAGCACGTCGCCCACGCAGGTGGCCGACTTCTTGAAGGGCTTGTCGCTTGTGAGATTGTCCTCGTACATGGCGTAGAGGATCCGGCGGTGGACCGGCTTGAGACCGTCCCGCACGTCGGGCAGGGCCCGGCCCACGATGACCGACATAGCGTACTCAATATAGGAGTTGGTCATCTCCGGCACCAGAGGAGACGACACAATCTTCTGTTCCGGGAACCGGATCTCCTCCGGATCGTACTGTGGTTTTTTGCTCATGATGCTTCCTCGCTTTTCGTCTAATCCCGTTTTTCAAACACAATGCAGCTGGAATCCAGCCCGAACTCGTCCTCCCGGGCGGCCCGGAAGCCGGCTATTCTCAGCCCATACCGGGAAATCGCCTCGTCGGCAAACGGCGCGCCGCCCTCGTACTCCTCCGCCGTGATCTCCAGGTCCTCCCGGGGCTCTATCTCAAAGACATAGGTCCCGCCTATCTCCAGCTCCTGGGCCAGATCTCCCACCTGGAGGGTGAAGGGTCCGCTCTGGAACAGGGTGACCACCGCCACCCGGGGCGTCTCGCTGTCCAGCACATAGTCCGGAATCAGGTCCCGGACCCTGGCCGCGAAGGTCCCGCTGACGGTCACCGGCAGGGCCTCCGCCTCCTCCAGCCGGGCCTGGAGCGCATCCCGCTCCGCGCACACCCTGTCGTACGCCTCCCGGGATACGCCGCCGCAGCCCGCCAGGGCCAGCAGCAGCGCCAGCAGGGAGATGATTAATCCGCGCTTCATTCCTCGTCACCCTCTTTAGTAGTCCAGGTTTACGGCGTACTTGGCGTTCTTCTCAATGAATTCCTTTCTGGGCTCCACCTTCTCCCCCATGAGGACGGTGAAAATCGCGTCCGCCTGGACCGCGTCGTCCAGCTCAATGCGGCGGAGGGTCCGCTTCTCCGGGTCCATGGTGGTCTCCCAGAGCTCGTGGGGGTTCATCTCGCCCAGGCCCTTGAAGCGGCTGATGTCCACCTTGGCGTTGGGGTTGTCACCCCGGAGCTGGGAGGAGATCTGGTCCCGCTCCTCCGGGGAGAAGGCCAGACGGGTGGTCTTGCCCCGGCTGAGCTTGAAGAGGGGCGGCACGGCGGAGTAGACGTAGCCCTGCTCGATGAGGGGCCGCATGAACCGGAAGAAGAAGGTCAGGAGCAGGGTGCGGATGTGGCTGCCGTCCACGTCCGCATCGGCCATGATGATGACCTTGTGGTAGCGCAGCTTGTTGACGTCAAAGTCCTCCCCAATGCCGGCCCCCAGGGCGGTAATCACCGGCTGGAGCTTGTCGTTGCCGTACACCTTGTCCACCCGGGCCTTCTCCACGTTGAGCATCTTGCCCCACAGGGGGAGAATGGCCTGGAACCGGGAGTCCCGGCCCTGGGTGGCGGAGCCCCCTGCGGAGTCGCCCTCCACGATGTAGAGCTCCGTCAGCTCCGGATTGTTCTCGTTGCAGTCCCGCAGCTTATCCGGCATGGCCGCGCCGCCCAGGGCGGTCTTGCGGCGGATGGACTCCTTGGCCTTCCGGGCGGCCTCCCGGGCCCGGTTGGCCATCATGGCCTTGTCCAGGATGAGCCGGGCCACCTTGGGATTCTCCTCCAGGTACTCCTCCAGCTTCTCCGACACCACAGAGGCCGTCAGGGTGCGGATGGAGGCGTTGCCCAGCTTGGCCTTTGTCTGGCCCTCGAACTGGGCCTCCGTGAGCTTGACGGAGATGACGCAGGTGATGCCCTCCCGGCAGTCCTCGCCGGAGACCTTGTCGTCCCCCTTGATGATATTGGTCTTTTTTCCGTAGGCGTTGAGGGCCGTGGTGAGGGCCCGCTTGAAGCCCTCCTCGTGCATGCCCCCCTCCGGGGTGCGCACATCGTTGGCAAAGGAGACGATGGTCTCGCTGTAGCTGTCGTTGTATTGCAGGGCCACCTCCACGGAGGAGTCGTCCTTCTGGCCGGCCATGTAGATCACGTCCTCGTGGACCGGGGTCTTGTTGGCGTTGAGCCAGGTGACGTACTCCCGGATCCCCCCCTCGTAGCGCATGGAGTCGGCCTCATCCCGCCCCTCCCGCCTGTCATAGGTGGAGATTTGCAGGCCCGCGTTCAGAAACGCCTGCTGCTGCATCCGGGTGTGGATGATGTCGTAGCTGTAGGTGGTCACGTCGAACATATCCGGGTCCGGCTTGAAGGTGACCACGGTGCCGGTTTTCTCCGTGGTCCCCACCACCCGCATGGGCTGGGTGATCTCGCCCCGGGAGAACTTCATCTCATAGATCTGGCCGTTCTTGTGGACCTGGACCTCCAGCCACTCGCTCAGGGCGTTGACCACGCTGGCGCCCACGCCGTGGAGGCCGCCGGAGACCTTGTAGCCCCCGCCGCCGAACTTGCCGCCGGCGTGGAGCACGGTGAAAACCACCTCCAGGGCGGGCAGGCCCGTCTGGGGCTGGATGTCCACGGGGATGCCGCGGCCGTTGTCGGTGACGGTGATGGTGTCGCCCTCGTTGATGGTGACGGTGATCTCATCGCAGAAGCCGGCCAGGGCCTCGTCGATGGAGTTGTCCACGATCTCGTAGACCAGGTGGTGCAGTCCCGATTCGCTGGTGGAGCCGATATACATGCCCGGCCGCTTGCGCACGGCCTCCAGGCCCTCCAGCACTTGGATCTCGCTGCCGCCGTACTCGTGGGTCACCTGGTTGACGGACAGCTCGGTTTTTTCCATTACTTCAGACATCTTTTCATTGACCTCCAGTCAGTATGTGGGAAACATGGCGGACAGGCCCTCCAGCCGCCCAAGGAGGGTGGCCGGGGCCAGAGGGGAGATGTAGACCCGCTGCCACGATCCCGCAGGGGAACACACCACCAGGGATTTTGGCAGATCGCCGCCGGCGCTCACCACCATCCCTTCCTCCTCCGCCGCCCGGAGATAGGCGCGCGTGTCCCGGGCGGTGGAGGCGTTGTCCAGATCGAATATGCCAATAATGTCGTCCGTTGGAACGGAGACATTGTTTCCTAAATGTAAATACATTGGTGTTTTATACTATTTGTCGTTTTTTGTTGGAAGTGTTTTCTGTATGTTAGCCCCGGGGCCTGCGCGGCCCCGGACCCCGCGGGCACTTTTTGTCCAGACAAAAAGTACCCAAAAAGCTGCTGGACCTGCGGTCCAGACCCCCTTATTTATGACGGGGGTTATTTTTTACGCTGCGAGCTGTCAGGCGAAGCCTCTGACCGATTGCCCTGGGCCGTTGGGCTGCCCTGCCTTTGAAGGACACCTTCTCAGCAGAGATTGCCGTGGGCGAAGCAGTATCTTACCTTGCTTGCGCGACAATCCGTCTGACTATTGCTGTTACTGCCCGGCTCAGATGGTTCCCGGCTCAACGTGGAAGGCCCTCTGCGTCTCGATCCATCCTATCGCAGAGTCCAGGTAACGAACGGAGGCGATAGGTAACGAGGAGATCAGTGACAAAAGCGGAGATTCGCTTGCGGGAATGCAGGTCCAGAAAGGGTCCTTCAAAGGCGCCGCGGCCCAACGGCCCATAGCAATCGGACAGAGGCTTCGCCTGACAGCTCGTAGCGAAAAAAAGAGGCGGGGGGTCCAGCCCCGGAGGGGGGCTGGCGCATTTTTGGTACCTTTTTGTGCGCACAAAAAGGTACCGCGGGGTCCGGGGGCGGCGCTAGCCCCCGGGTCTGCCGTCAAGATACCCACTCACCCCGGCAAAACAACTCCTCCGCTCACCCGGTAGACGCTCCCCTTCAGCAGGGCGTGAAGCCGGTCCTCCTCGCAGCAGGTAATAAAGACCTGCCCGCTGCCCAGGCGGTTCAATACATATTCCTGCCGCCGGGGGTCCAGCTCGCTGAGCACGTCGTCCAAAAGCAAAACAGGATACTCCCCGATGATCTCCCGGTGGATCTCCCTGGCCGCCAGCTTCATGGACAGCGCCGCCGTCCTGGTCTGCCCCTGGGAGGCAAAGGACCGGGCGCTGACGCCGTTGAGGGATACCTCCAGATCGTCCTTGTGGGGCCCGGAGAGGCACTGACGGCTGGAGATTTCCGCGCTGTGGTGGGAGCGCTGGTGCTCCAGGAGCTGGCCCACCAGCGTCCGGTGGTCCCCAAAGGGATCCGTGACTGTCTTCACCGTGGCGTAGGCGATCTCCAGCGCCTCCCTTCCCCCGGAGCACTCCAGATGGGCCGGCGCGGCGTACTGCCCCAGCAGGCGGGCGAATCGGGAGCGGTAGTGGATGAGCACCGCCCCCGCCTCCGCCATGCGCAGGTTGAAGTCCGGCAGGGTTGCCATGAGATCCGGCCGCTCCGCGCAGTCCCGGAGAAGCCGGGTCTTGTGCTCGTGGAGGCGCTGATATTCCGCCAGGGCCGCTGCGTACCGGGGCCGCAGCTGGCACAGCGACGCGTCCATGAACCGCCGCCGGGCCGCCGCACCCTCCCTGATGAGCTGGAGATCCTCCGGGGAGAAGAATACCGTATTCAGTACGCCGCTCAGCTCAGCGGCGGATTTGGCCGGGACCCTGTTGACGCTGATTTTCTTTTTCCGGCCCGCGCCGGCCTCAATGCGGCTGATAAAGTCCCGGTCCCGGGCGCGGATGGCGCCCTCCAGCAAAAATCCTCCCTCCCCGAACCGGATCAGCTCCCGGTCCGTGCGGGTGCGGTGGGACCTGCCGCAGGAGAGGCAGACCACAGCCTCCAGCAGGTTGGTCTTGCCCTGGGCGTTCTCCCCCCAGATCACGTTGCAGACGGGGTGGAAGGAGATCTGCTGGGACTGGTAGTTGCGAAAATTTTCCAGATAGAGGCTGTCAAGGCGCATAGACCACCCGAAAGGACCGGCCCTGGAAGGAGGCCACGTCCCCTTCCCGCAGTTTTTTCCCCCGCTGGAGGCAGATCTCGCCGTTGACAGACGCCTCTCCGGCCTGAATGCGCACCTTGGCCTCCCCCCCTGTGGCGGCAAGGCCGGTGAGCTTCAGGAGATCCTGGAGACGGATAAACTCCGTGTTAATGGATATTGTTTCCATATGCAGTATTCCCAATCAGCTGTTTTTCAGCCGCACCGGCAGCACCATATAGAGGAAGTTCTCCTCCCCCTCCACGGGGGTGATGATGCAGGGGGAGATACCGGTGTTCATCTCCAGCCGGACCTGGTCTGCGGGGGCGTATTTCAGGGCGTCCAGAAGATAGCGGTTGTTGAAGCCGATCTCCAGCCCGCCGCCGTCTCCGCTGACCGCGCACACGTCCTTGGCCTCTCCGTTGGCGGTTTTGGCGGACATGTAGACCCTGTCCTCCTTGAAGATGCACCGCACCGGGCTTTTTTGTTTGTCGGAGATCACCACGCCCACCCGGTCAATGGACTCTATCATGGCCTTGGTGGAGGCGGTGATGGAGATGGGGTTGGACCGGGGAATGGCCGCCTTGTAGTCCAGAAACTCCCCCTCCAGCCGCCGGCAGATGAGCTGGGTGTCCCCCACGTTAAAGAGCAGGTGCCGGTTGCCCAGGGTGATGGCAGCGCTCTCGTCCGTGTCCTCACAGATCCGCTCCACCTCGTTGAGGGCGGTCCCGGGGGCTACGAATCGGAAGGAGCCGCCGGCGGTCTCCAGGGGCTCCCGCCGCAGGGCCAGCCGGAAGCCGTCTACGCTGACCACGGTGAGGCCCTCCTCCCCGATTTCAAAGAGGGAGCCGGTGTGGACGGGGCGGATCTCGTCGGTGGATACGGCAAAGGAGGTCTGTGCGATCATGGACCGGAGGGTATTCTGCTGGATGCGGATGGAATACTGGTCCTCCACCTCCGGCAGCTCCGGGTAGTCCTCCGCGGACAGGGCCAGGATGTCGTAGGAAGCGTCGCCGCAGGTGAGCTTGACGTTGAGGTCCTTGTCAGAGGAGAAGGTGACAACGTCGTCAGGCAGGCGGCGGATGATCTCCCCGAAGAGCCGCGCGGAGAGCACCAGGGAACCGGGCTCGGTGACGTCCGCGTCCAGGCGGGTGCGGATTCCTGTCTGCATGTTGTAGCCGGATACGGTGAGCTGGTGGTCCGCATGGAGCAGAAGGCCCTCCAGAGCGGGAATGGAGCTCTTGGCTGCCACAGTCCTGGAGGCGGTGGTGATGGCGGATTGAAGAAGGGTCTTTTCACAGGAAAATTTCATGGCTGGGTTTCCTTTCTTTTTTCCGGAGAGCGGAATATTGGCCGTATGAGAAGCATAGTATATTTATTTTTCAGAAGTAGAAGCGGTAGGGCGAAAAATTGTGGATTATGGCGGCAAGCCGTTGAAAATACTGGAGAAATTGGAAGAACAAGAGGTGTGGAAAAAAGCACAGGTTGTCCACGGTTTTCCACGCTGGCCGGGAGGCTGGGTTTTTTCCACAGCCGGTGTGGAGAATATTTTGTTGGTATTGTGGAAAACTTGGGGGAAAATGTTGAAATAGAAACGGCCGTTTTACGGCGCTACTTGGTGGAGTTGATGTTGGTGATAATAGCCTTTACCGTCTCCGCGTAGGCCGGGTCCGCCTTCATCTTCTTTTCTACCTTGTTGATGGAGTTGAGCACTGTGGAGTGGTCCCGGCCGCCGAAGACCTTTCCCGTGTCGTCCAGGGACAGGCTGGTGAGGCGGCGGATGAGGTACATGGCCGTCTGGCGGGCGTTGAGGGAGTCCCGGCTGCGGGACTGTCCCTTGATCTGGTCCTCCTCCAGCCGGAAGTACCGGCAGATCTCCTTGATAATGGTGTCCGGGGTGATGATGAACTCGTTGGACCGGCTCATGTCCTGGAGGGCCCGGTCCACGGCGGCGGTGCTGATCTCGATGCCGTCCAGGTCCTTGAAGGCCTTGATCTTCTTGACCGTGCCCTCCAGCTGCCGGACGTTGGCGGTGATCTTGGAGGCGATGTAGCCGGCGATCTCGTCGCTGAGGATGAAGCCCAGCTGGGCGGCCTTGTTTTTGAGGATGGCCACCCGGGTCTCCAGCACCGGCGGCTGTACGTCCGCCATCAAACCCCACTCAAACCGGGTCCGCAGCCGGTCATCCAGCTGGGCCATCTCCTGGGGAGGCCGGTCCGAGGTGAGCACGATCTGCTTTTTCGCTTCGTAGAGGGCGTTGAAGGTGTGGAAGAACTCGTTCTGGGTCTCCACCTTGCCGGCCACAAACTGGATGTCGTCCACCAGCATCAGGTCCGCCTCCCGGTACTTGGTACGGAACTCGTTCATGGCCCGGCCGGAGCGGACGGTCTCGATGTAGTCGTTGATAAACTCGTCGCCCTTGATATAGAGGATTTTTGCGGAAGGGAATTTGCCCCGGATGACGTGGGCAATGGCGTAGAGCAGGTGGGTCTTGCCCAGCCCCGAGTCGCCGTAGATGAAGAGGGGGTTGTAGTGCTGCCCCGGCGCGTCCGCCACCGCCCGGGCCGCCGAGCAGGCCAGACGGTTGGAGGGACCCACCACGAAGGTGTCGAAGGTGAACTCCCCGCTCTCCATCAGGGATACGGGCTTCTCCTCCTCCTTGCTCTGAAAGCGCTGGAGGCCGTTGTCGTCCAGCAGGTGGACGGCAATGTCGGCGGAGAAGATGTCCTTGAGCCCGGCCTCGATGTTGGGCAGGAAGCGGTCCTGGATGTTGGTGCGCTTGAAGGTGTTGGGACAGTGGAGGTAGAGGTTGTTCCCCTCCAGGGCCACTACCGCCGTCTCGTCGAACCAGGTTTTGATGGTGGTCTCCGACAGATCCTCCCGGAGCCTGGTCAGAATCATGGACCAGATATCGGAAACAGATTGCATAGAAGCTCTCCCTCTCTTTTTCCTTAGTGGCGGTTTCGTCTCTCTGACAGCCGAAAATGTTCCTAGGATAGTATAGCAGAAAATGGATGGGATTGCAACAGATACTTATTCTATATATAGAAGAAATATAGCGGCTGCCCCTCCGCGGACAGCCGCGCCGCCGGCAGGCGGCCTGCGGAGGGATGGAGCGCTGTTTTTTGAATTTTTTGTTGACACAGATCCTTTTTTTATGTATAATAACGTTTGCCTGTCCTGCGGCAGGCTGAACTGTGTCAACTGCGGGGGGATGGCTGCCATGCCCCGCCGTCGAGTAGTGGGGGGCGAGAGCTCCGCACAGCCATATTTTGAGTAGGAGGTGTATGCAAATGTTCCGTACCTATCAGCCCAAAAAGCGTCAGCGCTCCAAGGAGCACGGGTTCCGTAAGAGGATGAGGACCGCCAACGGCCGCAAGGTGCTCGCCCGCCGCCGCGCCAAGGGCCGCGCCCGCCTGACCCATTGAGGTTCGCGGCGTTTGCATCGCAAATAAGATAGATCGGGGGGACGGCAAGAATTTTTCATGCCGTCCCTGCGCGCCTTTTCAGGCCGGTCCCGATTGCGTCTGTCCGAGAGGAGGCCGTGGGCCGTGAAAAAAGCTGTCAGCATCAAGGAAAACCGGGCCTTCCGCCGCATCTACAGCCGGGGAAAGTCCGCCGTGACCCCCTTCCTGGTGGTCTACTGCCGCCCCAACCGCCTGGACCATAACCGCCTGGGCGTGACGGTGAGCACCAAGCTGGGCTGCGCCGTGGTGCGGAACCGGGCCCGCCGCCGCCTGCGGGAGGTCTTCCGTCTGGCGGGGCCCGATCTGCGCCAGGGCTATGATATCATCCTCGTGGCCCGTTCCCGGGCCGCGGACGGGGACTACGTCAGGCTTACCCAGGCCTTCTACCGGGCCTGCGGGGAGCTGAAGCTGCTGATATGATAAAGCGGCTTGTGCTGGGGGCCATCCGGTTCTACCAGCGCTGTATCTCCCCCGGCCTCCCGCCCAGGTGCCGCTTTATCCCCACCTGCTCCCAGTACGCCCTTCAGGCCGTGGAGAAGTACGGGGTGCTGCGGGGCGGATGGCTGGCCCTGCGGCGCTTTTTGCGATGCCACCCCTTCTACAAGGGGGATTTTTACGATCCTGTGCCATAGACCTCCCCTGCCGCTGCATGGGCGGGGGAAACATTCTACCGGAGGAAACACTACATGTTTGGTACCTTTGGCAAACTCGTCAGTATGCCCTTTGCCGCCCTGCTGCGCTGGATGTACGCCATCAGCGGCTCCTACGGCCTGGCGATCATCCTGTTCAGCCTGGTGGTCACACTGATTATGGTGCCGTTCCAGATGAAGTCCAAGCGCAGCATGGTGCGTATGGGCAAGCTCTCCAGCAAGCAGGCGGAGCTGCAGAAGCAGTACGCCAAAAATCAGCAGAAGTATCAGGAGGAGCTGCAAAAGCTCTACCAGGAGGAGGGCATCAACCCCATGGGCGGCTGCCTGTGGTCCTTCATCCCCATGTTCATCCTGGTGCCCCTCTACTCCATCATCCGCCAGCCCATCACCTACTTCATGGGCATCAGCGACGCCGCCTGCGACGGCCTCCGTCAGGCCGCCGAGAGCCTGGGCTACGTGGCGGACCAGATGGCCAACGGCGCCTACGGCGCCTATGAGCAGGTCAACCTTGCCGACTTCATCTCCCGCAACTGGTCCGGCTACGACTGGTCCGGCGTGGAGGGCGTGGGGGACAAGCTGCTCCAGATGCACTTCGACTTCTTCGGCATCAACCTCAGCGTCCAGCCCCAGGAGGTGTTCAAGGGCTTCTCCATGACCTGGCCGGTCATCGGCCTGATCCTCATCCCCCTGCTGGCCGCTGTGATGAACTACGTGCAGACCATCGTCATCACCAAGAGCAACGGCCAGTCCCAGGAGCAGCAGGCCAGCATGAAGATGGTGAACCTGATGATGCCCCTCATGAGCATCTGGTTCTGCTTCATCATGCCTGCGGGCCTGGGCTTGTACTGGATTGCCAACAGCGTGTGGGGCATGATCCGCGAGTCCATGCTGGGCAAATTCTATACCAAGAAGATCAACGCCGAGGAGGAGGAGCGGGCAGCCAAGCGGGAGGCCGCCAGGAAGCTGCGCATGGAGGAGGCCAAGAAGCGGGCCGCCGAGCAGCGGGAGAACGAGGCCAAAAAGCCCAAGAAGCTGCCCCAGAAGGCCCCGGAGAAGAAGGTCTCCACCAACGAGGCCGGCCGGGTGGGGGAGCGCCCCTACGCCAGAGGCCGCAGCTATCAGGCGGACCGCTATGAAGAGAAGGAGTAAAACGCGCTATGACGACGAAATTTATAGATGTGACGGGCAAGACCGAGGACGAGGCTGTTGCAAAGGCCCTGGCGGAGCTGGGTCTGGAGCGGGAAGAGGTGTCCGTGGAGATTCTGGAGCGGGCAAAGAAGGGCTTTCTGGGCATCGGCGCCAGCCCGGCTAAGGTTCGGGTGAGCTACGGTCTGGCGGATGAGCCGGCGAAGGCCCCCCCCGCCGCACCCGCGGCGCCGCGGAAGCCCGTCCAGGCCCCGCCGCCGGAGCGGCCGGAGAAGGCGCCCCGGGCGGAGAAACGGGAGGAGCGCCGGCGTCCGGAGCGCCGGGAGCGTCCTCAGCGGGAGGAGCGGGCGGAGAAGGCCGTGGAGGCCGCCGCTCCCCTGCCGGTGCTGCCGCCCCAGGACCTGGGGGAGATCTGCGAGGACGAGAAGGCGGCGCAGATTGTGGAATTTCTCACCGGTCTCCTCCGCCACATGGGCAGCGAGGCCCAGGTGAAGGTGTACCGGAACGAGGAGGGCCGCTACAAGGCCGTTCTGGAGGGGGAGAAGCTGGGCGCGCTCATCGGCAGACGGGGCGAGACCCTGGACGCCATCCAGCAGCTGACCAACTACTCCGTCAACCGGGGTGGCGAGAAGCGGGTGCGCATCCACGTGGACGCGGAGAACTACCGCCTCAAGCGGGAGCAGAGCCTCCAGCATCTGGCCATGAAGGTGGCCGCCAAGGTGGTCAAGTACAAGCGGAACGTGACCCTGGAGCCCATGAACGCCTACGAGCGCCACGTCATCCACACAGTTCTCCAGAATGTGGAAAACGTCACCACTTACTCCATGGGCACCGAGCCCAACCGCCGGGTCATCGTGGCCTACGACAGAAGCGGCGGCAGGCAGCAGCAGTAATTTCATATTCAGAAAAGCCGCCCAATGGGAAAATTCCTGTTGGGCGGTTGCTTTTTTTCCGGCCTTGGTCTATAGTGTTTGTGGAAAACCTTCCACAAACGAAGAGGAGGCCGTACATATGGAAGATCTGGATATCAGGCTGCGGGAGGCGCTGGGAGCGGTCAGGCCGGCGGACAGGGAGCGGGTGGAGGCGGCCCGCCGCCACTGGGACGCGGTGGCCAAGCCCCTCCACGGCCTGGGGCAGCTGGAGAACGTGGTGTCCCGGCTGGCGGGGGTGGCCCCTCTGCGGCGGGATCTCCGCAAGTGCGTGGCCGCCTTCTGCGCGGACAACGGTGTGGTGGCCGAGGGGGTCACCCAGACCGACAGCGGCGTTACCGCCGTGGTGGCCGGGAACATGCTCACCGGCGCGGCCAGCGTGTGCTGTATGGGCGCTGTGGCCGGTGCGGACGTGATCCCCGTGGACGCGGGCATGCTGACGGACGTGCCGGGGATGCGGTCCATCAAGGTCTCCCGGGGCACAAAGAATCTGGCCCGGGAGCCGGCCATGACCCGGGAGGAGTGCCTCACCGTGCTGCTGGCGGGCATGGAGCTGGCCGGGGATTTGGCGGAGAAGCGCGATCTTCTGGCCGCCGGGGAGATGGGCATCGGCAACACCACCACCACCAGCGCCGTGGCCGCCGCCCTGCTGGGCCGTCCGGCGGAGGAGATGACCGGCAAGGGGGCCGGGCTCTCCGACGAGGGGCTGGCCCGGAAGATCAGGGTCATCGACAGGGCTATTGCCCTCCACCGGCCGGACCCGGAGGACCCGGTGGACGTGATCGCCAAGGTGGGAGGCTATGATATCGCCGCCATGACCGGTTTCTATATAGGCTGCGCCCTCCACAGGACCCCGGCGGTGATGGACGGGTTCATCTCCACCGTGGCCGCCCTGGCGGCGGTGCGGCTGTGCCCGGCGGTGCGGGACGCCCTGACGGCCTCCCACCTGTCGGCGGAGCCGGGGGCGGGGTATGTGATGGAGGAGCTGGGGCTATCTCCCCTGCTGAAGCTGGGCATGGCCCTGGGGGAGGGCACGGGGGCGGTGTCAGTCATGCCCCTGATCGACATGGCCCTGCGGGTGTATTTCGACATGCCCTCCTTTGATAACATCGGCATTGATGCCTATCAGCCCCTGTGATGGGAGAGCTTTTACTGGTCTATGGCGGCAGCGGCAGCGGCAAGTCCGCCTGGGCGGAGCGGGAGCTGCTGGCCCGGGCCCGGGGCCGGGCGGTCTACCTGGCCACCATGGAGCCGGGGACCGGGGAGGCGGCCCGGCGCATCCAGCGGCACCGCGCCATGCGGGAGCGCCACGGCGCGGCGGCGGGGAGACAGTTTGTGACACTGGAGCGGCCGGTGGATATTGGCGGCGCGGACGTTCGGCCCGGGGACTGGGTGCTGCTGGAGGACCTGGGGAATCTGCTGGCCAACGAGATCTGGTCCCCGGCCGGGGCCGGCAGGGGGGCCCGGGAGCGGATTCTCTCGGGGATCAGGGCCCTGACGGACCGGGCGGAGCTGCTGGTTGTGGTCAGTAACGACGTGTTCGGGGACGGCGGGGGCTATGACCCGGAGACGGAGCGGTATATCCGCTGGCTGGGTGAGCTCCACAGGGAGCTGGCCCGCATGGGCGCGGCGGCGGTGGAGATCGTGTGCGGTCTCGCGGCAGGGGGCCGTGCATTTCCCTGACCCGGCACAAGAAACCGTTGTTTTCTTCCCGTCCATCCGTTATAATATATTAAAAACCAGAAAAAAGAGGAAAAATCTATGAAATGGCTTGCCCTGCATATCGACACCTCCCCCGCCGGACTGGAGCCGGTGGAAAACATGCTGATTTCCCTGGGCATTGACAGCTTCGCCGTGGAGGACGAGGCCGATTTTCACCAGTTCCTGGAACAGAACAGGCAGTACTGGGACTATGTGGACGAGGAGCTGGACCGCTCCATGTCCGGCAAGTGCCGGGTCACCTTCTACGCCGGGGAGAGCGATCAGGGCTTTGCCCAGGTGGCTGCGGTGCGCATGGCCATGGCGGAGCTGAAAAAGGCCCATCCGGATTACGCCCCCCTTATCATGACCGTGGACGGCATCGAGGACGCGGACTGGGAGAACAACTGGAAGGCCTTCTATAAGCCCATGGAGATCGGGGAGCGGCTGATCGTGGTCCCGGACTGGGAGCAGGCCGAGACCGGGGACCGGGTGGAGCTGCGCCTGAACCCGGGGCTGGCCTTCGGCACCGGCAGCCACGCCACCACCCGGCTGTGCCTCACCGCCCTGGAGAAGCATGTGGAAAAGGGGATGCGGGTGCTGGATCTGGGCTGCGGCAGCGGCATTCTCTCCATTGCGTCCCTGCTGCTGGGGGCGGAGAGCGCCTTTGCCTGCGATATCGACGAGAAGGCTGTGGATATCGCCTATGAAAACGCCGCTCTCAACGGCGTGGGCCGGGACAGGTACACGGTCCGGGCCGGGGACGTGCTCAGTGACAAGGGGCTCCGCCGGGAGATGGGGGACGGCTACGACATCGTGGCGGCCAACATCGTCTCCGACGTGATTATTGCCCTGGCTCCGGAGGTGAGCCGGTGGATGAAGCCGGAGGGCTGGTTCCTCTGCTCCGGCATCATCGACGATCGGGCCGCGGAGGTGCGGCAGGTACTGGAGGAGAACGGATTCGCTGTGGCGGAGGAGGGCCAGTCCGAGGGCTGGTTCGGCTTCCTGTGCAGGCGCGGCGGCTGATTACTTGACAAAGGGGGCGCGGACGCATGTCATATCGCCGGGATTTTACCATCGGTCTCCGGGAGACCAGGAGATTTTACCTCATGCTGGTGCTGGAGAAGTGGAGAAAGGGCCTTCTGGGCTTTGGCCTGGCCGGGGCCCTGGCGGGTTACCTGTACAGCGGTCTGCTGACCCTGCCCCCCTATCTCCAGGTCCTGGCGGCGGCCTCCGGGGCGGCGGCGGCCATACTGGCGGCGGTGGCGGCCCTGGTCCTGTCCACCAGCGGGCGGGTGAAAAACGAGGTGCGCCGGTCCGGCCGGGACAGCTACGTCCAGGAGACGGAGATCGACGGGTTCGGCGTCCACGTGACGGTGGGGAAAAAGCGGGCCAAGATGGGCTTTGACAAGCTGGTGCGGGTCCGGGAGACCGCCGGGGCCTTCTATCTCTTTATCGCGGACAGCCAGGCGTGGATTCTCCCCAAGAACCAGATGGAGGACCGGGACGAGGAGTGCCGCCAGATTCGGAGGATTTTCCACACGGTTGTGGAAAAAGGCAGGCTGAAGCTGAAAAAATGAGAGGGAGAGAGGAATGGGCGCCTTATATGACCGGGCGGATATCTACGATCTCATAGAGACGGAGGAGCGGTTCAGCGTCTACAGACAGCACTGGGAGCACATGCTGGGAGGGCTGGACGTGGGAACCCTGCTGGACGTGAGCATCGGCTCCGGCAGCGTCACGCTGCCCCTCCTGGAGCTGGGCGTGGCGGTGAGCGGGTCTGATCTCAGCGGGGCCATGCTGGACAGGTGCCGGAAAAAGGCGGAGGAACGGGGGTGGTCCGTGGATCTGCGGCAGAGCGATTTCCGGGATCTGAGCTGCTGGTCCGGCATGACCTTTGACTGCGTGGCCAGCACGGGCAACTCCCTGCCCTATGTGGAAAACGATGCGCTGCTGGCGGTCCTGGAGAGGATGGACGCGCTGGTGCGGGAGGGCGGATATCTCTACTTTGATATGCGCAGCTGGGACCGCATCCTCCAGGAGAGGAACCGCTTCTATCTCTATAACCCCTTCTTTGACGGAGACACCCGGATCAATCTGGTCCAGGTGTGGGACTACCTGGAGGGCGGGGACATGCTGTTCCACCTGCTCTACACCTTTGAGAGAGAGAACAGGATCTTCCAGAAGGAGACCTTTGACGAGCACTACTTCCCCGTGGCCCGGCAGCTGCTGCTGGACAAGCTGCGGGCGCTGGGATATGGGCAGATCAGGCAGAGCTGCTTCCCCTCCCTTCTCGGGCAGGACGCGGAGAGCGCGGAGTGGTACTGCGTTCTGGCAAAAAAGGAGAGGCGCGGGTGAAAACCCACGCCTCTCTTCTTGTCCCCGCGCTCCCGTAAGAATGCGCAGCCTCTGAAAGTTCTTTTTGATTCTTTTTCTTTCAAGAAAAAGAATGACAACCTACTCCTCCGCCTTGACCTTGGCAAAGCCCATCACGGCGGCGAAGTCCTCCCCGGACATGGTCTCGTGCTCCAGAAGATAGGCGGCCACGGCCTCCATCTGCTGCCGGTGCTGCTCCAGCACCTGCTGGCAGCGGCGGTAGCCCGCGTCGATGATGGCCTTTACCTCCCCGTCGATCTGGGCGGCCACCTCCTCGGAGTAGCTCTTGGCCTGGGCCATGCTGCGGCCGATGAACACCTCGTCGTGGCCGGAGTCAAAGCTCACCGCCCCCAGCTTCTCGCTCATGCCGTAGGAGGTCACCATCTTCCGGGCCATGGCCGTGGCCCGCTGGATGTCGTTGGACGCGCCGGTGGAGATGTCGTCCAGAAACAGGCTCTCCGCCACCCGGCCGCCCAGCAGGGCCGCAATCTCCTCCTCCATGTACCGCTTGGAGTAGTATCCCCGGTCCTCCCCGGGCAGGGAGATGGTCATGCCCCCGGCCTGGCCTCTGGGCACAATGGTCACCTGATGGACCGGGTCCACGCTGGCCAGACAGTGGTGCATCACCGCGTGGCCCGCCTCGTGGTAGGCCGTGAGCCGCCGCTCGTGGGGCGGCACCACCCGGCTCTTCTTCTCCGGTCCGGCGATGACCTTGATAATGGCCTCCTGGAGAGCGTCCATGGTGATGAACTTCTGCCCCTTCCGGGCGGAGAGCAGCGCGCCCTCGTTGATGACGTTCTCCAGATCCGCCCCCGTGAAGCCGGAGGTGGACTGGGCCAGCACCTTCAGATCCACGTCCTCCGCCAGGGGCTTGTTCCGGGCGTGGACCGCCAGGACCTCCTCCCGGCCCCTGCTGTCCGGCCGGCCCACGAACACCTGCCGGTCAAACCGGCCGGGGCGCAGCAGGGCCGGGTCCAGGATGTCCGCCCGGTTGGTGGCCGCCAGGACCACCACGCCCTCGTTGCTGGAAAAGCCGTCCATCTCCACCAGCAGCTGGTTGAGGGTCTGCTCCCGCTCGTCGTGGCCGCCCCCCAGGCCCGCGCCTCTCTGGCGGCCCACGGCGTCGATCTCGTCGATGAACACCACCGAGGGGGCCACCTTCTTGGCCTCGTCAAAGAGGTCCCGCACCCGGCTGGCGCCTACGCCCACATAGAGCTCCACAAAGTCGGAGCCGGAGATGGAGAGAAACTGCACCCCCGCCTCCCCGGCCACGGCCTTGGCCAGCAGGGTCTTGCCGGTGCCCGGAGGGCCCACCAGCAGCACGCCCTTGGGGATCCTGGCCCCCAGGTCCAGATACTTTTTGGGCTCCTGGAGAAAGCTGACGATCTCCCGCAGCTCCTCCTTCTCCTCCTCCGCACCGGCCACGTCGGTGAAGCTGACCTTCTCCTTGCTCTCGGACCCGAAGCGGATGCGGGCCTTGCCGAACCGCCTGCCCTGGTCCATGCCGCCGCCCCCCTGGGCCCTGGCCATCATATACTGCCAGATCAGGAAGATGATCCCGATGAGGGCCACGTACACCAGCACCTCCATCCACCAGGGCGGGGTGTACACGGGGGCGTGATCGTAGTCGGAGAGGATGCCCGCGTGCTTCTGCTCCTGAATGAGGGACCCCAGCCGGGACCAGAACAGGTCCGTGCTGCCCAGCTGGTTGTGGACCGTGGACCCGTCCGTCAGGTTGAGGTACAGGTCATTTCCGTCCCGGATGGAGAAGCTGATCACCTTCCCGTCCTCAAACAGGGTCTCCACCTGGGCAAAGGTCACGGCGGGTATGCCCATGGAGCCGTAGAAAAAGT
Source organism: uncultured Oscillospiraceae bacterium (assembly GCA_910579965.1). GTDB lineage: Bacteria > Bacillota > Clostridia > Oscillospirales > Oscillospiraceae > Pelethomonas. The sequence continues at coordinate 73,428 of CAJTWF010000005.1, forward strand.
AGTACGCGCCCAGCAGCAGCAGGATGGCCGCGAAGTACAGCCCCATCCCGGGGCGCTTGGTATGATTGGTCAAACAGCTTCACTCCTTTTGTGGTGATGTTCTTACTGGCCCCCGTAGACCTCCGGCTTTAATACGCCGATGTAGGGCAGATTTCTGTATTTCTGGCAGTAGTCCAGGCCGTAGCCCACCACGAACTCGTCCGGCACCGTGAAGCCCACATAGTCCGCGGTAATGGCCTTGGTCCGCCGGCTGGGCTTGTCCAGCAGGGTGCAGATGGACACCGACGCGGCCCCCTTGGTCAGAAAGTACTGCTTGAGGAAAAAGAGGGTGTTGCCGGAGTCCAGGATGTCCTCGATCACCACCAGATTCCGGCCGGTGATGTCCTGCTGGATGTCGTGGGTAATCTGCACGGCCCCGGAGGAGGTGGTGGCGTTGCCGTAGGAGGAGACGGCGATGAACTCCACGTCAGAGCGCACCTGACAGGCCCGCACGATGTCCGCCATGAAGATGAACGCCCCCCGGAGCACGCTGACGAACAGCGGCTCCTTGTCCCTGAGGTCCTCATACATCTCCATGCCCATGGATTCGATGCGGGCGGCGATCTGCTTTTCTGTGTACAGCACCTTCAAAATGTCCTGATCCATCATGCCCATGTCGTTTTCTCCTTCTCTATATTTATCCAACATTTTCAGATGTCATTCTCTTCTTTGAAAAGAATGAAAAGAAACCTCTATCGCGTCTTTCTCTTGGCGGCGAAGCGGATTGCCGAGACGAGAAAGCCAATCACCGGGAGCAGGGCCGCGGCCATAAAAACCGCCGTAAAATGCTCCGGCAGGGGCTGGCACAGGGCCATGGCCCCACCGATCCAGGCAAATCCCCCCAGCACCGCCAGCTTGACCCCCGCCAGCCACGCTGGGGCCGAGGGCGGCAGCTCCCCCCGCTCCACCCCGGGGCGGACGGCGGCGCAGGCCGCGGTCAGCAGCAGGTATAGTATTACGCTGAACACCGGCAGCAGGAACAGCTCCCACTTGCCCGTCCACCGGTCAATCTCCCCCGCGCCGCTGTAGTGGCCGGGGATCTGGTCCGGGATCCACCCCCAGAGGAGAACAGGGCACAGAAATCCCGCCCCCAGCATCGCCAGGCACAGCCCCTCCAGGGCCCGCCGGAGGGGGGTCATGCCCCGCCATGGCCTGCGCTTCATAGTCCCCCTCCTGGCCGCAGCCTGGTCATCACCCGGTATTCCTCTATCTTTACCACCAGGCAGCTCTCCCCGGGCCTGGGGCGGAGGGTCCAGTCCGTGGCCACGCCGAAGACCGCCGCTGGTCTCCCGTCCACATACAGCGCGGGGTGCTCCCACCGGTCCTGGATGGGGATCCGCCGGTCCGTGAAGAGCCGCTTGATGGTCCGCTGGCCGTTCTCCACCGCCAGACTTCCCTGACCATTCCAGAGGGCGATGGTCAGGGGCGCGGAGCAGCCCCCCAGCGCTACAGTCTGACCGTCCTCCTGGACAGGCTCTCCGCTCAGATACACCTGCACCAGCCATTTCCACCACACCTGGGTCCCCTCTGTCAGGAGCAGGGGGAGAGGAGGATCGGGTTCCCGGCGGAGGGTCAGCTTCGTCCCTGTCCGGTAGGCGCACAGGCGGCCTGGCAGATCCAGGTAGCCGCCGGGGCCTAAAGCCAGGGCCTGATCCACGTTCTCCCGCCCCAGATCCGTGAGGAGGGACCGGGACATCTCCCGAACGGTCCGGCGGGCCATGGACTGGTCCAGCTTTTTCAGCTCCCGGAGGGAGATCTCCGCCCGGTCCCCCTTGAAGGTAAACAGAGAGGCGTCCACCGCGCCCCGGAAGTGCTCGTCATCCTCCCGGAGGAGGTCCGCCGTGGCGGCCATGCGCCCGGTACACCCGGGGGAGATCTCCTCCAGCAGGGGAAACACCTCCAGCCGCAGGCGGTTGCGGGTGAAGCGGGTGTCGGCGTTGGTCTCGTCCTCCATATAGGAGATATGATGCCGGCGCACATAGCCGTCGATGTCCGCCCGGCTTGTCTCCAGCAGAGGCCGTACGATCCGCCCACGCACCGGCGGGATGCCCCCCAGCCCCCGGAGGCCGGCGCCCCGCAGCAGGTGGAGCAGCAGGGTCTCCGCGTTGTCCTCCCGGTGGTGGGCGGTGGCGATGCGCGCCGCCCCCACCCGGTCCGCCGTCTCCTCCAGGAAGCGGTAGCGCAGCTGCCGGGCGCCGTCCTCCAGGGACGTGCCAACCTCCCTGGCATAGGCCGCCGCGTCAGCGCCGCCGCAGGTCAGGGGGATGCCCTTTGCCCCGCACCAGCCTGTGACAAAGCCCTGGTCCCGGTCCGCCGTGGGGCGGAGATGGTGGTTGAAGTGGGCGGCGTGGACCTGGAAGCCCCCCTTCCTCCCCATCTCCCACAGCAGATGGAGCAGGGCCATGGAGTCCCGCCCCCCGGACACGGCGCAGAGAATCAGCCCGCCCGGGGGCAGCATGTCCCACTTTTTCGTGAATGCTTGAATGTTCATCATATCGTATGGATCCTTATCTCTTCTTTTCTTTTGTGAACAAAAGAAAAGAAGCAAAAGAAAAAACCTGAGAGGCGCCTGCTGTGACTGCCGGCGGTCACTCGTCCTCGTCAAACCGCAGCTCCACGGTGCTGAAGGCGGTGTACTCCGGGGTCCACCGCAGGGGCACCTTGCCCGTCTCCCCGTGGCGGTTCTTGGCCACGATGCACTCGGCAATGTTTCGGTTCTCCGTCTCCTCCTTGTAGTAGTCCTCCCGGTAGAGGAACATGACGATATCCGCGTCCTGCTCGATGGCGCCGGAGTCCCGGAGGTCCGAGAGCATGGGCCGCTTGTCCTCCCGCTTCTCGTTGGCGCGGCTGAGCTGGCTGAGGCAGATCACCGGCACGTTCAGCTCCTTGGCCATCACCTTGAGCATACGGGAGATGTCGCTGACCGCCTGCTGCCGGTTCTCCCCGGCGTAGCCCTTGCCGCCGGCGGAGGTCATCAGCTGGAGGTAGTCGATGACCACCAGGCCCAGGTTGTCCAGCCGGCGGCACTTGGCGTTGATGTCCGCCGCTGTGAGCATGGGGTTGTCGTCAATACGGATGTCCGACTGGCGCAGGGTCCGGGCGGCCTGGGTGAGCTTGCCCCAGTCCGAGGCGCTGAGCCGGCCGGTAGCCAGCCTCGTCAGCTCCACCAGCCCCTCCGCCGCCATCAGGCGCACCAGCAGCTGCTCCTTGCTCATCTCCAGGGAAAAAACCGCCACCGTCGTCCCGCTCTGCTTGGCCACATTCAGGGCGATGTTCATGGCAAAGGAGCTCTTGCCCACGCCGGGCCGGGCCGCCAGGAGGATGAGGTCAGAGCGGTTGAGGCCGTGGATCTTGCTGTCCACAGCGGAGAAGCCGCTGGAGAGGCCGGGCAGGCCGGTTTTGCCGGAGGCCAGATCGTTGAGCTGGTCCAGAAAGGGCTTGATGAGCTGGGCCACCGGCACCAGCTCCTGGGCGCTGCGGCCCCGGCGGACGGCGTAGACCTTCTGCTCCGCCGCCTCCAGAATGGCCCCGGCCTCCCCCAGGCCCTCCTGGACCATGGAGGTGATCTCCCCCGCCGCCTTGGCCAGGCCCCGCAGCAGGGCCTTGTCCCGGATGATGGCCACATACTCCATCACGTTGGCGCTGGTGGGGGTGATCTCCATGAGCTGGACCAGATAGCTCCGGGTGGTCTGATCGTCGTAGGTGCCGTTTTTCTGCATCTCCTCCGCCACGGTCACGCCGTCGATGGGCTTGGAGAAGCTGAACATGGTGTAAATGGTCTCGAAAACATCCCGATTCTGCTTGATGTAGAAATCCTCGGGCTGGAGCTTGTCCATCACGTCCTTGATGCAGTCCGCGTCAATGAGCATGGCCCCCAGGGCCGCCTGCTCGGCCTCCAGGGAGTGGGGCATCTGACGGAAGAGCAGCTCGTCGTTCTGCGCCAAAGGCGACACCTCCTTCAATTCTCAAAAAGCGGCCGCGCCTACTTCTCCTCCACCACCATCACGTAGATGGTGCCGGAGACCTCGTAGCCCAGCTTGGCCCGCAGCTCGTAGCTGCCGAAGGCCTTGATGGGCTCCTCCATGACAATCTTCTGCTTGGCCAGCTCAATGCCGAACTGGGCCTGGAGGGCGTCGGACACCTCCTTGCTGGTCACCGCGCCGAAGAGCTTGCCGTTGGCCCCGGCCCGGGCGGACACCTTGACGGGGGCGTTCTTCAGCCGCTGGGCCACGTCCTCCGCCTCCGCCTTCAGCCGGGCGTCCTCGGCCTTCTTGGCCTTCTCCCGCAGCTTCATGGTGTTCATGGCGTCCGCCGTGGCGGGTACGGCCAGCTTCCTGGGCAGCAGGAAGTTGCGGGCGTAGCCCTCCGCCACCTCGATCATCTGCCCCTTCTTGCCCTGGCCCCGCACGTCCTGCTGTAAAATCACTTTCATGGTTGTCTCCTCCTGCTTGGTTATGAGCCGGAAAATATGCCGGTCATCATATAGAATTTATTGCGAAAAACCGGATTGGTTCCTTCACATACAATGGAAAATTCCGCCTGGGCTGCCGGCAGCCGGTAAATACCCTCTAAAGTTTTTCTTTTTGGTTCTTTTTCTTTGTTCACAAAGAAAAAGAACAGGAAAAGTCACGGCGCGTAGTAGTCCTCGATGGCCTCCGCCACCCGCTGGCGCACGGCGTACAGGTCAGCGCCGGACACATGGCCTCCGGCGGCGGTGGCGTTGCCGCCGCCCCCCAGCCGCTCCAGAATCACCTGCACGTTCACCTCCCCCAGGGACCGGCCGGACATGGACACCCCGTCCCCCTGGCGGTAGAGCACCACCGAGGCCTGAACGCCCTGGAGGGAGAGCAGGTCGTCGGCCGCCTTGGCGGCGGTGACCCGGCTGACCTCCTTCTCCGCCACGGCCAGGGCCACGTCCCCGTGGATCATCTGGGCGCAGCGAATGATGTCATAGCGCTGGATCATGCTGGGCAGGTCGCTCTGGAAGTAGAGGCGCACCTCCGCCGGGTCCGCCCCGGCCCGGCGCAGGAAGGCCGCCGCCTCAAAGGTGCGGCTGCCGGAGCGCATGCTGAAGTTCTTCGTGTCCAGCACAATGCCCGCCAGCAGGGCCTCCGCCTCCCCCCGCAGCAGGTCGCTGGGCTCCACCAGGTACTGGAGCAGCTCCGTCACCAGCTCTGAGGCCGAGGAGGCGTAGGGCTCGTGGAAGTTGAGGGCCGCGTTCTCGATATAGTCCGCCGCCCGGCGGTGGTGGTCAATGACCGCCACCCGGTTGCAGGCGTCCAGCAGCTGCCGGTTCTCCACCAGATCCGGCCGGTTGGTGTCCACCACCACCAGCAGGGCCCCCGCCTGGGCGTGGATGAAGGCGTCGGGACCGCTGACAAATACGTCCCCGTACTCCGGCAGGCTGGCCAGCTTGCGCACCAGGGGCCGGGCGTTGTTGCCCTCCAGGTCGATGACGATCTGGGCCCGCTTTCCCCGCTTCCGGGCCGCGCAGCACACGCCCGCCGCCGCGCCCACCGCGTCCATGTCCGCGTACTCGTGGCCCATGATGTAGACCTGGCCGGCGTCGGAGATGAGCTCGCCCAGGGCCTTGGCCATAACCCGGCTCTTTACCTTGGTCCGCTTCTCTGTGGACTTGGACCGGCCGCCGTAGAACTGGAAGTCCAGGCTGTCCTTCACCACGGCCTGATCGCCGCCCCGGCTCAGACTCATCTCGATGGACTTCTCCGCCCAGCGGAAGGCGTCCTCGTAGCTGTCGCAGTCCCGGCCCACGCCGATGGACAGGGAGGCGCTGACCCCGTCCTCGCTGACCACCTGATGGATGGCCTCCAGTACGGAGAACTTCTCCTCCACGATCCGCTGGAAGAACTGCTCGTCGCAGATGAAGAGATAGCGGTCCCGGTCGTACTTGCGCAGAAGGCCGCCGGAGTCGGTGACCCAGGCGTTGAGCTTCTCGTCCACCTGGGCCAGCACGGCGCTCTTGGCGGCCTCGCCTCCGGCCTTGAGCAGCTCCTCATAGTTGTCCAGCACCAGGATGGAGACCACAGTCCGGCTGGCCTCCAGGATGGCCTTCATGTGCTGGCTCTCGGTGACGTCCACGAAGTAGGCGGTGATAATCTGGCCCTGGCTGGCGGTCCGGCCCCCCATGCGGCCTGTGGAGGCGTAGATCTGGTAGGTGCCGCCGGCAAAGGGGGCCACGTCCCAGGGCTGGTTGCCGTCCAGGACCCACTGGTAATTGAAGTCCGGGGCCAGATCATGGATGGTCATGTCAAAGAGGCTGTCCTGGGCGTCCGCCAGGCCCACGAAGCTGTCGTTGGCCCAGATGATCTCCCCGTTGTCCGCCCGGAAGACCACCACCGGCAGGGGCGTGTTGAGCATGCTGTTTTTGTTGATGGAGTCCACGCCGCCGGTGATGGTCTCAATATACTGCATCACGCTGCGCCGGCGGCGGGTGGTCTGCCGGCGGTAGAAGAGATAGAGCAGGACCAGCGCGGCCAGCTCCGCCGCCCCCAGCAGGGGCTGGAGGGGGGCCGTGACCGCGGCGAACAGGACCAGACAAAGAAAATAGGGCTGTAAATTTGGCTCAATCAGCCGGGATAGCTTCTTATGCACCGTGAGCTTCTCCCTTCTTTTTCTCCCGCGGCCGGCGCGGGGCGCACACATATAACTACTCTATTATAGCACAGGGAGCGGGGTGTTTACAAGAAAATTAATTTTTGGTCAGGAAAATCCATTTTCGCGGCGGCAGATGGATCCCTGCGGGCTTTGTACAGGGGCGGGCCCGGGAAAGGATACGGCAAAAAAATCTGCGGAGGCCGCCGTTCAGCCGGCGTTCTCCGCAGTCTTAACTTATGTTCCGAACAGCAGCCGCACCGCCCAGGCTGCGGCCACAAACCCGGTGAGATCCGCGATGAGGGCGGCGGGGATGGCGTAGCGGGTTTTGTGGACCCCGGCGGAGCCGAAGTAGACGGCGATGGTGTAGAAGGTGGTCTCCGTGCTGCCCAGCATGACGGCGGCCACCCGGCCTACATAGGAGTCCGGGCCGTGGGCGCTCATGAGCTCGCTGCCGATGGCCAGGGCCCCGCTGCCGCTGACCGGGCGGATGAAGAGCAGGGCCGCCGTCTCCGGCGGGATGCCCAGGCGCACCAGGAGCGGGGCCAGCAGCTGCCCCAGCAGATCCAGAACCCCGCTGGCCCGGAGCATGTACACCGCCGTCATCAGTCCCACCAGATTGGGCAGGATGCGCAGCAGGATGGTCAGCCCCTCCTCCGCCCCCTGGGCCAGCGCGTCAAATACATTTACCCTTCTGCCAACGCCGAACAGGGCCGTACAGGCCAGCAGCAGCGGCACCAGATAGGCGGAATAGTCCACGGAAGCTCCTCCCTTTCTGCCGTCATCCCCTTCTCTCCCCCAAAAATGACGGCTAATTTCTCCATATTTTTCCCAGCGCCTTGGCCGCCAGCAGACCCGCCGTCACCGACAGCACCGAGGCCAGCCACACCGCCGGCAGGATGTCAAAGGCGCTCTCCGCGCCCAGGGCCCCGCGCACCCCGGCCACCGTGGTGGGCAGCAGCTGGATGGACGCCGTGTTCAGCACCACCAGGGTGCACAGCTCATCCGTGGCCCGGCCGCCGCTGCCCCGGGCCATCCGGCCCGCCGCCCGGATCCCCAGGGGCGTGGCCGCGTTGCCCAGCCCCAGCAGATTGGCGGACACGTTGCCGGACAGGGCCGCCAGGGTGTCCGGGTCCCGGCAGGCCCGGGGCAGAAGGCGGCAGAGCACGGGCCGGAACAGGCGGCTCAGTCCGTCCATCATGCCGCTGGCCTTCATCACCGCCATGACCCCGTTCCACAGGCACATGATCCCCGCCATGCTCAGGCACAGCTCCACCGCCGCGCCCGCGCCCTCCATGGCCGCCGCGCCCACCGCTCCGGTGGTCCCGTTGTACAGCCCGAAGACCACCGAGACCACCACCATTCCCGTCCAGATCCACGCCATTGCCATGCTCTGTCGCCCTCCTCTTCCAGTTGGACAGCCGGGGCCGTCCCTCTATATATAGCGGCGCAAAAGAAAAACATGCAGAAATTTCCAGACATTTTTTGTCAAAATTTGTTGAAAAAGGCGGGGCAAGTGTGGTAATCTAATCCCAGGGCCGGCGGCGGAGGCCACCGCGCCCACATCTGTAGGACAGGAGGCCGGACAATGAAATCCACCGGTATTGTGAGAAGAATTGACGAGCTGGGACGGATCGTGCTCCCGATTGAATTGCGCCGTACCCTGGACATTGGAGAGCGGGAGACCATGGAAATTTTCGTGGAGGGCTCCTCTGTTGTTCTGAAAAAGTACCGCCCTACCTGTATTTTCTGTGACAGCGCCAAGGATATTGCCATCTTCAAGGGCAAGAATATCTGCCCCAAGTGCCTGTCGGAGCTGAAGCGGGCGGCGGAGGTGTGATTCGAAAAGGGTCCCGGAAACCACAATCTCGTGGTTTCCGGGACCCACCCTTTTTTAGAACCTGTATTCACAACCGTTGCACGCTGTCTGGCCAGTCTTTTTCCCGCCATACTGCGTCGATTTCCCTTGCAATCCGTCAGGATTGCCGCGGAAAATCTCCTTGTCTGACGAGAAAAATCCTCGTCCATCCAGCATCCCCCAGTTATGAATACAGGTTCTTAGAGCCGGGATTCACCGGTTAGAAATACAGCTTCTCGGGAGCGCTCACCCCCGCCGCCGGAACGTCCCGGCCAGAACCAGGCCCGCCGCCAGAAGGGCCGCCGATCCCGCCAGCATGGTCAGGCCGGTCCCCTCCTCCCTCTGGGGGCCGCTCTCCTCCCCGGGGCGGCGGGATCCCTCCGGGCGGTCCTTGGCAAAGACCTCCGCCGCGTCCTGCCGGGGCTGGAATCCGCCGGGCCCGCCGCCGTCTCCGGACATGGAGCCCATGGCGGACAGGGCCAGCCCGGATGCGTCCACCAGACCGGCGCTGTGCTCCGCCTGTCCCTGGCTGGTGGAGGGGACGGTCCCCGCCAGCTGGCCCCGGACGCTCTCCGCCCGCAGCGCGCAGAAGGTCCTCAGGGCCTCCACGCCCTGCTCAAATTCCTCATAGGTGCAAAACAGGGTGGGGTCCTCCGCCGCGTAGGGGGCGATGAGGGCAAAGGTGCTGTCAATAAGCGCCTGGCAGCTGCCGCTGTCAAAGAGCTCCTCTATGAACTGGGCGTAGTACTGGTGGTACAGGTCCGTGTACTCCTGGCTGCGGAAGATCCAGGCGATCATGGGCCGGTCCTCCAGCTCCCCGGAGGTGACCGGATCGTCGATGGGCTCGTTGACCGCCGCCTCCGCGCTGCCGGTCTGGAACCCGCCGAAGGCCAGGTTGTAGTCCCAGGGGATCATGGCCAGCCGGCCGTCCTCCTCGTAGAGGTAGTAATTGTGAACCATGCCGCCGGTATAGCTGTCCCCGTTGCAGACAAAGCCGTGGACCACAAAGTAGCGCAGGACCTGTTCCACGTCCACAGCTCCGGCGGCCTCCTCCCCGCCCAGCGCCTTCAGGGCGGCGATGAGCCGGTCCTTGTCCTGGTCCGTAACGGCGGTCTTGGCGTTGTCAAAGATGTTGGGGTAGCTGTCCGGATCGCCGTCCGCGTACTGGAGCTTCACATCCCCGCTGCCCATGCCCCCCATGCCGCCGGGGCCCCTCTGGCCGCCCTCCTGACCGCCGCCGGGCGGGGTGAACTGTCCGCCGTCCTCCCCGCCGCCGGGCCGCTGGGGCGGGTCCTCAAAGGGCGGCGCGCCGCCGTCATCAAAGGCGGCCGGATCAAAGCTCCCGGCAAGGTCCGCCGGGTCAAAGCTGCCGCCCCGGTCTCCGCCGGAGCTGAGGCTGTCGGGCTTGTAGAGCTCCCCGGCGTCCGTGCCGTAGTTCCGGCGGAGGAACGCGTCCTCCACCCCCTCCACCGCCAGATACAGGCCCCAGAGCTCCCCGTTGACGGAGACGGAGACATAGCTGCACAGGGGCGCGGCCACGCCGAAGGACCCCATGAGCTGGTAGCAGAGAAAATCCTTCATCAGGGTGTTGTCCTGGATGAGGTTGTTCAGGCTCAGCTTGTCCAGTCCGTGGTAGGTGTTGGCGCCGTCGTAGTGGTCAAACTCCACCTTGAAGCTGTAGCGGTTGTTTCCATAGGAGGACACCGTGGACAGGGAGGAGTTGCCCTTGGCCCGGATGGCCACGTTCCGGCAGGCCTCGCCGTCGATGACCAGGGTGCAGGCGGTGTACTCCTTGTCCTCGCAGCCGCTCAGGAAGTCCTCCCAGCCGTCCATGATAATGTCCAGTGTGTGGACCCGTCCCGCGTCAAAGAGGCGCTCCTCGTACCCCAGTCCCCCGGCCGCCGGCTGGAGCCCCAGGGCCTCGCCGCCCATGAACAGAGCCGTCACCGCCAGGGTCAGGGCCAGCGCCAGGGCGCATAAACGGTCAATATACTTGTGGGTGGACATGGCGCTTACCCCATGTAGTCCCCGTTGTAGCTCACCAGCGCCGCGCTGCGGACCCCCTCCATGGAGGCCAGGGTGTTGACGAAGCCGGTGTCCTCCCCCAAAAGGCGCAGCTCCAGCTGGAGCTCCACCTCCCCGGCCTGGACGGTCTTGCTCTTCACCACCAGCCGCTTTACGCTCCGCTCCAGGCAGGAGCGGGCGGCGGTCTCGCTCTCCCCGCCCTCGCAGCGGAGCACCATGATGTAGGGGTCCAGGTGGGACTTCCGGTTCACCAGCGCCAGCAGGACCGCCCCCACGCACACGCTGCCCGCTACGGCCAGGGGGATCAGCCCCGCCGCCAGCACGATGCCCGCGGCAATGGCCCAGAAGAGGAAGGCGATGTCCAGGGGCTCCTTGATGGCGGTGCGGAAGCGGACAATGGACAGCGCGCCCACCATGCCCAGGGACAGCACCACGTTGCTGGTCACCGCCAGGATGACCAGGGTGGTAATCATGGTCAGGGCCACCAGGGTCACCCCGAAGCTGGAGGAGTACATGACCCCGGAGAAGGTCTTCTTGTAGACCAGGAAGATGAACATGCCCAGGCCAAAGGACAGCAGCAGGGCCAGGGCCATGTCAAAGAGGCTCACCGAGGCCGCGTTCTCCAGAAAGCTGGATTTGAAGATGTCTTGAAATGTAAGCATGGCAGGTTGGGTTCCTTTCTCAGATCGTCAGATATGGATGCCGGCTCAGCCGTAGCGCCGGCAGGCCGCGTACTTGGAGAAGGCCTCCGTCCGGCGGCCCGGCAGCTGCACCGCGTCCCGGATCACGTCCGGCAGATAGGCCCCCCACTTCACCTCCAGGAGCAGGGGATCCCCGGGCACGGGGACGGTCACGCAGTCCGGGGCCAGAAGGTCCGTGGCCGCCAGGCCGGTGCGGATGCCGTAGTCCAGGGTGATCCGCACGTCCCCGGGGCCGAAGACGAAGGCCTCCCGGGTGTAGTCCACAATGGTCCGGGGCCGCAGAAGGGAGCCGGCCATGCGGGCGCGGAGCTCCCAGACCAGATCCCGGCCGCTGACCTCCATCCAGCCCAGATCCCCGGCCAGGAGGGCGCGGACCTCCCCGGCGGAGAGATGGGCCGCCTCCTTCCGGCACAGGCCGTTTGCCTTGCTCTTCTTCTCCAGGCGGATAAACGATGGGTCCAGGTCATAGCAGCGGATGCGGAATTTCTCCCGCCGGTCCACGCCGTCGATCTTCTCCCGCAGGGCCCGGTCCGAGGGGGTGTCGAAGTACAGGCTGCGGACCAGATACCGGCCCTGGCTGCCGTGGCCGTCCGGCCGGGCCATCAGGCGCAGCCGCCGGCGCAGGACCAGCAGGTCCCCCGGCGAGATGGGGTGCTTCCACTCGTGGCGGAATGTCATGGGCGTTCCTCCCTTCTGCGGCGGTTCTCCTCCGCAGGGAACAGTGTACGGCCTGTGGCTGAAATGACGCTGAAAAATTTGTAAACAAATCGTGTTCTCCCCTCTTTGCCCTGGAAAGGCGGGAGCGGGTGTGGTATACTGCGAAAAAAAGCGCCCCCGGCGGGCGCGGGAGGGCGGATGCTGTGCGGATACTGATTGTGGAGGACGACAAGCTCCTGGCCTCGGCTCTGGCGGACCTGCTGGAGGCCCGGGGGTTTGAGACGGAGACGGTGTGGGACGGGGAGAGCGGCGCGGCCTACGGGGAGCTGGGGGTCTACGATCTGGTGATCCTGGACGTGATGCTGCCGAAGATGGACGGCCGGCAGGTGGCCCGGCAGCTGCGGGAGCGCCGCTGCGGCGTGCCCATCCTCATGCTCACCGCCCGCTCCAGAGTCTCGGACCGGGTGGAGGGCCTGGAGGCGGGGGCGGACTACTACCTGCCCAAGCCCTTTGACGCCCGGGAGCTGATCGCCTGCGTCAACGCCCTCCTCCGCCGCCAGGGGGGACAGGTGGACGAGCTGCGCTGGGGCAACACAGGTCTGGATCTGGCCGCCGGGATGCTCTCCTGCGGGGACCGGCAGGTGAGATTGTCCGCCAGGGAGTTCGGGGTCATGCGCCACCTGATGCGCTCCGGCGGGGGGAACGTGTCCAAGGAGGCTCTGCTGGAGCGGGTGTGGGGCTTTGAGTCCAACGCCGTGGAGAACCACGTGGAGGTGTACGTGGGATTTCTCCGCAAGAAGCTGCGGAGCATCGGGTCAGACGTGCGCATCGCGGCGGTGCGGGGCCTGGGATATCATCTGGAGGTGGAGGAGACATGATCCGGCGGCTGCGGATAAAGTTCGTGTGCATCAACATGGTGCTGGTGACGGCCATGCTGTGGGCCATCCTGGCCGTGGTGCTCCACTCCACCCAGGCGGGGCTGGCCTCGGAGAGCATGCGGGCCATGGAGGCTGCGGTCCTGCCCGGGCCGCAGCGGCCGGCGGGTCCCGGATGGGGCCCCCGCTGCTTCACATTGGAGCTGGGCCCCGGCGGGGAGCTGTCCGCCTCGCCCGGGGCGGACAGCTTCGGCGGCGAGGCGTGGCTGCGTCAGGTGTGGGAGGCGGCCCGGGGGCGTCAGGAGGGCCTTCTGGAGGAGGAGGGCCTGCGATTTCGCCGGGTGGGGCCGCCGGAGCGGCAGAAGGTGGTCTTTGCCGACGCCTCCGGGGAGCTGGCCGCCATGGCCAGCCTGCGGCGGAGCTGCCTGCTGGTGGGCAGCGGGGGCTTTCTGGCCTTTCTGGGGCTCAGTATCCTGCTGGCCCGGTGGGCGGTGGGGCCTGTGGACCAGGCGTGGCGGCGGCAGCAGCAGTTTGTGGCGGACGCGTCCCACGAGCTGAAGACGCCCCTGACCGTGATTCTGGCCAACGCGGAGCTGCTGGCGGACCCGGGCTGTACCGGCGGAGAGCGGCTGGCGGGGAACATCCTCACTGTGGCCCGGCAGATGCGCTCCCTGGTGGAGCGGCTGCTGGAGCTGGCCCGGATGGACGCGGGGAAGGGGGAGGACCAGGAGCCGGTGGATCTGAGCCGGCTGGTGGGGGACGCCCTGCTGCCCTTTGAGCCGGTGTTCTTCGAGGCGGGGCTGACCCTGGAGAGCCGGGTGGAGGAGGGGATCTGGGTCCGGGGCAGCGGGATGCAGCTGGCCCAGGCGGCGGACATCCTCCTGGACAACGCCAGGAAGTACGCCGCCCCGGGGAGCGCCGTGTCCCTCCGGCTGGAGCGGACAGGGCGGTGGTGCCTTCTGCGGGTGGCCACCGCCGGGGAGCCGCTGACCCGGCAGGAGCGGCAGGATGTGTTCAAGCGGTTCTACCGGGCGGACCCGGCCCGGGCCCGGGAGGGGGGCTGCGGCCTGGGCCTGTCCATCGCCCGGAGCATCGCCGCCGCCCACAGGGGGCGGATCTGGGCGGAGAGCGGTCCGGCGGGCAACGTCTTTCTGATCCGGCTGCCGGTGTGCCCCAAACCCTCCGGCCCGGAGGCGGGAGGGCCCGGGGATGGAGCAGGGCGCTTGCCGGGGGAATAAAAGGGCCGGCGCAGCTGCGCCGGCCCTGCCGATTCTGTTGATGGGGGTGACGGATCCGCGTGAACAGGGAAAGGAGGCAAAAGAAAAACTGGATTCCCCCTGGGGCGGCATGCCTGCCGTATCCCCGTCACAGCCGGGATACCACCGAGGCCGCGCTCTCCTCCCACATCACCAGCAGGGTCCCCCGCTCCACGGAGATCCGGGCGGGCCTGCCGGTAAACTGGTTGCTCACACCCAGGGGAAAGCTGCTGGTGAGGACGGCGTTGGAGAGGGGGTAGTAGAGCCCCTCCAGGCAGACCCCCTCCGCGTCCGGCCCGGGGCAGAACACGGACACAACCCCCCTGTGCTCCGGCCCGAAGCACAGGGCGCTGCCGCCGGACACGGCGGCGGCGGCCATGCCCTCCCCCAGAAGCCGCCCGGACGCGCCGCGGCTGGCCAGAAAATTCAGCACCTGCAAATTGGCGTAGGTGTGATCCAGCCGCCCGCCCAGGCCGCCGTAGAGCACAAAGACCCGATACCCCCGGTCCAGGCCCGTGCGCACGGCCAGCAGCATGTCCGTGTCGTCCTTCTCCACCGGATGGCGCAGGATGTTGTCCCCCTCCGGCACCCGGCCCAGGGAGTCGAAGTCCCCCACGATCAGATCCGCCGTCAGGCCCTGGGCCTCCAGATGGCGCAGGCCGCCGTCCGCGGCAATGACCAGCGCCGCCCGGCCCCGCGCCAGGGCGATTTCCCCCGGCGGGCGGGAGCCCACAATGTAGCAGATACCGTCCATATCCCCATCTCCGATCAAAAGTGCAGTGCGGCCGCCGGAATCCCGCGTTTAACGCGGCCTGCGGCACCCCAGCCGGCTCATGACCTTGAGCATCTTCCCGATGTCCACCGGCTTTGCCAGATGCTCATTCATTCCCGCGTCCTTTGCCAGGGCCACGTCCTCCTCAAAGGCGTTGGCCGACAGCGCGATGATGGGGACGGCCTCCGCGTCCGCCCGGTCCAGCCGGCGGATCACCCGGGTGGCCTCATATCCGCTCATCACCGGCATCATCAAATCCATCAGCACGCAGTCAAAGGTCCCGGGAGCGGAGGCGGAGAACGCGTCCACGGCGGCTTTTCCGTCCCTGGCGGTCACAACCTCCGCGCCGGCGTCCCGCAGCATGAACTCCACGATTTCACAGTTGATCTCGTTGTCCTCCACCAGAAGGACGCGCATCCCGGCGATATTGCTGCGCAGGTTCCGCTCCTCGTCCACAGGCTGCGCGCTCCACGCCCCGTCGATCCGGATGGGCAGGGTGATCTGGACTACGCTCCCCCTGCCGATCTGGCTGTCCAGCACAATGGTCCCCTTCATCTGCTCCACCAGCTTCTTCACAATGGACATGCCGAGCCCCACGCCGTTGTAGTGGGTTCTCGCGCCCTGGTGCTCCTGGGTGAAGGGCTCAAAGATGTGCTTTTTGAAGTCCTCCCCGATGCCGATTCCGGTGTCCTCGATCACAAACCGGTAGCTGGCAGTTCCGCCCTGGCAGGAGATCTCCTTCACCTGGACAAAGGCGGAGCCATGGGGACGGTTGTATTTGATGGCGTTGTCAATGACGTTCATGAGGATCTGCTTTAAGTGCAGCGGATTGCCGATGAGCCTGCTGTGCCGCAGGTCAACCTCCTCCAGCACCAGCCGGATCCCCCTCTCCTCCGCCTGGGCGGAGAGGATGGTGATGCAGCTCTCCAGCGCGTCGTGGAGGTCAAAGGGCTCCTCCACCTCCGCCGGCCGGCCGCTCTCCAGCTTGCTGACCTGGAGAACGTCGTTGACCAGGGACAGCAGGTGCTCCGTTGACACCCGGATCTTCCGCCGGCACGCGCTCTGCCGCTCCGCGTCGCCCAGGCTCTTCTCCTGGATGGACAGCATGCCCAGAATGCCGTTGATGGGGGTGCGGAGATCGTGGGACATGTGGGAGAGAAACTCGCTCTTTGCCGAGTTTGCCCGCCGCACCTTCTCCAGCAGCTCCATGATGGCCTGCTCCTGCTTCTTCCGGGTCACCATGGTCTCCGTGATGTCCTGGTGGTATCCGTTGAGGCTGACGCCCGGCTTTTTGAAGGTCTTGTCCGGCACGCCGCCGCAGCGGACATATATTTTCCCCAGCTCCGGGTGGTTCCAGGGGTAGATCACCTCGGAGCGGCCGGTTTCCAGCATCTCCGTCACAGCCTCCTGCACCATCTCCACGTAGTCCGGCTCAATGTTTTCAAACCAGCGCTGGTAGCACTCCTCCGGCTCGATTCCGTCCGGCACGCCCAGGAGGATCCGCATGGTACGGTCCGTGTACATCCTGGGCTGGCAGCCCTCCTCCAGCTCGATGGTCCAGATGCCGGTCCGGGCCCCCTCCAGGATGTCCTCCAGGCTCCGCCGCGCCTCCCGCTTGTACTTCTCCTCCTGCTCCACCACGGCGTTGATGTCCCGCTGGGCAAAAATCGCGCAGTTCTCCTCCCCCAGCCTCTCCGTGGCGGAGAAGTGGAGCTCCAGGTGCTTGAGCCCGCAGGAGCTCTCCTTCACCTGATACCGGATGGAGAACTTCCTCTCCGTCCGGAGCTGGGCAAGCACGTAGTCCTTCCGGGTCAGGGCGCGGAGCCGCTCCTGGTCCCTGGGGACCACGTACTGGGAGATGTAGCGCTCCATGGCCTCCTGGTAGCCGTCCTGGAAGCTGAGGGCCCAGTCCATGCCCACCCGCTCGCTGTCCCGGTAGGTCTCGCACGCGCCGGTGTCCAGGTTCACCTGATAGATGCCCAGGTAGTCCACGCTGAGGGCGTGGAGCACATTGTAGCTCCGATTCTGGATCTCTCGGATCAGGTTCCGCCGTCTCAGGGAGGAGACGATAAAGTAGGCCGCCGTCTGGAGCATGTTGGAGGCGTACTCCAGCAGCTTCACCGGGGGATTGTCCACGCCATAAAAGCCGATGAGCTTCTGGCCGTCAAAGAGGGGGACCACCACCAGGGAGCGGATGCTCTGCCGCTTCAGGTTCTCGTACTGAAGGGGATCGGACTCCCGGATATCCTCCAGATTCTCAATGACAATATGCCCGCTGACGCGGAAATTCTGATACCAGCTGGCGCACACCTCCGGGGGAAGATTCTGGAGCAGCGCCTTCTCCCGCTCCACCCCCTCGGCCACCCACTCGTAGGTGTTGTCGTCGCCGCCGGAGGCGTTGCGCTCAAATATGTAGGTCCGCTCCCCGTTGAGGGCCTTTCCCATGTGCTCCAGCAGCACCTCCAGGGACTGGTCCGGCGACTCCTCCAGCAGGGCGGCGCGGAGGCCCTCGTTGATGACGGACTCCAGATTCTGCACGCTCCGCACGCCGCCGGGATGCTCGCAGCCCCAGGCGGACGGCGTGGCCCCGCCGGTCCTTTCAAAACACTCCCTTGAATACTCCATACGCCTGCCCTCCCATAGACCGCGCTCCAGCCCCAGATTCCGGCGGGGCGGGTCTCCTCCCCGGAGAACCATTCCGCGCCCATTCCGGTTTCCCGGCAAAAAAATCAGCAAAGTCTGTGTCATAATACCATATGCCCCCTATTCCGTCAATAAAAAAAGAGGGATCCCCGGGGAAATCAATTTTCGCGGCGGCAGATGGACCCTTGCGGAAACTGTGCAGGGGCGGGCACTGCCCGCCTCTTTGCGAAATTTCATAAAATCCCCGCGCCCTCTCCGGCGGGATTTGTCATTTTCGGACAAAACCCTTGCAAGCGCGCGGAAAATCATATATAATAATGGTTATTCTCTGACATAGCGGAGAGGGAAAGGGGGAAACACACGATTGGCTGACAACTACGTAGTGGAGATGCTGAACATCACCAAGGTATTTCCGGGCATCGTGGCCAACGACAACATCACCCTGCAATTAAAGCGGGGCGAAATCCACGCCCTGCTGGGGGAGAACGGGGCCGGGAAATCCACCCTCATGAGCGTGCTCTTCGGCCTGTACCAGCCGGAGCAGGGGGAGATCCGCATCGACGGGAAGCGGGTGGAGATCCGCGATCCCAACGACGCCAACACGCTCCACATCGGCATGGTCCACCAGCACTTCAAGCTGGTGGAGTGCTTCACCGTGCTGGACAACATCATCCTGGGCGTGGAGCCCAACAAGCTGGGCTTCCTGCAAAAGAAGGAGGCCAGGAAGAAGGTGGTGGCCCTCTCGGAGAAATACGGGCTGCTGGTGGACCCGGACGCGCTGGTGGAGGACATCACCGTGGGCATGCAGCAGCGCACGGAGATCCTCAAGATGCTCTACCGGGACAACGAGATCCTCATCTTCGACGAGCCTACCGCCGTGCTCACGCCCCAGGAGATCCACGAGCTGATGCAGATCATGAAGAGCCTGGCCGCCGAGGGCAAGTCCATCCTCTTCATCACCCACAAGCTCAACGAGATCATGGAGGTCTGCGACCGGTGCAGCGTCCTGCGCAAGGGCAAGTACATCGGCACCGTGGACATCGCCGGCACCTCCAAGGAGGAGCTCAGCCGCATGATGGTGGGCCGGGACGTGAAGTTCGCCGTGGACAAGGCCCCCGCGAGCCCCGGGGAGACGGTGCTGAAGGTGACGGGCCTCACCGTGCCCAGCAAGGTACACCACAATAACGCGGTCAAGAACGTGTCCTTCCAGGTCCGCCGGGGGGAGATCGTGTGCATCGCCGGCATCGACGGCAACGGCCAGACCGAGTTTGTCTACGCCCTGTCCGGCCTGGAGAAGATCAGCGCCGGAAGGATCGAGCTGTGCGGCAGGGACGTCACCCGCTCCACCATCCGCCAGCGCGCCGAGACCGGCATGAGCCACATCCCCGAGGACCGGCACAAGCACGGCCTGGTGCTGGACTTCCCCCTGGAGGACAACCTGGTGCTCCAGCGGTACATGGACCCCCGGTTCCAGAAGGGGGGCTTCATCCAGCGGGAGCCCATCCGGGCCTACGCGGAGGACCTCATCGGCAGGTTTGACATCCGCTCCGGACAGGGCCCGGTGACGCCGGTGCGCAGCATGTCCGGCGGCAACCAGCAGAAGGCCATCATTGCCCGGGAGATCGACTTGAACGCGGATCTCCTGGTGGCCGTCCAGCCCACCCGGGGCCTGGACGTGGGCGCTATCGAGTACATCCACAGCCAGATCGTGGGACAGCGGGACCTGGGCAAGGCGGTGCTGCTGGTGAGCCTGGAGCTGGACGAGGTCATGAACCTGTCCGACCGGATTCTGGTCATGTACGAGGGTGAGATCGTGGGCGAGCTGGATCCCAAGACCACCACAGTGGAGGAGCTGGGCCTCTATATGGCCGGCGCCAAGCGGAACACGGGGAAGGAGGCCAGCGCATCGTGAAAAAGGATAGAACCCTCTGGAACGACGGGACCAAGACCGTGGTGGCCTCCCTGCTGTCCATCCTCATGGGCGTGATCTTCGGCGGCGTGCTGCTGTTCGTGGTGGCCCTGTGCCTGAAGATGCCCCTGTCCTCCGCCTGGGAGGGCTTCCGGATTGTGCTGGGGGGCGTGTTCAACACGGGCCGGGACTACGATGCCGGCAGCGTGCTCACCTTCGGCATCAACGCCCGGCTTATCGGGGACATGCTCTTCCGGGCCACGCCCCTCATCATGACGGGCCTGTCCGTGGCCCTGGCCTACAAGACGGGCCTCTTCAACATCGGCGCGCCTGGCCAGTACCTCATGGGCACGGCCGTGTCCATCATCGTGGCCCTGGCCATTGACACCAGCGTGGTCCCCGCCTTCCTGGTGTGGATCCTGGCCTTTCTGGCGGCCATCGCCGCGGGGGCGCTGTGGGGCTGCATCCCGGGCCTCTTCAAGGCCTATCTCAACGTCAACGAGGTCATCACCTCCATCATGACCAACTGGATTGCCGCCAATCTGGTGACCCTCCTCTTTGACGGCAGCAATTTCATCAACAACGTGGACTTCGGCAAGACCGGCTACACCCTCAAGACCGCCACCAACGGCGTGGCCACGGCCAAGCTGGGGCTGAACTTCGGCGGCGGCAACGCCAACGCGGGCTTCCTCATCGCCATTGTCTTTGCGGCGGCGGCCTATGTGGTCATCAACAAGACCACCTTTGGCTATGAGCTCCGGGCCTGCGGCAGCAACAAGAACGCGGCCCGCTACGCGGGCATGAACGAGAAGCGGAACATTGTCCTCTCCATGGCCATCGCCGGGGGCCTGTCGGCGGCCGGCGCGGCGCTGTACTACCTGCAGGGGGACGTGGAGTTCTACTGGCACACCTCCATGGCCCTGCCCGCCACCGGCTTCAACGGCATTCCGGTGGCCCTGCTGGCCAGCTGCAGCCCCATCGGGTGCATCTTCTCCGGGATGTTCATGGCCTATCTGACCATCTCCGGCAGCCAGCTGAGCACCTTCACGGCCTATAACGAGTACATCGCCAACATCATTATCGCGGTGATCGTGTATCTGAGCGCCTTCACCCTGTTCTTCAAGGGCCTGATGAGCGCGAAGAAGAAGACCATCACCGTGAAGAGCGAGGTCGCCAAAAACAAGGCGGGAGAGGAGATGAAGCGGAAATGACGTTTCTTTTGCAGCAGACTGTCATCTACACGGTGCCTCTGATCCTGGTGGCCCTGGCCGGCGTGTTTGCCGAGCGCAGCGGCATCATCAATCTGGCCCTGGAGGGCATTATGATTATCGGGGCCTTTGTGGGGGCCTGGTTTGTGCGCATCATGCAGGAGGGCGGCTGGAACGAGGACGCGGCCCAGGGCCTGCTCCTGCTGGCGCTGGTGGTGACGGCGGCGGCGGGGGCGCTGTTCTCCCTGCTGCTGAGCTTCTCGGCGGTGAAGATGAAGGCGGACCAGACCATCGGCGGCACGGCCCTGAACCTGCTGGCCCCGGCCACTGTGCTGTTCCTGGTGAACATCGTCTTCCAGCAGAACACTCTGAACCTGCGCTACGACGCGCCCAGCTGGTTCATGCTCTTCCAGACGGACTTTGGCTTTGAGCGCAAGGCCAAGCTGGGTCTGGTGGGGGACCTGCTGCTCAACAAGACCTATCTGACCACCTACATCGGGCTTCTCATCTATGTTGTCCTGGCGGTCATCCTCTACAAGACCCGCTTCGGCCTGCGCCTGCGGGCCTGCGGCGAGCACCCCCAGGCGGCGGACTCGGTGGGCATCAACGTGTATAGAATGCGCTATCTGGGCACGTCCATCAGCGGCGCCCTGGCGGGCATGGGCGGGTTCATCTACGCCCTGACCACCTCCAACGGCGCGGCCAACGGCGACGTGGCGGGCTTTGGCTTCCTGGCCCTGGCGGTGATGATCTTCGGCAACTGGAAGCCGCTGAACATCGCCATTGTGGGCTTCCTCTTCGGCCTGCTCAAGTGCATCTCCGCCTGCTCCGGCACCCTGGACATCAACGGCGACGGCGTGTACCTGCTGGCCCAGATCGGCGTGAGCATCTATGTATACAACATGCTGCCCTACGTGATTACCCTGGTGGTGCTGGCCTTCACCTCCAAGAAGTCCCGGGCCCCCAAGGCGGAGGGCATTCCCTACGATAAGGGGCAGCGGTAGAACCCGGCGGATTCCGGTCCGTGCGGCGCCAAACGAACGCGGCGGCAAGAGCTTCTCTTGCCGCCGCGTTTCAGCTTGTGGAAAAACCGCGCGTGTGGGGGCGGAAAAGCCGCCCCAATGCCCTCAACAGCTGTGAATACAGGCGCTTACCCCTCTGGCCCCAGGACCGGCTGCGCCTTGGGCCACTGTTCATGGAGGAGAATCTCCACGATCTCCGCCGTATCCCCGGCCGGATAAAACCGGATGGTCCAGGGACAGGGGGGACACTCCGGCTCCTCCGGAAAGAGCCCGACAGGTTCCGTCTCCCCGCCGGCCTCCGGGGGGGGCTCCGGGGAGACCGGCTCTGTCTCAGGGGTCAGCTCTGCCTCCGGCTCTCCATCCGGGGGCGGCTCCCCGGCGTCCCCATCCGCCGCCGTCTGGACCGCCTCCTCCCCCAGGCACAGCTCCCGCCACAGCGCCTTCACGGCGGCGTTTACGTCCGCCGTAGGGGTGTCGTAGGAGAAGCGGGCGGTCAGCTTCTCGTGCTCCTCCCGGACGGCCAGCCGCAGAAGGTCCAGCAGGGACTGGCTGTCGGAGATGCTCATGAGCCCGTCCAGGTCCTCGGTCCCCTCCCGGTAGGTCATCTGGTAGGTCACCGTGCTGTAGGCCGTGCCCGCGTCGTAGGTAAAGGTCAGGCCGCTGAGCAGGTAGGAGCCCAGGGTGGTCTCCCGCCGGACCTCGGACCGGGCCCGCTGGGCCTGGATGTAGGAGTTGGCCTCCTCATAGCAGCGGATGGTCCCCTCCTCCGCCCTCTCCTCCACCAGCAGCAGCAGAGAGTTGACCAGATCCTGGTAGGTCTCCGAGCGCAGGGTGTCCTCCGCCCCGGAGTCCCAGTACCGGTTGGCGTAGGGCTCCACGCTGCTGTAGGACCGCTCCAGCAGCATCCCGCAGCCGCACAGCGCAAGGCACAGCGGCAGCGACAGCATCCACTTTTTCAAGCCCCTCCGCCCCCTTCTGTTCTAATAGCCCAGCTCCTGGTCCACCAGCACCACTTCCATGTCCATGCTGCCCATCTTCTTGTAGAGTACCACCAGGCCCCTGCAGATGCGCTCCGGGCTGTCGCAGTCGTAGCACCGGTCCCCCTTGGCCGCGCAGGGGGTCTTGCGGCCCAGCCGCTGGGCGTTCTTGGGGGCCACCACATTGCGCACCCGCTGGAGGGCGCTGTGGAAATTGGGGGAGATCTTGTTCCGGCCCGCCAGGAGATAGACCTTCTGGTGTCCGTAGAGGGAGGAGGAGACCCGGTTGCCGGTGCCGTCGATGTTGAGGATCTCCCCGGTGTCCCCGGCGATGCCGTTGGCGGAGAGAAGGTAGATTTCCGCGCCGGCGGCCAGCTGCTGCACCTGGGCCGGCGGGGCGGGGGTAAAGCCGTGGGAGAAGACCACATTGTTCCGGCTCAGGCTCTCCCGCAGCCCCAGCTCCGCAATGGTCATGGACCCGCCCATGCCCACGGTCCTCTGGTCAATCTGCTCATTGAGGTAGGCGGCGGCCTCCTCCCCGGTGGCAAAGACGGAGACGGCGAAGCCGTTTTTCTCCAGCTTCTCTCTCAGATGGTCAAAATTCATTTCCCTGCTCCTTTCATATGGCTATAAGCTGTCCGGCGAGTACTCCCCGAAGCCCTCTCCCAGGACCTCGTGGGCCTCGCAGACAATGATGAACGCGTTGGGGTCCACCCCTGTCACCGTGGCCTTGATGGGGGCGATCTGGCTGCGCTTGAAGGCGCACAGCACCACCTGCTTCTCGTCCCCGCTGAAGCCGCCCCGGCCATCCAGCAGCGTCACGCCCAGATTCATCTCCAGCAGGAGCCGGGCGATCTCGCCGCTGCGGCTGCTGATGATGTAGGCCATCTTGGCGTTGGAGCCGTAGACCACCGCGTCCATGGCCACGCTGCATATGTACATGGAGATGATCCCGTAGAGGGCGTTGTTGAGGCTGCGGAAGGTAATGGCGTAGAGGGTGACCACGGCCGCGTCGATAAACAGGCACAGCCGCCCGATGGACACGCTGCGGAGCCTGTATTTGAGCAGCCGGGCCGCCAGATCGGACCCGCCGGTGGTGCCGCCCATCATCAGCAGCAGGGCCATGGACACGCCCATGAGCACCCCGCCGTAGATGCAGGCCAGCAGCGGGTCCATGGCGGGAAAGGTGTAGACCATGGCCAGGCCGTCGATCATCAGGGAGCTGACGGCGGTGGCGTAGAGGGTGGCGACGAGCAGCTTCACCCCCTGCCTGCGCACGCCCAGGATCAGCAGGGGCACGTTCATCACCAGCACCGTCATGCCCACCGGGAAGACGGGGATCAGCCGGTTGATGATCTGGGCCAGACCTGTGAAGCCGCCCATGGCGATGCTGTTGGGCTGGAAAAACCAGTTGAAGCACAGCGCGTAGACGGCGCAGCCCAGGGTCATGGTCCCGTACTCGTAGAGGCGGCGCAGGACAGGGTTGTTGGATTTCATATGCTCCTCCATTCAGAAGGCAGGGCCCCCGGGGCCCTGCCCGTGTATATTCACCATCATTATACATCCCTCCGGCGGAAAGGGCAAGAGGGAAGTGGGCAGACGCTCAGATGGTGCGGCAGAAGACGTCCTCCAGGGCAAGGTCCAGATCGTCAAAGAGACTGCACCGGAAGTGGGCAGCCACGGCGGAGCGCTCCTCCTCTGAAATTCTTTTTTGATTCTTTTTTCTTTTAAGAAAAAAGAATGACAGCCAAAACCGCCTACTGCCGCAGCTCCACCACCGTCACACCGTCTTCGCCCTCGCCGTAGCGGCCCAGGCGGTAGCTCTTCACGGACGGGTGGCGCTTGAGCTGCTGGTGGACGGCCTTGCGCAGCGCGCCGGTGCCCTTGCCGTGGATGATGGTTACCACGTTGAGCTTGCCCATGACCGCGTTGTCCAAAAACTGGTCCACCGCCAGATCCGCCTCATCGGTCATCAGGCCCCGGATATCCAGTTCGCTGATGGCCGCCCGGGCCCCCTGGAGCCGGACCGCCGTGGCCACCTGCCGCTTGGCCTCCTTTTTCTCCCGGACCTCGGCCTCCTCCACCAGCCGGACCTCCCCGGCCTTGACGGTCAGCTTCATGTTCCCCGCCGTCAGGGTCAGCTTCTCCCCGTTCACCGCCGCAACCACGGCCTGCTTCCGGGTGCCCCCCAGCTCCACCAGGTCTCCGGCCCGGATGGGGCGGCTGGGGGCGGGGATGGGTTCCCGCTCCGCCTCGAAGTGGAGCTCCTCCTCCATCTGGTTCAGCCTGCCCCGGATGGCGGAGCGGGCGTCGTTGACATTCTGCCAGCTGACCGCCTTCTCCTGCTCCCGGCGCAGCTGGCTGAGCTCCTCAAAGATGGCGTCCGCCTGGGCCCGGGCCTCCCGGACGATGCGCCGGGCCTCGGCCTCGCCCCGGGTGCGGGCGTTCTCCTTGGCCCGCTCCATCTGCTCCCGGAACTCCCTGGCCCGCCGGGCGTCCTCCTCCCGGACCGCCCGCAGGCGCTCGGCCTCGCCCTGGTCCTTCTCCAGCCGCTGGCGCTTCTCCTCCAGCTGGGTGAGCACGTCCTCAAACCGGATGGACTCGCTGTCCATCTGGGCCTTGGCGGTCTCGATCACCGCCGGATCCAGCCCCAGCCGCAGGGAGATGGCAAAGGCGTTGGACTTGCCGGGGATGCCGGTGAGCAGCTTGTAGGTGGGCCGCAGGGTCTCCACGTCGAACTCACAGCTGGCGTTCTCCACCCCCTCGGTGGTCATGGCGAAGGTCTTCAGCTCCGCGTAGTGGGTGGTGGCGGCCACTCTGGTCCCCCGTTCCCGGACGTGCTGGATGATGGCAATGGCCAGGGCCGCGCCCTCCACCGGGTCCGTGCCCGCCCCCAGCTCGTCGAAGAGAATGAGGCTGTGGCTGTCCGCCTCCTCCAGAATGCGCACAATGTTCACCATGTGGGCGGAGAAGGTGGACAGGCTCTGCTCGATGCTCTGCTCATCGCCGATGTCCGCCAGCACCCGGTCGAATACGCTCACCGCGCTGCGGTCGCCGGCGGGGATGTGGAGCCCGCACTGGGCCATGAGGGTCAAAAGGCCCAGGGTCTTCAGGCTCACGGTCTTGCCGCCGGTGTTGGGCCCGGTGATGACCAGGGTGTCGAACTGCTGGCCCAGCTCAACGGAGATGGGCACAGCCCGGCCCGTGTCCAGCAGGGGGTGGCGGGCGTGGCGGAGGCTGACGCTGCCGTTGCGCCGGATCTCCGGCCGGCTGGCGTTCATCTGATAGCTGAGCTGGCCCCGGGCGAAGATGAGATCCAGGCCCACCAGCAGATCGTAGTCCGAGAGGATGTCGCCGCAGCAGCCCGCCGCCTGGGCGGACAGCTCCCGGAGGATGCGCTCGATCTCCTTTTTCTCCTTGGCCTCCAGCTCCTTGAGCTCGTTGTTGGCCTGAACCACGCCCATGGGCTCCACGAAGATGGTGGCGCCGCTGGAGCTGACGTCGTGGACCAGGCCCGGGAGGCTGGAGCGGAACTCCGCCTTCACCGGCACCACAAACCGGCCGTCCCGCTGGGTGATGATGGCCTCCTGGAGGACCTTGCCGTAGCTCTGGGAGGAGATGATCTTTTGCAGGATCTGCCGGCCCTTGGCCGCCGCCGCCCGCATGTGGCGGCGGATGTCCGCCAGGGCGGGGCTGGCGGTGTCGGCAATCACGTCCTCCTCCAGGATAGCGGTGAAGATCCGATCCTCCAGGAACCGGTTCCCCCGCAGGGCGGAGAAGAGAACGTCAATGGCGGTCTTCTTCTCCTGGTCCCCCGGGTAGTCCCCCACCCGCCGGGCGCAGCGGAGCACCCCGGCGATGTCCAGCAACTCCCGGGTGTTCAGCGCGCCGCCGTGGTCCGCCCGGTAGAGGCTCTCCGCCACGGGCTTGATGCCCGAGAAGGGCGGGGAGCCCTTCAGCCCGATCATGTCCCGGGCCGCGTCCGTCTCGTCCTGGAGACGCTTTACGTCGTCCACGTCCGTCTGGGGGACCAGAGCCAGGGCCTTCTCCCGGGCCGCGGCGCAGTTGGTCTGGTCCGCCAGCATCCGCAGGACCGCTGGCAGCTCCAGGGTGCGGATGGATTTATCAAATAGTTCGCTCATAAATCAATACTCCAGATGTACTATTTCAGTATCCATTCTTTTTCTTGAAAGAAAAAGAATCAAAAAGAACTTTTAGAGGCTGTATGCCGCAGCTGCCGGCAGTCGTATGATGCCGCCTCCAGGGCTTTTTCGTTGTTCATAAAGGTGTTTTAGGCAAAAGCGATCAGCATGGATGCGAGAAAATTTCCGCCGCCATGCAGCAGGATACTGGGGATTATGGAGCCATTGAAGATTTTTTCGTTCAGCCACCCCAATAAAAACGCGCCTGTTCCCGTGAAGAGAAAGGTTAAGGTGTGATACCACAGCCCCACATCCAGTCCTGCCGCCATATACAGTATGTTGTGCATCAGGCCAAACAAAACAGCCTGTAAAATAATTCCTCCCACAATGCCGGTTTTTCCGCACAGTCTCTTGCACAGAAACCCTCTGTATAGAATTTCCTCCGCCATGCCGTTGGCGATAAAATTTTCAATGAGGGCCGGCAAAACAGCCGCCGCGCCCAGCCCCGCAAAGGCGTTGGCGGATACGGAGGCGCTGCTTTCTATGTATGCCAGGGTCTGGGGATCCACAAGCTGTGTGAAATCAAAATTGTAAAAGAAGGCATATAAAACAGCAAACAACAGCAGTATCCGCCAGCTGCTTTTTAATTGCGGCCGAAAGAAGCCGATCCATTTCAAAAATCCGCCCGCTTGTCTGTGTTTGAAAAACCACCAGAGAACCGGCAGAAATGAAAATACGATCAGATTGACCGCCGCTGTTGTTACGCTGGAAAGGACAAGCTCCAAGAATACCACCTCTAAAGTTTTTCTTTTTGGTTCTTTTTCTTTGTTCACAAAGAAAAAGAACGCTATTCCACGCAAAAGCACAGCACCCTGGCCTCCGAGCCGTCCTGGTAGGGGCTGTCCCCCGGGACGTTCTCCACCGCCCCGGCGGCGGCGCGCTCCGCCACCGCCTGCCAGAAGGCGGCGCTGGTCTCGTTGCGGGGGTGGTACTTGATCTGCCAGTTCCCCTTGAACCGGCGGAAGATCTCCGCCATGGCCGCGCTGCCCACCCCCCGGCGGCGGAAGGGGTAGGCCACGAAGAACTCCGCCACCGCCCAGTCCAGGGGCCGCCCGCAGTCCGGGTGGCGGTTCACCAGCACAAACCCCGCCAGATGCCGGTCCGCCCGGATGAACCAGGCCGCCCGGTCCGGCTGGGTGAAGTAGCTGTCCAGGTAGCGGTATCCGTACAGCCCCTCCTCGTTGAAGGGGATGAGATCGTATTGTGAAAACTCATAGTTGTATTTTTCCAGTAAATTACGGAGCGTCTCCTTCTCCACCGGGAGAACCGCTGTCAATTCCACCTGCATGTGGTCTCCTCCTCTCAGCTCAGGCTCTTATAGAAGTCCAGGGTCCGGAACCCCCGCTCCAGCACCGTGTGGACATACGCCTCCGCCGCGTCCGCCAGCAGGGTCAGGTCCCGGTCCGGCAGGCGGAAGTCGCACAGATGCCGGACCTCCTGACGGAGCACCCACCGCATGGCGGTCAGGGAGGCGGGGCTCAGGGGCATGGACAGCCCGCGCTCCCCTCTGCCGCACTGCCTGCACCGGATCACGCCCCCCGCCGTATCCAGCAGGGGCTCCGCCGGGTCCGGCACGCCGCAGCAGGCGCAGGCGTCCGTCAGGGGCTCAAAGCCGGCCGCCCCCATCAGCCGCAGCTCAAAGGCCGCCTTCACCAGCTTCTCCGGCCGCTTGAGGGTCCCCAGGGCGTAGAGGGCGTTGAGCAGCAGGGATAAGACCTCCCCGCTCTCCGTGTTCTCCTGGGCCACCGCCTCCGTCAGCTCCGCAAAGTAGCTGGCCAGGCTCAGAAGCCCGATGTCCCCCCGGACCCCCTGGAAGAGCTCGATGGTGCTCCCCTCGGTCAGGTACTGCCAGCCACGGCTCTCGCTGAGGGTCAGCTCGCCGTAGGCCAGCAGCTGGGTGCAGGCCGTGACCCGGCTCCTCCGGCTCCTGGCCCCCTTGGCCACCACGGGCAGCTTGCCCTGGGCCGTCAGCAGGGTCAATATCCTGTCGCTCTCCTTGGTGTCCACCGCCCGCAGCACGATGCCCTTCACTACCGTCCGTTCTCTCGCCATCTCTTGTCCCTCTATGTAGACGGCGGGAGGTCCCGCCGTCAGTCCTGTTCCCCGTCCTTCCTCGTGAGAAGATAGAACGCCGGCGCGCCGGTGGCCCAGAACAGGTCCCAGTATCTATCCTCCAATGCCCTCTCCCTCCCGCCCTTATGTTGGGCGGAAAGGGGACGGACCATCCGTGGGAAGTTGTGGGGGATTTGGCTCCCTTACAGCGTTTTCACCATGAACAGGAAATCCGCGTAGGTCCCGTCCCCGTACCGGAAGGCGCGGGGCACGGTCCCGGTGGTCTCGAAGCCGAACTTCCGGTACAGCGCAATGGCCGGCTCATTGGCGGACACCGCCTCCAGCTCCGCCTGCTCGTAGCCCGCGGATTTGGCCATATCCAGGATCTCCCCCAGCAGGGCGGTCCCGATGCCCATGCCCCAGAATTTTTGATACAGGGCGATGCTCACCGCACAGCGGTGGCGGGTTCGGTTTCGGTTGTTCACAGCGGCAAAGGAGCAGGGTCCTGCCAGCTGTCCGTCCACAAACGCCAGCAGCATCAGCCCCCGGGGGTCATCCTGTTTCCTCCGGATAAATTCCACTTCCTCCTCCAGGCTGGTTCTGACCTCCTCCGGCTCCCGCGTAAGATAGGGCGTCTCCCCGGCGGTGGCCTTCAAATAGTCCACCAGCATGGCCGCGTCCGCCTCCTCCCCGCGGCGAATCAGACAGGTCCTCCCGCTTTTCAGTGTGACGGTTTTCTCCGTATATTCCATGCCGCTCCCCTCCTACTGCTCGTCATACCCAAAGGAGCGGACGTAGTTCAAATTATCCCGCCAGTTCTCCTTCACCTTCACCCAGGTCTCCATGTAGACCTTCGCGCCCATGAACCGCTCGATGTCCTCCCGGGCGTGGGAGGCGATTTTTTTCAGGGTGGCCCCGTTTTTGCCGATGATGATGCCCTTGTGGCTGGCCTTCTCGCAGTAGATGGTCACGTCCAGATCAATGATCCCGGGGGCGGAGCCGCCGCCGTCCCGCTCGGAGAATCTGGTCACCTCCACCGCCGTGCCGTGGGGCACCTCCTTGTCCAGGTTCCGCAGCAGCTTCTCCCGGACGATCTCCGCCGCGATTTGGCGCTCCGGCTGGTCCGAGGTCATGCCGTCGGGGAAGAGCTGGGGGCCCGGGGCGGCGTATTTCTCCAGCTGCTCCATGAGCACGTCCAGGCCCTCCTTCCGCTGGGCGGAGATGGGGATAATGGCGTCAAAGGGATAGGCGCTGCTGTAGGCGGCCATCACCTCCAGCAGCTGGGCCTTCTCCACGGTGTCAATCTTGTTGATGACCAGCACCGCAGGCAGCTTCTCCTCCCGGATCCGGTCAATGAGGGCCTGCTCCGGGGGTCCCACCTTGGCGATGGGCTCCACCAGCAGACACACCCCGTCCACGTCCGCCACCGACTCCCGGACCACCTTCACCATGTAGTCCCCCAGCCGGGTCCGGGGCCTGTGGAAGCCCGGGGTGTCCAGGAGGACGAACTGGGTGTCCCCCCGGTTGGCCACGCCGGAGATGCGGGTGCGGGTGGTCTGGGGCTTGGAGGAGACAATGGCGATCTTCTCCCCCACCAGGGCGTTGGTGAGGGTGGACTTGCCCACGTTGGGCCGTCCGGCAATGGTAATCATGGCTGTTTTCTTGATCTCGTTCATTTCTCAGGTAATCCTCAACTTTCATTATTTAAGAGCCTGTTTAAAATCTCCCCGCGCATGTCTTGGCGGCGTATTTTCCGCCCT
>CAJTWF010000006.1 GCA_910579965.1 uncultured Oscillospiraceae bacterium
GCGCTGGTTGGTTTTCTGCCGCTGGTATTCCTTGATAATTTCTTGGATTGCTATAGTCTTGACATTTGGCGGGCAGGCGCACGACGGCAGCCACTACTATAAGTTTGCAGGGACCACTAAGGTCCAGGCAAACTTATTTTTTCTATGCCCGCAGGAGGTGAAAAGGGTATGGCTTGCTATACTTCCCGCACTTATAAAGAGCGGAGGACCATTCAAAAACTTTGGGAAGACGGTGTTCAGGCAAAAGAAATCGCGGACAAGCTGGAGGCCCCGCTATACTCCCTCTACTCAGAACTGCGGCGCGGCCAGGATGGGAGCCGGTTGCCGAACAAGCGGATGCGCTACAATGCGGACCTTGCGCAGTTGCGTATCCAGCAGCCTTTTGAGCGGAGAGGGCGCAGGACCGAAGAAGGGCCGGACCAGAAAGGAGCGGACGGGACGTGACCAACTTTAAGAAATTCGCGGAGACGCCGGAGGCGCTGGGAGAACTGCTGGCCTCTCTCACGGTGATTGACAGCCCGTGGGAGGACGCATTTCACAAGGCGTTCTGTCATCGAAGAACAGCTTCACCCGGTCTCCGGGCTCCAGATCCGCCCAGACCTCCGGGGACAGGCATTTCTTTTTCTCTGCTTTCATGCCCATTGCCTGGTAGTCATCGGGCTCGTAGCTGCTGACAGGAGAGAGAACAAACATGTTTGCGTATGGCATCATTTCTCCACGCTCTGTCTTAAATCGGCCGGCCGCCCAGCCTACGAACACATACCCGGCGTACTCCGTATCCACGATCATCTCCTTGCCCATATAGAGTCTCCTTTCCGGTGTCCTGCGCCCAATTTATTTTCCTTTGCAGTCCTGGTTTATTTCTGCATAAATCAACAGCCGGACCCGTCGGCCCGACTGTCCATTTACATATTAAAACCTGCCCATAATGGTTGCCGTCGTGCGCCTGCCCCAAAAAAGTACTTGCAATCCCGGAAAAGACGTGGTATACTATCAATCGGACTTGCGGTGAAAGCCAGACAGTGCCAATTGAAGAGGAAAGAGGTGAACAAGAGCAATGAAGGAAGGTATCCATCCCAATTATCAGCAGACTACTATTAAATGCGCCTGCGGTAATGTAATTGAGACAGGTTCCACGAAGAAGGACATTCGCGTGGAAGTCTGCTCTAAGTGTCACCCCTTCTTCACAGGCAAGCAGAAGCTGGTCGATACCGGCGGGCGCGTTGCCAAGTTCAACAAGAAGTTTGGGCTTCAGTGATTGCATTACAGGAGATGCGCCGTGCCGCGGTCTGCGGGACGGCGCATTTTTTGGCGTTTGGGGCAGCTGGCCTGTGGGCCTGCGCGCCCCGCAAAACTCTCAAACACCGAGGTACTATGAAAGAGCAAAAAATCGAGGATATCACCAAGCCCCGGGACATCGCCATTCTGGCGGGCCTGAACAGCCCCCGGCTCTCCGACGCCGACAACGCCGACGAGGAGACCATGGATGAGCTGGAGGCCCTAGTGGAGACCGCCGGCGGCCAGACCGCTGCCAGCGTCCTCCAGAATCGGGCCGCCCCGGACCCCAGGACCTTCATCGGCGAGGGCAAGGTGGCGGAGCTCAAGGAGCTGGTGAAGAACGAGGCCGCCACCACAGTCATCTTTGACAACGACCTCAGCCCCTCCCAGCTGCGGGTGCTCACCGGCGAGCTGGGGGTTCAGGTTCTGGACCGCAGCGCCCTCATCCTGGACATCTTCGCCCAGCGGGCCCGGACCCGGGAGGGCCGCCTCCAGGTGGAGCTGGCCCAGTACCAGTACCTGCTGCCCCGGCTCACCGGCATGTGGACCCACCTGGAGCGTCAGGCCGGCACCAGCGGCAAGGGACCCATCGGCTCCAAGGGCCCCGGCGAAACCCAGCTGGAGACGGACCGCCGCCACATCCACCGGAAGATCGACAAGCTCAAGGATGAGCTGGAGGAGGTGCGCCGGGTCCGGAGTACTCAGCGCCAGCGGCGGATGAAGAACGAGATCCCCGTGGTGGCCATTGTGGGCTACACCAACGCCGGCAAATCCACCCTTCTCAACGCCCTCACCGGCGCGGACATCCCGGCCAACAACCGCCTGTTCGACACCCTTGACACCACCTCCCGCCTCCTTACGGTCAGCGACACCCTGGATGTGGTGATCTCCGACACAGTGGGCTTTATCCGCAAGCTGCCCCACCAGCTGGTGGACGCCTTCAAGGCCACCCTGGAGGAGCTGGAGTACGCGGACCTGCTCCTCCACGTCATCGACATCTCCAATCCCCGCTGGCAGGAGCAGGCCGCTGTGGTGGACAGTCTGGTCCGGGACCTGGGGGCGCAGCAGACGCCCTGCCTGCGGGTGTACAACAAATCCGACCTCTTCTGGGGGGACCTGCGGCCCCACGGTGAGGACGAGGTGAACATCTCCGCCAAAACCGGCGAGGGCGTCGAGGACCTCCTGGCGGCCATTGACCGCCTGCTGGACAAGGGGACCCGCCGGGTGACCATCCACCTGCCCTACGACAAGGGCGGCCTGCTGGACCTGCTCTACCGGGAGGCCAAGGTGGAGACGGTGGAGTATGCCGAAACCATTGATATCACGGCCGTGTGCAATCCCCGGGCCATCGGCGCGGTGAAGCCCTATATTGAGGGCTGGGTGGAGCCCAAGGAGAGCTGGGAGCTGGCGTAGGAGATCTTTTTTCTGGAAAAAGGCCGGAAAGCGGTTGACATTTCCGCTCCCTGGTGCTATATTGACAACTGTTCAAACCTGCGATGACGGAGAAGAACCCGCAGAGCGGCGCTCAGAGAGGGACGCGTTTTGGTGGAAGCGTCCCGCGACACGCGGCGGCTGTACCACTCCCGAGCGGCCCGGGATGACCGGGACGGGGCCCTCCCGTTACAGGGGGACACAAGCGACGGCCGCGCCTCCCGGCGGGAGAGGGCCGTAAGCAGGGTGGAACCGTGGAGTATGATTTTGCTTCACCCCTGAAATCACATCAGGGGTGAAGTTTTTCTTTGCCCCGACATTGGAAAGGAGCTCCCATTATGAGCGAGGAAAACCTGTACACCTTTGAAAACGAGACCTACCGCAGGACCTACTGGCACACCTGCTCCCACGTCCTGGCCCAGGCCATGAAGCGCCTGCACCCGGAGGTAAAGCTGGCCATCGGCCCCTCCATTGACAACGGCTTTTACTACGATTTTGAGACCCCCCAGCCCTTCACCGAGGACCAGCTGACGGAGCTGGAGGCGGAGATGCGGAAGATCTGCAAGGAGAAGCTGAAGCTGGAGCGGTTCGAGCTGCCCCGGCAGGAGGCCATCGCGTTCATGGAGGAGAAGGGGGAGCCCTACAAGGTGGAGCTCATCAACGATCTGCCCGAGGACGCGGTGATCTCCTTCTACAAGCAGGGCGAATTTACTGACCTGTGCGCCGGCCCCCACGTGGACTCCACCGGCCGCATCAAGGGCAACGCTATCAAGCTCACCGCCTGCAACGCCGCCTACTGGCGGGGCGACAGCAGCCGCCAGACCCTCCAGCGGATCTACGGCGTGGCCTTCCCCAAGAAGGACGAGCTGGACGAGTATCTCCAGCGCATCGAGGAGGCCAAGAAGCGGGACCACCGCAAGCTGGGGAAGGAGCTGGGTCTGTTCATGATGGCGGAGGAAGGCCCCGGCTTCCCCTTCTTCCTGCCCAAGGGTATGGTGCTCAAGAACACCCTGCTGGAGTACTGGCGGGAGTGCCACAAGCGCTACGGCTACGTGGAGATTGCCACCCCTGTGATCCTCAATCAGCACCTGTGGCACCAGTCCGGCCACTGGGACCACTACAAGGACAACATGTACACCACCGTCATCGACGGAGAGGACTACGCTGTCAAGCCCATGAACTGCCCCGGCGGTATGCTGGTGTACAAGAACGAACCCCACTCCTACCGTGATCTTCCCATCCGGGCGGCGGAGCTGGGGCTGGTCCACCGCCACGAGATGAGCGGAGCCCTCCACGGCCTGTTCCGGGTGCGCTGCTTCACCCAGGACGATGCCCACATCTTCATGACCCCGGAGCAGATGAAGGACGAGATCAAGAGCGTGGTGAAGCTCTTTGACGAGATGTACTCCACCTTCGGCCTGACCTATCAGATCGAGCTGTCCACCATGCCGGAGGACCACATGGGCGACGAGGCGGTCTGGCATTTTGCCGAGGACACCTTACAGGCGGCCATCACTGAGCTGGGCAAGGACTTTGTTGTCAATCCCGGCGACGGCGCGTTCTACGGCCCCAAGCTGGACTTCCACCTCTCCGACAGCCTGGGGCGGACCTGGCAGTGCGGCACCATCCAGCTGGATATGCAGATGCCGGAGCGCTTCGAGCTGGAGTACGTGGGCGAGGATGGGGAAAAGCACCGCCCCATCATGATCCACCGGGCCCTGCTGGGCTCCATTGAGCGGTTCATCGGCGTGATAACCGAGCACTTCGCCGGCGCATTCCCCACCTGGCTCCACCCCGTACAGGTGAAGCTCCTGCCGGTGACGGACCGGGCGGCGGACTACGCCAAGGAGATCGCCGCCAAGCTGTCCGCCCAGGGCTTCCGGGTGGAGGTGGACGGCCGGAACGAGAAAATCGGCAAGAAGATCCGGGAGGCCCAGCTGGATAAGATCCCCTATATGCTGGTGGTGGGCGACCGGGACATGGAGGCGGGCACCGTCTCCGTCCGCCACCGCGCGGAGGGCGACCTGGGGGCCATGAGCCTGGAGGATTTCGCGGCCATGCTGCACCAGGTGGTGGACAGCAAGGAGCGGAAATAATCCCCCAACAGAAGAAGACAAAAAAGGCGCGGCGATGGTTTTCCATCGCCGCGCCTTTGCAACGTTCTCTTTGACCCGCTTTCTTTCAAAAAAAGCATGTCTGCGCCCTTCGTCACTGAAACCGCGCCAGGGCGTCGGCCTCGGTCATGGCGAAATAGCGGTAGGCAATCGCGCCGGTCCTGTCGCCCCAGGTGACGTCGATGTGGTACTCCTGGCCGTCCAGGGTGGCCACGGTCCAGATGTGGTCCTCCGTGGACACAGTGGCGCAGTCGATCCCCTCCAGCTTCAGCAGCAGGTTGTAGGCCGCCGTGTAGCCGTCGCAGACCGCCAGCCCCTCGGCAAAGGCCCGGTAGCCGCTGTGGCTCATGGAGCTGTCGTCGCTGGCAAAGTCGTAGCGGCAGTTCTCGCAGAGCCAGGTGAAATAGGCCCTGGCCTTGTCGTACTCCGTCATGTCCGCTGTGATGGTCCCCTCGGCCCACAGCTGGTCATGGACCGAGGCGGCATAGTCCGCCGTGGCCTGCCGGTAGTCCTCCAGCAGCTCATCCCCGTAGAGGCTGCTGGAGAAGGTCATGGACACCACGCCGGAGCGGGTGGAGTAGGCGCAGACGATGTTGTTGTAGGTCTGCTCCACATACAGCCGGGCCGTGTGGAGAAAGGCCTGGGTCAGTTCGTCCACGGCCTCCTTGGTCAGGGTCTCCTGGGGGTAGTCGAGCACAACCCGCCGCTCCCCCCGGGAGAGCATATAGCGCACGTCCGCATGGATCTCCTCCAGCGTGCCCGGGGCCGGGAAGAACGTGCCGTCGCTGCAGACCAGATCCTGCAAGGCCGTGCCCGCCCGGCTGTAGGCGGAGGCGTAGTCCCAGTTCAGCCGGATGCGCAGCTCATCGTACACCAGCCGGGTCACCATGGCGGCCACCTGACTGCGGGGGATGCTGTCCCCGGGGAGGAAGGAGCCTGTCCCGTCCACGCCGTCCAGAATGCCCCAGGCGTACAGCCGGAGAATGTCCGCGGCGTAGGGGGTGTCGGCGGTGACGTCGGTGATGTAGTTGCGGTTCAGGTGTCCGGCGGTGACGACGGCCTGATTGACGGGTTCAAACAGCTCCGCCGGCAGCACCCCGGCCAGCACATGGGCCATCTCCGCCCGGCTGGCCGGCCGCTCGCCGGCCCCCTCGAACTCCTGCCCGATCACGCCCAGGGACTGCAAGTAGGCCGCATAGGGCTCGTACCACGCCTCCCCGTCAAAGGCCGCCGGGCCAGCCTCGCCGTCGCCCCAGTCGTAGAGGCTGCGAAGGCGGGCGGCCATGGCCAGCACCTCTGCCACGGTGATTTCAGACGAGGGGGCAAAGCGGTCCTCCCGGCCGTGGCCGTTGGTGAGGCCCAGCTCGTAGAGGCAGCGGACGTTGTCATAGTACCACGCCCCGGCCGGCACGTCGGCAAACTGGTCCTCGTAGGTCCGCACAGGGGCAAGGGCATAGGCGGTCCCCTGCCCCAGCAGCAGAACCGCCAGGATCAGGGGCAAAACGCGGCGCTTCATAGGCAAGCTCCTCTCCTCGTCCTTTTGTCCCCGTCCCGCCGGTCAGGGGACCAGTATGTCCATATCCTCCCGGGTCAGGGGCCGCTTGTAGGGGTTAAAATAGGTGTCTATCAGCTCCAGGACGCCCTCCGGATCCAGCACGTAGTAGGAGCCGCCCTTGTAGTACCCCGCGCCGTCGCCGGGCAGGGTGTGGAAGGCAATGCTGTCGCTGCCCATGGACAGGGCCTGCTCCCCGATCCAGATGAGGTTGGCCAGCTTCAGATCCGTCTCCACCCGCGTGGAGAAGATTTCCGCCATCTCCGGAATCTTGTCCAGGTTGGAGACCTGAAGGGTCTGCTTGGCCACCGCCGTGAGAAATGCCTGCTGGGTGCCGATGCGGCCGATATCTGCGGTGGCGTAGCCGGTGCCGTCGTTGTTCTGCCGCCAGCGGACCACCTCCAGGGCCTGCTGGCCGGTGAGGTGGCGGGGGCCCTTCTTGAAGTGGATATGGAGGTCCTGCTCCGGATCGTCGTAGTCCATGTCCACAGGGATGTCGAAGTCCACGCCGTCAATGGCGTCCACCAGCTCCACAAACGCCCGCAGATCCACGGTGACATAGTAGTCCACCGGGATGCCCAGCAGGCGGGACACCTCCGTCCTGGTCTGACTGATGCCGCCGTGGTGGTAGGCGTTGTTGAGCTTCTTCACGGACCAGGACACGTTGAGCAGCGTGTCCCGGGGCAGGCTGACCACATTGATGGTCCCGTTCTCCGCGTCCAGGGCCATCAGCAGGTTGGTGTCGCTGCCGCCGTTCTCATCGTCCAGCCCCGCCATCAGGACGGTGTAGAAGTGCTCCTTCCGCTCCTCGGAGGAGAGGGGGCGGGCGTCATCCTCCG
This sequence comes from uncultured Oscillospiraceae bacterium, assembly GCA_910579965.1. Classification (GTDB taxonomy): domain Bacteria; phylum Bacillota; class Clostridia; order Oscillospirales; family Oscillospiraceae; genus Pelethomonas. The sequence goes on from CAJTWF010000006.1 coordinate 7,215, forward strand.
GATTCTCCGGCTCCTGGGCGGCGGAGGGGTCCGGGTCCGGCGCTGCGGGCCCGCTGGGGCGGAGGGTGGGCTCCTGGGAAAAGCATTTGTAGAGGCCAAACAGAGCGGTGAGAATAAAGAGGGCGCTGATGGTGGTGACAGCCACTGCCTGGAGGGCAGAGGTCTTTCTTTTGTTGCGGCTCATGGGTCATGGCTCCTCGCTTCGCTGTCAGAATCCGGATAAACCGTTATTCTATTATACCTGAGATGAAAATATAACACAAGAGCCCTGGAAAATTTGTCACCATTTGTTTTTCTTGTATCAAACCGCCATCAAAAATCAGCGCCCTGCCCGGTCAGGGCGCTGCCTGCTCCGTCCGGCGCACCTTCCCCCAAGGATGCCGCGCAGGTATTCATTTACCCACCGCTGTACTTCCAATGTGTCAGGCTCACCACATTTACTTGGATCTGGATGATACCCAACTGCTGCAAATGCAGGACTCCCTTTTTTGCCCAGCGGTTTGCCCGGACGTAGATCACATGCCAATCTCCGTATTCTTTGGGCAGGCTCTCCCATTTGCACCCGTTTTCTACGATGTACAGCACTGCGTTCAACACTTCCAGGTAACTAATTTTTGCTGGCTTCCGCTGTTTGGGAAAGCAGTCTTTGATCTGCTCATATTGTTCTATTGTTAGCTTCAGCCTTTTATTTTATCACAATTGCATTTATGTGAACAGCCCCTAACAAAAACCGGAAATTCGGGTTGCCTGCGCAGCAGACTACCCGAATCTCCGATTGCCACAGGGCGGCAGGCCTGCCGCCTTGTGAAAAATCTTTATATTTTTTCTGTCCTCTTGACGGGGTGCGGTTCAGAACTGGGACCTGGTGCTCAGCCAGGCAGTATTTGTGCGTGTTTGATCCGATATCCTTGGGTCTGTTCCTTTTCTACCAGCACACGCAGTTCCTGCCGTTCTTCTTCCATTAATGTCACGATATATTTATGCTTCACTTTTCATCACCCGATGATACTTTACCACATCCTCTACGCTTATATTACTTCTATTTACTAACTTGATAAGATACTAGATAGTGTCTACACGTATTAAGCGCGTATAGCAGTCCAAATAACGATACAACGAACATGTACCGCGGCGATAAAAGCGTCTGAGGTCTTGACATAGCGGGTGGCAATACCTCTCCAGCGTTTCAAAGGCAGAAAGCAGTTTTCTACCAGGTGACGCAGTTTATAGAGATATTTGTCATAGCCGCGCTGTTCTTTACGATTCTTCTTCGGTGGAATCACGGGTTCCATCCCCGCTGAAACCGCATAGGACAGGATATCATTTGTGTCATAACCCCTGTCTGCCAACAGAGTTTCTGCGGAAATGCCTTCTATCAGGTGGACAGCTTCTTTACAATCTGCTCGGGTACCTTCTGTAATAAGGATTCGGATTGGCATACCATGCGCATCCACGGCCAGATGTATTTTGGTGTTAAGCCCCCTTTTGTCTTGGACATATCCTGATTGCCGCCTTTCGCTCCCGCTGCGTGGGGATGCACCCTGATATGGCTGGCGTCGATCATCAGCCATTCATAATCCGGCTCATCAACCAGAATTTCCAGGAGTTTTTCCCAAACACCTTTTCTACGCCAACGGATAAACCGCTGATGAACACTGCCCCACTTCCCGTAATCGGGAGGCAGGTCACGCCAGGGCGCTCCAGTTCGCAGAACCCAAAATACTGCGTTGATAAAACGGCGGTTATCCTGAGCAATCCCGCCCCGCTGGCCTCGTTGCCCGGACAAATGCGGTTCAAGCAACTCCTATACTTTGTCATTTATACCATGTCTGTGATAGGATGCATCCATCTTTCTCTCTCACGTCTTTTTAGATATTTCCATTTTATCACAATCCAAACTTCTTGTGTAGACGCTATCCATGCAAATTCTCAGAGCCTGTTTAATATCTCGACGTGTATGGATTGGCGAGTGGATTTTTTGCCCTGCAAGGCAAAAATCCGCAGGCATCCTGACGGATGGCAAGGATTTTTAACGCAGTCAGGGCGGAAAATACGCCGCCAAGACATGCGCGGGGAGATTTTAAACAGGCTCTCACATTCACCCTTTACAACATATATCTTCCTATAACCTCGCAGCAGACAGCAAGTCCGATTCAAACTCCTTCATTCTGGCATCCTGATTAAAGAAATGGAATCCCCATATTTTATAATCATTGTCATCCGCAAATACAGTTACGGGGATGGCATTGTCCTTCAATTGGAGCAGGAACTTTTCTTTCCAGGCATCTTGTGCCAGCAAATGTGTGCCCTTCGGCTCAATAAAGATTTGCAGCTGCTCATATCCGTCCGCCTTCTCCCTTTGCAGAAACAAAACATAGTCCGGCTCAAATCGCTCGCCATTCTCAAACGAGTAAATGTGAACCTCGCGCTCATTTCGGACAAGGTAAATCCGATTATAAATTTTTTTCAGATTATCGACATACCCTCGGAAGTAGGCTACAAATACTTTTTCCGCTGAAGTACCATAGTTGTCGGTATAGGCAAACCACTCCTCTGCAGAGAGGTCAATTCTCCAATCACTATTTACTGATGGATCGTTCTGCGAAACACCAACGCCGCCGTCGTGCGGATCAGTATAGTTCACTATTTTATTGCGAAAGACATCGCAGATATTTCGTGCTCTAAATTCTTTTGTACCCATGTAGGTTTTCTCAATACCAGGAATTAAGCCGGCTATCTCGCCAAGCACATAGAAAACCGCCGCATAAAGAGTTTCCATTGTAGGCTGCTCATCTTTACTTTGAATGTCAATGTGGATAGCGCCAAGGTAGTCATCATCTGTGATAAACTGCCGTGTGGATGAGACATTCGGGAAATATGACCGCAGGGTGTTGAATTGATAAATCGGATACTTCATTAGCGCCTTGTTCACAACCGCGTAGTTGATTGCAGCGATTTCCTTAATGGACATATGAGCCGTTTTTAGATGTACAGGCGCGTCATTACAGGAGACCTCCTTCATAACTGCATCCGTACCCGATGCGCCTGTGGCGGCTCGAAAGCGGTATAGACCAACTCGGATGGCAGGTGGGAATCCCCGCACATCTTTGCGTTCTTTTATAACTCTATCGTTAATGAAAATCAAGCCATGTGTGTAGAGATCGTCTGCCTTAAACGATTCTTTAAGCACATACTCACGCTGTACGATTTTATCAGAATCAAGACCAATCTCACGAAGCGCATTGCGTAATTCCGCAACATAGCGATGATCATTCTGGCAATGATAATAAAGTGTCTCGCATACACGCAGTTCACAGTTTATATCCCCATCAAATTTTCGCTGAAACTTTGGCTGCTCACCATCTACCCGGAATGGACAATACCTTGCTCCACGTCCGATGAGCTGTGCCTCTGCAGTTGTGGCCGGTGATATGCTTTTGCTGCCAGATTGTCTCGTTTCATAGAGACGAACGATATCAAAAAGATTTAAAACATCCCATCCTTCATCCAGCTTTTTGACTTCAAAGATGGCTCGGTACGGGTTACCGGCATCTTCAAGAGAGTTCAGGAGGATTTGTTTCTGCGTTGCGTCTTTATCATCGTTTACGGAGACACAATGTCCCTCCGAAAAGTCATCCCGCAGCTCTGATGCCAATGTATCAAAGGAAATGCCATTGCCTGCAAAGTAGGCAAACGCTTTTTGCAGGACCTCATTATTGGAAGCAGTGTAAAGATGATGCAGTTGTGATCCTGTCAGCTTATTTATCATCTCCAAAAACTCTGCCATAAAATTCTTGCTGTCTGCAATTTTAGCCGCCTTAAAAAGCACCACCGGTTTAATACTAAGCCGGTGATCCTGAAATACCTTCAGGCGATACTGACTGAGGACAAGCGCTTGCAATGCTCTTTCCATAACCGAAAGATCTGAGCGAAGCGTAATAATATCTTTGGAGTACCTATCGTTGTAGAACTTTGCGAGAGTATAGTCAAATATAATCTTGTTCTCGTAGGCGGCACGTATTGCCGGATTTTCAAGATCACATGTAGCGGTAAACTCAAGAAGAATATTGTCAGCATTTCTGCTGAAGATGCTTTTAACCGTCTGCTCCCAAGAATGGTAGCGCGACTCTTCCTCTGCGGACATTTTCTTCTTTGTATCAACATTCAGGTGGTGTGCCTCATCGGAAATCAGCACGACCTTCTTGCCGTCAAAATCATCAAAAGACATCCCGCCCTCTTTTGCTGTCCACATATCCATATGGAGTCCCTGTGTGGTGGCAAAACAAATATTGATAGCGTTCTTGTCACACACCTGAAAGTTTTGCACCTCACAAATGGAGATGTGCTCACCGTTAAGAGCAATTTCCTTCGCAAACAGATACTTGGAAGACGCTGGATTACGAAAGTTCTCCCTTGTCTTTTCCACAATGTTCGAGAGGTTGACAAAGAATAGGAAGTTTCGATATCCCTGCTTGTACAGGTATAGCATTAGGCCTGCCATAATGAGTGTTTTTCCGCTGCCAGTGGCCATATGAAAAAGAACCTGTGTTGGCTTCTGGCATAGCCGGTTCTCAAAGTAGGTAATAAAGTTTTCAAAAGCGGCCTTTTGATAGGGACGCAGTTCAAAGGACGGATTTAGGTTTTCCGGTATGTATCGGGGCATCTCCACATTAAGTCCGGCTTCCCGAAAGGCATCTATTTTTTCATATAAAAACGCCATAATCAGCCCTCCCCATAGAAACTTTTTGTGAAAGCCTTATCGGAATCACCAATGTCAAATTCTTCATCATCAATATCGCAAAGGTTGACATACAGTAGATTTTTGTCAAGAAGTTCCATGAGAAAGCGCTTTTGTTCATCAAGACTGAGCACAGAAAAATCTTCGGCAGCGCCCTCAATGTCTGCTGGTTTTACTTTGCAGCTGATGAAGCCAGATTTCACTATTCTGCTGTAAATGCCGGATAAGGTCTCACTGTTTGCCGCAGCTTCAATCTCGTCAACAAACGCTTGGTTCAGCTTCACGAGTTCACAATATACGAAAGAACCTCCACCCCTCCAGTTCATTTGCTCTGAAATGCCGCTCTGCTCACCGGAGATGACTCCGCACAGTCGAGGCACTGCAATCGAATCGATATAGTCCATTTGATCTATGCCAATATAATGTCTGCCCATTTTGTGAGCAGCTGCCGCGGTTGTCCCAGATCCAAGGCAGAAGTCAAGCACAAGATCGCCTTTATTTGTAAAAATATCCAGATAAAATGCAATGAATTCCTCCGGCTTTTTCCCGTTTCGGAATGAATATCCACCCTCGTCATTAACCAAATTATACTGCTGCACAAAATCCATAAAGTTTGGATAAGGAATCCGCGTTACATCGGCGTTAGTAGGCTTACCAGGATAATAAATGCCATTTTTATTCCCGTTTTTGGGAAGCTCAAACAGCCTAAACGGCAGCCCATCGTCTCCCATGCCGGGTACCGCAAAAAAAGTTCCCTCCGGGTACTGATTAATTAATTTTTCCAGATATGCAACATAAAAGCGGCCGCTTGAATTTTTCTCTCGAATGCTTCCTCGTATAGACATAGATTTCAATCCGCCGATATGTCCCGCTTTACAAGTGATCGTTACAGTATTCGGGAGATACACCTTTACATCTTTTCCACCCAGCGAAATCGTTTCATGGGGAATTTGCGGCAGAGCAATATCATATTTATAGTCTTTCTCCGTTTTGGCGATTTCTCGTTTTGGCATCTTGAAAGATTCACTTCTTGCATAGATCAGGGTATATTCAACGACGTCGTTGAACTCTTTATCGCTGGTCAAACTTCGATCCGGATGTCGAACCAGAGTGTTCATGTCAAATTGATGGCAAGTTTCTCGTAAAATCTCATCAGCAAGGACACGCAAATAGGGGTATTGATGAAAACTGCACTGAATCAATATAATCCCATCGCTCGCAAGAAGTCTGCGCGACAGTTGGAGTCGGGTTTTCATAAAAGAGAGCCAGGTGGATCGCAAAAACTTATCATTGTATCCAAAGCTATCTGACCCCGTATTGTATGGCGGGTCAATGTATATGCACTTTATTTTGCCTTCATATCGCTTTAATAGCGAGGCCAATACCAGCAGGTTGTTTCCCTTGATTATTAAATTATCAGTGCTAATAAATTCGTCGGTTTGTGCTTCAACAACTTTGTTTTCTTCTATTGAAAACCTCTTGGCCCCAGCAAATACCTTAGGATAAAGCAGCCTGTCAACTTCATTGGGCGCCAAAGATTCATTATAGAAAATCTCGCTGCGCTTCTGATCTTCTTTTGTCTGACCGCCCTCAAGAATGCAATCTTTGTACGGAAACACGAGTTCAACCTTGCCGGATGCAGACAGCATCTCTCCATTCTCATCAGCAAGTCCGATTTTGTTCTTAAAGCGAGTATAGCTGTCTGGAAGAAATTGCCGATTGTTGATCACCCAAGCAAACTCCGTTTTATCAAAAACTTTGATGTCATCTACATCCGTGAAAAAACGGCTGCGCGTTTCTTCATTCTTAAGAAGAAGCCGAATCAATTGTTTGTCCATCTTCATCGCAGCTTCGCAGACCGCATTGCGTAGGAATGTGCCGTCTTCTGCCACAAACCTCTCATCTTCCTTCAATACTGTTCGTACAGTCTCATAAAAATCTGCCATCGTCCTTCCTCCTTTTTATAACACTGCTATCGCCGTGTATCTGTATTTGTCCATAATAACATCTTTAATCGTATTTAGAAAGGAATTTTTTATTTCGGTCTATTGTAAAACGAAGTTGGACACTTAAGAAAAAGCCCATAGTGGCTGCGCCGCGGTAAAATGGCTATTGGAAACCACCATTACTACCTGGGAGGGCAATCACTATGGACAGCAAAAATGATACCACAGTTCAGGCAGAACGCAAGAGGGGACAGCACTTATACTATTCCTTAGGATCTGTTCACATAAGAACGTCAGTAATCAGCGCGAAATAGACAAAGGCGAGAAAGACAACATCGAGTTTATCATAGCGGGTGAAAATGCGGCGAAAGCGTTTGATACGCCTAAACAAGCTCTCGACCTGATTTCGTTGTTTGTACAACTGCTCATCATATTTTCCAGAATTAATATATTTCAAACAAATATCAAATCAGAAAGAATGATTTCCTCAATTCTTCCATCTGTAGCCGTCCTTTCATCAGCCATTTCATTTGTGCTGCAAATGAGCTGACTGTATGTTGTATTTGATGCATTTGAAATACATCGTCGTGCATATTGTTTTTCAAGGAGCATTTGAATGCGCTCATAGGTGGCAACAAAGGCCGGCACCAGTCCGGCGATAGGCAAAATCACCGTTTCGGAAAGCTGTGGCAGATAAGGGAGAGTACCCCGGCGTTCCATGCCGCCGGGGTGGTTCCCACCTGCGCCGCAATCTGTCCGCCCTGGGCATTAACGGCACCACTCCACTACCGGCTTCCGCTGCAAGACGCTGACTGATACTCCAGAAATCCGCAACCCGCCGGACGATAACATCTGTATCTGAAAAGCACAATATATTTTTTTCCGGTGCAGGCTTCGGCACTATGAGGGCCGCCTTCTCCCGCGCTCCGCCCCCTCAAATCTCCTCCATCACAGGCTTCATCCGGAAGTCAACCGTAACCGTGGTACCGCCTTTGTTGGAGGTCACATAGATCTTGCCCCCCAGTTTATCTCGCACCAGCATTTTTACAATATTCAGGCCCAGTCCCCCGGTCTCCTCCTGACAGTGGGGCATGCCGGTGCCGTCGTCCTGTACCGTGATTGACGAGTACTTCTCCCCACGCTTGAGCAGAATCCGCACCGTGCCGCCTTCCCTGCCGGCATAGGCGTGGCGGTAGGCATTGGAGACCAGCTCGTTGACCACCAAGGCGAGATCGGTAGCCTGGTCGGGATCAACTTGCACGTTGTCTCCTTCCAGCAGTAGATCAGCCGACATCTTCGCGCCGTACAGCAGCATCAGATTGTGCCGCAGCTTCTCCAGAAAATCCCAAAGGGAGACAGTCCTGCTCATATGAGAGGTCAGCAGCTCGTTAATTGCCGCAATACTCAGAATGCGGGCGGTATTTTCCTGAAAGGCGCGGCGCACCTCCGGGCTGTCCGTCTGACGTGCCTGGAGGTTCATCATGCTGGCGATCATTTGCAGATGGTTTTTGATCCGGTGGTGCGCCTCCCGCCGGGCTACAGTCTCTGCGGAGGCCATTTCTCTGCCCTCCATTCCCACCCGCCGGACCATGGCCTCGTACTTTTTCTCCCGGCGAATGTCCCGACTCACGTCCCGCTCGCTGATGAGCGTGCCGATCACGCGGCCAGTTCCATCTGTAATGGGCACCACATCTTGGCGTACAACGCTGTCCTCCTGCGTCACCGCCTTGATGTCCCGCACCGGCGTGCGAGTCTCCATGGCCCGGTAGACTGCGGGCTCGTCCGTCCGCTCGGCATAGCAGCCCAGCACACTTGTGCGGTATGCGGAGGGCATATAGCTGGGACCCGCCTGGGCGGCCACGAACATCCGGCCGTTCTCCATGCAATCCACAAACAGATCCGCCCCAGCCAGATCTGCCATGAGAGGCAACAGGCTCCCGATCTGCTCCAGACGGTCCAGAGCAGCTTCGTCCAGACCGGCGCGCCGCCGGAGCTCGTCCCGGTTCATTTAAGGGTCCCTCCTGCCAGTATTCTTTTGGCCTCCTCCTGAATCGGCGTCCCTCGCTGCCGGGCAGACTGGGCCAGGAGCTTGTAGGCGGCGTCCTCGCTCAGCCGCTTCTCCCGCATCAGGCGCGCCTTTGCGCGGCCTACCGCGTCGTGCTGGCTGCTCTGGTCCAGCACCGCCTGGGCAATGATCGCGATGGTGGTACGCTTACCCATGGCCATCTGCTGCATCTCTCGATAGGCCTGCGCCTCGGAAATCCGTCGGTCCTGGGCCAGTTGTCCCTTGGCGCGCTCCACCAGCCGGCTCTCCTTCCACCGGCGCTCCGACTCCGCCGCCGCCCGGTCAGATTCCGCCAGACGCATACTCTGGGCGTAGGCGACCTCCAGTGTAGGACGTAGCATCCGCTGCTCAATTGGCTTGACCAGATATCCACTGACGCCCGCCTGCCCGGCCTGCGTTAGAAACTCCTCGTCCGCAAAGGCGGTGCAGATAACCACGCAGTCTGCCAGATTCTCCGTTAGAATGGTCTCTGCCGCAGACATGCCGCTGAAAACCGGCATCTCCAGATCCAGCAGCACAATGTCCGGATGCCTGCTCCGGCAGAGCTCCACTGCGTCAAAGCCGTCGGATGCCTCCCCGATGACCTCATAGCCCAGCTCCTCCAGCATCTGATGCAGATCCAGCCGGATGATCGGCTCATCATCAACCACAATAACATTCTTTTTCATTAGTCATCTTCTCCTGTTTTTCCGCCATTATACCCTGATTTTTATCTCCCGTCAATCCTCTCTGATCGTACCGGTGAATCCGTTTGGGAAAAAGAAGCTGAAAATCCTCTTGACTTTTTTCTCTAATTGAAATATACTAGCTATAAATAGCAGATACAAAATATCATAGAGTGCGTTTCATGCACAACAGGGTGCATTGAAAGCGGCAAGAAGGCTGCAACGATGGTGAATCGTTGTGGCTTTTTTGATTTGATAAATGAAAAGGAGGGACAGGACTTGAAAGTAAACGACAGACACGTATCTTTCTACTACGAAAACGACAACGACTACGGAACGATCCAGGTGGAGCCGGCCAAGACCGCGCTGCTGGTCATCGACATGCAGCACGTGTTCATCACGCGCCCCAAGCTGGAAAACCCCACGGAGGTGGAGAAGGCCAATGCCGCGCGCTGGGAGCAGTTCTATCAGGCCATCGACACCACGGTTGTCCCCAACAACAAGCGCCTGCTGGACTACTTTCGTGCCCACAACATGGAGGTGGTCTTCGCCAAGATCCAGTGCCAGAAGAAGTCCGGCAGCGACCGCTCCTTGGACCAGAAGGCCACCGGCTACAACGAGCTGCTGCTCCCGCCCGGCGACCCGCTGGCGGAGATCGTTCCGGAGCTGGCCCCGCTGGAGGACGAGATCGTGGTCAGCAAGACCACCGACAGCGCCCTGACGGGGACAAACCTGCGGTTGCTGCTGCACAACATGGGCATTGACACTGTGGTGGTCACCGGCGTGCTCACGGACCAGTGCGTGTCCGGCACCGTGCGCAGTCTGGCCGACGAAAGCTTCAAGGTGTGGCTGATCGAGGACGCCTGCCGCGCCTCCACGGAGCAGATCCAGCAAAACGAGTTGGAGATCCTCAACAATATCTACTGCCATGTGGTCACCACGGACGAGCTGCTTGCGGCTCTGGGTTGACAGAAAGGGTTGGTAACAGAAGTGGATTACAGCAAATTATTCGACTTTTTGCCCGCCGAGATGGAGTACTGGGGTATTCCCGGCTTCAGCTATGGCGTGATGAAGGACGGCAAGGTGCTCACCAAGGGCGGCTGCGGCTACCGCGACGTGGAGAAGAAGCTGCCCGCGGACGAGAACACCCTCTATGGCATCGCCTCCTGCTCCAAGTCCTTCAACTCCTGCCTCATCGCCATGCTGGTGGACGACGGCATCCTGGACTACGACAGGCCCATCCGTGAGTTCATCCCGGAGTTCGCCATGTACGACGAGTTCGCCACCCGGGATTGTACGCTGCGGGACATGCTGACCCACCGCACTGGCCTGGCCCCCCACGAGGCCATGTGGCCGGATCCCGGCATCACCAAGCGGGACCTGCTCATGCGCCTACGCTACCTCAAGCCCAACGCCCCCTTCCGCACGGTGACCCAGTACAACAACACCATTTACTCCGCCATTGGATCCATCGCGGAGGTGGTCACCGGCGAGAGCTGGGAGAGCCTCATCGAAAACCGGATCTTCAAGCCTCTGGGCATGGATGCCAGCATGCTCTCCGCCCGCAAGATGTATGAGCAGCCCAACCACGCCCAGGGCTACTGGAACTGGGAGGACGGCAGGGGCGCTGTGCCCGTAGAGCCCTGGGAGATGGACGTGGCGGGGGGAGCCTGCGGCGTGGTCTCCAATGTGGAGGACATGTTCAAGTGGCTCACCCTCCATCTCAACGAGGGCGTATACCAGGGCAAGCGGTTGGTGTCGGAGAAGAACATGCGGGAGATGCACCACATGCAGGCCCCCATGCACATGTTCCCCTGGCGCTTCCCGGAGGTGGACACCGACGGTAGCTACGGCATGGCCTGGTTCATCCAGCACTACCGGGGCCGCAAGTTCGTCTGGCACACCGGCGAGATCGAGGGATTCTGCACCCTGGAGGGCTTCCTGCCGGACGAGAACATAGTCATCATGCTGGCCATGAACGTCCACAAGCCCCTGAACATGCCCATTCTCATGACCAGCTGCTACACCGTTTTCGATCGGCTGCTGGGCGATCCCGCCGTGGACTGGGGGGAGAGGCTGCACCAGTGGAACGGCAAGTACGACGCCTTCTACTACCACTGGGACGTGGACCTCTTCAAGGACAAGCCCGCGCCTGTGGCGGGCGCGGGGACCACTCATCCCCTCTCCGCCTACACCGGCGCGTTCCACCACCCCGGCTACGGCACCTACCACGTGGAGGAGAAGGACGGCGAGCTGGTGTTGCGCTTCAAGGACATGCCGGTGCGCATGGAGCACTGGCACTACGACGTGTTCAAGGCCCATCGGATCAAGGAGGACACCACCGTGCTCACCGCCCCCATTTCCTACTACATGGACCCCTTTACCGGCGATATCGCGGGCTTTACCCTACAGATTGAGCCGACGGTGGAGCCGGCTGTCTTCAAGCGTGTGGAGGAATAGTACAATTTCTCATCAGGAAGGAGATATAAGAGAATGAATAAGCAAAACGAAGGAAACCACCTGAAAAAAAGTCTGGGCATGATGACCCTGATTGCCATCGCGGCCGGTTCCGTCATCGGCGGCTGGCTGGCGGAGAGCCCCTACTGGTACTCCCTGACCGGTCCGGGCGCGGCGTTTATCTTCCTGGGGCTGGCGGTGCTTCTGGTGCCGGTGGGCCTGGCGTTCGCGGAGATGGTGGCCATGCTGCCCTTCTCCTCCTCCGTGGCGGTCTGGACGGCAAACGCCACCAACCACCGCCTGGGCTGGTGCATGCAGTGGCTTATGTTCCTCATCCAGATCGTGGAGCCGCCCATCTGCGCTTTCATCCTCACCACGGCTCTGGGCTTCTTCATTGACTTCACCACCACCCAGACCATGCTGGTGGCCATCGCCATGTGCGTGATCTGGTACATCGTCTCCAACTTCAACATCTCCATCTCCGGCACCCTCAGCAACATCTTCTTCTACGCTATGGTGGGCATCTCCGTCTGCATCACGATCCTCTTCTTCACCAGCGGCAAGTGGAGCGTGGACAACCTGCTGGGCCATGGCGGCTGGTTCCCCAACGGCGGATACGGCATCTTCCTGGCCTCCGGCGTTTTGACCATCAAGTACATCGGCTTTGAGATGACCCCCACGATGATCGAGGAGACCACCTTCCCGGTGAAGAACATGTGGAAGGTCATCCTGGCGGCCCTGTTCATTCCTTCCATTCTCTACGCCATCGTGGTCATCGCCATCGGCGGCATGGCTCCCTGGAGCGAGCTTGCGGAGATGTCCATGCCCGAGCCGGAGCTGATCCGCTCCCTGGGCCTGCCCATGATCTTCGCCTGGGGTGCGCTGATCGCCGGTTCTCTCCACGGCTTCACCACCTTCATGGGCTTCTGGACCTCCTCCGCCCGTGTGCTCTACGGCTCCGCCCAGCTGAACATGCTGCCCCCCGCCTTCAAGAAGCTGAACAAGCACGGCCAGCCCTACATCGCCAACATCGTGGTGCTGATCTTCACCGTCTTTTTCTGCATCTTCTCTGCCAGCAACTGGGTGCAGTATATCTACGCGGTGTCCTGCATCGCGGCGGGCCTCGTTTACTTCATGGTCTGCTTTGACGCCCTCCGGCTGCGCAAGCTTCATCCTGAGTGGCCCCGCCCCTACAAGGCTCCTCTGGGGAACGGCTTTCTGATCCTGGGCATGGCTGTGTCCGTGTGGGTCGTCATCGCGTCCTCTCTGTCCCTGGACTTCACCGGCTGGATGTCCCTGGTGGCCTACATGGTCGTAGGTGTTGTGGTGCTGGTGCTCATGGAGCGCTACCGCAAGGACAACCCCGGCAAGCTGGATCCCATCGTCCTGACGCCGGACAACATCGGCGAGACCTGATAAATCGATAACCCTCTCTCTTTCCCGCATATACCCGAGGCCAAGACCGCCATCCGGCGGCCTTGGCCTCACCTTATCTCCATCAAAGTATTTCGTTTTCTTTGCGGTCTGTCCCAGACGGCGCTAGGCAAACCGGCCCTGCCGGAAGTCCGGGCCGATCCGGCGGACCACGCCGGACACCAGGACCGCCTGCCGGGCGATATCCCGCAGGTCGGCCACCTCCCTGGCGGAGTGGGCGTAGCGGACCGGGCTGCCGATCTCAATCACCGCCGGGCCATCGTTCTCCAGCATGGCGTAGGCGTTGTCACCCAGTCCGCCCACGCACACATACCGCTGCATCCCGGTATCGGCCTCCCTGGCCGCCTCTTCCGTCAGGCGGAGCAGGCCGTCGTGGGCGATGCACCCGGCGAAGCCGGCGAAATTGAAGCAGGAAACCATGGGGCCCTGGCCCACCGCGCCGTCAAAGCGCCCCTCCACGTCCGGGGTGTCCCCCGCCAGCAGCATGTCCATATTGATGACCGCTACCGGGTCATACCGCCGGACCGGGATGGTGGTGGCCCGCTGGTTGTACTCCTCCCAGACATTCCCCACCAGATAGACGTCCCGCTCCGGCCGCTCCTCCCGGAGGAGTCTGGCACAGTCAATCAGGGCCGCCACGCTGCCGCAGTTGTCCAGGGCCGTGCCGCACACCCGGGTGTCCGTCAGGCAGGAGAACGCCGGCGTGTAGACCGCCGGGGAGCCCACCTCCACCCCCAGCTCCCGGACCTGCTGCGCACAGTCCGCGCCGATATCGATCATGCAGTCCGCCAGCTTCGGGGCACGGGCCGCGTCCTCCACCGTCATCAGGTGGGCGCATTTCGTGCCCACCACTGCCTCCACCCATCCGGAGCGGTCCTTTTTCCGTACGGACAGCGTGAGGCCCGGCAGGACCTTCTCGTTGGGGGTGCCGATATTGCACAGCTTTAGATACCCCTTCTCCATGATGTGGGAGACGATGAACCCCACCCGGTCTAGATGGGCGTTGACCATCACGGGCCGCAGGGAGGGGTCTCTCCCGGAAATTTTCCCAACCACGTTGCCCACCGGGTCCATCTCCACGGTTTCGCAGTGGGGCTGTAGATAGGCTGCGGTCTTCCTCACGATCTCCAGCTCAAAGCCTGATGGCGCGGGGGTGAGGCAGAGATCCCGCAGGATATCGCGCAGATGCTTGTACATGGCTGCTCCTCCTGTTCCGCGGAGCGTCGGCGCTCCGCCCAGATACCCTTACTATACCATGGACCGGGGCGGACGGCTTATATGAACTCCATATAGGCGTATATTTTCCCGATATGAGGAGGTTATTCCGACGCCTGGCTGAGGTAGGCGATCAGATCCAGAAGCTTTTGGGTCAGGGGGGTGGAGCTCTTGTAGATAATGGCCTCCTGGCCCTCCATGTCGTACCCCTTGCAGGGCTTCTCAATCAGGCCGTTGATCTCCAGGCTCTCGGGCATGGTGGAGATGGTCCAGCTGTAGGCGCCGTGGAGATTCCGGATGCAGTCCATCAGCGTGCCGCGGTCATAGACGAAGAGCACCTTCTCCGCCCCTGGCTCCAGGGCGCCGGAGGAGTAGGCGTCGGAGTACATATACCAGGGGATCTCGAAGTCGCCGTGGATTACCTCCGTATAGGGCTTGAGCATGTCCAGCGTCAGCTCGTCCTCCCTGGACAGAGGGTGGTCCCTGGACATGAGCACGGTGTACCGGCTGGAGGGCACGGGCTGCACGAGGCACTGGTTGGCTTTGGCCTGATAGCAGAAGTAGTCGAAGCTGGAGGTATTCGCCCGCAGGATACCGATGGTGGCGCGGCCCGTGTTCACGTCATCGATGACCTCCTCGTTGGTGGCCTCCCGGAAGTGGATGCGGAAGAAGAGGTCCTGGCTGTTGAGGTGGTTGATATAGCGGATCAGGCGGTCACAGATGATGGAGGAGCGCATGGTGGTGATGGAGGCCTTGACAAAGGAGGCGGACTGCTCCACATAGATCCGGTCCAGGGCGCGAAACTGGTTGACAATGTCGTTGGCGTGGCGGAGGAACTCCTCCCCCTCCTTGGTGGTCTCGATGCCCCGGTTGGTGCGTTTGAAAATGACGGTGTGGGTCTCGCGCTCCAGCTCCTTGATGGCGTTGCTTAAATTGGGCTGCGCCATGAACAGACGCTGGGCGGCCTTTGAGATCGAGCCGCAGTTACGAACCTCCAGAGCGTATGTCAGATGCTGAATATCCACGGCTTCACCCCCTGTGTCTTGAATTTTGCTGGTATAAAACTTGGAAAACCCGGACCGCTCCCGGATATTTTGATCTCTTTTTTCTACATATGGATTTCATATGTTCCCCATATAGATTATATATTTGTCCGGATGGTTTGTAAAGTATATAATACATATACCAGAAAAAAACAGGGCACACATTGGGAAGGAGCACATCTGCCTATGGACACGAAAGTTTCTGCCGAAGCACTGAGGGAGTATCTGATCTCCTGCCGGCGGACCCTGCATCAAATGCCGGAACTGCACTTCGAACTGCCCCAAACCACGGCTTTTGTCGCCTCGCAGCTACAGGAGCTTTCGATCCCTTACCAGATCGTGGAGAACGGTGGCATTGTCGCCCGCATACGCGGGAAGGAGGGGAAAAACGCCTTCCTCCTCCGGGCCGACATGGACGCCCTGCCGCTGCTGGAGCAGAGCGGGGAGAGCTTCGCCTCCACCAACGGCAGGATGCACGCCTGCGGCCACGACATCCATACCGCCATGCTCCTGGGGGCGGCCCGGCTGCTCAAGGAGCGGGAGGAGAGCCTGCCGGGCACGGTCCTTCTGGTCTTCCAGAGCAACGAGGAGGGCATCGCCGGCATGCAGGTGTTGCTGGACCACGGCCTTCTGGACAAGGACCATGTGGGCGCGGCCCTGGCACTCCACGTCCTCCCCGGTCACGGCATGGACGCGGGCACCTACAGCTGCCTGCCCGGCCCGGCCAACGCCTCGGTGGACGAGTACCGCATTGAGATCCGGGGGAAGGGCACCCACGGCGCTATGCCCTACAAGGGGGTGGATCCCATCAACGTGGGCATCCACATCTGCAACGCCCTGGCCGCCATGATGACCAAGGAGGTGGACGGCCGGCAGGTCACCGTCCTCTCCAACGGGTACTTCAACAGCGGCTCCCCCCTGGCCTATAACATCATCCCCAACACGGCCCTGGTGGGCGGCGGGCTGCGCACCCTGGACAACCAGGTGGCCGAGTACGTCAAGGCCCGAATGCGCAACGTGGCCCAGGCCATCTCCTCCGCCTTCCTGGCGGAGTGCAGCGTCACCTTCCCCACCCACGCGCCGGCCTGCGTCAACGACGGGGCGCTGGCCGCCCTGGTGGACCGCTGCGCGTCGGAGCTGGGCATGGTCAACCAGAAAAATCCGCCCCAGCTGGCCTCCGACGACTTCTCCCACCTGTCCGTCAGGATCCCCAGCTGCTATATTTGGCTGGGGGCCGGAGGTCCGGAGGAGATCTACGACGGCGGGGTCCTCCACGACCCCCGGGTCCGCTTCAACGAGGACGCGATGCCCTTCGGCGTGGCCCTGATGGCCAGCGCGGCCCTCCGGTGGCTGGAGGAGCACCGCCAGTAGCCCGTCCCAAGCGCCTCACTCCGGTTGCACGCTCATATTTGGCGTATGAGCTGGTTAACATATTATCTTAAGGAGGATTCTACAATGAAGACCAGAAAGAAGTTGATCGCGCTTGGACTGATGCTGTGTATGCTCCTGTCCTGTGCGGCCTGCGGCGGTCCCTCGGACAGCCGGCAGGACAGCCCGCAGAACAGTCAGCCGAACACCTCGCAGAATACCCAGACCCCCGCCCCCAAAGACGACGCTCCCTCTGGCAATACCGGCGATCTCAGCCGCATTGTCGTCATTGCCCAGTCCCTGGACATCACCTCTCTGGATCCTCACGGCCACAACGACGTGCAGTCCGGCGACGTGACCCGCATGCTCTATGACAACTTAGTCCGGCTGGATACCAACAACGAGTTCGTACCCATGCTGGCCGAGAGCTGGACGTACCTGGACGCCAACACGGTAGAGATCAAGCTCAAGCCCAACGTCCCCTTCCACGACGGGCATGTCCTCAATGCGGAGGATGTGAAGTTCAGTCTGGAGCGGGAGATGCAGTCCGGCTTCAGCTCCCACCTGCTGACCATGATTACGAACATTGAGGTCGTGGACGATCTAACCCTGAAGCTGACCGTGACCGACGACTCCGCCGCCCTCATGTCCTCCCTGTCCCACCTCTGCTCGGCCATCGTGCCCAAGGAGTACACGGAGAAGCTGGAGGCGGAGGGGAAGACCCTCAGCGAATTCCCCTGTGGGACAGGCCCCTACTACTACGACTACTGGAGAGTGGGCAGCGAATGCCAGATCCTGCGCTTTGCCGACTACTATGACGAGGACTACAAGGCCAAGAACGAGGGCCTGCTCTTCAAATATATCGCCGAGGCCAACAGCCGCGTCATTGCCCTGGAGACCGGCGAGGTGGACATTGTCCTTCAGGTCCCCAGTACCTCCGTCAGCAGCCTGGAGGCCAACAGCGACATCAAGCTCCTGCGCTACGATTCCACGGACCTCCACTATATTTCCCCCAACTGCTCCAAGGCTCCCTTTGACAACGAGCTGCTGCGCCAGGCGGTGGCCCACTGCATCGACCGGGACGCCATCATCCAGGTCCAGTGCAGCGGCAACGCCAAGCCCAACTACGCCACCATCGGCCTGGCGGCGATCGGCTACTCCGATCCCGCTGTGAAGTACGAATACAGCATTGAGAAGGCCAAGGAGAAACTGGCCGAGGCCGGGTATTCCGACGGCTTTACCTTCACCCTCTCCGTTCTGGGCGAGAACAACAGCAGGGCCGCCCAGGTGGTCCAGGCATCCTGCGCCCAGGCGGGCATCACGGTCAACATCGAGATCCTGGAGAACAGCGCCATGGTGGCCAAATGCGGCGGCGCGGAGTCCGAGGCCGGCCTGGGCTGGTGGGTGGCCAACGCGGAGCCCGACAACACCTACAGCCCCTGGTTCTCCCGCAGCCTCATCGGCGCGGGCGGCTATAACTGGTCCTCCTACGACAGCGACGAGATCGAGACGCTGATGGCCCAGGCCCTGCGGGTGTCCGACCCCGCCGAGCGCCAGGCCTTCTACAGCCAGATCAACGACTTCGTCTCCGAGCACGCCATTGTCTGGCCCCTCTACTCCGAGGACGGCATGGTGGCCACCCGGGCCAACGTGGACGGCATCGTCCTCTACTCCATCGTGGCCCACCTGTACCAGGGGATTACCATCGCCGAGTAAGTGCCGGAAGGCGCGCAATCCCTGGGCGCGTATTCTGCCTGTACGAGGGGAATACGCGCCCGTACATATGAACCCGGCGCGGCATCCGCCCGTGCCGGCCGCGAGAGAAAGCTGGTGACTCGTCTATGTACAAATACATCCTGAAGCGGCTGCTGACGCTGATCCCCGTGATCCTGGGGGTCATTCTGATTATTTTCCTCATCATGGACCTGACCCCCGGCGACCCCGCCCGGCTGGTGTTGGGCAATATGGCCTCCGAGGAGGCCCTGGAGAGCTTTCGCCAGGAGCAGGGGCTCAACGACCCCCTTCCGATCCGCTACGGCCGGTATGTGCTCAACATCTGCCGGGGCGATCTGGGCGCGTCCTATAAGACCGGCCGCTCTGTGCTGACGGAGCTTCTGGACCGCTTCCCGGCCTCCATGCTCCTGGCCGCCTCCAGCATCATGTTCGCCCTGGTGATCTCCGTGCCCCTGGGCATTGTGTCCGCTGTCAAGCAGAACTCCATCTTTGACAACGTGAGCATGGTGGTGGCCCTGCTGGGCATTGCCATGCCGGCCTTCTGGCTGGGACTGATCGTGATTATCGCCTTCTCGCTGAACCTGAACTGGCTGCCTTCAGGCGGGTACGGTACCTTCAAGCACCTGATCCTGCCCACCTTTACGGTGGGGGCCTCCTGCGCCGCCAACATCGCCCGCATCACCCGCTCCTCCATGCTGGAGATCATCCGGCAGGACTATATGCGCACCGCCCGGGCCAAAGGCGTGAGCAAGATGACGGTGATTCTCCACCACGGCATGCGCAACTGCTGGATCCCCATCATCACGGTGGCCGGCCTCCAGTTCGGTACGCTGCTGGGGGGAATCGTCATCATTGAGAACGTGTTCGCCTGGCCCGGGGTGGGGAATTTCCTGCTGACCAGCATCACCTCCAAGGACACCCCCTGCGTGCTGGGCGCGATTGTCCTGTTCACGGTGGTGTTCAGCGTGGTCAATCTGGTGGTGGATATCATCTACGCCTTTGTGGACCCGCGCATCAAGGCGCAGTACAAATGACGGTAGGAGGAGGAACACCTATGAAACAGAGTAAGACATCCGGCCTGTTCTCTCCCACCCAGGCGGAGCTGGACATACTGGCGAAATACAAAAAGCGCAGCGAGCTGGGCGAGATCTGGCGGCGGCTGCGGAAGAACAAGGCGGCCGTGCTGGGCCTTGTGCTGCTGTTCATCATCTTCATGTCCGCCCTCTTTGCGGACGTGCTCTATGATTACGAGACGGAGGTGGTCCTGCCCAACTACTCCTCCACCTTGATCGCGCCCTGTCTGGAGCACCCCCTGGGCACCGATGAGCTGGGGCGGGACGTGCTGGCCCGGATCGTCCACGGCTCCCGCCTGTCCCTGGAGATCGCCCTGCTCTCCACCGCCATCTCCCTGAGCGTGGGCGGGATCATCGGCGCCTACGCGGGCTACATCGGCGGCCGCTTTGACAGCGTGATGATGCGCATAATGGACATCTTCCTGGCCATCCCCAACATGCTGCTGGCCCTGGCCATCGTGGCGGCGCTGGGGCCCAACCTGATGAACCTGATTATCGCCATAGCGATATCCGACATCCCGCGCTTTGCCCGCATTCTCCGCTCCACGGTGCTGTCCATCAAGGACAACGACTTCGTGGAGGCCGCCCGGGCCGCCGGGGCAAAGCGATCCACCATCGTATTCCGGGAGGTCATCCCCAACTGTCTGGCGCCGCTGATCGTTCAGGCATCTATCGTCATGGCGGCGGCGATCATCCTGGCCGCCGGGCTGAGCTTTATCGGTCTGGGCGTACAGCCCCCGGCGCCGGAGTGGGGGGCCATGCTCTCCAGCGGGCGGGCGTACATCCGGGACTACCAGTACCTGGTTCTCTTCCCCGGACTGGCCATCGTGATTACGGTGCTGGCGTTCAACCTGCTGGGAGACGGCCTGCGGGACGCGCTGGATCCGCGGCTGAAGCAATAAAGGAGGTGTGAGCATGTCCAACGGCATTCCTGAGTTGAAGGTAGAGAACCTGGTGGTCCACTACCGCACGGAGGACGGTCTGGTCCGGGCGGTCAACGATGTGAGCTTTGAGGTGCAGCGGGGCGCCACCATGGGGCTGGTGGGCGAGACCGGCGCGGGCAAAACCACCACCGCCCTGGCCATGATGCGACTGATCCCCTCGCCGCCGGGCGAGATGGTCTCCGGCCGCATCCTCTTCGCGGGAAAGGACATCATGGAGTACAGCGAGAAGGAGATGGACAAGGTCCGCGGCGACACGGTGTCCATGGTCTTCCAGGACCCCATGACCTCCCTGAACCCGGTGCTGACGGTGGGGGAGCAGATCGCGGAGGTGATTATGCTCCACCAGCATCTAAGCCGGGAGGAGGCCCGCCGGAAGACCTGCGAGATGCTGGAGCTGGTGGGCATCCCCGGCGCCCGGGCGGAGGAGTATCCCCACCAGTTTTCCGGCGGCATGAAGCAGCGGGTGGTGATCGCCATTGCCCTGGCCTGCAACCCCCAGATCCTGATCGCCGACGAGCCCACCACCGCTCTGGACGTGACCATCCAGGCTCAGGTGCTGGAGATGATGCGCGGCCTGAAGAAGCAGTTCAGCACGGCCATGATTCTCATCACCCACGATCTGGGGGTGGTGGCGGACATCTGCGACATGGTGGCCATCATGTACGCCGGGCGGATCATCGAGTACGGCACCCTGGCGGACATCTTCGACGACTTCAAGCACCCCTACACAGAGGGCCTCTTCGGCTCCCTGCCCAACCTGCAAAAGCGCCACGAGAAGCTCAAGCCTATCAAGGGCCTGATGCCGGACCCGTGCAGCCTGCCCGAGGGCTGCTACTTCCATCCCCGCTGCAAGTACGCCACGGACGCGTGCAGGAAGATCCGTCCGGAGCGGACGTATCTGAGCGAGAACCACTATGTGGAGTGCCTGGCCTATCAGGAGGGTTCCGGGGTTACCCTGGGGGAGGAGGCGTCCCATGAGTGAGAAGATCCTGGTGGTAAAGCACCTCGTCAAATATTTTAAAAACCGGAGCGGGACCCTCCACGCGGTGGACAACGTGTCCTTTTCCATCGACCGGGGCAAGACGCTGGGTATCGTGGGCGAGAGCGGCTGCGGCAAGTCCACCACCGGACGGTGCATCCTGCGCCTCCACGAGCCCACCTCCGGGGAGGTCCTGTTCAACGGCAGGGACATCCTGACCTTGCGCCCGGCGGAGCTGCGCCAGGCCCGGGCGGATATGCAGATCATTTTCCAGGACCCCTTCGCGTCCTTGAACCCCCGGAAGACTGTCAGCGAGCTCATCGGGGAGCCCTTGCGCCTCCACGGCCGCTACCGCTCCAATTTAGAGCGGGACGTGCGGGTCCTGCGGCTGATGGAGACCGTGGGGCTGGCGCCCCGGTTCGTCAACTCCTACCCTCACGAGCTGGACGGCGGCCGCCGCCAGCGCATCGGCATCGCCCGGGCCCTGGCCCTGGAGCCGAAGTTCATCGTCTGCGATGAGCCCGTGTCCGCTTTGGACGTGTCCATCCAGGCCCAGATTCTGAACCTGCTCAAGGAGCTGCAGGAGAACATGGGGCTGACCTATATTTTCATCACTCACGATTTGAGCGTGGTCAACTACTTTTCTGACGATATCCTGGTCATGTACCTGGGGAAAATGATGGAGAAGGCCCCGTCGGAGAAGCTGTTTGACAACCCGCTCCACCCCTACACAAAGGCCCTGCTCTCCGCCATTCCCATTCCCAGCATCCACAACCGCCCGGAGCGGATCATCCTGCCCGGGGAGATCACCTCTCCCATCGACCCGCCCGAAGGCTGCCGGTTCGCCCAGCGGTGCGCCTACTGTACCGACAAGTGCCTGCGGGAGACGCCGCCCTATGTGGAGGCGGAGCCGGACCACTTTGTGGCCTGCCACCTGTGTCAAGGCTGAAATTGCCGGTTGACATTTCACCGGTATCTGGTATAATAAACATATAATAATGCTTCATACAACAGGGTATGATGAGACGGCAAAATAGCCCAAAACAAAGGCCTTTCTTTGTTTTGGGCTATTATTGTTTTTTCAGGGAGGACAGCATGGACGATACGAAGCTGTACAGCGTGGGCATTGATATCGGCACCTCCACCTCCCAGGTGATTTTCAGCCGCCTGACGGTGGCGAACCGGGCGGGACGCTGCTCCGTGCCGTTCGTTGAGATCGTGGACAAAGAAGTGATCTACCGCAGCCCCATCCACCGCACCCCCATGCTGAACCCCTGGACCATCGACGGCGAGGCCCTGCGGACGCTGGTGGCGGAGGAGTACGCCGCCTGCGGCCTCCGGCCGGACCAGCTGGCCACCGGCGCGGTCATCATCACCGGCGAGGCCGCCCGCAAGAGGAATGCGGCCCTGGTCCTGGAGCGGTTGAGCGGTCTGGCGGGGGACTTTGTGGTGGAGACGGCCGGCCCGGATCTGGAGTCCGCCATCGCGGGCCGGGGCAGCGGTGCCCAACGCTTCTCCGAGGAGACCGGCGCCGCGGTGGTCAATCTGGACATCGGCGGCGGCACCACCAACGCGGCCCTCTTTCTGGCCGGGGAGCTGGCCGCTTGGGGGTGTCTGGACATCGGCGGCCGGCAGGTGGAGGTGTCCGCTGACGGCACCGTCCGCGCCGTCAGCGTCGGCGCACAGAGGATCATCCGGGCCCGCCGCCTGCCCATCCGGGAAGGCGAGAAAGCGGATCGGGCGGCCCTGGAGGCGCTGTGCGACGGGATGAACGAGCTGTTGGAGCAGCTCACGGGCCTGCTCCCGCCCTCGCCCCTGCTGGAGGAGATCGCCTCCCCTGGGTCCACAAAATTTGCCGCGCCTCCTGGCGCGGACATCCGGTACATCTGCTTCTCTGGCGGCGTGGCGGACTGCGTCTACGCCCCTGCGGAGGATGATTTCGCCTACGGCGATATCGGCGTACTGCTGGGCAGGGCCATCCGGCGGGGACGGCTGCTGCGGGACTTCCGGGTGGCGGAGGCCGCGGAGACCATCCGCGCCACGGTCATCGGGGCGGGCAGCTATACCACCACCATCTCCGGCAGCACCATCTCCTACGCCGAGGACCTGTTCCCGCTGAAAAACATCCCCCTGCTGCGCCTGAACGAGGGGGAGGAGGCGGCCTGCTGGTCCGGGGACGGCGGGGCGCTGTTGGAGCGGGTCCGCTGGTTCCTGGCCCAGAGCGACGCGGACCTGGCGGCGCTGGCCATCCAGGGCCGGAGGGACCCGGAGTACGCCGCGCTCCGCCGCTTGGCGGAGACCCTGGCGGGGACCCTGGACCGGACGCTGCCGGAGGGCGCGCCGCTGCTGGTCATTGTCCGGCGGGATATGGCCAAGGCCCTGGGCCAGCGGCTGGCGGCGCTGCTGGGGGCGCGGCGGCCGGTGGCGGTGCTGGATGGGATCAGCGCGGACCAGGGGACCTTCATCGACCTGGGCCGGCCGGTGATGGACGGCATGGCCCTGCCCGTGGTGGTCAAGACGCTGCTGTTTGGCTGACGGCGCTTTTCAGAGACAGAAACGTGAAGGAGGGAGACGCGGGCTATGGCGTACCAAACGCTGCTGTCTGGGCAGGTATTTCAATTTGCCTCAGTCGGCGAGGTCCTGGCGAAGGCCAGCGAGGAAAAATCCGGAGACATCCTGGCGGGCGTGGCCGCCAGGTCCGATATGGAGCGGGTGGCGGCCAAGGAGGTTCTGGCCGGCATGACGCTCCAGGAGCTGTACGAGCACCCGGCCGCGCCCTATGAGCAGGACGAGGTCACCCGCATCAACCTGGACGGGCTCAACCGGAGCATCTACCAGAAAATCCAGGGCTGGACGGTGAGCGACCTGCGGGAGTGGCTGCTGCGCTATGAGACGGACGGAGAGGATATCCGCCGCCTGTCCCGGGGGCTGTCCGCAGAGATGGTGGCGGCAGTGTGCAAGCTCATGAGCAACCTGGATCTGGTCTACGCGGCCCAGAAGATCCGGGTGACGGCCCACTGCAACACCACCGTGGGAGAGCGGGGGATCATGGGCACCCGCCTCCAGCCCAACCACACCACCGATGATGTGGCGGGGATCACCGCCTCTCTGTTCGAGGGGCTGAGCTACGGCTGTGGGGACGTGCTCATCGGGCTCAACCCCTCCGGCGGATCGGCGGCCTCCCTGGGGGAGGTGCTCCGCCGCTTTGACGAGGTGAAAAACGAGTTCGAAATCCCCACCCAGATCTGTGTGCTGGGCCACATCAGCACCCAGATGGAGGCGGTGCGGCAGGGGGCCCCCTGCGACATGATCTTCCAGTCCATCGCCGGCAGCGAGAAGGGCAACCGGGCCTTCGGCTTCTCGGCGGAGACGGTGGAGGAGGCCCGGCAGCTCATAGTGCGGCAGGGCACCTCCACGGGGCCCAACGTCCTCTACTTTGAGACCGGCCAGGGCAGTGAGCTGTCCTCCGACGCCCACTGGGGGGCGGATCAGGTGACCATGGAGGCCCGGTGCTACGGCTTTGCCCGCCACTTCGCCCCCTTTATGGTCAACACCGTGGTGGGATTCATCGGCCCGGAGTACCTCTACGACGCCAAGCAGGTGGCCCGCGCGGGTCTGGAGGACCACTTCATGGCCAAGCTCACCGGGATCCCCATGGGGTGCGACTGCTGCTACACCAACCACATGCTGGCGGACCAGAACGACATCGAGAGCCTGGCTCTGCTGCTGGGCGCGGCGGGGGCCAACTACATACTGGGCGTACCGGCGGGAGACGACATTATGCTCAACTATCAGACCAACGCCTACCACGACATCTGCACCATCCGGGAGATCCTCGGCCTGCACCCCATCCCCGCCTTTGAGCGATGGCTGGAGCGGATGGGGATCATGGAGAACGGCCGCCTGACGGAGCGGGCCGGCGACCCGACAATCTTTACCAAGGGGAGGTGGTAAGAGGATGCTGTCCGAGAAGGAGATCGACCAGATCGCCCAGCTGGTTTTACAGGAGTTGGCGGGCGCCCCGCCGGAGCGCCCCGTCGGAGCGCCGGAGATGGAGACGGCCCCGGTAATGGAGGACTGGCGCTCCCCCGGGAGCAGGGCCGTCCCCCTGCTGGACCACCCGGAGGACCCGGACGCCCTGCGCCGGATGATGGGGCGGACCACCGCCCGCATCGGCGTGGGCCGGGCGGGGCCGCGGCTGAAGACCAGGACCATGCTGACCCTGCGGGCGGACCACGCGGCCGCCAAGGACGCGGTGTTCCAGGAGATCGGCCCGTCCCTGGTGGAGAGCCTGGGCCTGCTGCCGGTGGTCACCCGCTGCGGGGACAAAAACATATTTCTCACCCGGCCGGATCTGGGCCGGAGCTTTGACGAGGAGAACCAGCAGCGGATCCGGCAGGGCTGTCCGGCCCATCCGGACGTGCAGCTGATCGTCAGCGACGGCCTGTCCTCCTCCGCCATTGCCGCCAACGCCGGGCGCATTCTCCCGGTGGTGGCCGACGGGCTGCGGGAGAGGGGGCTCCGGGTGGGCAGGCCCCTGTTTGTTCGCTACGGACGGGTGGCCGCCCAGGACCAGATCGCCCAGCTGCTGGACGCGAAGGTGGTATGCACCTTCATCGGGGAGAGGCCGGGGCTGGCCACCGCCGAAAGTATGAGCGCCTACATCGCCTACCGGGCCACGGTGGGCATGCCGGAGGCCCGGCGGACCGTGGTGTCCAACATCCACAGGGACGGGATCCCCGCCGTGGAGGCGGGGGCGTATATTGTGGATCTGATCGCGCTGATCCTGGAGAAGGGGGCCAGCGGCGTGGAGCTGAAAAAATAGGGGGTGTCCGTGTGCCAAGGCCAATTCCCATCAATGTGCTCAGTGTGCGCATCCTGCCCAACGCGGATCCCGCCCTTCTGGCCAGTCTGGCGGTCCGGCCCGGCCACCGTAGCCTGGGGATCTTCACCACCGACTGCGACGACGCCTCCTATGCCGCCCTGGACGAGGCCACCAAGAAGGCGGACGTGGCGGTGGCCTACGCCAGCAGCATGTACGGCGGAGCGAAAAACGCCTCCACAGCCCTGGCGGGGGAGTTCATCGGCATCCTGTCCGCCCCCTGCCCGGAGGACGTGCGTAGCGGCCTGGCCGCCGCCGTCGCCTACCTGGAGGGCGGGGCCTGCTTTTACGCTGCGGATGGGGACGGCGCGGTGGTCTACTTCGCCCACTGCATCTCCCGCACCGGCTCCTACCTGTCCGGCCTGGCGGGCGTGCCGGAGGGAACCGCCATGGCCTACCTGATCGCGCCGCCCCTGGAGGCGGCAGTGGGACTGGACGCGGCACTGAAGGCCGCCGACGTGGAGCTGAAGGTGTTCTATGGCCCACCCACGGCCACCAACTTTGCTGGCGGCCTGCTCACCGGCCTGCAGGCGGCCTGTCAGGCCGCCTGCGACACCTTCGCCGCAACAGTTCAGGAGATCGCAGCCTCCCCGTTAACCTACTAATCGAACCATTTCGCCGGCCCCGGCACAGGGGGCGGCCGTGAGAAAGGGCGTGAAGAATTTGACTTTGGATCGGGACTTACAGTCCATCCAGGAGGTCCGGAATCTGGTGGCGGCCGCCAAAGAGGCAGCGGAACAGCTGGCGAACTTCCCCCAGGAGAAGCTGGACCGCATCTGCGAGGCTGTGGCGGCGGCGTGCATGGACCACGCCGAGGAGCTGGCCAAGCTGGCGGTGCGGGAGACGGGCTTCGGCCGCTGGGAGGACAAGAAGCTGAAAAACGAGCTGGGCAGCCGCATCACCTGGGAGTCCATCCGGGACATGCGGACGGTGGGGGTGCTCCGCTCGGACCCGGAGCGGGGACTCACGGAGATCGGCGTGCCCATGGGGGTGGTGGCCGCGCTGATCCCCTCCACCAACCCCACCTCCACGGTGATGTACAAGAGCCTTATCTCCATCAAAGCGGGCAACGCCATCGTCATCAGCCCCCATCCGGGCGCAAAGAACTGCATCACCGCCACCTATCAGATCATCCGGGAGGCCGCCGAGGGGGCAGGCGCACCCGCCAACACCATCGGCTGCGTGGCCCTGACCACAGCGGAGGCCACCAACGCTCTGCTGCGCCACAGGGACGTGGGCATCATCCTGGCCACCGGCGGGGAGGCCATGGTCCACGCGGCCTACTCCTCCGGAAATCCGGCC
Organism: uncultured Oscillospiraceae bacterium; assembly: GCA_910579965.1. Classification (GTDB taxonomy): domain Bacteria; phylum Bacillota; class Clostridia; order Oscillospirales; family Oscillospiraceae; genus Pelethomonas. The sequence goes on from CAJTWF010000006.1 coordinate 35,060, forward strand.
CTGGGCGTAGGGCCGGGCAACGGGCCCGCCTTTATTGAGCGGACGGCGGACATTCCGGCGGCGGTGGGGCGGATCATGGACTCCAAGACCTTCGACAACGGCACCATCTGCGCCTCCGAGCAGTCCATTGTCACCGAGGCCTGTATCGCCGAGGCCGTGGCCGGGGAGCTGCGGCGGCAGGGGGCCTGCTTCCTGAGCCCGGAGCAGTCGGACAAGCTCTCCGGCCTCCTGCTCCGGGCCAACGGCACCATGAATCCCGCCATCGTAGGCCGCACGGCCCGGCAGATCGCCGATATGGCGGGCATCCAGGTCCCGGAGGAGACGCGGCTGCTGGTCTCCCGCCAGGACGGCAAGGGCGTCCACAAGAAGAACCCTTACGCCCGGGAGAAGCTGTGCCCCGTGCTGGCATTCTTCGTGGTGGAGGACTGGGAGCAGGCCTGCGAGCTGTGTGTGCGCATTCTCCGCAACGAGGGCGTGGGCCACACCATGACCATTCACACCCAGAACCGGGACGTGGTGGATCAGTTCGCGCTGAAAAAGCCGGTGTCCCGCATCCTGGTGAACACGCCGGGGGCGCTGGGCGGCGTGGGCGCCACCACGGGCCTGCCGCCGGCGCTGACGCTGGGGTGCGGCGCGGTGGGAGGCAGCGCCACCTCGGACAATATCACGCCCATGCATCTGGTGAACATCCGCCGAGTGGCCTGGGGGCTGCGGGAACTGGACGACCTGCGCCGGATCATCCCCGGGGAGCCCGGTCCGGCCCGGCCCGAGATCTCCCAGGCGGACATTGAGGCCATCGCCCGAGCCGTGCTGGCCCGGCTCAGGGAGAGCAAATGAGATCCCCGTCCGGGCAGGACGGACTTGTCACAATCTATAAAAATTTTTAAGGAGGAACAACATCATGGCAAATTTACAGGCATTGGGAATGATCGAGACCAAGGGGCTGGTGGGCTCCATTGAGGCGGCGGACGCCATGGTCAAGGCGGCCAACGTGTCCCTCATCGGCAAGGTCCACGTGGGCGGCGGGCTGGTGACGGTGATGGTGCGCGGGGACGTGGGCGCGGTCAAGGCGGCCACCGACGCGGGCGCAGCGGCGGCAGGGCGCGTGGGTGAGCTGGTGAGCGTACATGTCATTCCCCGGCCCCACGCCGAGGTGGAGGCCATCCTGCCCAAGCTCGATGCCGGGGAGTAGGCCGCAGGAACGCCGGCAGAGGGCTAGGCCATGAAGGTATTGACAGAGGCGGAGCTGCGCTCGGCCCGGGTGTCCCCGGAGACCGAAAGCTGGCACGTGAGCCGGGACACCTTCGTCACCCCCCTGGCCAGGGAGTACCTGCGGGACCGGGGGGTGGCCCTGGTGTTTGACGGCCACGAGACCATGAGCCGCACCCCGGTGGAGCCCCGGGGCGGAGGCCCCTACGTTGACGGCGTCACCGGGGAGCGGCTGCCGGAGAAGCCGGAGAACATGACCCACCTCCACGGCAGCGTCCTGGTGGACAAGACCCACCCTCGCATGGAGCTGCGGGGCGGGCTGGACTGCCTGCAGGCGGAGATCCTGCTGCTCCAGGAGGAGTGCCGGGGTCCGCTGCGGGAGGATCTGGAGGACCTGCTGCGGTTCGTTCGGGCCATCCTGGGGGCGGAGGTCAAGGAGCAGCCCCTCCGGGGGACGGCGCTGCTGGGTCTGAGCCTGGACGAGGTGCGCAGGCAGTCCCACAGCGTGCGGGAGGTCTTTGGCATGGACCACCCGGTTCCGGACGGATCCATGGGGCGGACGGCGCTGCGGCTGAACCTGCTGCGCGCCCGTGCCCGGCAGGTGGAGCTGGCCGCCGTCCGCGCCTTCCCGGCGGGGGAGCGGCCGGACATCGTGGAGCACCTCAACCGTCTGAGCAGCGGAATTTACCTGCTCTTTTGCCGGGAGGTATCCGGCTACTATCAGAGGAAAGGCGGGCAGACGGATGGATGAGCGGCAGATGCGGGAGATCGTCTCCCGGGTTGCGGCGGTATGCTGGCAGCAGTTGGGCGCGGAGATCCCCCTGGCGTTTCCCGTGGAGGTGTCGGCGCGGCATGTCCACCTGACCCGGGAGGCGGTGGAGCGGCTGTTCGGCCCCGGCGCTACCCTGACGCCCAAGCGGGAACTGTCCCAGCCGGGACAGTTCCTGTGCGAGGAGCGGGTGTCCCTGGTGACGGAGAAGGGGACCATGCAGCGCGTGGCGGTGCTGGGCCCGGAGCGGGGCGCGGTCCAGGTGGAGCTCTCCGCCACCGACTGCAAGGCCCTGGGCATCGACGCGCCGCTGCGCCTGTCCGGGGACCTGCGGGACGCGGGGGACGTGTACCTGGTAGGCCCCAAGGGGATGGTGGAGGCCCGGGGCGGCGTAATCGTGGCCCAGGCCCATATCCACCTGCCCCCGGCGGAGGCGGTCAGAGCCGGCGTGGAGAACGGCCAGCGGGTGTCGGTGACGCTGCCCGGGGCCCGGCCCATCACCCTGGAGAACGTGATCTGCCGGGTGGGCGAGGGCGCAGGACTAGCCATGCACATCGACGTGGACGAGGCCAACGCCTGCATGCTTCCCCGGAACGCCTCCGCCCGGATGCGTCCGAAGGCGGAGACGGCGGCTTCCTCCCCGCCCCCGGACGCGGCGCCTCCTGTCCCCGCCGGGGAGGCCCTGTTTGAGGGGAAGCTTATCACAGAGGCCACAGCGCGGCAGTTGGCGTCGAAGGGCATCGGTGCGCTTGCCGTGGGCCCGGGCGTGATCCTCACGCCCTCGGCCAGGGACGTTTTGCTCCACGCGGGCATTGCGGTGCGTCAGACGGGAGGTTCCAGATGATTATTGCGCGAGTGATCGGCCACGTGTGGGCCACCAAGAAGGAGGAGTCTCTGAGCGGTCAGAAGCTGATGATCATGCGGGAGGAGACCACCAACCGGCGGAGCGGGGAGATCTTCGTCGCTGCGGACTCGGTGGGCGCGGGCATCGGGGAGCAGGTGCTGGTGGTCACCGGCAGCACGGCCCGTCGGGCCCTGGGCTCGGACCAGCTGCCTGTGGACTGCGCCATCGTGGGCATCATCGACTCACTGGAGATCACAAAAGGCGGGAGTGATGGGAAATGAATCTGGCGGAGACGATCCGCGCCGCAGGCATCGTAGGCTGCGGCGGGGCGGGCTTCCCCACCCATGTCAAATACACCGGCGGACAGACGGAGACCATCCTGGTTAACGGCGCGGAGTGCGAACCTCTCCTGGCCACGGACCGCTACCTCATGCGCCACTTTGCCCGGGAAATCGTCTCCGCGGCCGCAGCGCTGGGCCGAGAGACCGGGGCCAAGCGGTGCGTCATCGCCTTGAAGGCGGCCTATACGGCGGAGCGGGCGGCCCTGGAGGCCGCCATCGCGGAGCAGGCCGCGCCGGTGGCGCTGCACCTGCTGGAGAGCTTCTTCCCCGCGGGGGACGAACAGTCCCTGGTGTTCGAGGTCACCGGGCGGGTGGTTCCGCCGGGGGGGATCCCCCTGGCGGTGGGCTGCGTGGTGAACAACACCGCCACCGTGCTGTGTATCCACCACGCCATGGAGGGGAGGCCCTTCACCCAGAAATATCTGACCGTCACAGGGGAGGTGGCCGCGCCATGTATCGTCAAGGCCCCGGTGGGCACGCCGGTGGAGGCGTGTATCGCCTTGGCCGGAGGCACGCCCCTGTCCGACTATGCGGTGGTCAACGGCGGGCCTATGATGGGCCGGCCTATGACCCGGGAGGAGGCTGGGCACGCCTATGTGACCAAGACCATGTCCGGGCTCATCGTCCTTCCGCCGGACAGCCCGGTGGTCCGCCGGGCCCAGACGCAGCCGGAGCATATGGTCAACCGGGCCCGGTCCGCGTGTATCCAGTGCAGCTTCTGCACCCAGCTGTGCCCCCGGGCCCTGCTGGGCCACCCTCTCCAACCACACCGAATCATGCGCCGGCTGGCCGCCGGCGGGCTGGAGGCGCTGCTGGACACGCCGGAGGGGCGCAGCGCGGCCCTGTGCTGCGAGTGCGGCATCTGCGAAATATACGCCTGCCCCATGGGGCTCCAGCCGCGCCAGGTAAACGCGGCGCTGAAAAAGGAGCTGGCCCGGAATAAAATCCGTTACCAGGGAGAGGAAACCGACTGCCAGGCGCGCCAGGAGCGGGCCTTCCGGAAGGCACCGGCGGCCCGGGTGGCCGCCCGGACCGGGGTGGCGGCCTACGCCGGGATCTCCATCGACCAGCTGCGCCGGGCTGCGCCCAAACGAGTGGTCCTCTCCCTGCGGCAGAGTGCCGGCGCGCCGGCGGAGAGCGTGGTGCGAAGCGGAGAGCGGGTGGAGCTGGGGCAGCGGATCGCCGCCTGCCCCCAGGGGGCCCTGGGGGCGGACCTCCACGCGTCCATCAGCGGCACGGTGACGGTGGAGGCGGAGTGGATCGCCATTGATGCGGACAAAGGAGGGGAGCGCTGATGGAGACAATCGGAATTCTGGAGTGCAGCAGCATTGCCAAGGGCGTGGAGGCCGCAGATGCCATTCTGAAGGCCGCCGAGGTGTCCCTCCTCTACGCAAAGCCAGTCTGTCCGGGGAAATACACGGTGCTGGTCTGCGGCGACGTTGCGGCGGTGCAGGCGGCCCTGGAGGCGGGGGAGCGGACGGCGGACGGATATCTGGTGGACTCCGTGGTGATCCCTCGGGTGCATCCTCAGGTGGTCCAGGCCATTCATCAGGCCGCTCCGCCGTCGGGACAGAACGCGGTGGGGATCATGGAGTTTTTCAGCGTTACCGCGGCGGTGTACGCCGCCGACGCGGCGGCCAAGGCGGCGGAGATCTCCCTGCTGGATGTCCGTCTGGGCATCGGCATCGGCGGAAAGTCCTTCGCCGTGCTGACCGGCGACGTGGCGGCGGTGGAGGAGGCGGTGCAGTGCGGCATGGCCGAGGGAGAGAAGCGGGGACTGGCCGTGACCAGCACCGTAATCCCCCACCCCCGCCGGGAGATCTTCTCCGCATTGCTGTAGGTCAGAAAGGATGGTCCGGTCGTGAACGAAATTAGTCCCTTTGAGGGCAAGCAGCGCATTATTCAGGAATTTGTCCCCGGCAAGCAGGTGACCATGGCGCACCTGATCGCCAATCCGGCGGAAGACCTCTACAAGAAGCTGGGGGTGGTCAGCAAGACCCGGGGCGCGCTGGGCATTATGACCATCACCCCCAGCGAGGCTGCCATCATCGGCGCGGATGTGGCCACAAAGGCTTCCGAGGTGGAGATCGTGTTTGTGGACCGCTTTTCCGGGTCGCTGGTGGTGTGCGGCGACGTCTCTGCAGTGGAGGCGGCCCTCCGGGAGGTGCTCCGGGTTCTGCATGAGACCCTCCGCTTCACCCCTGCGGAGATCACCAGGTCCTAGCCTATGCGCAGGGTTATGATGATCGGGAAGACCGGCTGCGGTAAGACAACGCTGAGCCAGCGGCTGGCCGGACAGGTGCTCCGCTATCAGAAAACCCAGACCATCCAGGTGGTGGGGAGCGACATCGTGGACACGCCTGGGGAATACCTGGAGCAACGGCAGTTCTATAAGGCGCTAATTGTGACGGCCATAGGGGCGGACGTTATTTTGCTGCTCCACGCCGCCGGCGAGGAGCAGAACGGCTTTTCGCCGGGTATGAATACCCTGTTCGGAGGGAAGCCGTTGATCGGCGTTATTACCAAGACGGACCTCTGCTGCGGCCGGGAGCGCCTGGAGGCCGCCCGGGAGGTGCTGATGGAAGCAGGAGCCTCCGCCGTGGTGGAGACCGGCTTGGGAGATGAGGCGGGGCTGGAGGCGTTGCGCCGCCTCATTGATTGAACGCTCCTAACGGGAGCAAGGTCAACATGAAGCACATAGCCATTGAGAACCATTTTCCGCACATAGGCCGAAAGGTTACAGATGCCTACATCTGCCATGCGCTCCTGGATTTTTGCCCGTTCATCTGGGGAAAACCAAACATGGAGCTGCGTATTCCGAACACGTTTCTCTCCCACAACCATAGTTGACTGACTTTTGGAACCATAAAGCTCTGTTTTTTACTGTTCATAGATACCCAATGAATTCAAATGTTGACAGTATTTAGTCAAATCAGGCTTATTGATCTTGCCCACGAATTGCGCATGAATAGCAATACTCTTTATCACTTTCTAGGGACTGTTCACATAAATGCAATTGTGATAAAATAAAAGGCTGAAGCTAACAATAGAACAATATGAGCAGATCAAAGACTGCTTTCCCAAACATTGGCAATCTGGAAGTGCTGAACGCAGTGCTGTACATCTGGGCAAAAAAGGACCATCCGGTTCATCTGCTGATGGATCGGGCTTATGAAGGTAACGAAACGAGAGCCCTGGCTCTGGAGCTTGGGTATATGCCTGTCGTTGGGCAGGACTTCCCACTGGGGCTTGATGCGCACTGAAATGTCAACACCAAGCCCCGGTTCGCTGGAAATATCCTGCTCAAAGGTTTTGCGGTATCCCGCGTGGGCACAAAACTGCTGAATAGATGGGTATTTCCTGTAGGCATCTCCTGCGGCCAGAATTCCTGCCTTTGTGTCATGTATATTGGTAGCATGAACTGCCACCGCCAGCAGATTCCCCATAGTATCCACTGTGATGTTCCGTTTGCGCCCTTTTGTTTTTTCCTTCGTCTATTCCACGTTCTTCTGCGGCATAGGTGGTCTTTACACTTTGCGAGTCAATAATTGCGTAGCTTTGGCTTGGGTTTCGCTCTGCGTCTGTCCTCGCCCGTTCCACCAGCACCGCGCGGATTTTCTCCCAAAGCCCGCTTCGGATTGCGGCGTAATAAAAATTGGCCACAGTGGTGTATGGTGGAAAATCGTGGGGCAGATTTCGCCATTTGCAGCCGTAATCCACGAAATACAGGACTGCGTCTATCAATTCCCGCTTTTCCCAGTTGCTCTTGTTTCCTGCTGGCGGGAGCAGCGGTTGAATGATTGACCATTGACTGTCGCTTAAATCACTCGCGTATCTGCGTCTCTCGTTTTTCTTTATCATGCCTGCATTATATCATCTCTTTAACTATTGGTACAGCTTCTAATACTATTTCTTGATAAAATCATTTAAATTAGGTGAAGGATGCGGATATTCTCGCACCATTCAAGGCGCGTGCTGAAAAAGGAGAACTGGTAGAGATCAGTGAGATTGCAAAAGCATATCAAAGTGCCGTAGATCATCCCGTCAGCAGAGGGCAGATTTATTGTGTGCTGCACCGGCATGGATGGCGCAAAGTAATGCCCCGAAGCAAGCACCCACAGAAGGCCAGCGAGGACGAAATAGCGGCCTCAAAAAATTAACACTACCGTCCAGGAGCTGAAAGTGATCCACAGCGGAAAGACGGTTCGGTTAATGTTTCAGGATGAGGCTGGATTTGGGCGGATCAACAATCCAAAGTACTGCTGGTGTGAAAAAGGGATTCGTCCCAGTGTGCCTTGCCACCATATCCGGGAGTATCGCTATGCCTATGGAGCGGTAGAGCCGCTGACTGGCGAGGGATACTTTCTGATCCTGCCTTACTGCAATACGGCATGCATGAATCTATCATAGACGCAATTATCGGAACAATAATCCTGATGATGTTATTTTCCTTTGCTGTGACAGCGCCGCATGGCATACATCTGGCAGATTAAATTTGCCTGATAATATTGTCCGTTTCTATATCCCACCATATATGCCTGAAATGAACCCCATTGAACAGATTTGGAAAGAAATTCGAAAGTGTGGATTCCATAACGAAGTATTTGCTTCTCTGGAAAAAGTTGTCGGGCGATTGTGCGATACTATTTGCTCTTTGTCTAACCAAGTCATTTCCAGTATCTCGGGCAGAGATTGGATAATTAAAGCTTTTATTTAAGATATAGTATTATAAGTGATTAGTATCAGTACTGAGGCAGGGCGGGGATACGCCTCTTTTTGGTATAAGCACACAAAAAAATCTGGACATTAGCCCTCAAGTGTGGTATAGTTAGACAACCGAAGGAGAGGGAAGAGCGTCCTTACGGGCAAAAAAGGAGGTATGTTCATGGAACCCAGGTTTTTCAAGATCCCTGTCTGCGTGGGAGACGTGACGTTGCGGGTGGCCCAGGGCCATTTCGCTACCAGACACAGCCACATCAACTACTTCATTGATGTGACCAGGCAGCAGTCCTGCCTTCAGGAGGCGGAGGCCGTGGCCCAGCAGTTGGCCCAGCGTCTGCCCTACGCGGTGGTGGACACCATCCTGTGCATGGACGGCACCCGGGTCATCGGCACATGCCTTGCCCGGCGGCTGACCCAGGAGGGCTACGGCTCGGTCAACCAGGGGAAGGAGATCTACCTCCTGCGGGAGAACGTCAGCTCCGGCGGGCAGCTGATCTTCCGGGACAACGCCCGCTTCATGCTGGAGGACAAGAACGTGCTGGTCCTGCTGGCCTCCATCACCACCGGCAGCACGGTGGAGAAGGCCATGCGGTGCGTGTGCTACTACGGCGGCAGCGTGGCCGGCGTGGCCTCCATCTACAGCCACCTGGAGGAGATCGGCGGCGTGAAGGTGGTGTCCCTGTTCAACACCGGGGACCTCCCGGGCTATGCCAGCCACTCCCCGGAGGAGTGCCCCCTGTGCAAACAGGGGCTGGAGGTGGACGCGGTGGTGGACAAGTTCGGCTACTCCGCGCTGTAGGCCCTGTACATAGAAAACCGATCCCCCGGCAGCCTGATGGCCGCCGGGGGATTTCCTGTCTGTATTCCCACAGTGGGATGCTGTTCGGCAAAAGAGGGCGTCCCCCTGGGAGGCCGCTGTCACACCCTGCCTCTCAACGCTCGTGGCGGCTGCCGGAGATGTCCTGGGCGGCGTAGACCACCGTTTTGGGCATGTCGTCCGCGTCGTTCTGGGCCAGCACCGCGGTGGCCCGGACCCAGCCGCAGTTGTCGGAGCCGGCGTCGTCGGGCAGCTTGCGGAACTCTACCGCCACGCAGGGCTGCCACCAGCGCAGCTTCTCCCGCAGATTCTGAATGCTCATAACCCGCAGGTATTCCTCCCTGTCGTCGGGGTGGATGAAGTGGTTGGCGTAGATTTGCAGGGCCGCGGTGAAGTTGACCTCCTCGCCCAGCACATCCTTCACCCGCCGCAGCTGGATCACGGCCCGGAAGGAGTCGTGGTCCAGGTCAATGTAGTAGGTGGAGAAAAAGAGGCTGCTCAGGCTGCTGATGATGTGGGCCCGATCCTCCAGAGTCTGGAGCTGGCTGGCCTCCTGCTGCTTCTCCCTGGTGACGTCCTGTCCCAGGATGTTGACCATCACCCGCTCCCCCTGCCGGCTGTATATGACGCGGAGCTCGATCCAGCGCACCGGCTGGCCCAGGAGGCGGTACTGGCAGACCTCCTCCCCGTAGTCCTCAATGGTCTCCGCTCGCTCCCGCAGGTGCTCCAGGGACAGACAGGCCCGGAAGCTGTCCCGGTCAGCCGGGTGGACGTGGCTGGACAGAGCGGTCTGTATGTACTGCCCATAGTCGCCGGTCTGGGAGCTCTTCGGACCGGCGTGCAGGGCCAGATTCACCCGCTCGCACTGGCCGCTCTCCAGATCCACAGTGTTCATCATCTTGAACCGGGACCTGAGGATGGCCGCCATCTGCATATCCCGCATAGAGTGGGCCAGCTCCCGGCGTATCTGCTTATCCACGTCCTGGAGCGCCAGAACCGTGTAATCGCTGGCCTTGGGCCCCTGGCCGAAGTAGGCGGTCACGGAGATGTAGCGGTAGTCCTCCCCGCTGCGCCACTGGCACAGGAGCTCCGCCTTCTGCCGGCCCTCGCCCCTGGCCCGGCGCAGGCCCTCCAGGGAGAAGCGCCGCTGAAATTCCGCCTGATAGGCCTCGTGGAGACGGTCCTTGATGTGGGAGCGCATCAGCTCGCTCCAGGGCGGCGCCAGGGTGGACGCGCCCTCCCGCATCTGCCCGTCCACCCGGACGGCGGCGGCCGTGCCGGCGTTGAGATCAATGGTGTAGATGCTGAAATTTCGCTCCCCCAGGGTGCGGATCAGCTCCTGGCTGCGCACGCTGACCCCCTCCAGACCCTTCCGGAGCACGTCGTGTATGTCCCTGACGCTGAGAATGGCGCGGCGGATCTCGCCGCAGCAGACCGGATCGGGGAACAGCTCCATCAGGTTCCAGCGGTAGGCGCCGCCCGTGCGGCGGCGGTAGATGAGGCGAAGCGTCTCCTGCCCGGTCTGGAGCAGGGAGCGCAGCTGATGGGGCTGGATAAAGGCGGCAAACCGCTCCACATCCCCGGGGTGGATGGCGCCGGACCGGGCGAACTGCTCCAGCTGCGGGGAGAGACCGCCCCGGCGCAGCTGCCAGCCCTCGGGATCTGACTTGAGCACGTCGCAGGTGTCCTGCGCCAGATCCACCCGCAGGATCTCCCGGTAGGCGCGGCCCACAGCGTCCGGCCGGGGGGACACGGTGACGATAAAGGCGGGCACGCCGTCCTCCCACAGGACTCTGGAGGCGGTGAGGTACACCAACCCGCCATAGCTGTCGCTGCAGCTGACGGACCGGCTCTCACGGCGGTCCTCGATGGTCAGCAGGGGGCAGCAGGCGCAGGACCCGGACCAGATCTCGCGGCAGGGGCCGCCCAGGCGCGCCGCCGGCGAGACCTCCCGGATCTTGCGGTTGAAGTAGAGGATCCTGCGATCCGCCTCCCGGACGACGTATACGCCGGTGTCCGGCAGGGCGTCCAGTATGTTTTCGTAGTCTCTGCTCTCCAAAAGCTATCCCTCCCAAGGCTTCGCGGCAAAAGCGCGCCGGACGGCACGGAGGACGGCCGCACAAATTCTCATCATTATAGCATATAAAAATGGGAGAATCAACCGGGAAATGGGGCATATGAGAAAAAATTGCAAACCGCCCGGGACCATAGGCTCCGGGCGGCGGGAGGGGCGTTTCAGGGTTGGACGCGGGCGTATCCCGGGCGGCGGAGCCGGCTGATGACGGCCCTCAGCCTGGACATGTCGATGGGCTTGGCCGTGTGGGCGTCCATGCCAGCGGCCAGGGCGGTCTGCACGTCCTCCTCAAAGGCGTTGGCGGTCATGGCGATGATGGGGATAACGTCCGCCAGGGGATGTCCGCTGCCGCGGATGGCCCGGGTGGCGTCGTAGCCGTCCATGACCGGCATCTGCACATCCATGAAGATCATGTCGAACTCCCCGGGCTGGGAGGCCGCGAAAAGGCTGACCGCCTCCCGGCCGTTGGGGACCACCTGACAGGCGGCGCCCTCCATCTCCAGCAGCTCCACCAGGATCTCCGCGTTGATCTCGTTGTCCTCCGCGGCCAGAATCCGGAGCCTCTCCAGGGACGCCTCCTCCTGCTCCGGAGCCTCCTGGGGCCCGGGCTCCGGCTCCAGCAGCTGGGCCGCCGCCCGCTGGAGGCGGGAGAGAAAGAAGGGCTTGGGCAGGAACAGGTCAATCTCCATGCTCTGCCCGGCGTGCCGGGCCTCGTCCAGGTCAAAGGAGGTGAGGACCAGAAGGGGCGGCTGGGGTCCCGCCGTCCGGCGGATGCGCCGGGCGGCCTCCAGCCCGTCCATGCCGGGCAGCCTCCAGTCCAGGAGGATCAGGTGGAAGGGGCGGCCCTGGGCTGCGGCGCGCTCGGCCAGCGCCACCGCCTGGGGCCCGCTGGCGGCGCAGGCAGCCTCCAGGCCGGCCTCCTCCAGGGCGGACCGGACGCTCTGGCAGGCGGCCTCCTCGCCGTCCGCCACCAGCAGGCGTGTGATGCCGTGGCGCGGCCAGAAGCCGTCGTCCCGCGCCTGGTCCGCTGCGGCCAGCTCCAGGTCCAGGGTGAAGGTGGCGCCCTTGCCCAGCTCGCTCTCCACGCAGATGGACCCGCCCATGAGATCAACGATGTTTTTGGTGATGGCCATGCCCAGGCCCGTGCCCTGGATCTCCCGGGTGGCGTCGGTGATCTCCCGGGCAAAGGGGTCAAAGATGGTCTGCATAAAGGTCTCGCTCATGCCGTAGCCGTTGTCGGCCACGATGAAGCGCAGGCGGGCCCGGCCGGGGGCGCAGGCCCCCAGCCCCTGGAGGACAAGGGAGATCTGCCCGCCGGGCTGGGTGTACTTCACGGCGTTGGACAGGAGGTTGATGAGTACCTGGTTCAGCCGCAGCTTGTCGCCCAGCAGCAGCTCCGGCAGGCTGCCCCGGGTGTGCAGCGCAAAGCGCTGGGACTTGGCCCGGGCCTGGGGCAGCATCATGGCGTACAGATCGTCCACCAGCTGGGGCAGGCTGAACTCGGACACGTTCAGGCTGGTCTTGCCGCTCTCGATCTTGCTCATGTCCAGGATGTCGTTGATGAGGTTGAGCAGGTGCTGGCTGGAGGAGGAGATCTTCCGGGTGTACTCCCGGACCTTCTCCGGATGCTCCGCGTCCCGGCCCAGCAGCACGGAGAAGCCCACAATGGCGTTCATGGGGGTGCGGATGTCGTGGGACATGTTGGACAGGAAGTTGCTCTTGGCCTCGTTGGCGGCCTTGGCGGTGTGGAGGGCCTCCCCCAGGGCCTCATACATCTGCCGCTCCTGGGTGCGGTCGGAGAGCATGAGGATGAACTGGTCCTTGTCCTCCAGGGTGCAGTGGTGGAGCAGCTGCTTGAACCGGCGCAGCTCCTGGGTCCTGGCGTGGAGAACGTCCCGCTCCCCGGTCCACATCCCGCCCACGGGCACAGAGGAGAGGACCTCGGCGGTGAGCTGGGAGGGGGAGCTGGAGAACCGCTCCTCCTGCCCGCCGAAGAGGATGGTGCGCGCGTCGGCCCGGACCGCCTCCGGGTCCATGCCCAGAACCCGGTCCAGATTGGGGCTGACGTACTGGGCGTGAAAGCCATCCTGGGGGGAGAAGAGGACAAAGATGTCCTCCGTGTTCTCCGTGAGCAGGTCAAAGAGCTCCTCCCGGGAGCGGATCTCCCGGTCCTGCTCCCACACCCGCCGCCGGCTGGTGTGGACGCTGGCGGTCACCGCGCCCAGGGCCAGGATCCCGAAGAGCAGGGCCATGACGGTCAGGGTGACCAGGGAGAAGCGGCTCATGCCGGCGTTGACCACGTCCGCAGGGGCGGCGCTGACCAGCATCCAGCCGGAGAAGCCAACGGGCTGATAGGTCAGGTAGTGGGCCCTGCCATCCAGCCGGCACATGGTGGTCAGGCGCTCCCCGCGCTGCCAGTCCCGGGCCACGTCCTCCGGCTCCATGCCGGAGAAGGAGCCTCTGCGGCGCAGATCGTCCAGGAGGTTGGAGGGCGCGTCGGGGCCGCTGTGGGAGGAAAAGAGGACCTGGCCGCCGGGGAGGACCACAAAGCAGCGGCTCTGGTCAGAGAAGGTTTCCACCCGCAGGCCGCCGGACATGTCCTCGGCGGGGAAGGCGAAGCCGACGGCGGCGTAGGCAAAGCCCCGGTAGGTCCCCGGCTCCGCAGGCACGGTGAACAGGGCGAGGCGCCGGCCGTCGGGGGACTGGACCTCCGAGGCGGTATCCGAGAGGTCCAGCCCGGCCAGGGCCATCCGGCCCGTCTCCCCCTGACCGGTGACATAGGAGCCGTCGGGGGCGAGGAAATAGAAGGCGGTGAAGTGCCACGCCTCCCCCTCCTCCAGCAGGAAGTCCGCCAGCGCCGCCGGGTCCGTCTCCGCGGCGATATAGGGCTGCCAGGAGCGCAGGAGCCGCCAATTTTTGGAGATAGTGGAGCGCAGGGCGGCGTTGACCTGACCGTAGACCTCCTCCAGCCGGCTGACGCTCTCCCGGTAGATCTGCCGGGAGGCAAACCGGGCATAGAACAGGCTCAGCACAACGACAGCGGCCAGCGCCGCTCCCATCCAGCCTTTTCGACGCATAACACAACGCCTCCCCATGTGAGATCGACAGGGCGGGAAACCCCATTGTGCAGTCAGTATAGCATTTTTTGGAGGACTTGGCAAGAAGACCCCCCCAATGGACAGGGAAATTAATTTTCGGAAAAGCGCGCAGGGGCGGGCGATGCCCGCCCCTGCACAGATCCAGCAAAATTCGACTTGCCGGTTGAAATTCCCCGGGAAATATGCTATATTATTAAGCTAGAATCGTCTACGCTCAAAAACAAAAATTTTCTCCGCCCCGCCGTTGGCGCGGGGAGGAGCGCCTCCGGATCGCCCATGTAAAAATCACGCAGGCCTCTACCATTTTTGCGCAATGGCCCCTATCCGGCGGGAACTTGCTATAATATATGCCGGAATACGAAATATGCCACAAAAATCAGATTCTCCAGGGGAGATCCGCCGCCCAAAGGCGGGCCCTGGAGAGGGCCGGAGGGGGAAGTCCAGAGGAATGAGAGAGGTGCTGCGGCAGGAAAAGAAATATCTGATGACGCTGCTGGACGGACAGCGCCTGTGCGCAAGGCTGAGCGGCTTCCTGCTGGAGGACGCCCACAGCGGCGCCCAGGGCTACGCCGTCCGCTCCCTCTACTTCGACACCCTGGACGACGGGGACTACCAGGACAAGATGGAAGGGCTGGAGCTGCGGCGGAAGCTCCGGCTGCGGATCTACGATCCGGCGGCCGGCTTTGCCATGCTGGAGATGAAGCAGAAGGAGGGGGCCTATCAGAAAAAGCGGTCCCTGCGCCTGGACCGGGAGGCCGCGGAGCGGCTGATCCGCGGGGACTTCCGCCCCCTGCTGGACTGCGGCGGCAGCTTTGCCGCAGAGTGCTTCGGCCTGATGCAGGCGCGGTGCTACCGGCCCAGGGCCGTGGTGGAATACCAGCGCAGGGCGTTCATTGCCAAGGAGAACCAGATCCGCATCACCCTGGACAGCCGGATCACCGCCACGGAGGCCTGCTGGGACCTCTTCTCCCCCCGCCTGGTCCAGTACCCGGTGCTGGATCCCTTCAACGCGGTGCTGGAGGTGAAGTACAACGGCTTCCTGCTCAGCTACATCAAAACCCTGGTCAGCGCGGCCAACCGCTCCGAGACCACCCAGAGCAAATACTGTCTGGCCAGAAGCGCGGGGCTGCACTATCAGAACTAAGCGGTTAACCGGCGAGGTATGCTTATGAAAAAAGAGCTCTTTGAACTGTTCGGCAAATCCAGCGACCTGTCCCTGGAGAATATCATCACCCGTCTGGCGGTGGCCACCGTCATCGCCTGCTTCATCTTCCTGTCCTACCGCATCAGCCACGACGGAAGCATCTACAGCAAGAAATTCAACGTTTCCCTGGCGGCCCTCACCGTCATCACCACCACGGTTATGATCGTCATCGGAAACAATCTGGCCATGTCCCTGGGCATGGTGGGCGCGCTGTCCATTGTCCGGTTCCGCACGGCGGTGAAGGACTCCCGGGACACGGTGTACATCTTCTGGACCATCGTGGCGGGCATCTGCTGCGGGGCCGGGGACTATCTGACGGCCTCGGCGGGCAGCGCGTTCGTGTTCGTGCTGCTGCTCCTCTTCGGCCGGATCCGAAACGACAACCGGGTCCTGCTCATCATCCGCACCGCCCGCATGAACGAGGAGCGGGTGGAGGCGCTGATCTTCCAGTATTTTTCCCGAAAGGCCACCCTCCGGGTGAAAAACACCACGGAGACCAGCGTGGAGTTCATCTATGAGCTCAACCGCCGCCTGCTGGAGAAAAAACAGGGGACCGGGCGGACGCTCACCGACGAGATCTACGACGTGGGCAATGTGGAGTACTTCAACATCGTCATGCAGAACGACGATATCAGCAGTTGAGCGCCCTCTAAAAGGCCTTTTTCTTGTAAAGAAAAAGACTAGCTGCTGAGGAAAACCACGTAAACAGAGGAGGCGCGATGAGATACAGGATTCTGGGACTGGCGGCCCTGGCGGTGATGCTGCTGGCGGCGGCCGCCGCAGCCTCCCTGGAGCCGGAGGCCCAGGAGAGGGGCCGCGTCCACCAGCACCTGGCCTACCGGGGGGATGAGGGCTGCGGCTGCGGCGGGAGCGCGCTGTGCTCCCACCTGCCGCTGATCGTCATCGACACCGGGGGCCAGCGGATCCCCGGCGCGCTGGCGGAGGGCATGGACCGGTTCGGGCAGGCGGTCTACACCACGTCGGAGGACGGCCTGCCGGTGATCACCGCCCAGGTGGCGGTGATCGACAACGCCGGCGCGAACAACCACCTGACGGACCCGCCGGCCCTGGAGGCGGCGGCGGACTTCCGCATCCGGGGCAACTCCTCCCGCCGCTTCCCCAAGCTGCCCTACCTGCTGGATCTGAAGGACGGGGAGGGGAACAATCTGGACTACCCCATGATGGGCATGGACGCCCACCACGAGTGGGCCCTCCACGGCCCCATTCTGGATAAGTCCCTCATCCGCAACTACATGTGGTACAACATCTCCGGGGAGATCATGGAGTACGCCCCCAACGTCCGCTTCTGCGAGCTGGTGCTCAACGGCAGACACCAGGGCCTCTACCTCATGGTGGAGACCATCACCAACGGGGACGACTGCCGCCTGCCCCTGCGCCTGGATACGAAGAACGCCGAGGCCACGGGCTATCTGCTGCGGGTGGACCGGCCCACAGAGACAGAGCTGGAGTCGATCCGGGACGTGTACACCTTCGCGGAGCGGGACGGCCAGATCGCCCAGGACATCGCCATCCGCTACCCGGGCCGGGGGCGGCTGACGGAGGCGCTGAAAAAGAGCATCGAGCTGGACGTGTCCGCCTTTGAGAAGGCGATTTTCTCCTACGACTACAACACCGGGCAGTACGGCTACTGGAACTGGGTGGACGTGGACAGCTTTGTGGACTATTTCCTCATCAACGAGTTCACCAAAAACAGCGACGCGGGCGGCTACTCCACCTACCTCTACAAGGAGGTGGGCGGCAAATTCAAGCTGTGCGTCTGGGACTTCAACAACGTCTGCGACAACTTCCGGGAGGAGGTGCAGGAGCCGGAGAACTTCCTGATGGTCAAGCGGTTCTGGTACTTCATGATGCTCAAGGACGAGGCCTTTGTGGAGAGGCTGCTGGCCCGGTACGGCGAGCTGCGGCGGGGCGTGCTCAGCGAGGCGTATCTGATGAACTACATCGACGAGACCCTGGACTGGCTGGGGCCGGCCATTGACCGCAACAATGACCGCTGGGGGGATGAGATGGAGAACTGGGAGGGGCTCATGCCGCCGGAGCGGAACATCCACAGCCACCGGGAGGGGGTGGAGCAGCTGCGGGAGTGGCTCTGTGAGCGGGGCGGCTGGCTGGACGAGAACATCCACGCCCTGCGGCAGTACGCCCACCCCTCCCGGAACAAGAAGTTCAGCCACTGACAAGCCGGAGGGAGGCGGGCCCTTGAAGAAATTCATTATTGCCGTGTGCGTCCTGGCCCTGCTGGGCTTCGCCGCCTATACGGCCTACTACCGGTTCGGCGTGTACCTGCCGCTCCGCCCGGACCGTCCGGTGGAAACCTTCACCAGAACCGAGGGCAAGACCATTCTGGTGGAGCGGGACGGCGCGTACCAGCCCTTCGAGATACGGGGGGTGGATCTGGGCGTGGGCATTCCCGGCCACTGGGCCACCGACTACGCGGTGGACTACGACACCTATCTGCGCTGGTTTGAACAGATCCAGGACCTGGGGGCCAACACCATCCGGGTCTACACCATCCACCACGACGCGTTCTACAACGCCTTCCACGACTACAATCAGGGCCGGGAGGAGCCCCTGTACCTGCTCCACGGCGTCTGGGTCAACGACTACATGCAGTTCTCCCACCGGGACGCCTATGACGACGGGATTCTCCAGACCCTCCTGGAGGACTGCCGGACCCTGACGGACATTCTCCACGGAAACAGGGACCTGTCCCTGGGCCGGGGCGTGGGCTCCGGCCGGTACCGGAAGGACGTGTCGGAGTGGGTCATCGGCTACCTCATCGGCGTGGAGTGGGAGAGCAGTCTGGTGGTCTACACCAACCAGAAGAGCGAGGCGCTGCGCTCCTACGAGGGCACGTACCTGTACACCGCCCCGGAGGCCACCGCCTTCGAGGCCCTGCTGTGCCAGGTGGGGGACAGCCTCATTGAATACGAGACCCGGCGCTACGGCCAGCAGCGGCTGGTGGCCTTCTCCAACTGGCCCACCACGGACCCCTTTATCTACCCGGCGGCCGTGGCGAACTACCGGCAGAAGCTGGCCTGCGTGAACGTGGAGCATGTGCTGGCCACGGAGAACCTCCTCTCCGGTCTCTTCGCCTCCTACCACGTGTACCCCTATTTTCCCGACTACCTGGAGATCATGGACGAGGCCGGCCAGTACTCCGATGCCGAGATTGACCGGCGCATGGGCACGGTGATCCGGGCCAACCTGGAGTACCGGCTCTCCAAGCTCCAGGGCGCGCCCATCGAGGACTATCTCCGGCCGGACGACTACCAGGACAGCCAGGGCCGCCGCAACACCTACATCGCCTACCTGCGGGCACTCAACCGGTTCCACTCCCTGCCGGTGGTTATCACCGAGTACGGCGTCACCACCGGGCGGGGCATGGCCCAGCGGGACGTCAACACCGGCCGCAACCAGGGCCACATGTCGGAGCAGGAGCACGGCCAGGCCCTGGTGGACTGCTATCGGGACATCATGGACGCCGGGTGCGCGGGCAGCTGCGTGTTCACCTGGCAGGACGAGTGGTTCAAGCGGACCTGGAACACCATGTACGCGGTGGACCTGGATCATACGGCCTACTGGAGCGACGCCCAGACCAACGAGCAGTACTTCGGCCTGCTGGCCTTCGATCCCGGGGAGGAGCGGAGCGTGTGCTATGTGGACGGGGACGTGTCCGAGTGGACGGAGGCGGACCTTGTGGCCGCTGCCGGGGATCTGGAGCTCTCGATGAAATACGACGAGAAGTTCCTCTATTTCCTGGTGAGGAAGCCGGGCCTGGATCCCAGGACCGACACCCTGTACATCCCCCTGGACGTCACCCCCCGGTCCGGCAGCACCTACTGTCAGAACTACCGGGTGGGATTTGAGCGGGCCTGCGATTTTTTAGTGGTCATCCGGGGCCCGGACCAGAGCCGGGTGGTGGTCCAGAAGCGGTACGAGGCACTGGCCTCCACCTATGCGGCGGAGTACTACGCGGACGACTACTACATCAACGTTCCGGACCCGGACACCCCCTATTTTGAGCGGATCAAGCTCCCCCTGGTGCTGGAGGAGGTCCTGCCGGACAGGAGCGCGGAGGAGGGCAGCGGCCTCGCCTACGAGACCGGGAAGCTGCGCCACGGCAATGCCAACCCGAAGTCGGAGGACTTTGACTCCCTGGCGGACTTCATCTTTGCCGGAGACTATGTGGAGCTGCGTCTGCCCTGGCAGCTGCTCAACTTCTCCAACCCCTCCGAGATGCAGATCCACGACGACTACTACCAGCACTACGGCATTGAGAACCTGTCCATCCGGGAGATCTACGCGGGCGCAGGCGACGGCCCGGGGCGGCGCATCCCCATGGAGGCGTTTCCTCTGGAGGGCTGGGGAAAGCGGCCCGCCAGCCACGAGCGGCTCAAGCGGTCCTACTATATCCTGCGGGACTACTGGGCCGCCCTGGACGGGAAAGCATAGGCGTGAGAGGAGGCGAGAGGCAATGGGAAGCGAGCTGCTGCTGTACGGCTACGGCTTTGTATGCGTCAGTATGCTCATATTCAATGTCGCCTACAGCCTCTCCCTCAAGAGGAAGGACCGGCGGCTGAAGAACAGGGACCGGCGCTTTGCCCGCCGGGTGGACCGGCAGCTGGACCGGCTGCGCACAGGGGAGGGACTGGAGCGGGGGCATCTGACCTACCTGCGCCGCAAGCTCTCCCGGGTGAACCATCTGGCGGCCTTTGACCGGATGGTGATGGAGCGGCTGGAGGGCGCGGCGGAGGACCGGGAGGCGGCCAGGGCCTACCAGCGGGAGATCCAGCCCGTCATCCTCCACCTGGCCCTGTTCTACCGGGACCGGGAGGACATCCAGGCCGCCTACTTTGCCTACTTTCTCTCCCGCCACCGGCCCCAGCGGCATCAGGCCATGGACGCCATCCAGGACGTGATGGTGAAGTACATGGGCAAGGAGAGCCTGTACTGCCGGGTAAACGCCCTCCAGGCCCTCTGCGGCTTCGGCAGCCCCGAGAGCGTGGCGGAGGCGGTGACGGCCCTGGACCGGGGCGGGCGGTTCCTCCACGAGAAGGTCCTCACCGACGGCCTGCTCTCCTTCACCGGCAGCCACGAGCGCCTGACGGCGCTGCTGCTGGAGCGGTTTGACAGCTTTTCCGTTCCCACCAGGCTGTCGGTGCTCAACTATATACGCTTCTGCTCCGGCGCCTACGGGGAGCAGATGATGAACATTCTCTCCAACCCGGCGGAGGACAAGGAGCTGCGTTTGTCCGCCATCCGCTACTTTGGCCGGTATCCCATGGAGGAGGCCCGGCCTCTTCTGCTGGCCCTTGCCGCGGACAAGGAGCCGACCGGCTGGGAATACGCATCCATCGCCGTCTCCGTCCTGGCCGGCTACCAGGGCGGGGATGTGCAGGACGCGCTGACGGCAGCGATCTACAGCGCCAACTGGTACGTCCGCTCCAACGCGGCGGCCAGTCTGGCCCGGCAGGGGCTGGACTACAGCGATCTCATCAGCGTGGTGGCCGGAGGGGACCGGTATGTGCGGGAGATGATGCTCTACCAGCTGGATCTGCGGCGGGAGCAGGGGGAGAAAACAGCCCTATGACGGATGTATTGAAGGCGGCCCTCCAGGTGGTGGGCGGATTTTTTGTGGCGTATATGATAGGCTACGCAAGCTTCCTCTTTCTGTCCGTGACCGTGGGGTCCTCCGCCCTCTACGGAGCCAAGCGGCGCAACGCCCTGAAAAACGAGCTGCGGGGCGAATACTACGTCCCGGTCAGCATCATCGTGCCCGCCCACAACGAGAGCGTCACCATCGAGTCCACGGTCCGCTCCCTGCTGGCCCTGGACTACCGGACCTATGAGATCATCGTGGTGGACGACGGCTCCACCGACGATACCGCCCAGATCCTCCGGGACGCCTTCCACATGTTCCGCATCAACCGGCCCATCCAGCGGCGGCTGCGGTGCCAGCAGGTGGAGGCGGTGTACGAGACCCGGGCCTGGAAGACGCCCATTACCCTCATCCAGAAGCGCAACGGCGGCAAGGCCGACGCGCTGAACATGGGCATCAACGCCTCCCGCTACCCCTACTTCCTGTGCATGGATGCGGACTCGGTCCTCCAGCGGGACTCCCTGGAGAAGATCGTGCGTCCGGTGCTGGAGGACGACCGGGTGGTGGCGGTGGGCGGGGCGGTGCGGCCCTGCAACGGCGCGGAGATTGAGGACGGCGCGGTGGTGCGCTACCGGATGCCCAATAAGCTGCTGCCCTGCATGCAGGTGCTGGAGTACGACAGGTCCTTTCTGGCTGCCCGGATCCTCTTTGACAAGTTCAACGGGAGCATCATCATCTCCGGGGCCTTCGGCCTGTTCAAGAAGAGCGTGGTGGTGGACGCGGGGGGCTACGACACCACCACCATGGGCGAGGACATGGAGCTGGTAATGAAGCTCCACGTGTTCTGCCGGGAGCACGGCATGCCCTACCTGATCCGCTACGCCACCGACGCCATCTGCTGGACCCAGGCGCCGGAGAAGCTGTCGGATCTGTGCAAGCAGCGCCGGCGCTGGCACATCGGCCTGTTTCAGAGCATGACCCGGCACCGGAGGATCCTCTCCGACCCCAAGTACGGCATGGTGGGGCTGGTGTCCTACATCTATTTTCTGATCTACGAGCTCTTCTCGCCCTATATCGAGGTGGCGGGGATGGTGACCACGGCGCTGGCCATGGCGCTGGGCGTGCTCAATGTGTCCTTCATGGTCCTCTATATGGGCATCTACGTGGCCTATTCCTCCATCCTCTCCCTGACGGCCTTTTTTGCCAGGGTCCACACCATCGACCTGAAGCTGACCTTTTCCGACGTGTGCAAGGCGGTGGGGCTGTGCCTCCTGGAGGTGTCCTGCCTGCGCTTTGTGCTGGCGTGGGTGCGGGTCACGGCCCTTGGGGGCGGCAAGAGGCGGAAGAGGGGCTGGGGCGAGATCGAGCGCAAGCAGATCCACTTCAGCACCACCGGGGCGAAGCAGGAGCAGCCCCGTCAGAAATGATCGAAGACCGGCGCGTCCGCCTGCGGCGGACGCGGTACCAGGCGGCCCGCGGGCTGCCATATCAGGCGGAACGCTTTGGTGGGAAAGGAGATTTGTACAATGCGGCTGGATGAATTGAAGAAGGGGCTCTGGGGCTACAAGAAGGAGGGCGTTTACCGGTATATCATGAACCTGGAGGAGGAGAGCTCCCAGAAGCTGGCGGAGAAGGACGAGAAAATGGCCCAGCAGGAGGCCCAGGCTCAGAGCAGAATCGGGGAGCTTGAGCGGACGGTGGAGGCGCTGCGGGAGGAGAACACGTCCCTGAAGGCCAACCAGTCGGCGGTGTTCGCCACCCTGCTGGAGGCCCAGCGCTACGCGGAGCGGCTGCGGGAGGAGAGCGCCCGCCGGGAGCAGAAGGCACAGGAGGAGCTGAAAACAAAGATCTGCCGCCAGACCCAGATGCTGGAGCGCTACTCCGACAGGGTCCGGCAGCTGCGGGAGGTGCTGCGGGACATGCTGGTGGAGTTCGACGGCAAGGCCGAGCAGACCGGCCAGGCCCTGGCATCCATCCAGGAGCAGGACCCACTGTCCGGTTCTCTCCCCAAACGGCCTGACCAGGACGCCCAGGAGAGCGATACATGGAAAAAGCTGTTATCTATGTAGCAGGCTGTCCCGACGCGTATCCGGTGGAGTTCTATAACGCTGAAACAGGAGCTTATGAGGGCGTTATCCCCCAGCTGCTGCGCCGGTTCTCCCAGCAGTCGGACTACGAGGTGCGCTACTACGCCCCCGGCCGGCGGGACCAGCGGCAGCACCTGGCCCGGAACCGGCAGGTGGACATGGTCACGTGCCTGGACGGGGAGACCTTTCCCAACAGGAGGGGGGAGGCCGTCGCGGCGGTGACGGCGGAGGTGGACGGGGCGCCGGCGGCGTACCGGCTCTGTCTGCTGGACGTGGCCCCGAAGGGCCTGGAGCAGGCGCTGCGAAGCTTTATGGAGCAGGTGTCGGAGGAGATCCGCGCCGGGGAGCTCATCGCCGCCGTCCAGACCGGCCCCCCGCCCCGGCAGCACCGTCTGGAGATGACCGCCGCCGCCCTGGCCGTGACGGCGGGGCTTCTGGCGGGAACGGCCGCCGTCCTTGCGCTGCGCTTCCGCCGCCGCCTGCGGCGGCTGGAGACGGCCGGGGAGACGGACCAGGAGACGGGCCTGGGGAACCGGGCGCTTTTGGCCCGCCTGGCCCGGCAGCGGCTCAGCGACAAAAACCGGATGCTCTACGTCATGTTCTGCTTCCGCTTTGACCAGCAGCGGCTGCGCGGTCCGGAGGACGGGGAGCGGACGGCCCTTCTCCAGCACATAGCCTCGGTGCTCCAGTCCTTCTCCTCGGATGCGGATATTGCGGCCCGGGTGTCGGACAACGGGTTTGCCGTGCTGCGGCTGTGCGCGGGCCGGGAGGAGTGGGAGCTGTGGATCGCCGCCCTGATGGAGCGCCTGCGGGAGTGCGGGACCTGTCCCATGGCGGCGGGGGTCTGTCCCCTCAAGGCGGAGGACCGGGAGCTGGATGGGGCGATCTATCGCGGCATGCAGGCTGCCGGGGCCGCCCTTGAGCGGGGGGAGGCGTATCTGCTGTACAGCGACAGGGCCGCGGCCTCCTTCCAGGAGGAGAAGCGGCTCCAGGGGGACGTCCGGCGGGGACTGAGCAGCGGGGAGTTCCGCATGGAGATCCAGTTCTACGTGGACGCGGACAGCGGCCGGATCGTGGGCGGCGAGGCGCTGTCCCGGTGGGAGCATCCGGAGAGGGGCTCGATACCGCCGGAGCGGTTCCTGCCCATGGCGGAGCGGGAGGAGCTGACGGACCAGCTGGACGGGCACAATCTGGAGGAGGCCTGCGCCTTTCTGGAGAATATACGCCAGCACGGCGTTGAGGACTTCTTCCTGTGCTGCCGCCTGTCCCGGAGCGCCATTGCCAGCCCGGACCTTGCCCAGCGGTGCGGTCAGGTGGTGGAGCGGTACTCCTTCCGCCGGGAGCGGCTGATCCTGGGCCTGACGGAGGGGAGCGTCGCCAGGGCTCCCCAGGAGGCGGACAGGAATATCCGGGCGCTGCGGGAGCTGGGACTGAAGGTGGTGCTGGCAGGGGCAGGGGAGCGGTTCGCCGCCCTCTTTAGCCTGGGGGACCACCTATTTGACGGCATAACCCTGGGACGGGAGCTGCTGGAGAGGGCGGAGAGCGCCGCCGGACCGGCGGTGGTGGGCGGCGTGATCCGAATGGGCCATGAGCTGGGCGTCTCCGTACTGGCGGAGGACGTGGAGCGGGTGGAGCAGGTCCGTCTGCTGCGAAGCCTGTCCTGCGATGTGATGCGGGGGGATCAGCTCTACCACGCTGTCCCGCCCTGGGAGGCGAGAAAGAAGCTGTTGGAGCAGTTGAAGCAGGGAAGGCAGGTGTAAGCGATGACAAAATGGGTAAATAGGGCGGGCTTCCTCCTGTGCGCCGCGCTGGCAGCGCTGCTGCTGCTGGCGGGGGTCCGGGTGAACAGCGCCGGATTCGGGCTGTACAGCTGGGACGAGGACGCCCTGGAGGCGGGCGGGGAGGCGGAGGCCCTGGCTGCCTGCATCAAGGAGGCGGGCGTGAAGCGGGTCTACCAGGAGTTTTCCAAGGAGAATCTGGAGGATGGCGCCGCGGAGGCCTTTGTCAAGCGTCTGAAAAAGCAGTCCGTGGAGGTTTTCGCGCTGTTCGGCGCGGAGGAGTGGGCCCGGGACAAGAAGGGCGAGACGGTGATAAAGACCATGCGGCGGGTGGCCCGCTACAATGAGGGCAAAAGCCGCAGCGCCCGGATCACCGGCGTTATGGTTGACGTGGAGCCCTACCTCCTGGACGAGTGGGACGAGGGGAGCAGGGCCCGGAGAAAGCTGATGGAGAACTATCTGAGCAGCATGGAGGCCGCCTATGCCTACGCGGAGGAGCACGATCTGGAGCTGTGGCTGTGCATCCCCAACTTCTATGATACGGGCTTTGAGGACATCCTGGAGAGCCTGATCTCCGACGCCTGCGACGGCATAGCGGTCATGAACTATAACCGCACGGACGAGTACATGCAGATAGCCAAGGAGGTGGGCCTTGCCCGGGAGTACGGCAAGGGCGTGGAGTGCATCTTTGAGCTCCAGGAGCCCCATCAGCACGAGCTGGAGGAGATCAACACCTACGCCGGGGTGGGGCTGGACGCGCTGTGGAGGTCCGCGGCCCGGCTGGAGAAGCAGTTCGGCTATGACCGCCTCCGGTTTGCCTACCACTACTACAGGCCCCTCCAGAGAATGCTGGAGGAGGAATAACAAGTCCGGCGGAGGCCCACAGGGGCGCTCCGCCGGACTTGCTTTGTATTGAGAATCTGCCTTCCTGGCGGACCGGCCGGACAGCGCCCGGCGGCTCTTATTCCGCCAGTCTCTGGAAAACCGGAAGGCTCCGCTCCACCATATCGCTGTCCACGCAGGTGCTCAGGCGGAAGAAGGCGGGGCAGCCGAAGTCGTCCCCGGGCACCACCAGGAGGTTGTGCTCCTTGGCCCGGTCGGAGAAGGCCCTGGCGCTGCCGCCGGGGGCCTCCACGAAGAGATAGAACGCCCCGCTGGGGTAGACGCACCGGTATCCGTAGGAGGTGAGGGCGTCATAGAGGGTCCGCCGGTTCCTGTCGTAGACCTCCAGCTGGGGGCGGATGCCGGTGCAGGCGCTGATGACCCGCTGCTGGAGGGCGGGCGCGCAGACGTGGCCCATCATGCGGGCCGCCGCGCAGGCGGCGGTGTAGAGCCGGGAGCTGTCCGCCGCCCCGTCCGGCACACAGAAGTACCCCAGCCGCTCCCCGGGCAGGGAGAGAGACTTCGAGTAGGAGTAGCACACCACGGTATCCGGGTAGATGCCGGGGATAAAGGGCACGTCCGCGCCGTCGTAGACCAGCTCCCGGTAGGGCTCGTCGGCGATGATGTAGATGGGGCGGCCGATCTCCCGGCTCTTCCGGGCCAGCACCTCCGCCAGCCTTTGCAGGGTCTCCCGGGAGTAGACCGCGCCGGAGGGATTGTTGGGGGAGTTGACGATCACCGCCTGGGTATGGGGGGTGATGCAGTCCTCCAGGGAGGTCAGGTTGATCTGGAACTGGTCCAGGTCCGCCTGGGTGGGGACGAACCGCATGCCGCAGGCCTCCGCGTAGACCCGGTACTCCGGGAAATAGGGGGTGATGGCGATGACCTCCGCCTGCGCCACGGCCAGGGCCCGGAGCACGTACAGCAGGGCCGGGGCCGCGCCGCAGGTGAGAAACAGGTTCTGGGGCCGGATGTCCATGCCGCTCCTGGCGGAGAGGTCCGCCGCGATGGACTGGCGCACGTCCAGCGCCCCGGCGGCGGGGGTGTAGCCGTGGAGGGACACGGGGTCCTCCTGGCCAAGGAGCCGCTGGAAGGCGTCCGTCACCTGCTGGGGAGCCGGCACGGAGGGGTTGCCCAGGGAGTAGTCGTAGACGTTCTCCCGCCCCACAACCGCCGCCTGCTTGAGGCCGTACTCGAAGAGCTGGAAGATGGTGGAGGGCTTTGTGCCCGACTGATAGAGGGTTTCGTCAATCATTGTAGTCCTCTCCTGTTGTACGTATTTAGACCGCCTGCCTCTGCGGCTGGACGGCTGTGATGAGATCCCGGAACACCGGCAGACTCTTTTGTACCATGTCACTGCTGACGCAGGTACACAGGCGGAAGAATTCCGGACATCCGAAGTCGTCCCCCGGCACGATAAGCAAATTACGCTCCTTGGCCCGGTCAGAAAACGCTCTGGAGCTGCCGCCAGGAGCTTCCACAAAGAGGTAGAAGGCCCCGTCCGGCTTGATGCAGCGGTAGCCATAGGATGTAAGGGCATTGTACAGCGTCATGCGGTTGCGGTCATAGGCGGCCAGGTCGGGCCGCACATCCACGCATCTGGCAATGACTTTCTGCTGGAGGGAGGGGGCGCAGACGTGACCCAGGGTCCGGGAGGCCCCGGCAATGGCGGCAAACAGGTCCTTGCTGTCCGTCACAACGTCCGGCACGCACACATACCCGATCCGCTCCCCGGGCAGGGAGAGAATTTTCGAATAGGAGTAGCAGATCATGGTATCCGGGTAGATGTTGGGCAGGTAGGGCACGTCCGCGCCGTCGTAGACCAGCTCCCGGTAGGGCTCGTCGGCGATGATGTAGATGGGGTGGCCGATCTCTTTGCTCTTCCGGGTCAGCACCTCCGCCAGCCTTTGCAGGGTCTCCACCGTGTACACCACGCCGGAGGGGTTGTTGGGGGAGTTGACGATCAGCGCCTGGGTGTGGGGGGTGATCCGCTTCTCCAGCTCGTCGAAGCGGATCTGGAAGGCGCGGGTGTCCGGCGGCACCGCCACGAATTTGCACCCGTTCATCTCGATAAACGGGCGGTACTCCGGGAAGTAGGGGGCGATGACCATGATTTCCGCGTCCTCCACCGCCAGGGCTCGGATGGTGGAAATCAGCGCCGGGGCCGCGCCGCAGGTGAAGTAGATGTTGTCGGGCCGGATCTCCGCGCGGGCCCGGCGGGTGAGGTTGTCCGCCACCGCTTTCCTGGCGTCAAAGTCCCCGGCGGCGGGGGTATAGCCGTGGACGGCGATGGTGTCCTCCGACTGCACCAGTTGGTCAAAGGCATCTGTCACCGCGTCCGGCGTGGGGATGGAGGGATTGCCGATGGAGAAGTCCATCACGTTCTCCTTGCCCACGACTTTTGCCTGCTGGATGCCGTACTCAAACAGTTCCCGGATGCAGGAGCGCTTGGCCCCCAGGGAATACATGGCATTGGAAATCATATGAAACCAGTCCTTTTCAATATTGGCTTGGGGATGGCTGAGCATCAGACCATCCCCAAGCCCAGAGAGGAGTGAGAGTAGGTAGATTTAATTCAGCGGGATGGCGTACTGCCGGGCCGTCTCCTCCCCGCTGAGGAGCCGGAGGCCGCCGAGGGCCAGCGCCTCCATCTCATTCTCGCCGGGCAGCACCGCCACGGGCGCGATGAAGCTGACGTACTCCTTGATCCGGTCCGTGAGCATCTGGGACCGGGCCACGCCGCCGGTGAGGATGATGGCGTCGCATTTGCCCTTGAGGACGATGGACAGCAGGCCGATGCCCTTGGCGATCTGGTAGGCCTGGGCCTGGAACACCAAATCCGCGTGCTGATCGCCGTCCTTAATCATCTTCTCGATGACCCGGCAGTCGCTGGTGCCCAAGTGGGCGAAGAGCCCGCCCTTGCCCCGGACCTTCTTCACCATATCCGCCTTGGTGTAGTCCCCGCAGAAGCAGAGCCGGATCAGCTCCAGGGACGGCACGCTCCCGGACCGCTCCGGGGAGAACTGGCCGTCGTCGTCGCCGATGGAGTCGATGATCCGCCCCTGGGCGTGGACGCTGGCGGAGATACCGCCGCCCAGGTGGGCTACGATCAGGTTGAGCTTGTTGTAGTCCAGGTCGTTCTCCTGGGCGTAGCGGATAGCCATGGCACGGCTGTTGAGCACATGGCAGAAGCTGCGCCGCTCGATGTCCCGGATGCCGGTGATCTTGGCCACCTCCGTCAGCTCCCCGCCGGTCACCGCGTCGTAGATGTAGGCCGGGATGCCCAGGGGCCGGGCCAGCTCACGGGCCAGCAGACCCCCCAGGTTGGAGGCGTGGGGCTGGCTGAGCCGGTCGTTGACCAGCGCCTCGCACAGGTCGTCGTTTACCTCGTAGCCCCCGGTTTTCAGGCCGAACACCAGCCCGCCCCGGCCCATGACCGCGCTGAGGTCTTTCTCCTGGATGCTGTTTCGGACCATAAAGTCCCGGATGATCCCCATGCGGAAGGGGATCTGGTCCGCGATGCTGTCAAATTGCTGCATCTGGGCGGCGTCGTGCTCCACATTCTCCTGAACGATTTTCTCCTTGTCCTCGTACAGGGCCAGCTTAGTGCTGGTAGAGCCGGGGTTGATAATCAGCTGCTTGTAGCCCATGTCCGCCTCCTTACTGTCCGCCGGCCAGGGCGCAGGCCAGGAGAGAGTTGTACTTCTCCTCAAAGCTGGCGCTCCTGGAGTTGAGGGCGATGGGGCACCTTGCCCCGGTGACCACGCCCACCATCTTCGCTCCCGCGAAGGTCAGCAGGCTCTTGACCATCATGTTCCCGGCGGCCATGGTGGGCACCAGCAGAATGTCCGTCTCCCCGCAGACCGGGCTCTCGTACCCCTTGATGGCCGCGGACGATTTGTCCAGGGCCAGGTCCAGGGAGATGGGGCCTTCTACACAGCAGCTGCCAAATGTACCGGTTTGCGCCGCCTCCTTGAGGGCCGCCGCATCCACGGTCTCGATGATTTTCGGGCTCACTGTCTCCGCCGCACATACGGCGGACACCATAGGCCGCTCATATCCCAGCCGTCGGAACAGCTCCACGGCGTTGTGGAGGATGGCCTTTTTCGCCTCCAGATCCGGCGCGGGGATCATGCCGCCATCCGCTACCCCCAGCAGCTTGTGGTAGCCGGGGATCTCCAGCAGGGCGGTGTGGGACATGGGGCGGCCCAGGCCGATGCCGGTCTCCTTGTTCACCACGGCCTTCAAAATCGTGGAGGTCTGCATGAGGCCCTTTTGCAGGAAGTCCGCACGGCCCTCCCGGACCAGCTTCACGGCGGTTTCTGCCGCCTCTGCGTCTGTTTCTGTGTGAAGGATAGCATTCTCGGGAATGCTGTGCCCCAGTTCTTTACCGATCCTCAGAATATCATCTTTTCTGCCCACCAGGATATACCGCAGGATACCCTCCTCCGCAGCCCGGAAAACGGCCTCCAGGGTGTGGGCGTCGTGGGCGCAGGCCACCGCCACCGTCTTCGGTGCTGCGGTTCCCACCTGCTCCCGAAGAGCCTGAAAATTTTTCAGCATACCGCCCTCCTATGCGCTCACCGCGTCCCGGCCGGCCCGGTAGGCCCGCAGATTCAGCTCCCGGAACTTCTCCGGTACTGTTTCCGCGATGACTGTTTCCCAATCAATGTGATCCATATCCAAAGCCTTGACCATGCTGCCGAACAGGACGATGTTCATGCACTTGGCGCTGCCCAGGTTCTGGGCAATCTCTCCTGCCTTCAGCACATGGCAGCGGAAATGCTTCTCCATGGCCTCCAGGCACCCCTCCGGGTACTGGCACAGCCCGGCGGCGATGCTGGAGGAGGCCATCTCGTAGTCGTTGATGACCGCCACGCCGTCCGGCTTCAGGTAGTCCGCGTAGCGCACCGCCTCCATCTTCTCGAAGGCCACCACGATATCCGCCGCGCCTTTACCGATGACAGGAGAATACACCTTCTCGCCCCAGTGGACCTGGGTGGACACGCTGCCGCCACGCTGGCTCATGCCGTGGACCTCGCTCATCTTCACGTCGTACCCGGCTTTCATCAGACCGTTCACCAGGACTTTTGCGGTGAGGATAGCGCCCTGACCGCCCACGCCTACCAGCAGCGCGCTTTTTGTCGTCTTCATGGCTCAGTTCTCCTTTCTCGCAATGGCGCTCTTGGGACAGACCTGGGCGCAGACTGTACAGCCTACGCACTGGTTGGGGTCGATTTTCGCCTTCTTGTTCTCCACCATCACCGCCGGACAGCCCACGCTCAGGCACTTTCTGCACCCGATGCACTTGTCCTGGTCCACCTGGCACTTACCGATGTCGTGCCTGATGCGCTTGATGAGCAGGCAGGGCCGGCGGGTGATGATGGCGGCGGGCTCTGCGGAGGCCAGAGCGTCCTGGACCGCCTTCTCCATGGCGGCAAGGTCCTGGGGGTCCACGATGATGATGTTCTTGTAACCATAGGCGGAGAGGATGTCCTCGATTTTCAGCGTTTCCGCCATGTCACCCTGGAGAGTGTAGCCGCTGCCGGGGTTGTCCTGGTGGCCGGTCATACCGGTGATAGAGTTGTCCAGCACCACAGGGATCACGTTCCCGTGGTTGTAGACGATCTCCGCCGCCCCGGTCATGCCGCTGTGGAAGAAGGTGGAGTCGCCCATAACGCCGAACACCTTCTTGTCCGTCTGCCCGGCCAGCTCAAAGGCCCTCGCCATGCCCATAGCCACGGTGAAGCCGCCGCCCATGCACACTACGCTGTCCAGGGCGTTCAGGGGCGCGGAGCCGCCCAGGGTGTAGCAGCCGATGTCCCCGGCAACGACGAAGTCCTTGTGCCTGGACATGGTGTAGAAGAAGCCTCTGTGGGGGCAGCCGGGGCACAGAGCCGGGGGACGGGACACAGCGGATACGCCCAAGTCCACGGCCTCCGGCTTCTGGCCGAAGACGCGCTCCCGGAGCAGCTGGGGGTTCAGCTCGTAGAGCTTGCCGGTCAGCTCCTTGCCCACGCAGTCGATGCCTGCGGCGCGGATCTGCTCCTCCATGAACCCGTCCAGCTCCTCGATGACGTAGAGCTTCTCCACCTTGGCGGCGAACTCACGGATGAGCTTCATGGGCAGGGGGTTCGTCAGGCCCAGCTTGAGGAAGGAAGTATCCGCCGGGAAGGCGTCTCTGGCGTACTGGTAGGCGATGGACGCGGTAATGACGCCGGCCTTGCCGCCGTTCAGCTCCATCCGGTTCAGCGGCGAGGTGCAGCCGTACTCCTCCAGGGCGGCCAGCGCGTCCTCCACCTTGGGGTGGTTCATCATGGCGTTGGCGGGGGAGGATATGTACTTGCGGGTGTTGCGGGCGTAGGCGGGAACCGGGCGTTCCTCCCGCTCACCGAAGCTCACCAGGCTCTTGGAGTGGGACACCCGGGTGGTGGTGCGCAGGAGCACCGGCAGGTCGAACCGCTCGGAGATCTCATAGGCCGCCTTCATGAAGTCCAGGCACTCCTGGGAGTCGGAGGGCTCCACCATGGGCAGCTTGGCGGCCTTGGCGTAGTGGCGGTTGTCCTGCTCATTCTGGGAGGAGTGCATACTGGGGTCGTCGGCGGAGATGATGACAAACCCGCCGGTGATGCCGTTATAGGCCGCGGTGAAGATGGGGTCCGCCGCCACGTTCACCCCCACGTGCTTCATGGCGCACAGGGACCGGACACCGGCAATGCTGGCTCCGTAGGCCACCTCTGCGGCAACTTTTTCATTGGGGGCCCACTCGCTGTAGAGGGCGTCCTTGTACTGGGGCAGGTTCTCGAAGATCTCCGTACTGGGGGTGCCGGGGTAGGCCGAGCAGACCTTTACCCCGGCTTCATACGCACCCCGGGCGATGGCCTCGTTGCCCGACAATAAATAGCGTTCCATGAAATACCACCTTTCAACCAAAATATTTGATCTGGCTTTTTTGACAACTTCTATTTTACAGAGGCAGGGCGGTTTTGTAAAATTCGACATAATAATAGGGCAATAAGCAACGCTTATACCTTCCGCAATAAAAAGAGAGCGGACCTGCTGCAAGGTCCGCTCCCTCTGTGGACTTACGCCATTGCCTCCATCTCCCGGTTCACCCGCTCCTCGCAGGAGCGCATGGCCTGGATGGTGCGTTCCATGAGCACATCCAGCTCCCAGCCCAGCCTCTCCGCCCCCTGGCGGATCACGTCCCGGCTGCACCCGGCGGCAAACTTCTTGTCCTTGAACTTCTTCTTCAGACTGCTCACCTCCATGTCCTGGACGCTCCGGCTGGGGCGCATTCTGGCGGCCGCGCCGATGAGGCCGGTGAGCTCGTCGGCGGCAAAGAGGACCTTCTCCATCTCGTGGACCGGTTCCACGTCCGCGCACAGGCCGAAGCCATGGCTCACCACGGCGTGGACCAGCGCCTCGTCCGCCCCCGCCGCCCGGAGCAGTTCCGGCGCCTTCTGACAGTGCTGGTCAGGCCACTGTTCAAAGTCGATGTCGTGGAGGAGGCCCGCCAGGGCCCAGAAGCCGGCCTGCTCCCCATAGCCCAGCTCCTGGGCGTACCAGCGCATCACGCCCTCCACGGTCAGGGCATGGAGGATGTGAAAGGACTCCTTGTTGTATTGGCGCAGCAGCTCCAGCGCCTCTTCTCTGGTTTGCAGCATGTTGTGATCTCCTTTGTGTAAGTAAGTATGTTCAGCAAAGAATCCTGCCCAGCAGGGACATGATCTCCTCCGAGCGGCGGTAGGCCTGGTCCCCCAGCCGGGTGAACAGCTTTTGCAGGCACAGGTCCATGGTCTCGCCGGCGGCGCGGCGGTAGTTGAACCCGTTGCAGGCCTCCTGGTGGTAGCAGGCCCGCAGGGCCTCCGGCAGGCTGTCGAACTGCACGTGCTCCGCAGCCACGGCAGAGGCGTACCGACTGCCGGTGATCAGATAGTAGGCCCCGTGGAGGTCCCGGCACGCCGCCTGCTTCTCCGCTGCCGCCCGGCGAAGAAGGCGGGCGGCGCTGGGGCTGCGCACACAGCAGGCCAGGGCCATGCAGTGCCGCCGCCCGGCCATCTCCTCCTCCAGAAAGCCCTTGAGGACCTCCAGGGAGTCCTGGGCCTCGGAGCCCATACAGCAGGGATTTTTCTCCGCCCCCGGCAGCAGGGCCTCGTCCCCCCCGCTGGGGGGCTGGATGGGGAGGGGGACCGGCTGGGCCGGGGCGGAGGGCGGGGCGCTGGGTGGGGTGCTCTCCACCCCGGAGGGTTGTTCGGCGTAGGGGTCCACGCCCGGGGACACCCGCTGCCAGACCCGGTCATATACGCGGTAGTCATACGCGGCGGACATCTCCTGCCCGCCGTCGAAGATGGTATTCTCCATAGCAACAGCCTCCTTTACAAGGCTATTGTATGTGAAGAATGGGGAAAATGTTATTCCTTTTCCCCCTCGGAGGCCCCGTTTTTCTCCGCCAGCAGGGCTTCCGCGGCCATCCGGTAGCCCTGGAAGCCGTGTCCGGCAAAGGTCCTGCGGCAGGCCAGCCGGACGTAGGATATCTGCCGGAAGTCCTCCCGGGCGGACACGTCGGAGAGATGGACCTCCACCGCCGGCAGGCTCACCGCCTTCAGCGCGTCCAGCAGGGCCACGCTGGTGTGGGTGTAGGCGGCGGGGTTGATGACAATGCCGTCCACGCGCCCGTAGGCGGACTGGATGGCGTCCACCAGGACCCCCTCGTGGTTGGACTGGAGGATCTCGCAGGCAATGCCCAGCTCCCCGCAGAAGTCCTGGATATATTTCTCCAGGTCCTGGTAGGTCTGCCGGCCGTAGATGCCCGGCTCCCGTATGCCCAGCATATTCAGGTTGGGCCCGTTGAGAAACAACAGCTTCACAGCGCGTTCAGCTCCTTTTCTATCTTTCCGGCGGTCTCCTGGATGGTCCCGCTGTTTTCCACCGTTATGTCGGCAAAGGCCCGGTACAAAGGAGCCCGCTGGGCCCACAGCTCCCCCAGGTCCGTGCCCTGGGACACGGGGCGGCCTTTTTTGGACAGCAGGGACAGGTCCCGGGTCAGGTGGACGATGACGCCGTTCTGGCGGAGGGGGGCGCGGTTCTCCTGCCGGGTGACCACGCCGCCGCCGGTGCTGACGACGCGGCCTGTCTCCCGCCCGGCCTCCCGGACAACCTGGCTCTCCAGGCTGCGGAAGGCGGCCTCCCCCTCCTGGGCAAAGATCTCCGGGATGGTCCTGCCCGCCTGCTCCTCGATCAGTTTGTCCAGGTCTGCAAAGGGCCTGCCCATCCGCCGGGCCAGCTCCCGGCCCACGGCGCTCTTGCCGCAGCCGGGCATCCCGATCAGCACCACATTGCGCACCTGACCTGTCAGCTCCCGCAGCACCTCCTCGGTGCGCCCGTCGGGGATGGGGCTGCCGGTGAACAGCTCCGAGGCCCGCCGGGCCTGGGCCACCAGCATGGCCAGCCCGCCGGCGCAGGGGAGCCCCCGCTCCTCCGCCGCCAGGATGAGGGCGGTGCGCAGAGGGTTGAACACCACGTCCAGCACGCCGGTGAGCTGGGGAAAGGCGTCCAGGGACACCGGCGAAGCGCCGTTATGGGGATACATCCCCACAGGGGTGGTGTTGATGAGGACCTGGGCGCCGGCGTGGCGGGAGAGGTTGCCGTAGTTGTCCTCCCCCCGGCGGGACACGGTGATCACCTGGGCCGCGCCCAGCTCCCGGGCGGCGGCGCAGGCGGTGTGGCTGGTGCCGCCGGAGCCCAGCACCACCACCTTTTTCCCCGCCATGTCCACGCCGGTCCGCCGGGCCAGATACATGAGGCCGTCCAGGTCGGTGTTGTACCCGGTGAGGCGGCCGGCCCGGTTCACCACCGTGTTCACCGCGCCGATGGCCCGGGCCCGGGGGTCCACCTCGTCGCACAGATCCATGACCGTCCGCTTGTAGGGAATGGTCACGTTCAGGCCCCGGAACGGCCTGCGCCGGAAGAGGTCCTCCACCGCCTCCGGCGGCGTGGGCAGCAGCTGGTAGTCATAACCCGCCAGGGCCCTGTGAATCTGGGGGGAGAAGCTGTGGCCCAGCTTTTCGCCCAGCAGTCCGAACTCCATCTAAAACACCTCGCTGTAAGCCCCCAGGAAGGTGAAGAAGCCCTCCTTCTCCAGCTGGCTGAGGACGGTCTGTACGTCGTGGCTGCTCACGGAGGCGTCCACGTCAAAGTAGAAGCGGAACTCAAAGTCCTTGCCCGGGATGGGACGGCTCTCCAGCTTGCTGATGTTGATGCCCCGGGTGGCGAACTTGGCGATGAGGCTGTAGAGGGAGCCGGGCCGGTGGCTGGCCGAGGCCACGAAGGTGATCTTGCTGGCCCCCTCGTAGATCTCCAGGCTCTTGGAGATGCAGATAAAGCGGGTGTAGTTGTGGTCGCTGTTGGAGACCCGGTCGGAGAGGACCGCCAGGCCGTAGAGATCCGCGCAGGCGGCGGAGGCGATGGCGGCCAGATCATTGCGTCCGCTCTCGGCCACGTACTGGGCGGCCTTGGCGTTGTTGTCAAAGACGGTGACCTTCACGCCGCTGCTCTTGAGGAAGTCGCCGCACTGGTTGAGGGCCTGCTCGTGGGCCACCACCTCCTTGATATCCGCCTGCTTCACCCCGGGCCGGGCCAGCAGACAGTGCTCAATCTTCAGCTTCAGGCTGCGCACGATCTTGCAGTTGTACTTCTCCATCAGATCATAGACCTCGGTGACAGACCCGGCGGAGGAGTTCTCAATGGGCAGGATGCCGTAGCGGCACATGCCGGTCTCCACGGCCCGGAACACGCCGTCAAAGCGGTTGCAGTACATAATCTGGGGCAGGGAGAACATCTTGTCGCAGGCCAGCTGGGAGTAGGCTCCCTCCACGCCCTGGCAGGCCACCACCGCCCGGCTGGGGAACTCGCCGCAGGCCTCCGCCGCGGCCATGATCTGGCGGCACAGAGGGGAGTCCCCGGTGGACAGGCGGTTCTCCTGGTAGTCCCGGCTCAGCTCCAGCAGGGTGGAGTAGAGGATCTTTGTGTACTCCTGGAGCTCCTCCCCGCACAGGCCGGTGACCCGGTAGAGGATGTCCCGCTCCCGGCCCGCCGCCAGCACGGGGGTGTTGTGCTCCTTCTTGTAGTCCGCCACCTGCTTGACGGTCTCCATGCGCCGCTTGAACAGCGCCGCCAGCTGGTCGTCGATCTGGTCCAGCTGCTCCCGGTAATCTTTCAGTTCCATGGCGATCTCCTTGACGTAGATTTTTTCTCTTCTTTTCTTTTGTGTACAAAAGAAAAGAAGCAAAAGAAAAAACTTGAGAGGCTCTGATTGGTTGGTCAGAGAGGCGTAGCGCTGAAACAAAGAGGGGGGAGAAACACGCCCTAGCCGCGCGGCAGCATATCCAGCAGCGTCAGGGCCGTTACCGCCTCCACCACCGGCACGGCCCGGGGCACGATGCAGGGGTCGTGACGGCCGTGGATGACCAGCTTGGCCGGCTCCCCGGTCTCCAGGTCCACCGTGTCCTGCTCCTTGGCAATGGAGGCGGTGGGCTTGACGGCCACGTTCACCACCAGGGGCATCCCATTGGTGATCCCGCCAACCGCGCCGCCGGCGTGGTTGGTGCGGGTGGCAACCCGTCCGCCCTCCATCACCAGGGGGTCGTTGTGCTGGCTGCCCCGCATCCCGGCGGCGGCGAAGCCCGTGCCGAAGGACACCCCCCGCACGGCGGGAATGCCGAACAGAGCCCCGGCCAGGCGGTTCTCCACCCCGGCGAACATGGGCTCCCCCACCCCCGCCGGAAGGCCCACGGCAAAGCAGCGGATCACGCCGCCCACGCTGTCGCAGTCCATCCGCGCCGCCTCAATGGCCTGGCGCATTTTGATCCCCGCCTCATCGCTGAACACGGGAAAGGGCTTTTGCAGCAGCGCCGCCAGATCCGGCTGGCTCACCCGGGCAAAGTCCGGGGCCGTATCCGAAATGTCCGCGATCCGGTCGATGTGGGCCGCAATGGTCACATTTTGCCGCTCCAGTAACTGGAGAGCCAGACCGCCGGCAAAGCACAGCGGGGCCGTGAGCCGGCCGGAGAACTGGCCGCCGCCCCGGATGTCGTAGCTCTCCCCGTATTTCACCGTAGCCGTGTAGTCGGCGTGGGAGGGGCGGGGGGTGCGCCGGAGGCCGCTGTAGTCCCGGCTGTGCTGGTCGCTGTTGCGGATGACCATGGCAACCGGCGCGCCGCAGGTCCTGCCCTCCACCAGTCCGGAGAGGATCTCCGGCTTGTCCCGCTCCTGCCGGGGGGTGGACCACCCGTTCCGGCCAGGGGCCCGGCGGGCCATGAAGGCGTTCAGCCGCTCCATGTCCGGCGCAAACCCGGCGGGCAGGCCCTCCACCACGCAGCCGATGGACGGGGCGTGAGACTGGCCGAATACCGTCACCTTCAGTCTATTGCCCAGTGTATTCACAGAACACTCCTCCTAACATGCGGTAGTCGTCCCAGAAATGGGGGTAGGACTTGGCCACGCACTCCGCCCCCAGAAGCGTCACCGGCTCCCGGCAGGCCGTGGCGGCCACGGCGGCCATCATGGCGATGCGGTGGTCATTGCGGCAGTCCACGGCGCAGCCGCCGGTCAGGCCGCTCCGGCCGCGGATGGTGAGGAAGTCCGGCCCCTCCTCCGCATCCCCGCCCAGCTGGCGGAGGGCGGAGCCGATGGCCTCCAGCCGGTCGCTCTCCTTGAGGCGCAGTCGTGCGGCACCGGTCAGACGGGTGACGCCGGCGCGCACCGCCGCCATCACCGCCAGGGGCGGGGCCAGATCCGGACAGTCGGACACGTCGATCTCCACGTCCCCGGGCCAGCTCAGCCGGGAGAAGAGGTCCGCGATCACCCGGTCCCCCTGGGCGGAGTTTTGGTCCAGACCCTCCACCCGCACCGGACTGCCCAGGCTCACGGCGGCCAGCCAGAAGGCGGCCTGGGACCAGTCCGCCTCCACGGCGGCCTCACAGGGGCGGTAGCGCTGGCCGCCGGGGATGAGGAAGCGGTCCTCCCGCTCCACGCCCCGGATGCCGAACAGGGCCAGGGCCTCCAGGGTTATGTCCACGTAGCTCCGGCTCTCCAGGGGGGAGGTGAGCAGGATCTCCGAGTTCCCCTCCAGCAGGGGCAGCGCGTAGAGCAGGCCGGTGACAAACTGGCTGGACACGTTCCCGGGCAGGCGGTAGGTCCCCGGGGTCAGGCGGCCCTCCACCGTGAGGATGCCGTTTTTCTGGTCATACCGGATGCCTTTCTCATCGAACAGGTCAAAGTAGGGCCTCTGGGGCCGGTCCATCAGCCGCCCCCGGCCGGTGAACACCCCGCCGCCCCGAAGGACCAGGGCCAGGGGGAGGAGGAACCGGAGGGTGGAGCCGGACTCCCCGCAGTCCAGCTGCGGCAGGCCCCGGCGGTCCTCCCTCAGAGCCGCGAGGCACCGCCGGGTGGCGTCGACATCCTGGGACGGGGTCAAATTGGCGAGGCGGCTCTCCCCCTCCGCCAGGGCGGCGCAGATGAGCAGCCGGTGGGCCTGGGACTTGCTGGGGGGCGGCGTGACGGAACCCTGGAGCCTGGTTGGCGTGATGGTCAGATTCATAGGGCC
Source organism: uncultured Oscillospiraceae bacterium (assembly GCA_910579965.1). Taxonomy (GTDB): domain Bacteria; phylum Bacillota; class Clostridia; order Oscillospirales; family Oscillospiraceae; genus Pelethomonas. The sequence continues at coordinate 74,114 of CAJTWF010000006.1, forward strand.
GCCTCCACGAAGGCCCGCAGGCCCGCCATGTCCAGCCGGACGGTCCCGGCCCGGCCGATCTCCTCCAGAACCACCACGTCGATGGTGCCGCCGCTGCGCTTCTTATCCGCTGTGGCGGCGTCGTAGAGCTGGTCCGCCCCGTAGGGGCAGTCCGTGGGCAGGCCCAGCCGCGCCACCGCCCCGGCCACCTGCTCCAGGGTACCGGCGGGGCTGTATCCCAGCCGCTCCGCCCCCCGGGCCGCCAGGACCATGCCCCTGGCCACGGCGTGGCCGTGGGTGACGGCGAAGCCGCTGAGCTGCTCAATGGCGTGGCCCAGGGTGTGGCCGAAGTTGAGGATCTTCCGCCTGCCCGCCTCGAACTCGTCCTCCGCCACCACAGCGGCCTTGATCTCCACGTTCCGGCGCACCACGTCGTCGATCCGCTCCCGGAGGTCCCCGGCCATGAGGAGCCGGAGAAAGTCCCGGTCCGCGATGAGGCCATGCTTCACCGTCTCCGCCGCACCGTCGTCAAAGACCTCTCCGGGCAGGGTGCGGAAGGTATCCGTGTCGCAGATCACCAGCCGGGGCTGCCAGAACGCGCCCACCAGATTCTTCCCCTCCGCCAGATCCACGGCGGTTTTGCCCCCCACGGAGGAGTCGGAGGCGGCCAGGAAGGTGGTGGGGATCTGGACATAGTCGACGCCCCGCTGGTAGGTGGCGGCGGCAAAGCCGGCCATGTCCCCGGTCACGCCGCCCCCCAGGGCCACTGCAAGGTCTGAGCGGGTGAGCCGGTTTTTGGCGAAAAAGTCAAGGATTTGCCCGTAGGTGGACAGATTCTTGCTCCGCTCCCCGGCGGGGAAGGTGAAGAGCAGGGGGGCGAACCCGGCCCTCTCCAGGGTCGCCAGGACCCGGTCCCCGTAGAGGGGGCCTACGGCGCTGTCCGTCACCACCGCGCACCGGCGGGATTTGGTTGCCCCGGCCAGGAGCTCCCCGGCCCGGTCCAGCAGTCCGCCGCCGATGTGGACCGCATAGGGCCTGGAGGCGCTTACCGTAACAGTGTGCATCAAATCACTTCCTATTATATTTAAGGTGTCATTTCTTTCTCAGAATATCCAGGCTGTGGTTGGTGGCGCCGATGAGATCGCCCCGCTCGCAGACCGACAGGTGATAGTTGATATAGGCATGATAGGCCGCGTCGGAGAAGCTGTCGATCTGGTCGCGGATGTAGATGGAGAAGAGATCGGAGGCCACGATCTTCACCCGCTCCAGCCCGGCCTTCTGATTGAGCCGGTCGATGTCCTCCAGCCGCACCATCTCAAAGAGGTCCGCCGGCTGAGAGATGCAGTGGTAGTCCGCCGTCACCATCCCCTTGGTCAGACAGTCCAGCATATTGCTGCCGTCGCCCTGGAAGCAGTAGTGGATGATGGTGGCCTCGTTCATGCAGTAGGCGGCAAAGAGGCGGCCGTCCGGCTTCAGCACCCGCTTGGCCTCCGACAGGACCAGCAGCTTCTCCTCCTCGGTGTAGAGGTGGTACAGGGGGCCGAAGAGCAGCACCCCGTCAAAGCTCTCGTCCGGGAACCGGCTCAGGTCCATAGCGTTGCCCTGCTCCACCGGGATCTCCGCCCCGCATTCCTTCAGATTGGCGCGGAACACCTCAATATTGTGCTCTACCAGCTCGATGGCGCGGACATGGTAGCCGTCCATGGCCAGGGCCATGGAGTAAACCCCTGTACCGGCCCCCACGTCCAGGATGGAGGCCCCGGCGGGGAGGAAGTCCCGGATATACTTCATGTTGGTGATGAACTCCACGCTGCCGTGGCGGGATTTGGTGCGCTGGTCCTCGTTGTAGTTGTTGTAGTACTCCTTGATATAGCTGGTCTTCATGTCTCTCTCCTTTCACTGGCAGTCCTTGTCAATGGTCTCCTTGATCTCCCGGGCCCGCCGGAGCATGTTTTTCAGATTCTCCCGGTCCCCCCGGCGGATGGTGTAGGCGAAGGCGGCCAGCTCCTCCACCAGGGTGTCGATCTCCCGCACCAGCGCGTCCTGATTCTCCAGGAACAGCTCCGTCCACATCTCCTCGTTGAGCTTTGCCACCCGGGTCATATCCTTGAAGCTCCCGGCGGAGAAGCCCTCGAACCGGGGGGCCGAGGGGCTGCCCACGTAGGCGCAGGACACCACGTGGGCCAGCTGGGAGGTGTAGGCGATGATGTGGTCGTGCTCCTGGGGGGTGGAGAGCTGGAGCCGGGCGAAGCCCAGGCGCTGGGCCAGCTCCCAGATTTGGTCCACCGCCGCCCGGTCCCCGCCGGGGTAGGGGGTGAGGATCAGGGACGCGCCCTGGAACAGCTCCGGGAAGGCGTTGGCGTAGCCGGACCGCTCCACCCCCGCCATGGGGTGGCCGCCCACGAAGGTGAAGCCGGCGTTTCGCGTCACCTCCTCCAGGGGCGTGCACACCACCCCCTTCACGCCGCCGCAGTCCATGACAATGCCGCCGGGGCGGAACTGGTCCCGATGGGCGGTTACGTACGCCACCGTGGCCTGGGGATACAGGGCGATGATGACCAGCTGGCACTCCGCCAGCCGGTCCGGGGTCAGGGGGGCGGAGGCAACGCCCTCGTCCAGGGCCCGGCCAAGGGCGGCGCCGTCCGCGTCATAGCCCAGGAGGGTGCAGTCCGTGTACTGGCGGATGGCCTTGGCCATGCTGCCGCCGATGAGCCCCAGGCCCACCACGCCGACTGTGTCGATCCTGTTTTTCATCATCAGGAAAAAGCGACGGCGCTGGAGAAGGAGCGATCCGCGTAGGGCTGGATGGCCCAGACCTTCTCCATCATGCCCGCGAACCGGTCCGGCCGCAGGCTCTGGGGCCCGTCGCACAGGGCGTGCTCCGGATCGTTGTGGACCTCAATCATCAGTCCGTCCGCGCCGCTGGCCGTGGCGGCCAGGGCCATGGGGGCCACCAGCTCCCAGCGGCCCGTGGCGTGGCTGGGGTCCACCACCACCGGCAGGTGGGTGAGCTGGTGGAGCACCGGGATGACCGAGAGGTCCATGGTGTTGCGGGTGGCGGTCTCAAAGGTCCGGATGCCCCGCTCGCAGAGGATCACCTGCTCGTTGCCCCCGGCCATCACGTACTCCGCGCTCATAAGCAGCTCCTGGAGGGTGTTGGCCATGCCCCGCTTGATGAGCACCGGCTTGCGCAGCTTCCCCAGCTCCTTGAGCAGCTCGAAGTTCTGCATGTTCCGGGCCCCCACCTGGATCATGTCGATGTCCTCAAACAGGGGCAGGTGCTTCGCGTCCATGATCTCCGTCACAATGGGCAGGCCCGTGGCCTCCCGGGCCTTCAGCAGCAGCCGGATGCCCTCCTCGTGGAGACCCTGGAAGGCGTAGGGGGAGGTGCGGGGCTTGAAGGCTCCGCCCCGGAGGACCTGGGCTCCCGCCGCCTTCACCGACTGGGCCACGGAGATGATCTGCTCCTCCGTCTCCACGGAGCAGGGCCCCGCCATGACCAGGAAGCGGCCGCCGCCGATCTGTGCGCCGTTGGCCAGGGTGATAACCGTATCCTCCTCGTGGAACTTCCGGTTGGCGTTCTTGTAGGGCTCCTGGATCCGCTTGACGGTCTCCACGATGTCCAGTGCCAGGATGCTCTCCATGTCCACCCGGGAGGTGTCCCCCACCAGGCCTATGATGGTGTGGTTCTCGCCCACGGATTTGTGGAGCTCCAGGCCCATGCTGCGCAGCCAGTTCTCGAACAGCTCCACCTGCTGGCGCTCCGCGGTCTTTTTCAGAATGACAATCATTGTACGTTCGCTCCTAACTTTGTAAAATATGGAATTTTGAAAACAAAAAGGTCCTACGGTGTTGTTTCACCGTAGGACCTGGAATGGAGGATCCTTATTCCGTCTCTTGACCGCAGCAAAACAACCCTTATCTACTTGTGCAGATAAAGGTAAAGTAGAAGTATGCGGCGTTGAGGAGCATGGAAGTCATGGAAAATACCTCGCATCAGAAAACTATGGGCATTGTAGCACGGTTTTTTCCCGTTGGCAAGAGGAAATATCAAAAAAATAAGAAAAAATTTTCTTGCCGGCATTTACGAAAATTTCACCAATCCATCGGATTGTGTGATATAATAGAGGCGTTTGATCTGATACGATTTACATATGAGGGTGAGAGTATGAGCGCATTTGTCCGGTTTGACCGGGTGAAAAAGGTCTACCACATGGGAGAGGTGGAGATAGAGGCCCTGCGGGACGCCACCTTCTCCGTGGAAAAAGGGGAGCTGTGCGTTATCGTGGGGCCCAGCGGCGCGGGGAAGACCACGCTGCTGAACATCCTGGGGGGCATGGACACCCTCAGCGAGGGGCGGGTCTTTTTGGGGGAGGAGGAGATCTCCGCCTACAGCGCCCGGCAGCTGACCGCCTACCGCCGCCACGACATCGGCTTTGTCTTCCAGTTCTACAACCTGGTCCCCAACCTCACCGCCCTGGAGAACGTGGAGCTGGCGGCCCAGATCTGCCGGGAGCCCCTGAACGCGGCGGAGGTGCTGCGCTCCGTGGGCCTGGAGGACCGGCTGTCCAACTTCCCCGCCCAGCTCTCCGGCGGAGAGCAGCAGCGGGTGGCCATCGCCCGGGCCCTGGCGAAGAATCCGAAGCTCCTCCTGTGCGACGAGCCCACCGGCGCGCTGGACTACAGCACCGGCAAGGCTATCCTCAAGCTCCTCCAGATCATGAGCCGCCGGGAGGGCATGACGGTGGTGATTATCACCCACAACAGCGCCCTCACCGCCATGGCGGACCGGGTGATCCAGGTGAAGAACGGCACCGTGACCTCGGTGGAGTGCAATGACCGGCCCATCCCGGTGGAGGAGATCGAATGGTAAGGACGCTCCTGCGCTCCGCCCTGCGGGAGATTCGCCAGAGCCTGGGCCGCTATCTGGCCATTCTGGCCATCGTGGGGCTGGGAGTGGGCTTCTTCGCCGGCCTGCGCATGTGCCAGCCGGCCATGATGGACACCGGCGTGGCCTACCTGGACCGGCAGCGGCTCTACGACTTCCGCCTGCTCTCCACCCTGGGCTTCACGGAGGAGGACGTGGAGCGGTTCGCCGGGCTGGAGGGGGTGGCGGCGGCCAGAGGAGCGGTGTACGCTGACTTCCTCACCGAGACAGGGGACGGCCGGGAGACGGTCCTCAAGGCCCACTCCCTCACCGATGGCGTCAACCTGCCCAGCCTGAAGGCGGGGCGGATGCCGGAGGCGGCCAACGAGTGCCTGGGGGACGCCCGGTACTTCACCGAGGACATGCTGGGCATGGTCCTGCCGGTGCTGGACAGCAACGGCGAGGACACCCGGGAGCTTTTGCGCTATGACAGCTACACGGTGGTGGGTCTGGCCTGGTCCCCCTACTACCTCAACTACGAGCGGGGGACCAGCTCCATCGGCTCAGGCAGCGTGGGGGGCTTTGTGCTCATCCCGGAGGAGGGGTTCGACAGCGAGGTCAGCTATGAGATCTATCTGACCATGGACAACCCGCCTCCGGCCTACTCCGCGGCCTATGACAGCTGGCTGGACGGCTTCCGGCCGGCGGTGGAGGAGCTGCTGGAGGAGCGTGCGGAGCTTCGGTTTGATACCCTGTACGACGACGCCATGGGGGAGATACGGGACGCGGAGCTGGAGATTGCCGACGGCTGGAAGGAGTACTTTGCTGAGCGGGACGACGCGGAGGAGGAGCTGGACGGCGCATACCAGGATCTCACCGAGGGCGAGGAGGACTACGCCCAGGGCCAGCGGGATTACGAGCAGGGCCGCCGGGACTACGCCAAGGGCCAGCGGGACTACGAGCAGGGCAGGCTGGACTATGCCGAGGGCGTGAAAAAGGTGGAGGACGCGAGGCAGGAGCTGGCCGACGCGGAGCGGGAGCTGGCCGAAGGGGAGCAGAAGCTTGCCGACGCCCGGCGGGAGCTGGACGAGGGCTGGGCGGAGTTCCGCAGGGCCCAGGCGGAGGTCCAGCAGGAGCTGGCGGACGCCTATGAGAAGCTCACCAGCGGCGAGCGGGAATATGAGGAGGGCCTGAAGGAGTACGAGGACGGGCTGCGGAAGCTGGCGGACGCGGAGGAGCAGCTGGCGGACGGGGAGCGGGAGCTTCAGGAAGGCGAGCGGAAGCTTCGGGACGGGGAGCGGGAGCTGGCTGCGGCGGAGGCCCAGCTGGCGGACGCTGCCGCCCAGCTCCAGGACGCCCGGCGGCAGCTGGACGAGTCCCAGGCCCAGCTCCAGAGCGCCAAGGCCCAGCTGGACCAGGGGGAGGCCTCCTACGGCCAGCTGAACACCCTCTATGAGACCGCCAGCGCGGCGGCGGGACAGTACAACATGAGCGCGGAGGCGCTGATTGCCGCCCTGGGGGCCAATCCGGACATGGCCGCCGGCGTGCCGGGGGCGGCGGAGCTGCTGGCCGGCTGGGCTGCGGCGGAGAGCCAGCTGGGCGCGCCCCTGACCGCCGGAACCCTCTCCGGCCTCCGCTCCACCCTGGACCAGAGCAGGGAGCAGTATCAGTCCGGTCTGGCCCAGTACGAGCAGGGCCTGCGGGACTACCAGGCAGGCCAGGCGCAGTACGAGAGCGGGGCCGCTCAGCTTGCCGCCGCCCGCCGGGAGGTGGAGGAGGGCCGCGCCGAGCTGGAGCGGGGCCGCCGTGAGCTGGAGGAGGGCCGGACAGAGCTGATCCGCGGCCGGCGAGAGCTGGACGATGCGCAGGTCCAGCTCTCGGACGCCCGAAAGGAGCTGGACGACGGCTGGGCGGAGTACTACAGCGGCAAGCAGGAGGCCGAGGCGGAGCTGGACAAGGCCTACCGGGAGCTCACCGACGGGGAGAACGAGCTGGCGGAGGGCCTTCTGGAGCTGGAGGACGGCCGGCAGAAGGTGGCCGACGGACAGCGGGAGCTTGCCGACGCGGAGTCGGAGCTTGCGGATGCGGAGTCGGAGCTTGCCGATGCGGAGCGGGAGCTTGCCGACGCGAAGGCGGAGCTGGACCGGGCCCCCGGAGAGCTGGAGGACGCCCGAAAGGAGCTGGACGACGGCTGGAGCGAGTACAACGACGGCCGGGCGGAGGCGGACGAGAAGTTTGCCGACGCGGAGCGGGAGCTGACGGACGCGGAGCGGGAGGTGGCGGACGCCTACGAGACCCTCAAGGACCTCAAGCGGGCCACCACCTACGCCCTCACCCGGGAGGAGAACACGGGCTATGTCTGCTTTGACAACGACACGTCCATTGTGGCCGCCATCTCGGTGGTGTTCCCGGTGTTCTTCTTCCTGGTGGCGGCCCTGGTCTGCATGACCACCATGACCCGCATGGTGGACGAGCAGCGCACACAGATCGGCGTTTTGAAGGCCATGGGCTATTCAGGCGGCCAGATCATGTCCAAATACCTCTTCTACTCCGGCTCCGCGGCCCTGGCGGGCAGCGCCGTGGGCTACGCCCTGGGCTCCACCGCCCTGCCCTGGATCATCTGGGAGATCTATGGAATGATCTACGGCTTTGCGCCCCTCAACCAGATCTTCCTGCCCCGGCTGGCCCTGGTGTCCTTCGCTGCGGCCCTGCTGTGCTCCATGGGGGCCACCTGGCTGGCCTGCCGGGTGGAGCTGCGCCGGCAGACGGCGGAGCTCATCCGGCCCAAGACCCCCCGGGCGGGCAAGCGGGTGTTTCTGGAGTACATCACCCCCCTGTGGCGGCGGCTCAGCTTTCTCCACAAGGTGTCGGCCCGGAACGTGCTGCGCTACCGGAGCCGTCTGGTGATGATGGCCCTGGGCATCGGCGGGTGTACGGCCCTGCTGTGTACCGGCTTCGGCATCCGGGACTCCATCGCCTCCGTGGCGGACGACCAGTTCGGGGAGATCACCCTCTACGACTACGCGGTCACCTTCCAGGAGGGTCAGACGCCCAAGAGCGCGGCGGCCTACCTGGAGAAGTACGGCTGGAGCGCGGAGGAGGGCCTGCTGGTCCACAGCGGCAGCGTGGACGTGGCCAAGGGCTCCTCCACCAAATCCGTGTATCTGGTGATCTCCGCCACAGACAGCCTGGACGGGTTCCTCTCCCTCCATCGGGGGGAGGAGGCCATCCCCTACCCCGGAGACGGGGAGGTGGTCCTCAACCGGGGGCTGGCGGAGAGCCTGGGCGTGGTCCAGGGGGACACGGTCCTGCTGCGAAGCGATGAGCTGGGGGAGCTGGAGGCCACGGTGTCCGCTGTCTCGGACAACTACGTCTTCAACTACGCCTACCTCTCTGCGGATACCTACCACCAGCAGACCTGGGATTGGCCGGACTTCAACACCCTCTACGTCCTGGCCCATGAGGGAGCGGATCCCTACGAGGAGGGGGCCCTGCTGCTGGAGGACAAGGACGTGGGCAGCGTGACGGTGAATGAGGCCAGCCGCAGCCAGGTGGACAGCATGCTCTCCCGGCTGGACTACATCGTCATTGTGGTGGTGCTGTGCGCGGCGGCCCTGGCCTTTATCGTGCTCTACAACCTGACCAACATCAATATCACCGAGCGTATCCGGGAGATCGCCACCATCAAGGTTCTGGGATTCTATCAGAACGAGGTGGCCGCCTACGTGTTCCGGGAAATTATCATTCTCTCCGTACTGGGCAGTCTGGTGGGGCTGGGCATGGGCAAGGCCCTCCACGCCTTTGTGATGGAGCAGATCCGGATCGACGCCATGTTCTTTGCCTGCCGGATCTCACTCTGGAGCTACGCCTTCAGCTTCCTGATGACCATGCTGTTTACGGTGCTCATCTCTGCGGCCATGCGTCCCCGCCTGCGGAAAATCGACATGGCTGAGTCCTTGAAATCCATTGAATAAAAAGTTCCCCCGGTCCGGCGCCGGACCGGGGGAGGGAGGACTGCCATGCTGAAAATAGCCCTGCTGCAAATTGCGCCCCGGGACACCCTGGAGGAAAACCTGAAAAAGGGGGTGGAGTACTGCCGGCGGGCGGCGGCCCTGGGGGCGGACATAGCCCTGTTTCCGGAGATGTGGAGCAGCGGATACCGCATCTATAACCGGCCCGCGGAGGAGTGGACGGCGGAGGCCGTGCCGGTGGACGGGGCGTTTGCCGGCGCCTTCGGCGGCCTGGCCCGGGAGCTCCATATGGCCGTCGGGATCACCCTGCTGGAGCGCTGGGAGGGCGGCGGGCCCCGGAATACCCTGGTGCTCTTTGACCGCTTCGGGGAGCGGCGGCTGGTGTACGCCAAGGTCCACACCTGCGACTTTGACGCGGAGCGGTATCTGACGGCGGGGGAGGACTTCTATACCGCCGGGCTGGACACGGCCCAGGGACCGGTGCAGGTGGGTGCCATGATCTGCTATGACCGGGAGTTTCCCGAGAGCGCCAGGATCCTGATGCTGAAGGGGGCGGAGCTGATCCTCGTGCCCAACGCCTGCCCCATGGAGATCAACCGCCTCTCAGAGCTGCGGGCCCGGGCCTACGAGAACATGGCGGCCATCGCCACCTGCAACTACCCGGACACGGTCCCCGACTGCAACGGCGGCTCCAGCGTCTTTGACGGCGTGGCCTATCTGCCCCAGCTGGAGGGCTCCCGTGACACCTGCGTTTTGCAGGCGGGCGGAGAGGAGGGGATCTATCTGGCGGAGCTGGATCTGGAGCAGCTGCGGGCCTACCGCCGGCGGGAGGTCCAGGGCAACGCCTACCGCCGCCCCTCAAAATACGGGCTGCTGGTTGATCCCAAGAGGGACGAGCCGTTTATCAGGGCGGATTATCGCGGATAGAGTAAAGTGGGCGCGGCAAAATGGCCGCGCCCGCCCCATATTTCCGGCGAATCAATCCCCGGCGCTGTAGTTACGCATAAAATCAGAGATTCTGTGGAGCAGCGTGGCGAACTGGGCCCTGGTGGTGGTTCCCGCAGGGTCCATCCGCAGGCCGCCGACGCCCTTGAAGATACCGTGACGGTAGAGGGACTGGAAGGCGTTCCGGCCGGCCTCGCTCATCTGGTCCGCATCCTCAAAGGCGACACTGCCGCCGCCGGGGGCAGGGACGCCCATGCTGATCAGGTAGTTGTTCAGCATAATGGCGAGATCCTGGCGGGAGATGGGGGCGGCGCCGGAAAAGGTCTGGTTGTCCGGCAGGAGGCCGGCGCGCTGGGCCCAGACTGCGGCCTGGGTGTACCACATGTCCGGCGGGACGGAGGGGGAGGCGTCGTACCGGGAGAGCTCCACGTCCATCATCCGCGCCAGCACGGTGACGATCGTGGCCTGGGAGACGGCCTGCTCCGGCATGAAACAAAGCCCGGGGTCTCCCAGCATCAGCTCCTGCTGGCGGGCCCAGAGGACGTCCTCATAAAACCAATCCGCAGGGGATACGTCCACAAAGGGCGGAATAATAGATGACCCGGGGTCCGGCTGTGGGACCTCGGGAGTTGATTCGCCGCTGTTCTCCGGCGGGGCAGGGTTTACCGCCACAGGCGGCTCTGGTGGGCTGGGGATAACCGGATGCGGCGGATGATAGGAGGGAGGGGAGGGCGGATCCGGGAGGAGCGGGGGAGGGAAATCCTCCGGCGGAGCGGGTTCCTCCGGCGGGACGGGCTCCTCCGGCGGAGCGGGCTCTTCCGGCGGAGCGGGCTCTTCCGGCGGAGCGGGCTCTTCCGGCGGAGCGGGTTCTTCCGGCGGAGCGGGCTCCTCCGGCGGCGTGGGCTCTTCCGGCGGTGCGGGCTCCTCCGGTGGGTTGGGGTCCTCCGGTGGAGGCGGATCTGCGCTGTCCGCGATTTCCAGTGAGAAGGTTTTCTGATCGCAGGCAATGCCGCCGCTGGAGAGCTTTACCGTGATCTGAAAGGCCCCGCTGACCTTGGGCGTGCCGCAGAGCTCCCCGTCGGGCCGCAGCTCCAGGCCGTTGGGGAGAGGGCTGGCGGGAGAGAAGACCGCGTCCTCCCATCCCTCGGGGACCTGTATCTGGAGGCGATGGGAGTAGGGGCTGTTCAGAGCGCCGTCCGGCAGGTCCTCGGTAACGATTGCAGGCAGGTCCAGCTGGCCGGGGAGGCGGATGATTACAGGCTCGATCCCGTCTGCGCTGATGGTGAGAATGCCAGCGGGCTCTCCCTCTCCCGTCTTTACCAGGCGGAGCTTGGTCAGGTTGAAGAGAGCGCCGTACTGGGGGAGTGCGCCGGAGGCGGTGAGCGGTTCTGCCGATGTAAAAGCGGCCAGAGATCTGGCCGCACCAAAATTCCAATAATCGTCCAGCCGGACATTTTTCCCGCCTCGCAGGGAGACCCGCAGGTTGGTCATGGCCTTGTCGCCTGTGTTGGCTGTCAGAAAATCATAAAATCCCTCCCGATCCATGTCCGGAGAGATGTGAAAAATGCCCGCCTCATCCCGGCTTCCGCTGTTGGTCACACCGTTGATGAAGAGGGCCGGACCGCCTGCCTGCTGGGTGACAAAGGTGACGCGGCAGAGGCGTTCTCCCTGTTCGGTGACTGCCAGATAGGGCAGGGCCTCCCCGGAGAGAAAGGGTTGTTCGGTTACGCCGCTGATCTGGACCGGGCCGGAGGGATCGTGGCCGCTGTAGACGGATACGTCCTGACCAGTGGTAAAGACCGGGCGGATCTGCTCCGCTGTGACAGCCTTGCCGGCGGGATCCTCCGTCCGATTCAGAAGAAATACCGTCTGCCAGCCGGCGGCGCGGAAGCTGTCGCCGCTGCTGCCCACGCAGTAGGCGTCATAGTCTCCGGCTGCGCCGGTGACACGGAAGGGCTCGTCCTGGTGCGCGCCGTCCGCCTCCCCCGGTGCGTAGGCTTGTGTTTGAAACCGGCGAAGGTGGCGGCCGCCGTACTTGTCGAAGATGGTGAGAACAACGCCCCGGCTGTAGTCCGCCCCATAGCCGGTTTCGAAGAGACTGCCGGCGATGTTTGCGCTCCCGGCCGCCTCAGCCGCGGCCTTTGTTACATAGCTGCCAACATATGCCGCGTCGATGGATGCGAGGGAGGGCTGGTCAAAGGGATTGCCGCCGGTCCATGAGTGGTCGACAGCCTTCAGGCGCAGGTGGTACAGGCCATCGGGGGCCACTCCCTCCCTCAGCGTAAGCGTGCCGTCGTCGGCGTGGTCAAGAACGGAGTCTCCGGTGGCGGGGTCAAACAGATCAATGTAGCCGACGTAAACCGATGAATAAGGGGCAAGGGTGAGGGAGAAGGGCATGACCAGGATCGTCTGTCCGGCCCGGGCCGCGGTCAGCGTGAACTGGGGCGCATCCTCCGCAAGCTCCACGCCATATCCGACCGTTTCGCTCCCCCAGATCTGCCCGGTCACTTCTGCGTCCGGGGGGATGCTCTCCAAGCTGCTGTAGCTTCCGCGGTATACGCGGACCTCCACGCCGGTCAGGTCCTGAAAGATGCTGGAGAACTCCATTTTCAGCAGAGCGCCGTCCTCCGGATTCCATGAGGTGTTGGCGCTGCCGGTGAACTGGGGGCGGGCGGGGTCGTCCCAGTAGACGCAGGAGAATTGATCGGCAATCTGTTCGCCAGCCGCGCTCCAGGCGGTTATCTTGAGCAGATTTTTCGGACTGGGGGCCTGGATGGGAACGATACAGCGGACGGCCTCCGGGTCTGTGGGATCGCCGGGGACCAGGATCTCCAGGCGGGTCTGGGAGACAGCGCCGGTCCACAGGGAGGAGAGGTCAACGGTATCCCCTGCGCCCGCCTCCGCGTAGGAGCCGCTGTCGAGAAAGCGCCACGCCAGCCGGACGTCCCCGTCCAGGTGCTGGCCCGCCTCGCCCAACAGGGCGGACAGGGGGACGGCCCGCAGCTCGTCCGGAAGCTTGCCGGACAGGTTCACCGGCTCCAGCTCCAGCTCCTCCAGGGGGAACAGGGAGGCCGGGGCGGCAGCGGTCTCCTCCTGACCCGGCGGAGCGTTTGCCGCCTCTGCGGCGGACGCGGGCGCTGCCAAAGAGGCCAGCATGGTCAGCAATGCCAGCAGAGCACGCAGCTTTTTGTGTTTCAGCATGATACAGATCCTTCTTTCTTTGTTTTGTGCTATTTTACCGAAATTAAGCGGCAAAATAAGCCGATTTTAGTATACATGCTCTGTCGAAAGGTGTCAACTGGTTTCGGGATTTTTTAGCTTTTTTCGCAGCCGGAGAGGATCAGGCCGTGAGAATTGCAGAAAAGCTTGTGAATTGTTCTGAAAAAACGCAAAAGCGGAGGCGTTAGCCTCCGCTTTTCTGATAGAACGGGAATTAGTCCTCCGCTGCGGCGCTCTTGACCTGACGGCCGTTGTAAGTACCGCACTCCGGACACATTCTGTGGGGCAGGCGCATCGCGCCGCACTTGGGGCAAGGGGTCAGACCGGGAACCTTCAGCTTCCACACGGAGCTGCGGCGCTTGTCGCGTCTTGCCTTAGAAACTTTACCCTTGGGGACTGCCATGATGACACCTCCTGTATATCTGAATTTTTGTTACTGGTTGGCATCCTTCTCCAGAAGCCTGGCCAGCACCGCCAATCGGGGGTCCACTTCCTTTTTACAGGTGCAGCTCCCTTGGTTGAGATCGACGCCGCAGCCGGGGCAAATCCCCTTGCAGTCCTCTGAACAAAGGGTCTTTGCATCCATCTCCAGGATGAACGCCGTCCGGGCCAGCTCGCCTACATCCACCGCGCCGTCGGAGAGGACGACGATCTCATCGTTGCCGTCCTCCTCCACCCGCTCCGCCAGCATGTATTCGCACCGGACGGACTTGGGGTTGTCGAAGCGTTTGAGACAGCGGTCGCACACGGACCGGAGAACTGTGCCGGCAGTGAACTGCAAAAGAAGCATCCCCGCAGTATTGCGCACATCGCCGGTTACCACCACCGGGTCCTGAGCGGGATACAGGCCGCTGAAGTCCACATCGGACAGATCCAGCTCAAACCGGAAATCTATCCGCTCTCCAGGGGCGTTGATGATCTTTTGTACATTCAATAGCATGGCACACCTCGCAAAGACACGAGTAATATTATAGAGGATGCGGACAGGAATGTCAAATACTTTTTTGTGAAGCAGCATATTAAAAGGGGGCGGCATGCATATGTACTTATGACAGGCATAGACAAGGTGCATATCACAATGATCCGGCGTTCTGCTTTGTGAGATTTTCCCAAAAATATTGCAAGAAATTGTAGGAGCACACAAAAAGCAAAATATAGAAAAAATCTCATTGACAAATCGATAAACCTGATATATTTTATTGATAGAATAAAGCTATAGGCTATTAGAATTTTGCGTATCAATAATCAAATATTCGGATGAACGGCCTAGGAGAGTCCGCACAAGCGGCGCCGAAGGAGCAACTGCCATTCTCTCTCAGGTAAAAGGACTGGGCCGGGACGAGATCTGGAAAGCGCTGCGGCGCACCGACGGGGCAACCGGAGGATTTTTCTCCGGGAATCTCTCAGGTTTTAATGAACAGAGGCGTGACAATATTGTCGCGCCCTGTTTTTTATGCGTACCGGTATAAGAAAACAGGCCACGAAACGGGGCCTGTTTTCCTTTTACAGAAAAAACTCTCAGGAGGACACACTTATGAGCCATCTCAAGCGTACTCAGCTCTACGACGTCCACACCGCCGCCAGGGCCGCCATGGTGGATTTTGGCGGCTGGGAGATGCCCATGGAATACCCTGCCAAGATCGTGGCCGAGCATCTGTACACCCGCAGTCATTGCAGCCTCTTCGACGTCTCCCACATGGGGCGCATCCTGGTGGACGGAACGGATGCCGTTCCCTTCCTTCAGCACGTCCTCTCCAGCGACGTGTCCGCTGTAGCGGTGAATCAGGCCCAGTACGCTATTATCCCCAACGAACGGGGCGGCGCGGTGGACGACGCATATCTCTACCGCTTTGAGGAGACGCGCTACCTGCTGGTGGTCAACGCGGCCAACACAGAGCGGGACCTCCTTCACCTGGAGAGCCAGATCGGCAGCTTTGACGCGCGAATGACTGTTATTACCGGCGATTACGCAGCCATCGCCGTCCAGGGACCAAAGTCAGACGAGATTTTGCAGGTTCTCACTGGCGGCGAGGCGGCCACCGAGCCCAGGCGCAATGCCCTGCGCTCCCTGATGTTCGAGGGGCGCAGCGTCCATGTGGCCCATACCGGCTATACCGGCGAACCACTCAGTTACGAAATCTACATCCGTAATGAGGAGGCCGCCTGGCTCTGGAACCGGCTGATTGAGCTGGGCGCAAAGCCTGCCGGCCTGGGCGCCCGGGACACCCTGCGTCTGGAGGCGTGTCTGCCCCTGTATGGCCACGAGCTTGGTATGGATCCGGAGGGGAGGGAGATCCCCATCTTCGCTGTGCCCCTGGCCCGGTTCGCTGTCAGCTTTTCCGAACAGAAGGGCGATTTTGTGGGGCGGAAAGCTCTGGAAAAACAGCATGAGGCGCTCCTTCGCATCCAGAACAAGAACTTCTCCGACTTAGCGGATCTTCCACGCCGGATTCTGCCCATCGCCCTGCTGGACAAAGGTGTCATGCGCTCGGGCATGCAGGTATACAATGGAGACCGGCAGATCGGCTTTATCACCAGCGGCACCATGATTCCCTATCACGTCTTCGAGGGTGAGAGTGGGGAGGCTGTTATCCTGAACCAAACCGGCAAGCGGTCTATCGGCCTTGCCATATTGGACAGCAATACAGCGGTTGGCGATGCGGTGCAGATTGATGTCCGGGGCCGCAGGCTCCAGGCTGTGGTAACCGCCCGCCACATGCGCGCAGATGGTCCATTTGCCCGTCCGGTCCTCTGCTGAGCGGATAAGTCGAAGGCTTTGTCCGGCTTTGTTCCTGGTTTCCTGAAAATTTATAAAGGAGGCAACTGACAATGAGCGATCTCAAACGCACCCAACTCTACGATGTCCACGTGGCCGCCGGAGCCACCATGGTGGACTTCGGCGGGTGGGAGATGCCCATCGAGTATCCCGCCAAAATCGTTTCCGAGCACCTGTACACCCGCCATGCGTGCAGCCTCTTCGATGTGTCCCACATGGGCCGCATCCTGGTGGAGGGACCGGAGATGGTTCCCTTCCTCCAGCACGTGCTCTCCAGCAACGTGATGGCCCTGGATCTCAACCAGGCCCAGTACGCCATCATCCCCAACGAAAACGGCGGCGCGGTGGACGACGCCTACCTCTACCGCTTTGAGGAGGACCGGTATCTGCTGGTGGTGAACGCCGCCAACACAGACAAGGATCTGGCGCATCTCAGCGAACAGATCAAAGCCTACGACGCCCGTATGACCGTCATCACCGGCGACTGGGCCGCTATCGCCGTCCAAGGCCCCCGGTCCAAGGAGATCCTGCAAGCTCTCTCCGGCGGCGCGGCCATCACCGAGCCGGTGAAGAACGCCCTGAACACACTGCAATTCGAGGGCCGCACCGTCCGGGTGGCCAAGACCGGCTACACCGGCGAGCCCATCGGCTACGAGGTCTACATTGAGAGCGCCCAGGCCGCCTGGCTCTGGAACCGGCTGATTGAGCTGGGCGCAAAGCCCGCCGGATTGGGCGCCCGGGACACCTGCCGTCTGGAGGCGTGTCTGCCCCTCTACGGCCACGAGATGGGGGCTGACCCAGAGGGGAAGGAGATCCCCATCTTCGCCGTGCCCCTGGCCAAGTTCGCCGTCAGCTTTTCCGGGCAGAAGAGGGACTTCATCGGCCGCGAGGCCCTGGAGCGCCAGTACGCCGCCTTCAAGCGCATCCAGAACCGGGATTTCTCCGACCTGACAGATCTGCCCCGCCGCATCCTGCCCATCACCCTGCTGGACAAAGGCGTCATGCGGGCTGGTATGCCGGTGTACAAGGGTGAAAAGCAGATCGGCTTTGTCACCAGCGGCACCATGGTGCCCTATTACCGCCATGAGGGCGAGGGCCTCCGGACCGTTATCCTGGAGGAGACCGCCAAGCGTTCCATCGGCCTGGCCATTCTGGACAGCGACACCCTGGAGGACGACGAGGTGCAGATCGACGTCCGGGGCAAGCGCCTGAGGGCCGTCATCCCGCCCTACCATATGCGGGTGGACGCGCCGCCCTTTGCCCGCCCCATCCTCTACCGCCCCAACGAGGACGGCAGCGCAGCCGCCTCCGGAGACCGGACGCCCAAGGCCCTGGAGCTCATCGGCAGGGCCCTGGAGAACCACGTCTGGCGGCAGGAGCAGTGCGTGAATCTGATCCCCTCGGAGATGACCCCCTCCCAGGCGGTGCGCCTGCTGTGCGCCAGCGACCCCTCCTTCCGCTACGCCGAGCATAAGAAGGTAAAGAGCTTCTACGACGCGGACGTGTTCTACTACCAGGGCACCGAGTTCATTGACCAGGTGGAGCAGCTGCTGGTGGAGGAGATGAGGGCGTTCCTGGGCTGCGCGGAGGTGGAGACCCGGGCCATCAGCGGCCAGATGTCCAACACCGCCGTGTTTTCCGCCCTCATGGATTGGAAGAACCGCCTCAATCGCAAGCAGGACCCCAAGCGCCTGGGCTACATCATGAACAACCACATCATCAAGGGCGGGCACCTCTCCGCCCAGCCCATGGGGGCTCTCCACGACTATATCGCGATTGATCCCGTCACCGAGCGCCACGCCCTGGTGAATTTCCCTGTCTGCGCCGGCAACATCTATAAAATCGACGTGGAGGAGACCAAAAAGGCCATCGAACAGTACCGGCCTGAGTTTATCATCTTCGGAAAGAGCATGGTGCTCCACAGGGAGCCTGTGGCCGCCATCCGGAAATTTGTGGATGACATGGGCCTCCAGACCACCATCATGTATGACATGGCCCACGTCCTGGGCCTCATTGGCGATCACTTCCAGAAGCCCTTTGAGGAGGGCGCGGAGATTGTCACCGGCTCCACCCATAAGACCTTCTTCGGCCCCCAGCGGGGCGTCATCGGCGTCAACTACAGGAAGGGCGAGCTCAAGTACGGTCTCTGGGAGACCATCGAGAGCCGGGCCTTCCCCGGCAGCGTCTCCAACCACCACCTGGGCACCCAGCTGGGTCTGCTCATGGCGGCCTACGAGATGAATCACTTCAAGGACGCGTATCAGAAAGCCGTGGTGGACAACGCCAAGAGCTTTGCCAGGAGCCTGAAGGCCGCAGGCCTGGACGTGGCGGGTGACCCGGCCATCGGCTACACCGAGACCCATCAGGTCATCGTCAACGTGGGCTACGGCACGGGCCCCGATGCAGCCATGCGTCTGGAGCGGAACAACATCATCTGCAACTACCAGGCCACCCCTGAGGAGGAGGGCTTCACCGCCTCCGGCGCACTGCGCATGGGCGTGAACGAGATGACCCGCTTTGGCTTCGGCCCCGCTGAGTTCGACAGGCTGGCCCAGATCATGGCGGACTGTATCCTCCGGGGCAGAGAGGTCAGGGAGGATATCGTCAGGCTCCGGGAGGGCTATACCGCCATGAAGTTCTGCTTCGATGATGCGCAGATCAGCGAGGCCCTGGAGGGGCTGGCAAAGAAGACAGGCCTCTGAGAGCCTGTTTAAAATCTCCCCGCGCATGTCTTGGCGGCGTATTTTCCGCC
>CAJTWF010000007.1 GCA_910579965.1 uncultured Oscillospiraceae bacterium
TTCCATTTTCAACCCCTCGCACAATCGCCGTCTTTGAAGCTAATAATGTCATTTCCTTCCAATCCGAAGCCGGAACAATCAATATATCAACATTATCTTTACCTGCCTGCTGTATTTTTGACAAGAAAGCCATATCAGAACATATAAACGGTGCAACTCTCCCATAGTCTGTATCGAAGCTTTTTAGTACGCCATCTCCTTTCTGGCACAGTTCTCCGATTGAACGTCCATGCTTAAAATATTCGGATATTAATTCTCCTTGCGGATTAAATGCCACGGTTTTATTTTCCTTTAAGTCCACATAAGGCGTTTTCACCAGTAACGAAACAATCAAATATATTTCTTCCTGTTTTGCCATATCCGACGCCTGTTGTAGCAGCATATCTTCATCTTGTTTTAGAACCGCTCCATTCAGTTCCGACCAAAAAACAATCTTTGCACCTGCTTGTGCCTCCAACTCGGTTTTTAGGAGAAGTTCATCAGCTACTGATGATAGTTTGCTCCGTGCATTTGTAATATTTTCATCAGTAAATGTATTGGTATAAAATGTAGAATATACATCTTCGTCATTATATAACAGCTCGGAAATAGGAACGGTTACTCCGGCGATCGTAACGCTTTTACCTGAATTTCCTGCAAAATGAAACATAACAACGCCATAGACAAATACCAAGCCAATTACAGAACCATATACGATTATGTATTTTCCGATGTATTCTTTTTTGCTCCTATTGTTCCAAATCCATACGGCCATTACCGCCGTCCAATACATTAAAAAGGTGATTCCGTAAATCCCTGTTACCGTTACTATTTGCAGCAGATATAGATTTTGGTATTGTGTATAAGCGTCAGACAGCCCTCCCGATATAGGGTATATCAGATAAATGATATACTCTATTGATACCATTATACTCGCAAAAATAATAGTATCTTGAAATCTCATTTTTGATTTCGACCAGTAGATATATGGTAAAACCTTCAGAAAAGACAGCAGGACTGCTGCCACTATACATATCTTTATATCCATTCCAATGGCTCTCCAAAACTGGACAATAAAACCAATGGCATATATTGAACTAATTATAAGGTAGACTTTTCGAGTCCGATTAAGATAAATCATACACAGAAACAAAATCGGATAAATCCACGCAAAAATCGGAATACACCATTCTCCGTTGGACATTATATAAACTAAAAAACTTAATATCACGAAAACTGAAAAGCGTTTATTTTCTAAAGTTTTTTTCATATTTATAACACTCTCCTAAATACTGGCCTTTGGCGCTCTTTGCTCCCCGATAAATGGGGGCTATAGTAAGAACCTATAGCAATAAAAAGATAGATATACAAGTATTTCCGGTTTAATCTTAGATACATTACACCGCTAAGAACAGAAAATATCATAGCAGAAATTCTGTTCCATATTTCAAGACCTGCCCCTCTTGACACAAAATGAAACGCTCCCCATGTCATGGCCAATATAATACCGCCAAAAGGAATTGGGCTTTCTTTTTTCAACAGAGTTTCAATCGCTTTTTGCCCGTATTTAGAGTAACAAGCAGCACTTCAAATATATAGTATAAATATTGCGCGCAAAATTGGAATACAGTTTTACCCTGTGCTTCTCCGACAATTTTTAATGTATGCCAATCAATGAAAGTCATACCCTATGAAATTTCGATTTGCCAAGCTGATTATAGCACACAGGTATTATGGCATCAACCTGGTTTTGCAGAAACTGCAAGATAATACCTCAGCAACACTTTTTAAAAGAGACCGGCCTGCCCGGCACTTGACAAGGGTGGCCCGGATTCCTATACTATATCTCATTACGCGGTGCGATGGAGGAGGCGCTATGGAGTACGGATACAGTCTGGAGGTGGCCAGCCCCCCGGCGGGGTGGGTCCTGGAGGAGCTGAAGGCATTTCTGACCGGCGCGGGGCTGGGCTTTGCGTCGGGGATCGAGCACACGGCCCTGGTCCGGGACGGCGGGGGCCGGATCGCGGCGGCCGCATCCCTGGCGGGGAATGTGGTCAAGTGCGTGGCCGTGGACCCGGCCCTCCAGGGGGAGGGCCTTACGGCCACCCTGCTCACCGCCCTGCGGCAGAAAGCCCTGGCGGCGGGGCGGCGGCGGCTTTTTCTCTACACCAAGCCGGAGAACCGGCCCCAGTTTACCGCCCTGGGCTTCCACGAGGTGGCCCGGGCCGGGGAGGCGGTGCTCATGGAAGACCGGCGGGACGGGTTTGACCGGTGGGCCCAGTCGATTCGGTCCCCGGCGGCCCGGGGGATCGTGGGCGCGGCGGTGCTCAACTGCAACCCCATGACATTGGGACACAAGTACCTCATTGAGGAGGCGGCCCGGACCTGCGGCTTTCTCTACGTGCTGGTGGTCAGCGAGGACCGGAGCGCCGTGCCGGCCGCGGACCGCCGGGCCATTGTGGAGGCGGTGTGCCGGGACATGCCCAGCGTGGCCGTGGCGGGTACGGGGGAGTATCTCATCTCCTCCGCCACCTTCCCGGACTACTTCCTCAAGGACCGGACCCGGGCCGGGGCGGTGTGGGCGGACCTGGACATTGCCGTGTTCTGCCGTCTGGCCCGGACCCTGGGCGTCACCCGCCGCTTCGTGGGCAGCGAGCCCTTCTGCCCGGTGACGGCGGCCTACAACCGGGCCATGGCGGCGGCTCTGCCGGAGCAGGGCGTGGAGCTGGTGGAGCTGGACCGCCTGGAGCGGGGGGGCCAGGCCGTCAGCGCCACCGCAGTTCGGGGGCTGGTCCGCGCCGGCCGCTGGCGGGAGACCGAACCTCTGGTGCCGGCGGAGACCTTCGCCTGGCTTGCCCGGGAGGAGAACCGGCGGCTGCTTCTGGAGCGGGCGGGGGAGGCATAGCGGCTTTCGGGCCGCTGGCGAGGATCGTTAGAAGGGGCGGGCGATGCGCGCCCCTGCAGGAGGATGCGTTTTTCGGGAGATTGTTTTCTGTGATATACAGCCGGTTCCGGTTGAAAAACCGGACCGGCTTTGCTATACTGGCTCTGATAGTTTTACAGACAAGGAGGACCGACGATGAAGCTGATTCCAGTCAGGGACGCGGTGGGACATGTGCTCTGCCACGATATGACCCAGATCATACCGGGCCAGTACAAGGACGCCCGCTTCCGCAAGGGCCACGTGGTCCGGGAGGAGGACGTCCCGGTGCTGCTGCGCATGGGAAAGGAGCACCTGTACGTCTGGGAGATGATCCCCGGCATGGTCCACGAGGACGCCGCCGCGGCCCGGCTGTGCGCCCTGTGCCAGGGGGAGCACATGGACCCCGGACCGGTGAAGGAGGGCAAGATTCAGCTCACCGCCGCCATAGACGGCCTGTTCCGGGTGGACGCCCGGCGGCTCTATGAGATCAACCTGCTGGGGGAGCTGATGATTGCCACCCGCCACGGCGGCACGGCGGTGCGCCGGGGGGACGCGCTGTGCGGGACCCGGGTGATCCCCCTGGTGATCGGAGAGGAGAAGCTGGCCCGGGCGGAGGCCATCGGCGGCGGGCGGCCCCTCCTGGAGCTGCTGCCCTGGAAAATACGCACCGCCGGCATTGTCACCACCGGCAGCGAGGTGGCCAGGGGGCTGATACAGGACGCGTTCACCCCGGTGGTGGAGGCGAAGCTGGCGGAATTTGGCATTGCCGTCACAGCCCGGCGGGTGGTGGAGGACGGCGAGGAGCGGGTGGCCCGGGCCATCGCGGAGGTGCGGGAGGCGGGGGCGGAGCTGGTCCTGTGCACCGGCGGCATGAGCGTGGACCCCGACGACAGCACCCCGGCGGCCATCCGCCGCAGCGGCGCCCGGGTGGTCTCCTACGGCGCGCCGGTCCTCCCCGGGGCCATGGTCCTGCTGGGCTATTTTGACGACGGGGTCCCCGTCCTGGGTCTCCCCGGGTGCGTCATGTACGCCCGGCGCACGGTCCTTGACCTGCTCCTGCCCTCCCTGGCCGCCGGCGCGGCCGTCACCCGGGAGGAGATCGCCGCCCTGGGGGAGGGGGGACTGTGCCTGGGGTGCGGGACCTGCACCTTCCCCAGCTGCGGGTTCGGGAAGTGAGCGCCTGTATTCATAGCCGGTTTTTTCGCCCAATCCAATAAAGAGCGCAAAAGAAGCTTTCCCCGGCCGCCGGGATATGGTACAATAGAGCATCAAAGTGAGAGGGGTATTTTCCATGGAAACGCGAGAGAAGCTTACAGATTTTCTGATGATTACGGTGGGCACCGTCATCTGCGCGGCGGCGGTGTTCTTTTTCCTCATCCCCAGCAGCCTCACCGTGGGCAGCATCTCCGGCCTGGCCATTATCCTCAGCAACCTCATTCCCCTGTCCATCTCCGTCATCACCTTCATCCTCAACGTGGGACTGCTGCTGCTGGGCTTCCTGCTCATCGGCCGGGAGTTCGGCACCAAGACCGTGTACACCTCCGTGCTGGTGCCGGCGGTGCTGTGGATTTTGGAGCGGGTCTTTCCCAACAACCAGTCCATCATGGGCGATCCCTTTCTGGACATGATCTGCTTCCTCTTTGTGGTCAGCATCGGCCAGACCATGCTGTTCGTGAAAAATGCCTCCTCCGGCGGCCTGGACGTGGTGGCCAAGCTGCTCAACAAGTTCTTCCGCATGGAGCTGGGCAAGGCGGTGTCCGTGGCGGGCATGTGCGTGGCCCTGTCCTCCGCCTTCCTCTACGACGCCAAAACCGTCATGCTCAGCGTCCTGGGCACCTACCTCAACGGCATTGTCCTGGACCACTTCATCTTCGGCTTTGACCAGAAGCGCCGGGTGTGCATCATGTCCAGCAAGCTGGAGGAGCTGCGGCAGTTCATCCTCAACGATCTCCACAGCGGCGCAACCATCTACGAGAGCACCGGCGCCTATGACAACGCCCCCCGGAAGGAGATCATTGTCATTGTCAACAAGAACGAGTACTCCCGTCTGATGAGCTACGTGGAGAAGACGGACCCCAAGGCCTTTATCACGGTCTACGCGGTCAGCGCCGTGTCCTACCAGCCCAAGCCCAGGGATGCGAAATAGAGAGCGAGAATGCCCGGCTGGATTATTCCAGCCGGGCATTCCCTATTGTGAGAAGTGTGTTAGCAGATTACATCTGATAGAAGGCGGTCTTGATGACGGCCTCATCCTCCCGGGCCTCCTCCGGCGGGACCTCAGCGCCCAGGTTTACCACGTTCTCCGTCACAGCCTCGACGGCGGCCCGCTGCTCCTCCGTGCAGACGACGCTCACGCAGTTGGCGATGCTCACCAGCCGCTCCCGGAGCAGGGCGGTTGTCACGTCCTCCTCAATGCACACGTCCACGCAGCTCTCCACGGACAGGCCGCTCTCCGCCTGCTCCAGCACGGCCCGGCTCACCGTCACGGGCGTGGACCTGTTCCGGATCACCGTGCCGCCCATGGTCCGCAGCCGCTGGTACTCCGCGCAGCTGCTGCGGACCGCCGCGGCCTCGCTCCGCACGGCCTGCACGTCCCCGGCGACACGGAGGAAGGTGAACCGCTCCAGCAGCGCCCCCTTCCCCTCCGCCACGTACAGGCTGCCCAGCAGGTACAGCTTCCCGCCGCAGCGGTCCGCCAGCTCCTCGTCCAGGTCCGCGTCGTCCTTGACCAGGGCGCAGCCGTCGGGCAGGACGGTGATCTCCGTCTCCTGGTCAAAGAGGGGCACGGCCGCCTCCGCCAGGCTCTCCGCCACCAGCAGGCTGGGCGTGGAGAAGCGGACGTTTTTGGCCGCCAGGGCCGCGAAATCCAGGGCCGGGTCCAGGGCCGCGATCCGGCCGGCGGCGTAGTACAGCGCCCCCTCCCGGGCCCGCAGGCGGAAGGTCCGGTCCAGCACGGCGGTCCTCTTCAGCCGGATGCACCCGTCAGGATAGGACTCGATCACTCCGTTCATCATCAGGCCGGCCAGCAGGGGCATTATGCTCTTGGGACAGGACACCTTGCCGTTGACAGTGATGCCCACATAATTTTTCAGCTCCGCCTCGCAGCCTGGGGCGATGTCCAGCTTGCCGTTGACCATCAGGTAGAGCTTGCAGTCCGGGGCAGCCTGACCGGGGACGATCTCCGTTTTGCCGTTGACGGTGGTGACCTTCGCGCCGCCCTCTATCTCCTGTATGCTGGCCGCATTGATCTCCGCGCCGTACCGGCTCAGGGCCTCCCGGCTCTCCGGGGTGGTCAGCAGCACGCCGCAGCGCAGCTGCACCTTGTCATAGCCGGCCAAGGTCTCCTCCGTCACCCTGCGGGCGTCGCACACGGCGGCCCGCACAGACAGCATGGCTTTCTTCTCCATATTGACAACCTCCATGTTGTTTTTATTATTGAATTCTAATTGTTCTCCTGATACCAGCTTACCAGCTTCCGCCGGGCCGAGGCCAGCCGGGAGCGGACCGTGGACGGGGACAGGTCAAACAGCTCCCCCAGCTCCGTGGCGTTGTACCCGGCAAAGGCCCGCAGGGAGAAGAGGGCCCGCTCCGTCTCCGGCAGGCGGTCCACCAGCTGGGCCACCGCCACGGCGGTGAGGTCCTCCTCAAAGCCGGCCAGGGCCAGCTGCTCCTCCTCCGCCGGGGTCTCCCGGGCCTGCCGCCGCACCCGGTCCACGGCCAGGTTCTTGGCCGTGCGGTACAGCCAGGCCCGCCGCTGGGCCCGGTTCAGGGGCTCCAGGTCCTCCAGGTGGTCCATGGCCCGCAGAAAGGTCTCCTGGACCAGGTCCTCCGCCGCTGCCGGACTGCGGACCCGGGCGGTACACCAGCCCAGAAGCTGGTCATAGAAATCGGTGTAGAGTTCTTCCGCCATAGCAGGGGTTCCTTTCCGCATGTCTGCTCTGTCCTTCGAAATGGCCGCTTCACCCATAAGACGTTTGGGCGGGGCAAAGTGTTGACGAAAAAACAAAAATTTTTTCACCCCTCCTTTCTTGACAGCCCTGTCCGTTTATGTTAGTATTATGTTATGCGATATATCGCGGCACATAATAGAACGGAGAGGAGGCGGCGGCATGACAGATCAGGGGCCCATGACCGAGGCCATGTACTACATTCTGCTGGCCCTGCTGCGCCCCGGTCACGGCTACGGCATGATGCGGCGGATCCAGGAGCTGTCCGGCGGGCGGCTGGTGATGGGGCCGGGGACCCTCTACGGCGTGCTGGCCCGGATGAACCGGGAGGAGCTCATTGTCCTTACCGGCGAGGAGGGGCGGCGGAAGAACTACGCCATCACCCCGGCAGGCAGGAGCGCCCTGCTGGCGGAGTACGCCCGGCTCAAGCGGATGGTGGCGGACGGAGACATCTTGGAGGAGGCGGAGAGATGAACAGGAGACGGTACAGATTTCACCCCGGGGACTATGAGCTGGGGGAGAACGAGAAGTTCTACGGCGACATGGAGGCCCAGGGCTGGCGGCTGGTGAGCCGGGGGGCGTTTCTCAGCCGGTTCGCCCCCGCGGAGCCCAGCGCCGCCCGCTACCGGGTGGAGGTGGCGGAGGAGAACTACTACGCCTACCTGTCTGACGAGGACATGGACGACGGGCGGCTGGCCGTGTTCGCGGACTGCGGCTGGGAGTTCGTCACAGGCCGGCGGCTTTTGCGGATCTTCCGGGCCCCGGCGGGCAGCGACGCGCCGGAGTTCTACATGGACCCCCGCCAGCAGGCGGCCACCCTGAAGACCCTGCACCGGCAGCACCTCATCGGCTGGATACCCACCCTGTTCACGCTTCTGTTCAGCCTGTTCCTCCAGAGCCGGCGGCTGGGCGGGCTGGCCTACTTCCACCGGGCCTGGGTGGAGGAGACGGCGCTGTGCCTGCTGCTGCTTGCCGCAGTGGCGTGGCTGGCATACGTCAACCTCCACGCCGCGTGGCATGTGGGCCGGGTCATCCGGCGGATGAAGCGGGGCCAGCCCCTGGACCACAGCCCACGGAGCCGGCGGCATGTCCACCGGGCGGTGTGCTGGGGGCTGGCGGGGGCCATGGCCCTGTGCGGGATCCTGGCTGCGGCGCAGCGGATGGAGGCCCGGGCCGGGGAGCTGCCCCTTCTCACCACGGAGCCCTACCTGCTGCCGGGGGAGCTGGGCCTGCCGGGGGAGTGGACCCTGAAGGAGGGCAGCGTCACCCGCAGCCAGTCCCTCCTGGCGGACTGCTGGGACGTGTACGAGGAGATGTCCGCCCAGGGGAACACGGCGTGGATTTGGCAGGATGTGTACCTGCTGGGGACGGAGAGGGCGGCTGTGGGCATGGCCCAGTCCCTGATGGGGACGGCCGTCTTCGGGGATCAGGGGAGAAGCTTCCGCGCCATAGACCCCGGGGGACTGGATATGGCCTGGGCTGCCGGGGATCTGGAGCTGGTGGCGGTGAAGGGACGGCTGGCGGCGCACATCACCTATATCGGGGACGGTTTTTGGGACCCCGCAGCCATTTGCGGAGCCCTGGAGGAAAAGTGGGCCGGGTGAGGCATAAATAAAGAGGCCGGACCGGGGGATACCCGGTCCGGCCGGACTGCTGGAAAGCGTCCGCCTCATTTGTGCTGTTATCAAATCGCACCGGGGTGCGCGGTCAGTCCTTCTTCTCCTCCAGGAGCCCGGCCAGCTGGGCAAAGCGGTAGAGAACGGTGACCATCTGCTCCCGGGTCATCATGTCCTCCCACATATAGCCCGTTTGGCCGCCGCCGGTAATCAGACCCTTCTCCACGGCCCACTTCCGGGCCTCCTCGCTGTAGGGGCTGCTGTCGTTGTCCTGGAACTCCTGGCGCATCTGCTGCCAGAGAGCCTCGAACTGGTGGATATCCATAGGTTCCTCCTCCTCGCTCTGGTCCGGCTGGGCCGGGGGCATGGACGGGGGCAGCTCTCCGGCGCGGATCATGGCGTTGGTCCATTTCCCGTGGAGGTCCCACTGGATGTGGGGCTGGTCCGGAAAGCTCTGCCAGTCTCCGCCCCAGGAGAAGCCCATCCCCTTGGCGATGGCCGCGGCCTGCCGGAAAAAGTCCGGATCGCTGTACTCCTGGCCCTTCACATTCTTGCAGAAGTCCCAGGCCAGCCCCGCCTTGTCGGAGTGGAAGGTGGGCACGCGTCCGTTGGTGATGATGGCGCCGGGGCGGGTCCTGCCCTGCTGGTAGAGATACTCCTGATAGGCCTGATCCCGGACTGTGCTCGTCACCAGCACGTTCAGCCCCGCCTCACGGCAGCGCTCCTGCCACACCCGGCAGTTGGCTGCCACGTCGGAGCGCAGCAGCGCCACATCTCTGCTATGAAGCATCGCTTCCGCCTCCTGTCTCCCGCGTCTTCCGGCTCTGGGTGCCGAAATAGAACGCGATAATCACCGTGTAAATGGTCATGAAGTCCTTGGAGATGTCCCCCTTGCAGGCCATATAGGCGAAAACCGCCGTCAGGGCCAGGGTTATCAGGGACTTGACGCTGAGCAGGTTGCTCAGCCGGTGGATGAGGGACGCTCGCATCTTGAACCCTCCTCTCTCCTCTGCCAGTATATGCGGCAGAGGGGCCGGGGTGCGGCGGGGAGGAACGCTGGAAAAAGTTTTTGGATTTATGAAAAAATATGTTGACAAAGAGGGCGTCAGGCATTATAATAACCATCGTTGGTTGTTCCGGAGCCGCGGGACGCGAGATGCGAGTGTGCTGGAACTGGTAGACAGGCACGTTTGAGGGGCGTGTGTCAACAGACGTACGGGTTCAAGTCCCGTCACTCGCACCACCCCCTTCTATCCGGCAGCCAGCACCCTATATGTGCGCGAGTGGTGGAATTGGCAGACTCGCTAGATTCAGGTTCTAGTGTCCAATACGGACGTGCGGGTTCAAGTCCCGCCTCGCGCACCAAGACAGAGCGGGCGTTCCCTTCCGGGAGCGCCCGCTTTTCGCATACCGGAGCAAGCCCGCATCCCACCCGAAAAGGAGTAACACCGCCATGACCACGCCCCGCGTCGCAGCTATCCACGATCTCAGCGGCTTCGGCCGCTGCTCCCTCACCATCGTCATGCCCACCCTGTCCGCCATGGGGGTCCAGTGCTGTCCCCTGCCCACGGCCTATCTCTCCACCCACACCGGCGGCTTCACCGGCAGCACCTTTCTGGACCTCACGGACCAGATGGCCCCTGTTACCGCCCACTGGCGGCAGCTGGAGCTTGCCTTTGACGCCGTGTACACCGGCTTCATGGGCAGCGCCCGGCAGATCGGCCTCACCGCCGCCTTTCTGGACGCCTTCTGCGGCAAGGGGCGGGCCCTGGCCGTGGTGGACCCGGTCATGGGGGACCACGGCAGGCCCTACCGGACCTACACCCCCCAGATGTGCCGGGCCATGGGGGAGCTGGCGGACCGGGCGGACGTGATCGTGCCCAACGCCACCGAGGCGGCGCTGCTGCTGGGGGTGGACTGGGAGCAGCTCCGCCTGGACCGGGCGGAGGACTGCCGGAGGTGGGCCCGGGCCCTGAGCCTGGACGGCCGGCGCAGCGTGGTCCTCACCGGGACCGCCCTGACCCCGGACGCCGCGGGGGCGGTGTGCTATGACCGGGACACGGGCTCCGCGGAGCTGGTCTCCGCCCCCCTGGCCCCGGGGGAGTTCCACGGAACCGGGGACCTCTTCGCCAGCGTCCTGGCCGGCGCGCTGGTCCGGGGCATGTCCCTGGTCCAGGGGGCGCAGCTGGCGGCGGACTTCACCAGCCGGTGCGCGGCCCGCACCGGAGCCCAGGACCTGCCCCGGCGGGAGGGCGTCGACTTTGAGCCCCTGCTGTGGCGGCTGGGTCAGGCCATGGCATCTGACGAGAACAGGAGGACGATCCAATGAGTTACGCCGATCAGGTATTTATCAGCGTCTGCCGGGACATTCTGGCGGAGGGGTTCTGGGACACGGACCTGCCCGTGCGGCCCCGGTGGACCGACGGAACCCCCGCCCACACGGTGAAGAAATTCGGCGTG
Source organism: uncultured Oscillospiraceae bacterium (assembly GCA_910579965.1). Classification (GTDB taxonomy): domain Bacteria; phylum Bacillota; class Clostridia; order Oscillospirales; family Oscillospiraceae; genus Pelethomonas. The sequence continues at coordinate 10,926 of CAJTWF010000007.1, forward strand.
GTGAACCGCTACGATCTCCGTGAGGAGTTCCCCATCATGACCCTGCGGCCCACGGCCTTTCGCAGCTGCGTGGACGAGCTTCTGTGGATCTGGCAGAAGAAGTCCAACCGGATCGCCGACCTCCGCTCCCACATCTGGGACGCCTGGGCCGATGAGGAGGGCACCATCGGCAGGGCCTACGGCTACCAGCTGGGGGTGCGCCACCAGTACGGCGACGGCTGGTTTGACCAGGTGGACCGGGTGCTCAAGGACCTGCGGGAGAACCCGGCCAGCCGGCGGATGGTCACCAGCCTCTTCAACCACCACGATCTCCACCGGATGGGCCTCTACCCCTGCGCCTGGTCCATGACCTTCAACGTCACCGGCAATACCCTCAACGCTGTGCTCAACCAGCGCAGCCAGGATATGCTCACCGCCAGCAACTGGAACGTGTGCCAGTACGCGGTGCTCCTGCACATGATGGCCCGCTCCACGGGCCTGGAGGCGGGGGAGCTGGTCCACGTCATCGCGGACTGCCACATCTATGACCGCCACGTGCCCCTGGTGGAGGAGATCATCCGCCGGGAGCCCCGTCCGGCCCCCCGGCTGGTGATTGACCCGGACGTGACGGACTTCTACGGCTTCACCGTGGACAGCTTCCGGCTGGAGGGCTACGAGCCCTGGGCCTTTGGGGAGAGAATTGAGGTGGCAGTATGAACGCCATTGCCGCTGTGAGCCGGGACTGGGGCATCGGCCGGGCCGGAGAGCTCCTCTTCCACATCCCCGAGGACCTGCGCCGCTTCCGGGCCCTCACCACCGGGGGTACGGTCATCATGGGCCGCAAGACCCTGGACTCCCTGCCCGGGGGGCGGCCCCTGCCCAACCGCCGCAATCTGGTCCTCACCCGGAACGCCGCCTTCTCCCGCCCCGGCGTGGAGACGGTCCGCTCCCTGGAGGAGCTTCTGGTCCTGCTGGAGGGGCAGGATCCGGACCGGGCATGGGTCTGCGGCGGCGGGGAGATCTACCGGCTGCTGCTGCCCTGGTGCAGGACCTGCCACATCACCCGGGTCTATGAGGCTCCGGAGAGCGATGCCTTCTTCCCGGATCTGGACCGTCTGCCCCAGTGGAGGCTCGCCCGGTCCGAGGCCGCCCTGGCCCACGGGGACACGGCCTATCAGTTTCTGGTCTACGAGGCGGAGGGGGAAGGGCTGCCATGCCGGAGCTGAGCACCAGCGTCCGCTATATCAAGGGCATCGGGGAGCAGCGAGCCAAGAGCCTGGAGAAGCTCCGGATCTTCACGCTGCGGGATCTGATCTCCTACTTTCCCCGGGATTATGAGGACCGCCGGACCTTCCGGAAGATCCGGGACCTGGAGCCGGGCGAGACCGCCTGCGTGACGGCCATGGCCGCCGCGTCCCCCACCCTGAACCGGGTGCGGAAGGGCATGGAGCTGGTGAAGGTGCGGGCCGTGGACGAGACCGGCGCCCTGGACGTCACCTTCTTCAATCAGACCTATATGCGAGACCATATCCGGGCCGGGGAGCACTACACCTTTTTCGGAAAGGCCGAGGTCCAGGGGAGCCGCCGGACCATGGTGAACCCCCTGGTGGAGCGGGAGAACAGCCGGACCATGACGGGCCGGATCATGCCCGTCTACCCCCTCACTGCCGGCATCTCCCAGCTGACCATGACCCGGTCCGTGGAGCAGGGGCTGGCGGCCTGCCGGGATCTGCTGCCGGACCCCCTGCCCGATGAGGTCCGCCGGGACCACCAGCTCTGCCACACGGGCTACGCCTATGACCAGATCCACTTCCCCGACGACGAGAACACCCTGGCCATCGCCCGGCGGCGGCTGGCCTTTGAGGAGCTGTTCCTGCTGGCAATCGGTATGCAGGTCCTCAGCCGGCGGCGGGAGGAGCTGTCCTGCGCCCCCCTCCGGGATCTGGACCTCACCGCCTTCTATGGCAGTCTGCCCTTCTCCCTCACCGGGGCCCAGCAGCGGGCTGTGGATGAGATCCTGGCGGATCTGGCCTCCGGCCGGCCCATGAACCGGCTGGTCCAGGGGGACGTGGGGTCCGGCAAGACCATGGTGGCCGCGGCGGCCATGGTGTGCGCCGCCCGCAGCGGCCGCCAGACCGCCCTCATGGCCCCTACGGAGATTCTGGCGGAGCAGCACTACAAGGGCCTTGCCCCCCTGCTGGAGGGGCTGGGGATCCCCTGCGCCCTGCTCACCGGAGCCGCCCGGGCCAAGGAGCGGCGGGCGGTGCTGGAGGGGCTGGAGAGCGGCCGGCTCCAGGCGGTGATCGGCACCCACGCCCTCATCAGCCCGGATGTGACATACCGGGATCTGGGGCTGGTGGTCACGGACGAGCAGCACCGCTTCGGCGTGGGCCAGCGCTCGGCCCTGTCCGCCAAGGGGGAGCGGCCCCACCTGCTGGTCATGTCCGCCACCCCCATCCCCCGCACCCTGGCCCTCATGATCTATGGGGATCTGGACGTTTCTGTCATTGACGAGCTGCCGCCGGGGCGGCAGAGGATCGACACCTTTGCCGTCACAGGGGCCTACCGCCCCCGCATCTACAAATTTCTGGCCAGGGAGATTGCCGCCGGCCGCCAGGCCTACATGATCTGCTCCATGGTGGAGGAGAACGGCGCCGATGACCGCAAGGCGGTCACGGAGTACGCCAGGGTTCTCCAGGAGCAGGTGTTCCCCCAGCTGCGGGTGGCCTGCGTCCACGGGCGGATGAAGGGGAGGGAGAAGGAGGCGGTGATGGCCGCCTTTGCCGGTGGGGAGGCGGACATTTTGGTGTCCACCACCGTGGTGGAAGTGGGCGTGGACGTGCCCAACGCCACGGTGATGGTCATTGAGGACGCGGACCGCTTCGGCCTCAGCCAGCTCCACCAGCTCCGGGGCCGGGTGGGCCGGGGGAAGCACAAGTCCTACTGCGTGCTGATTACCGACAACCGCAGCGAGGAGACCCTGGCCCGGATGCGGGTGATGGCCCAGACCGGGGATGGGTTCCGCATTGCGGAGGAGGATCTCCGCCTGCGGGGGCCCGGCGACTTCTTCGGCCGCCGCCAGCACGGCCTGCCGGCCCTGAAGGTGGCGGATCTGAGCTGGGACATGGCCCTGCTGAAGGAGGCCCAGCAGGCCGCCCGGGCGCTGCTGGACCGGGACCCGGGCCTGGAGGACCACCCGCTCATCGCCCAGCGCACCCGGGAGCTGTTTGAGGCCAGCGAGGGGACGATGAATTAGGGCGCGGCAGCGCAGCGGCGGCGATGCGTAAATGTATTCGCCGGTGAAACCGCCCTCCATACAGCAGAAGCACAGGATGTCCAAGGCGGGCGGCTACCCCATCCAGGCCACTGCCCGATCAGCTGGAATTTGCTGCGATTGAGGAAATCCTCTGTTGCAGAGGCGTAATAATTGTGGTATAATTTCGTATAATGATTGTAATGTTACCATCTATTGGTCTCCTATGCCGTCATGCCGCTTGCGATTCGGCTGGAAACAGATTTTTCTGAAAAGGGCGCATCTGGAGAATGGATGCTGCACAGGGAGGTGCTCATGGCAGAAAAAGGCGTCAAGGTAGCGGCACAGAACCGCAAGGCCCACCACGACTACTTTGTAGAGGACCGCTATGAGGCAGGTATCGAGCTGTTCGGTACGGAGGTCAAGTCAATCCGGGCGGGAACGCTGAATTTGAAGGATTCCTACTGCATCGCCAAAAACGGGGAGATCTATCTCCACGGGATGCACATAAGCCCCTATGAGCACGGGAATATCTTCAACAGGGATCCGGAGCGTCCCAGGCGTCTGCTGATGCACAAGCGGGAGATCAACCGGCTTCAGGCCCTTGCCCAGCAGGACGGATACGCGCTGGTTCCCCTCAGTGTTTATTTTAAGAACGCCCGGGTAAAGATTGAGGTGGGCCTCTGCAAGGGAAAGAAAAATTATGACAAGCGGGACGCAATCGCCAAGCGGGACGCCAAGCGCGACATTGACCGGGCCATGAAGTCCTATAACCGATAGAACAGAGAGGAGAAATCAAAATGAGCAATCCTATTGTCACAATCAAGCTGGAGAGCGGCGCGGTCATGACCGGGGAGCTGTACCCGGAGAAAGCTCCGAATACGGTCAACAACTTCATCGCCCTGGCCAACAGCGGCTACTATGACGGCTTGATCTTCCACCGGGTGATTCCCGGCTTCATGATCCAGGGCGGCTGCCCCCAGGGCGCCGGCACCGGCGGCCCGGGCTACGCCATCCGGGGTGAGTTCTCCGCCAACGGCTTTGAGAAAAACGACATCAAGCACACGCTGGGAGTGCTCTCCATGGCCCGGTCCGGCCATCCGGACAGCGCGGGCAGTCAGTTTTTCATCATGGTGGACGCGGCCCCCCATCTGGACGGACAGTACGCCGCTTTTGGCCGGATTACGGACAACGCGGAGGCGGCGGTTGAGGTGTCCCGGGTGCCGCGGAGCATGATGAACGACAAGCCTAAAAAGCCGCAGGTGATTGCCTCCATCCGGGTGGACACCCAGGGCGAGGAGTACCCGGAGCCGGAGAAGAAGCAGGCGGCTGTAACAGAAATGTAATTTGCATTTCTCTGCGGACTGTGCTATGCTCAGTCCGCGTATATGGGGGTGTACCGGTTTCGACGGGGATGAGGAAGCGGGACCAGCGGGCGGTGGCGCCTGGCCACCTTAAAACGGGCATTCTTTATAAATTAAAGAACAACAATAATTACGCAATCGCTGCCTGATTAACGGCAGCCGTCCGCCCTGAGAGGACTGCGGCTCAGGATCGGGCGTCGTTTAGCAGTGAACGTGCGCACGGAAAGAGTTGACCGTGCCATGCACCATGACTCTTACCTGACCGGCAGGCGTGACGGCCTGCCTGCCGTGAGGGGAACTGGGCGGCAGCGCCGCCCACAATGACCGCCTGCGCCCGGAGAACGTTCCGTGAAATTGTTTTCGGACAGGGGTTCGACTCCCCTCACCTCCACCAACAGTAACAGACTACAAGGTGCGCTTTGTAGTCTGTTATTATATTATCATCTAAAATTTGCCGGCCCGTGTGGTAAACGAGCCAATAGAATCATTCGGAACCCACCGGAAGGAGGGAATGGCTTATCACGATCACACAAGTTCTATATGTCCTCGAAGTCGCTGGCTGCCTCAGCATCTCCCAGGCCGCCCAACGGCTGTACGTCTCCCAGTCCGCACTGTCCCAGCAGATCCTCAAGCTGGAGGACGAGCTGGGATATCCACTGTTTGTCCGTACCGCGCGGGGAATGCGGATGACAGACGCCGGCGTCCGCTTCTGCCGGGAGGCCCGGCCCGCTGCGGACGCATGGCAGCAGCTTTGCCACAGCGTACTGCCCGCCGGGAAGCGGAACCGCCGGAAGCTGCGCATTGTGGTGGGCCCCAGAGTCTACTCCAACAGGCTGTTTCAGGATATCGTATCCTTCTTTGACGGCCACGGGGAGATTGACGTGGCCTTTGTCACCGAGGCGGGATGCGACTATGTGTCAGGGCTTCGAAACCGAAACATTGATCTGGCCCTGGACTGTGTGCTGTCGGAGGACCAGAAGACGGACGACCTCTACTCCTGCGCCCTGATCTGGGAGAGGCAGTGCGTGCTCATGGCTCCGGACGACCTCCGCGCGGAGCTGCCCGCCCTGTCCTTTTATGATTTGCAGGGCAGCGCCATGATCTCCGGACTGGAGGGCTCTGCGGAGGAAAAAATGCTCCGAAATACCTGCCGGAAATTCCATATCACCTTCAGCCGGGTCTACCGGTCTGACGGAATCACCACCAACATGGACCTGGTGCGCAGCGGGACGGCCGTTGGCCTGGGGCCCCAGTCCTTTGCGTCCTACTATCAGGTGTCCGCCGTGCCCCTGTCCCCGGAGACGATGACCTCTCTGGATTTTATCTGCCTCAAGAGCAGCGTCCGACGGAAGGATATCCAGCAATTCCGGGACCATCTCCTCGCCGTCTGCATGGAACGTCGGAAGGGAAGCGCTGGAACGGCGCAGCCGCCTGATTAATAAAATTCTCTTTTCAGGGAGAAATCACTCCCCGCGGCCTCCATGCAGCGCGCCCACAATCCGCTGGGAGAACTCGATAAACTGCCGAATGATAGGGGAGGCCTCCTCCAGGGAGGGGACGGCGATGCCGATATGGCGGCTGGCCGGCGGGTCCAGGGGCAGAGCCCGAACATTGTCATGCCGTCCCTGCAAAACCAGCTGGGAGAGGACGCTCACCCCCAGACCGTGCTCCACCATGGACAGAATGGCCGCGTCCTCCACAGCGGTGTTGCTGCGGATGTCCGGCCGGACCCCCTGCGCCTCAAACACCTCCAGAATGTCCAGGTCAAAGCCCAGGGAGGGCATCAGAAACTCCTTGCCCCCAAAGGCCGGCACCGGGAACCGGTCCACCTGCCCCAGGGGGTAGTCCGGAGGCAGGATGGCCAGCAGGGGATCGTCCCACAGGGGCACCCAGTCGTAGCGCCCCTGGTCCTGGCGGCTGGCAAAGCTGAGATCCACCTTCCCCTCCTGGAGCCAGCGGAAAATCTCCGCTACGCTGCCCATACGGATGTCCACAGACACGTCCGGACACGCCCAGCGGAACTGCTGGATAATGGTGGGCAGCCAGTGCATACAGATGCTGGAGTAGGCCGCCACCCGGATGTTCTCCCGCTTCCAGCTGTTCTGGGCCGCAATCTGGCCCTCCAGCCGCCGGTTGGCCTCCATCAGCTCCTGGACCGCCGGCAAAAGCCGCTCCCCGGCGGCCGTGGGCCGCACGCCGTACCGGTCCCGAAGAAGCAGGGGGAAGCCCACCTCCTTCTCCAGGGCGTTCATCATGTGTGTCAGCCCCGACTGGGTCAGCCCCAGCCGCTCTGCCGCACGGGTGAAGCTACCCAGCTCCACCGCCGTCAGCATGGCCTCCCATTTTTTTGTCTCCACGACACACAGCCTCCTTTCCCCCAAAGGTCATACCAGCAGATTTGCGTGAAGAAGAATTGATGTCAAAAGTTCTTGACATTCCACTCCGGTTATGGTATCATACGCATGTCAAAAGCTTTTGACATTTTTGACATTCCGACACACGGAAAGGAGCAAACATATGCCTGTACCCGCAATACTGTTTTTAGGATGTATCCTGCTGATTTTCGCCGCTCTGGACATAATCATGGTGGTATCCCTGCTGAAGCCGGGGGATGAGCGCAGTCAGATTGTGGTCTGGAAGGCCAGCGCATATGCGCTGCTGGCGACTACCGGCGCGCAGATACTCACGGTCATTGAGCGGTTCGTAAGAGCCCAGCCTCTGATCTCCAATCCGCTGATCCAGCTGGAGGTGACGGCCATCGTGTATTTCGCCGCCCTCATGTACTACAAAAAGAAGCACGGAGGCTGATATGGAAAACATCATCCGGCAGCGGCGGAAGGAGCTGGGCCTGTCCCAGGAGGAGCTGGCCAAGCGGTGCGGCGTCTCCCGGCAGACGGTGAACGCCATTGAGAACAACAAGTACGATCCCACTCTGGCCCTGGCATTTCGCCTTGCCGGGGAATTGCAGGTCACGGTGGACCAGCTCTTCTCTCCCTGAGAGGGGGCGCGGCGGTCCCGGGGCGCTAGGAATCCAGCCGGAATGTGATCTGCCAATCCCCTTGGAGCAGCTGTCCGCCGGTGGCAAACCTGCCGGACAGAACACAGTCCGTCAGCGCCTCCGGGGTCACGTCATAGACGGCGTCCCGATAGACGGTCCCCTCCTCCGCCTGGGTGTACAGGAAGGCGCAGGCCCTGTAGGCCGTCCCGTCCGGCGCGGTCAGGGTCAGCGCTTCCTGGTCATAGGGACTGTGCCCGTCAAAGCGGAGCTGCAAACGCAGCCGATTCTCCAGAAATCCGGCGGCAGTGAGGGTCACGCCGGGGGCCGCCGGCAGATCAAGGGAGCCCGGCTGGAGCAGCAGCGCCGTGCCGTCCTCAAACGCGGCGGGCTTGTACCCGTCCGTCCAGCCCAGCTGGTTCACCTTTCGCCGCATCGCTGCGTGGTCACGGGGCAGATTCCCCCAATCCACGGTCAGAACGGTTTCGGTCACGGTCTGTCCCAGCATCAGCTGGGTGACAGAGAGGGTAAACTTCTCCCCCTCCAGATCCCGGCTGTCCTCAGGGCGGATGACGACAATCAGGTCGCTGGAGCCGGTTCCGGCGTCAAAGCCCAGGGGCTCGCATGTCAGGGAAACAGCGCGGCGGATGCCGCTGCGGTAGACGTCAAACAGGTCCGCCCCCTCCCGGAGCCGGTCCCCCAGCTCGTCCCGCAAGGCGATGCGGACGTGAAAGGCGCCGTCCTTCTCTGTGACAGACTGGACGGACATGACAATCCCCTGGTCCGTATCGCTGAGGCGGATAGGCGTCAGGTCCTGGACGAGGGCGGCGGAGACACTGCGGAAAAAATCACCGCCCAGCGCCGCCGCGCCCCAGATCAGAAGCGCCGCCAGCGCGGCTGCCAGCAGGACGGTCCGCCGTCCAGGCCGTCTTATGTGCTCCCTCATGCCTCGTCCTCCCAGAACAGTTCGTCCAGCGTCCGGTCCAGGGCCCGGCAGATGGCCACGCACAGCCGGATGGTGGGGTTGTAGTCCCCCTGCTCCATGGCGTTGACGGTCTGGCGGGAAACCCCCACCAGATCCGCCAGGGCCTGCTGGCTCAGGCCCTTAGCCGCCCGGGCGGAGCGCAGGCGAAGATTTTTCACAGCGCGGCATCCTCCGTTTGTCCCTTCTCCCGGCGCTGCTGCCAGAGTACGCCGCCCAGCACCGCCCCGAAGCCGCTGCCGGCAAACAGAAGCGGCAGCCACGTGGCGGTGACAGCCCCGGCGCGGAAGGTGTTGGTTAAAAAGAACAGGTACATGGCAATCAGGGAGGCAAAGCCGTTGGCGTGGGGCTTGGCCCGCCAGCCGATGTACGCGTCGTGGAGAAGGCAGTCCAGGGTCCAGACCCCGTGGAACAGCGCCAGGGCGCAGAGGAACAGATCGATGACGCTGTCCGTCCAGGCCGCCAGCCCTGTCATGTCCAGGACCGTCCAGACTGCAAGAAGTCCCAGCAGCGCGTACAGCGCGTGGGCGCTGGCCCGCAGCCGGGCCAGCTTCTGCCGCTCATCAAAGCGGGGCAGTCCGTTCCGCTCCTTTTTCTGCGCCTGCTGCTCCAGGTAGATCCCCATAGCCAGGGGCCAGACAATGGCCGATATGGCAAAAACCAGCAGCACCAGTAGGATAGCCGTCTTTGTTCCCTCAGACATGCTGATCACTCCCTTCTGGTGGCATTATATGATATACCTGCCATTTTGTCAAGTATATTTGATATTCCAAAAATGTCCAGCCACAGGGGAAAAGAGAGCCCCGGATGAGAAGAACGGATCGTCCGAAGGATAAAAATAAGAACCTGTACATAAGGGCTACCCCGCACAAGGGCAGCAACAAAGCCACCGCTGAGAGCATTGAAAAAGTGATATTTAATCAATCCTGGGGACACGCTCTTTTGGGCGCTGAACTCTCCTCTCCATCCTTCTCTTTTTATGAGGCGGGCATGGAAATTGACTTTTTTCACCTTGACGTGTTCCCCGCAAGGAGGCTATACTATATAAAACAAACGATTTACGACGACAGGAGCGAACCCAATGAATGATTATCTGACAATGCTGGTCATCACCGCCGTCACCGGCGTGGGCGGACTGGCCCTGGGCGGGGCCCTGGCCACAGCCCTCCACAGCCCCTCTGACAGGAGCATCAGTCTGCTGCTGCGGTTCACCGCCGGGGTGATCCTCAGCCTGGTGTGCTTTGACCTGATCGCTGACGCGCTGGGACAGGCCGGCATTGTGCCGGTGATCTGCTGGATCATGATCGGCTGCCTGTGCACCTATCTTCTCAACTGCTGGATTGACCGGCAGGCCCACCACAGCCACTCCCACGGCGGCCGGCAGGAGCAGGCCCTCCTGGAGGACCACGGGGGCCATGACCACCACAGCCACCATGACCGGGAGCCCCTGGTCCGGGACAACGGGGAGATGTGCGCCTGCGGCCACCACACACTCCACACGGCGGGGCTGGTGCTGGCGGCGGCGGTGGCGCTGCACAACATGCCGGTAGGCATGGCTATCGGCGCGGCCTTCGCGGGCCCCGCCCAGGAGGCGGGCCACGCGGGCGTGCTGGCGGCCATCATCATCGGCCTGCACAACGTCCCGGAGGGCATGTCCATCGCCGCGCCCCTGCTCACCGGGGGCTCCCGGCCCGCCGGGGCGGTGGGTGTGACGGCCCTCAGCGGCCTGCCCACCATCCTGGGCGCGCTGCTGGGCTACACCGCGGGCGTTATGAACCCGGTGATGCTCAGCGTGTCCCTGGGCTTCGCGGCGGGGGCCATGCTGTACGTGGTGTTCGGGGAGCTGCTGCCCGAGTCCGAGCACCTGTGGCAGAACCGGCTCAGCGGCGTGTCCACCCTGCTGGGGATGCTGCTGGGCATGGCGCTGATCTTCCTCCACGGGGGCCACTGAGCCCGGATCGCACTAGCATTTCACCAAGTTAGGAATCAGAAGATAACAGGATAAAGCTTTTGGGGCGTGCACCTGGCGTCAGCGATAAAAAATCTCCAATGGACAGTAGAGCAAACAGCATTCCTTTGTAAAGTCCACGCATTGACCTGACGAGCTATAAGCTCAAAAGAGGACAGGGTTTGGGACAGGCCCTGCCTGGAAAGAATGCCGATTTCAATCTCTGCCATATTCAACCAGGAAGCATGGATGGGAGTGTAGTGGATCTCCAACCGCTGTATGATCTGTCTGGCCTGAGCAGGCTCGAAAGCCTTGTGCAAAGATGCAATTGAGTGAATATTCGAATTGTCCATGACCAGCACGATTTTTTCACAGCGGCTGTCATGGATATCCACCAGTTTACGCAGAAAATGGGCAAAATCTACCGCGGTCCTGGTGTGTGTAAGCTTCACGCCCCCTTTGCAGGCCAGCGGTTCAAAGGCAGCAAACAGGTCGGCCACACCACAGCGGCGGTATTCATAATCCTCTCGCCCCGGACTTCCGGGTTTCAGCGGAATCCTCCGCTTCTCAATAAGCTGCCGGTTCGTCTCATCCAGGCAGACCACCGGGCGCAGAGGATCATAAGGACGCTGATATACATCCAGAACGTCCTCCATCCGCGCTGCAAACTCCGCCCCTGGTTTTGGGATGCACCACTCCTTTTTTTGCCAAGGCTTAAGTTCGTGTTTTTCAGTGTTTCCATGACCGCTGTGTCTGATGATAGTTTACCACATCGTTCCTCTTTGCGCTACTTCCATTTACTAACTTGGTAAAACACCAGATCGTTTTTCGGAAATAATAGCAACACTTGCCCAGTACAGCAAGGCCTCGGTATTCTGACACCTGCGGAGAAGCATACGCTTTATCTCGCCGCCTGATAAAACCGAAGATTCTGGCGGCCTGCACTGCGGACTGCCAGAATCTTCTGTTACCATTCTTTATATTTCTCCCTCCGCTTGACGGGATGCGGTTCAGTTCCCTCCGCGTCCTCTTTACCGCGCTTCACTCATATTTTCTCCCCAACACGTATACCGGGAGGAACAGTCCCCCCAGGATGGCCGCCAGGCTGAGAAACAGGAGGACGAGTCCCGCGGCCATCTCCGGAAACCGCAGCCGCTCCATGCCCAGCCACAGCAGGGCGAACACCGGAACCCAGCCGGCCATGGCGGCGCAGCACCAGGTCCGGGCGGCCCGCAGGATGTGGGGCCAGTTGCGGTTGTTGAAGTGTACGCCCGCCACGTTCATACGCAGGATACCGTCGCTGTAGAAGTTGATCTTGTACTGGTCATAGAAGGAGGGCAGCTTCTCCTTGGCCAAAAAGATGAAGTAGACCCCAAAGCCCGCGCCAAACAGGGACGGAAACCACAGCATCACCGCGCTGTCCGCGAAGATGGGGATCACATTCCGCAGAAAAAACACCTCCAGGGCAAGGGCCAGGGCCGCCAGGACATACCGCCCGCCCCACATCTGGCGGTGCTTCCGCTGCCGGGCCTGCTCCTCCGCCGTCAGGTGTAGCGCGCCGCCCACCAGAGCCTCCACATCCCTCATGGGCAGGGACTGGTCCCGGGGGAGCCGCTGGCCGCTGAGGAGCTCCGTCACCGTCACGCCCAGCTCCCCCGCCAGGGGCTGCAGCAGGGCGATATCCGGCAGGCTGAGGCCCCGCTCCCACTTGCTCACCGCCTTGTCGCTGACGTACAGCCGCTCCGCCAGCTCCCTCTGGGTCAGCGCCTTCTCCCGCCGCAGCTGGAGGAGGAACTGTCCGAATTGTTCGTTGTCAATCTTGTGCATCTGAAAGCACCTCCTTGCCGCCATGGTAGCACAGCCCCCGCGCCTCTGGCAACCGACTGGCAGTAGAGTCCTGTATTTGCAAGGCTCTCCGGCCTCACTCCACCTCCAGGTAGGGCCGGGCCAGACCGATGGTCACCCGGGTGCCCCGGCCGGGCTCGGAGTCCACGGCGATGGTGTGGCCCAGCCGGCGGCAGATCTGGCGGCACAGATAGAGACCAATGCCCGTGGCCCGCTTGTCCATGCGGCCGTTGCAGCCGGTGAAGCCCCGATCGAAGATCCGGGGCAGGTCCTCCGGCGCGATGCCCACCCCGTTGTCCTCCACCATGAGCCAGTTCCCCTCGGTCCAGACCGTGACGCGGCCCCCGGGGGTGTACTTCACCGCGTTGGAGAGCACCTGCTCCACCACCAGCTGGAGCCACTTCTCGTCCGTCAGCACCCGCAGCTCCGTCTCCCGCAGCTCCAGGGACACCTTCCCCCGGATGAAGAGGGGGGCGTACCGCCGGACCGCCTGACGGAGGATAGGGTCCAGGGGCTGCTCCCGGATGAGGTAGTCCGTGGCGCTGCCGCCCAGGCGGAGATAGCTGAGCACCAGCTCCACGTACCGCTCCACCCGGAACAGCTCCGCCTCCAGCTCCCGTCCCCGCTGGGAGGGGTCCTCCTGGAGCATGAGGCCCATGGCGGCAATGGGGGTCTTGATCTGGTGGACCCACATGGTGTAGTAGTCCGCCGCCTCCCGGGCCCGGGCGTCGGAGGCGGAGGCGATGGTCCGGCGGGTCTCGTCCAGCTCCAGCAGCAGCGCGTGGAAGGCCTCCTCCTTCATCCCCTCCGGCTCCGGCAGCTGGTCCATGGTCAGGGCGGCCCGGCCCCGCAGCGCCTCCAGGGCCCGGACCTTCCGGGACCAGCGGAGGAGGTCCGCCAGACCGAAGGCCAGCACCGCCGCCAGAGACAGCCCGCCGCCGTACCACGCCGCCTCCGCAGGCAGGTCATAGAGCCACAGCACGGCGGCGAACAGCCCCGTACACAGACCCAGCAGGACCAGAAGCCATATTTTCTCCTTCAAATATCCCCAGAAAAATCTCATAAGCGCCTCGTTTTTCCGCGTCTCCACGCCCTTGCTTTGAAAAAGGAAAGCCTTAACCGCGTCACTCGATCTGATAGCCCAGGCCCTTCCGGGTGCGGATGAACTCCGTCAGCCCCAGCCCCTCCAGCTTCCGCCGCAGCCGGGTCATATTCACGGTCAGGGTGTTCTCGTCCACAAAGCTGTCCGTCTCCCACAGCTTGCGCATGAGGGTGTCCCGGGACACGGTGCGCCCCTTCTGCTCCAGCAGCACCTGGAGGATGCGGTACTCGTTGCGGGTCAGCTCCAGCTTCTGCCCCTGGTAGGTCAGGGTGTTGTCCCCCGTGTCCAGCACCGCCCCCCGGCTCTCCAGCAGGGGCGATGCGCCGCCGAAATCGTAGGTCCGCCGCAGCAGGGCCTGGACCTTGGCGGAGAGCACCTCCAGGTCAAAGGGCTTGGGGATGAAGTCGTCCCCGCCCATGTTCATGGCCATGACAATGTTCATGTTGTCGGAGGCGGAGGAGAGGAAGATAATAGGGATGCGGCTGAGCTTGCGGATCTCCGCGCACCAGTGGTATCCGTTGCGGTAGGGCAGGCCGATGTCCAGCAGGACCAGATGGGGCGCGAAGGCGGTAAACTCCTCTATCACACGGGTCAGGTCCCCGGCCCGCCGCGCCTCCCAGCCCCAGGAGCTGATATGCTTGGCCACCGCGCCGGCAATGGCGTCGTCGTCCTCCACCAGGAAAATCTTGTACATGGCAGCGCCTCCGTTCGTTGGGTTGTGGGGTGCAAAAGAGCATCCTCCGCCGTTCGGCCGAGGGGGAGCGGGGCGGGCCGCCTTTGCAGCCGCCGGTCTCCGCCGTGATTTCTGCGCCTCTATCATACCTCTTTCAGCGGCGGATGGCAAGGGGCTTGCGGGCGGACGCGGGAATCTTACAGCATTGTAAGGTTCCCGCCTGTTTTGTAAGGTAAAACGATGGAACGGCGGCGGGCGATGGGGTATAATGGGACCTGCAAACAAGCCCAAGGAGGTAACAAGATATGCCAATCCTGCAAGTCAGCGACCTCAAGAAGGTCTACACCACCCGCTTCGGGGGCCAGCAGGTCCATGCCCTGGTCAATGTCAACTTCGCGGTGGAGGCCGGGGAATACGTGGCCATCATGGGGGAGTCCGGCTCCGGCAAGACCACCCTGCTCAACATCCTGGCCGCTCTGGACAAGCCCACCAGCGGGGAGGTGCTGCTGGACGGAAAGAATATAGTCACCATCCGGGAGCGGGAGCTCGCCGCCTTCCGCCGGGACCATCTGGGGTTCGTGTTCCAGGACTTCAATCTCCTGGACACCTTCTCCATCCAGGACAACATCCTCCTGCCCCTGGTGCTGGCGGGGAAGCGGTTCCAGGAGATGGAGCGGCTGCTGCTGCCCCTGGCCCGCCGCCTGGGTCTCCAGGACCTGCTGAAAAAATACCCCTACGAGGTCTCCGGCGGCCAGAAGCAGCGCACGGCGGTGGCCCGGGCCCTCATCACCGAGCCCCGCATCGTCCTGGCCGACGAGCCCACCGGGGCCCTGGACAGCAAGGCCACGGACAGCCTCCTGGGCCTCTTTGACCAGGTGAACGCCGAGGGCCAGACCATCCTCATGGTCACCCACTCCACCAAGGCCGCCAGCCACGCCAAGCGGGTCCTGTTCATCCGGGACGGCGAGGTGTTCCACCAGATCTACAAGGGCGTCAGCTCCACGGAGGAGATGTATCAGAAGATCTCCGACACCCTGACGCTCCTGGCCGCGGGAGGGAACGACAATGGGTAATTCCTCTCTTTTCCCCAAGCTGGCCTTCCAGAGCATCCGCAACAACCGGAAATTCTACCTCCCCTATATCCTGGCCCTCATCGGGAACGTGGCGGCGGTGTATATCATGACTGCCCTGGTGAGCGATCCGGGCGTGAAGGATATCGTCCCTGGCCGGCCCAACGCGTATATGTACGTGGAGGCCTTCATGTCCATCGGCATGGTCATCGCCTTCTTGTTCTCCTTCATCTTTGTGAACTACATCAACGGCTTTCTCATGAAGCAGCGGAAAAAGGAGCTGGGATTGTACAACATCCTGGGCATGGGCAAGCGCCATATCGCCCTGGTGCTGGTGTACGAGACCCTGTACGTGGGCGCGGCGGGCATCCTGGGCGGACTGGCCGCGGGGCTGGTCCTTCACAAGCTGGTGAACCTGTGCCTGCACAAGATGCTTTTCATGCCCGCGCCCTTTGGGTTCTATATCTCCTGGTCCGGCATGGCCCTCACAGCGGGCATGTTCTCCGGGATGCTGCTGCTGGTGCTGCTGGGCAACCTGAACAAGGTCCGCCTGTCCAAGCCCATCGAGCTGCTCCACAGCGCCAGCGCCGGGGAGCGGGAGCCCAAGACCCGGTGGCTCATGACCCTTCTGGGCGTCCTCGCCCTGGGGACCGGCTACTATATCGCCATCTCCACCCGCACCGGCGTGGACGCGCTCATGCTCTACTTTGTGGCGGTGTTTCTGGTGATCGTGGGCACCTACTGCCTGTTCACGGCGGTGAGCATCTTTGTGCTCAAGGCCCTGCGGCGCAGCAAGCGGTTTTACTATCAGACCAGCCACTTCATCGGCGTGTCCGGTATGCTCCACCGCATGAAGCAGAACGCCATGGGCCTGGCCAACATCTGCATCCTGTGCACCATGGTGATGGTCATGCTCTCCGGCACCCTGTCCCTGTACCTGGGCACGGAGGATATTGTCCGTGCCCAGTATCCCGGGGACGTCAATGTGGCCGTGCGCTACTTCCCCCGGCCCACGGCGGACAGCGGGGAGGACTGGACCCCCTTTGACCCGGAGGCCATGCTGTCCCTCCAGACGGGCTTTATTGAGAGCCAGGGCCTGGCCGTCACTAATGTGGACACGTACACCCGGTTCACCTTTGGCGCAGGGCTGCTGAAGGACGGAACCTACTCCACGGACAGATTCGCCCAGGACGCCGCGGGGGCCGTCGTCTCCATCACCTGCATCACCCAGGAGCAGTACAACAAAACCGCCGGGGATTCGCTCTCCCTTGAGGAGGGGGAGATTGCCGCCTACGGCGTGGAGGGCGGCGAGATAACCATCCGCTGGGTCATCCCCGGGGAGGGACGGGAGGTGGACCGCTCCACCCTGCCCATTGTCCGGAAGCTCCGGCGCAACCCCACCCAGGACCCGCAGATCGCCCAGATGGTGACCATCGTGGTGCGGGACGAGGCGGCGGTGACCGCGCTGTGGGAGAAGCAGGCGGCGGCCTATGTGGACGACTGGTCCGCCCTGCACTGGTGCGCCGCGATTGACGTGGACGGCAGCGAGGAGGCGCTCTACCAGATGCAGAGCCGGTACATGGAGGCCATCGAGGACAGCAGCTTCTACAACGGCACGGGCAGCTGGCACGCCTGCGCCTGGAACCTGCGCTCCGACGGCGCGGCGGAGAGCCGCGCCATGGCGGGCGGATTCCTGTTCCTGGGCGTCTTCTTAGGGTTCATCTTCCTGATGGCCACGGTGCTGATTATCTACTACAAGCAAATCAGCGAGGGCTATGAGGACAAGGCGCGATTCGAGATCATGCAGAAGGTGGGCCTGAGCCGCAGCGAGGTCAAGAGGGCCATCCACAGCCAGATCCTCATGGTGTTCTTCCTGCCCATCGCCGTGGCGGCCATCCATATTGTCTTTGACTTCAACATGGTGGAGAAGCTGCTGACCCTGCTCTTCCTCAACAACACAGCCCTCACGGCCCTGTGTACCCTGGGCACGGTGCTGGTGTTCTTCCTGGTGTACGGCGTGGTGTACCTGCTGACGGCCCGGACCTACTACAAGATCGTGGAGAGGTGAGGGCATGAAAAAACGGACCGTGCTCCTCCTGGCGGCGGCGCTGCTGCTGGGGAGCTTGCTCAACCGGTTCCGGAGGGGCCGGCGGAGCGCCCGGAGGGCCTCCGTCCCGGCGCACCGGACAAATGACAGATAAAAAGGAGGGTTCAGAATGGACCGCGTGGATATCCTGTTAGTCTTTGGAATGCTGTGCCTCATGGCCGGCACGCTGCTCCTGGGGTTCAGCCGTCCCCTGTGGTGGATGCTCCACCAGCGCCGTCCCGACGGCGGCCGGGACGCGCCCCGGTACCAGTGGGCCCTGCGGGCCCCGGGCCTGCTGCTGCTGGCCGCAGCCGCCGGCGTGATCGTCATGAGCGTGACCAACTCGTTCGTGTTTCAATAGCGCATAGCCCAGGGCCGCCGGGAGCGCTTCCGGCGGCCCTGGGCCGTCCGGCGGATGGGGTTGACATTGCTTCAGCTGGTGATATACTTAAAAATAACTACAGGAAAGAGAGGCGCTTCCCATGACGCTGGAAAACTGCAAAATCCTCAACAGGGATCAGATCAAGCTGCTGGCCGTCGTCACCATGACCCTCAACCACTTCGCCCACGTGTTCCTGACGCCGGGGACCGTCCTGTGCGAGGTCCTCCAGGATATTGGCTACTTCACGGCCATGACCATGTGCTTCTTCCTGGTGGAGGGATACCGCTATACCCGCTCCAGGAGGGATTACGCCAGGCGGCTGCTGGCGTTCGCCATCCTCTCCCAGGTCCCCTACGTGCTGGCCCTGGGGATCTACCAGCTCAACGTGCTGTTCACCCTGCTGATCTGCTTTCTCATCCTGTGCCTCATGGACAGCGCCATGGCGCCCTGGAAGCGGAGACTGTCCATCTTCGGGCTGTTTCTCGTCTCCTGCGCCTGCGACTGGTCCTTCATGCTGCCCATGGGGGCCGTTCTGCTCAAGCGGGGGGAGGGACAGCCCCGCCGCCAGGTCCTGGCCTACGCCGCGGTGGCCGGGGTCTTCTGGCTGCTGTACATCCCGGGGTACATGGACGCCGGCGTGGGCAGCGCCCTTCTCCACAGCTTTTACGCCACACTGGGGATCGCCGCCTCTGCGGCGGCGGTGCTGGTTTTCTACAACGGCAGGCGCTCCCAGCGGCGGGGCCCCCTCAGCAAGTGGTTCTTTTACATCTATTACCCGGCCCATATCACGGCTCTGTGGCTTATCCGCATAGCGGTCCAGCGGGCGGCGTAACCAGAACAAACCCGGCGCGGAGGCCAGAAAGCCTGCCCTCCGCGCCGGGGTCTCTTTTTTTGGGGAGGATTTACCGCAGGAGGATCCGGGCCCCGCCCTCGTAGGGCTGGATCTCGCCGATGCGCTGGGCGCTGGGGACGTTTCCCGTCAGGTCACGGAGGAGCGCGTCCGCGTCGTCCCGGTCCACGGCGATGAGCAGGCCGCCGGCGGTCTGGGGGTCAAAGAGCACGTCCTGCTTGTACAGGGGGGTGTCCCCCATGTCCACGGAGGACTGGGCGAAGGTGCGGTTGCGGTACATGCCCTCGGGCAGCACGCCCATCTTGGCCAGCTCCAGGGCCTCCGGGATCATGTCCACCTGGTCCACATGGACCACCGCCTGCATATCGCTGCCCTGGGCCATCTCCAGCAGGTGGCCCATGAGGGCGAAGCCGGTGACGTCGGTGCAGGCGTGGACCCGGTACCTGACCATACTATCCCGGGCGCTCTTGTTCAGGGTGGTCATCAGGCGGCAGGCCAGCTCGATGCCCTCCGGGGAGGCCAGCTCCCCCTTGTGGGCGGTGGACAGCACGCCGATGCCCAGGGGCTTGGTCAGCAGCAGCACGTCCCCGGCCTGGGCCCCGCTGTTGGTCAGCACCCGGTCCGGGTGGACAAATCCGGTCACCGCCAGGCCGTACTTGGGCTCGTCGTCAAAGATGCTGTGGCCGCCGGTGATGAGGCAGCCCGCCTCATACACCTTGTCGTACCCGCCCCGGAGCATCTGGTGGACCGCCTCGCCGGGCATGTCCTTGGGCACGCACATGAGATTCAGGGCCAGCTTGGGCTCGCCGCCCATGGCGTACACGTCGCTCAGGGCGTTGGTGGCCGCGATCTGTCCGAAGAGGTAGGGATCGTCGGCGATGGGGGGGAAGAAGTCCACGGTCTGCACCAGGGCCAGCTCGTCGCTGACCCGGTATACCGACGCGTCGTCGCTCTTGTCGAATCCCACCAGCAGGTTGGGATCGCTATGTACCTTGATGCCGTCCAGCAGCTGGGCCAGCACCCCGGCCCCCACCTTGGCCCCGCAGCCGGCGCACTTGGCCAGCTTGGTCAGCTTTACTTCATTTTCCATAAATCCTCCGGTTTTTCTCTGTTTTCTTCTTCTTTTTCTTGAAAGAAAAAGAAGCAAAAAGAACTTCAGACGTGGTCGACGGACTGCCGGCGCATAGGCAAGGCCGCGATGGAGCCGCCGGCAGCCTGTGGAAACGCCTCTAAAGTTTTTCTTTTGCTTCTTTTCTTTGCTGACAAAGAAAAGAAGGCGTTTTCTCTTGTGTCGTATATAGATGCAGTATGGCCTCCAGCACCCCGCCGCCTACGGCCAGGGCCTTGTCGGAGGCGCAGAAGCAGTGGTCCCGCGCACAGCGGGGGTCCACGTCGCCGCACTTCATTCCCCGGTGGACCGCCACGCCGTCCGCCAGCAGGCCCCGCAGCACGCCGCCGATGGTACACGCCATGGGCGCGCCGCCCACGTATCCCACCACGTCCCCCGGCAGCACCGTGTCTCCGATCTCCCTCACGCCGCGAAACAGGCCGTCTCCCGGGGCCCGGAGCACCCGCTCCCCGGCAAAGCCGCCGATGAGGCCGGGCACGGCGGTGTTGGGCAGGGCAGAGCCCTTGTAAATAACCCGGCCCAGGTAGTGGCCCCGCATGGTCTCCACCACCGCGTGGCAGTCCGTCCCGGCGGTGAAGCCGGGGCCGGCGGCCACCACCGCCGGGGCCATGTCCATGGTGGTGCCCAGGTTTCGCTTGGCCAGCACCGCGTCCACCACCGCGTCCGGGGCCAGCGCCCGGATGCAGCTCCCCGCCGGATCCGCCAGCACAGGGATCTCCCCCCGCTCCAGCAGCGCCGGGATCTCCTCCAGATCCGCCCGGCGGGCCGTCACCCCCTCCACCGCCGTCTCCCCCAGCCGCATTGCCTCGGAGAAGGAGACCGTGCGGCGGATGGCCGTGGGCGCGGGCAGCTCGCAGATGACCACCGCCATATGGCTGCGGTGCAGCCGCAGGGCTATACCGGTGGCGATATCCCCGCCGCCCCGTATGACGACAAGCATGTCCATTTCCCCCTTTGCAGCGATCCGGCGCACACCGGCCAGGGCAGCAGCGCCGCCAGCTCTCCGGCCAGCGTCAGCGCCTCCGCCGTGTCCGCCTGGTTGACAAACACCTGGTCCCCCAGCCTCTCCGCCGCCAGCACCGCCGCCAGATTCCGGGGCGTGGCCGTGTCGCCGGGGGACGCGCCCGACAGGGCGCAGTACCGCTCCGGCCGGTGGACCGCCTCCCGGATGGGCCGCCCGAACCCGGAGGCCCCGGCCAGCAGGACCGTCTGAGCAGCGCAGGCCGGGATCACCGGCTCGTGGGGCAGGTGGGCCTTCAGAGGCAGGCCCCTGGAGCCGTCGGCCTCCACCAGCACGTAGTCCGCCAGGCCGGGGAGCGCCGCCATGTCCAGCGCCGGCGGGCCCAGCTTGCCCTCCGGCGCTGGTGCGCCCAGGCAGACGCAGCCCGCCTCCGCCAGGGCCTGTCCCACCGCCGCCCGGCTGTCCCCGGACAGCACCGGCAGATGGGGCGGGGGCAGAATGCGGGTGCTGGTACAGCAGATCACCGTGCCCCGGCGGCAGAGCTCCCGGGCCAGCAGGTACATGGCCGTGGTCTTGCCCCCGCCGCCGATGAGGGCGGTGAGGCCCGGCCCTACGCCCAGCAGTCCGGCCAGCGTCATGCCCGCCGCCTCCTTTGGGCCCCCGTCCGCCTGGGCGGCCGGGAGCTTCTCTGTCCGCAGCAATGTCACAGGATCAGGGCGAGGCACGGCAGATCACGCCGCCGCCCGCCACCGCTTCGCCCTGGTAGCACACCAGGGACTGGCCCGCGGTCACGGCCCGCTGGGGCTGGTCAAACACCACCCGCACCGCGCCGTTCTCCTCCGGATAGAGGGTGGCGGCGGCCTCGGTCTGGCTGTAGCGGGTCTTGGCGGTCACGGCCAGGGGGCCGGTCTGGGGCGGCAGGGAGACCCAGTTGAAGTCCTCCGCCCACACGGTATCGCTGTAGAGCGCCGCCTCGTCCCCCAGCACCACGGTGTTGGACCCGGCGTCCTTGCGCAGTACGTACAGGGGCCTGTCCGCGCTGACGCCCAGCCCCCGGCGCTGTCCGGTGGTGTAGCAGGGCAGTCCCCTGTGCCGCCCCAGCACCCGGCCCTGGGGATCCACAAAGTCCCCCTCCCGCAGCTCCACGCCGCCGTAGCGCCGGAGGAAGGCGGGGTAATCCCCGTCCGGGACAAAGCAGATGTCCTGGCTGTCCGGCTTGCGGGCGGCGCACAGCCCCCGGGCCTCCGCCAGGGCCCGGACCGCCGCCTTGTCCCAGGCCCCCACCGGCAGCAGCAGCCGGGAGAGGATCTCCTGGGACAGGGGGTAGAGCACATAGCTCTGGTCCTTGCGGCGGTCCCTGCCCCGGAGCAGCCGCCAGCGGCCCTCCGCCCAGTCCACCCGGGCGTAGTGGCCGGTGGCGATATAGTCCAGCCCCAGCTCGTCCGCCCGGCGCAGCAGCGCGCTGAACTTCACCCGCCGGTTGCACTGGATGCAGGGGTTGGGGGTGCGCCCGGCCTGATATCCGGCCACAAACTCGTCCATCACCTGGCTGCGGAAGAGGGCGCTGAAGTTGAACACGTGGAAGTCCATCCCCAGCCGCCTTGCCGTGGACCGGGCGTCCTCCACGTCCTCCAGGGAGCAGCACCCCCCCTCCCGCTCCAGGCCCAGCTCCTCATTGCCGTACAGGCGCAGGGTGCAGCCCACCGGACGGTATCCCGCCTCCGCCAGCAGCGCCGCCGCGGCCGCGCTGTCCACGCCGCCGCTCATGCCCACCAAAACAGTCTTCTTCTCCATGCCGGCCTCAGTCCATATACTGGTGGGTGAAGGCCCGGCTGGGGAGGGCGTCCGACAGCTCCGCCAGGGTCCGGTTGTACCCCCCGCCCAGATCCACGAGAAAGGTGTTCATCTGCTGGAGCTTGGAGCGCTTGTTTGGCAGGGAGACGGTGACCGTGGTGCCCGTCCCCTCCTGGCTGGTCAGCAGCAGCACGCCGCCGTGCTCCTGGGCGATGCGCCGGCACACCGGCAGGCCCAGGCCCAGGCCGTGGGGGGGCGGGTCCAGGCGCTGGGTGTGGCGGTAGCGGTCAAACACCGTCTCCAGCAGCTCCTGACTGATGCCGCAGCCGGTGTCCGTCAGGATCAGCTCCACCCACTCCCGGCTCACCCGCACGTCCAGCGTCACCAGCTTCTCGTCCCTGCGGATGAACTTGAAGGCGTTGGAGAGCAGGTTGAGCATCATCCGCTCAATCCGGTCCTTGTCCATGGCGATGGTGTGGCGCTCCTTCTCGCACTGGAAGTCCAGCCGGATGCCCAGCAGCTCCGCCGGGTGCCGGGCCCTGTCCATAATGTCCCGGCACAGGCCAACGATGTCCCCGTTGCGCAGCTGGGCGGCGCTGGGGCCCTCCAGATGGGCCGCGTCGGAGAGATTGTTGGCCAGGCGCAGAATGCGGTAGTAGCTCTGACAGAGCACCGCCGCGTCCCGGTCAACAGCCCCGTTCCCCTCCCGCACCTCCATGGGCGCGATGCGGTTCAGGGCCTGATAAATATTGCCCAGGGAGCCGCGCAGCTGGTTGGACACCTGGCCCAGCACCCGCTCCAGCTCCTGGTTGTTGTCGAATTGCTTTTCTGACATGGGACACCTCCTGCCGGCAGGGAGCCGGGCACGTGCCCGCTCCCGGGCTGCCTCCGAATGGTTCCGCCACTCCCTAGTCTATGCGCCGGCGCAAAAAAAAGATTGGTAAATTGACCCAGAGCGCCGCCCGGGGCGGACCCCGTCCGCCTTCCCGCCGGCGCAGCGGTACATATTCGCGTCAAACTCCCGATATTTACAACCGTATCATAACAAATTTTTGTCGAAATTACAAGAAATTCTTGAGTGTGTCAAAAATTCCACAAAAAACACTTTTCTTTTGAAAAAGCCCGGTGTATAATATGTCCGGCATCAAACAACGGCATTATTCCTAACGAATATCTAAATTTGAGAGGAGTTTTTATTATGAGCATCAAAGTTGGCATCAATGGGTTTGGACGCATCGGCCGCATGGTTTTCCGTGCTTCCGTCAACCATCCCGAGATTGAGGTTGTCGGCATCAACGATCTCTGCCCCGCCGACTACCTGGCCTATATGCTGAAGTACGACACCATGCACGGCCAGTTCCAGGGCACGGTGGAGTCCACGGAGAACTCCATTATTGTCAATGGCAGGGAGATCCCCATCTTTGCTGAGCGCAACCCCGCCGATCTGCCCTGGGGCAAGATCGGCGCGGAGTACGTGGTGGAGTCCACCGGCCTGTTCCTGACCAAGGAGAAGAGCCAGGCCCACCTGGACGCCGGCGCAAAGAAGGTCATCATGTCCGCCCCCTCCAAGGACGACACCCCCATGTTTGTGTGCGGCGTCAACCTGGACAAATACACCACCGACATGAACTTCGTCTCCAACGCCTCCTGCACCACCAACTGCCTGGCCCCCATCGCCAAGGTCCTCAACGACAAGTGGGGCATCACCGACGGTCTGATGACCACCGTTCACTCCACCACCGCCACCCAGAAGACCGTTGACGGTCCCTCCCTGAAGGATTGGCGGGGCGGCCGCGCCGCTGCCGGCAACATCATCCCCTCCTCCACCGGCGCCGCCAAGGCCGTGGGCAAGGTCATTCCCGAGCTCGACGGCAAGCTGACCGGCATGTCCATGCGCGTTCCCACCCTGGACGTGTCCGTGGTGGATCTGACCGTGAACCTGGCCAAGCCCGCCAAGTACGACGAGATCTGCGCGGCCATGAAGGAGGCCAGCGAGGGTGAGCTGAAGGGCATCCTGGGCTACACCGACGAGGCCGTTGTGTCCGCCGACTTCCTGGGCGACGCCCGCACCTCCATCTTCGACGCCAAGGCCGGCATTCCCCTGACCGACACCTTCGTGAAGGTGGTCAGCTGGTACGACAACGAGATCGGCTACTCCAACAAGGTCCTGGAGCTCATCAAGCACATGTACAGCGTGGACCACAAGTAATTCGATGAGCCCGCAAATTCCGGAAGCATAAAAGAGTACGCTCCCTTTCGACGGCGTTTTGTCTCGAAGGGGAGCGTACTTTTATGTTGCTGACCGCTGTTCGGGACGAGTTTGCCTTTTACAATGAGTGCCGCAAGCTGTCACCCTTGACCGTCAAAAACTGCGGAAAGCAGGCGGAACGCTTACACAATCCAGTGAATTTTACTTGAAATCAAGAGAAATCCGGGCGTTACACGCTAAAATTATGTGAAATCGAGCGGTAACGCGGTGAAATCAAGCGAATTTCAGCCGTTTTCACCCGGCGCGGCTCTGTTTTCATTAGACCTCTTGCGAAATTGACTTTACCATAGTTTTTTGTATCCAAAGCAGGGATGTTTGATTACCGATTTGCTTGGTTTTATCTATCCATTTATTCAGAACTTTTTATTTTCGCAAGAGGTCTATTGTTTCATTTTTGCCTTTTGGGAGAGGCATTTCATGGTTCACATTTGCCACAAATGAACCTCAGTCAATGTAATGTAGGGGCTTGGTGAAACAGAACCCATTCTATCTGCCCATTCGTGCTGCTCCATAATTTTTTCACATCATCTTCTTGAAAACATTCTGCTGTTTTGTGGCATCTTCGACACCCTTTGCAATATTTGACTTCATAATCATCTATGCACTTTGTCAGCGAATGACCTCATAACGCAGCCGCAAATACGAGTTCTCCAAAATCACACATTCCTGCAGCTTCAGAGCGCCTAATTTTGACAATTCACTCTGTGAAAACAGGGATTCGCCGTCAATTAAAGTAGAGGTGTCTTTGCCGCCGATCAAAATGGGCGCAACAACAATATCGACATAATCGAACAGCTTTTCACGAAGAAACAGGCCGTTCAGCGTCCCGCCGGTTTGTACGGTGATTCTCTCGCAGCCATGCTCTGATTTGAGCGCTGTAAGCGCGTTTGCCAGCGACAATTCTTTTTGATGGATGATATGAAGATTGTCCGCCTCTATGTGAAACGCCGGATGCTGTGCATTGGACGTAATCAACACAAATGTTTTTGACAAAGCACAAAAATACCGGATGCCGTTTTCGTTCAAATGCTTGTTGTCTATTACAACAAAGGACACGGGCGTTTTGCTTGGCAGTTTCTTTGTATTGACCCCCATTTTGGCCTGCACCCGGCCAGAATTGAGCGTCCATAAATCGGTTGTCTGCTCTATTTCATAATATTGGTGCAAGCCCTCACGAACCCCCACGATTTGTGGAAAATCCTTGTCTACGTCTAATTCGTCCGCCGCGCCAGTGCTTATTTTTCCGTCAACCGACATCAGCATAAACAAGGTGGTTACCGGTCTGTCCATTTTATCACTCCTAAATTCTGATTGGTGGACGGATTATAGCACACGATTTTTATAATATCAAGGGATTTTGCGAAAGCCGCCAAAGCTCGCCCCCACAGGCGGCGTGAAAATTGATTTCCCTGGGATCTTCCTCCCTCGCACTTGACAAATCCCTCAAAGATGTTACTATAAACAAATAAGCTCGACACAAGCGCGCATCTTCGCGGGCCGCCGGTTCCGGAGCAACCGCGTTCGAGTATACTGCTCTCTACGAGGTGATACGCTATGCCTAAATACCGCAAGAAGAGCGTCCCCGCCTGGGGCGCACCCCTGCAAGCTGTCTGGCAGAAGGCGTCCGTTCCTGTTCTGGCGGCGCTGTATTTTCTTTTGGTCTGCCTGTCCTCCTCCAGCACGGTCAAGCCGGCGGCCCTGTTCCTGCTGGTGCTGGCCGTCGGAGCCACGGCGGTGTTCTTCCCCCGCCTGCGGGACCGTCTGCACCTGCCGGTCCTGGCCCTGGCTCTGGTGGTGCTCATGGACGGCCTGTCCACCCTCTACGCCAGAAGCGGGAAATTCGCCCTCTATGAGTTCCTCAAGCCCCTGGCCGCCTTCTGCCTGGCCCTGCTGCTGCTGACCATGAAGGACCGGGAGAGCGGCTGTACCGGCCGCCGGGGCGCGGCAATCCTCTCCGGCTTCTCCGCCCTGGCGGGGCTGGTGAGCATTGACCTGCTCTCCACCCGGATCATCAGCACCCCGATTCTGGGGCTGCTGGGCCTGTTCACCCCGGACTACACCAGCCTGAGCGCGGTGGAGGAGGGGGTGCGTATGACCTCCATGTTCACCAACCCCAACGTGTTCGCCGGCTGCGTGGGCCTGGGCACCCTCCTGAGCCTGGGCCTGGTTGTGTCCTCCGCCGGACGGGAGCGGACCGTCCACCTGATCTGCCTGTATATCAACGCCCTGTCCTTCCTGCTGGCCTTCAGTATGGGCGCCAGCGGCATGATCGCCCTGGCCTTCCTCGCCTACCTGCTGCTGGAGCGTCCGGAGCGGCGGGCCCAGCTGCTGCTGCTCATGGTGGAAACCCTGGTTCTCAGCGTTGCCGCAGCCTTCCTCATCTCCCTGACCTCCTTCACCGCCTGGACCGGATTCCGGCCGGTGCCCCTGCTGTGCGTCATCGCTGGCGCGGCGCTGCTGTGCCTGCTGGACCGCCTGTGCCGTCCTCTGGCGGACAAGCTCTCCAGCCACAGCCGGATCGTGCTGGTCCTCACCGGCGTGATCCTGGCCGGCGTGGCCGTCTTTGCCCTGGCGGCCTACAACCTCACCGGCAGCGCGGCTCTCCAGCCCGGCCAGTCCCTGCGCCGGGCCGCCTATCCGGAGCCCGGGGCCTACGCCCTGACGGCGGAGGCGGAGGGGGATCTGACGGTGTACATCGAGAGCCAGAACCAGCAGGAGACCATGATGCACACCAGCACCCCCCTCTACCAGGGCCCCCTGGCCGGGGCCTCCTTCACCGTGCCGGAGGACAGTCTGGTGGTCTACTTCAATTTCACCGCCGCCAGCGAGGCCCGGCTGGACAGCGCCGTGTGTACCGGCGAGGCCGGCACCTGCGGCGTCCCCCTGGGCTACAAGCTGCTGCCCGGCTTTATCGCCAACCGTCTCCAGGGCCTGTGGGCCAACCAGAACGCCATCCAGCGCTTTGTCTTCTTCTCCGACGGCATGAAGCTCTTTGGCCGCAGTCCGGTGATCGGCCTGGGCCTGGGGGCCTTTGAGAACGGCGTGAAGAGCGTGCAGAGCTTCTACTATGAGACGAAATACGCCCACAACCACTACATCCAGGTGCTGGTGGAGACCGGCGCGGTGGGCTTTGTCCTGTTCATCGGCCTGCTGGCCTCCTCCGGCGCGGCGGTGTGGTTTGCCCGGAAGCGGGAGAATCCCCTCATTCCCGCCCTGGGCGCGGCCCTGGTGTTCATGGCCGGCCACGCGGCCACGGAGGTCACCTTCTCCACCTACGCCTATCTGCCCATCGCCTTCGGCGTGTTTGCCCTCATCAACCTCTGCTGCGGGGACGCCATCCCCCTGCCGGAGCTGGGCGGCATGGCGAAAAACGGCGTCCTGGCGGCCATTCCCGCCCTGCTGATCGTCTTTGGCGTTATGCTCTCCGGCAACATGTCCGCCCAGCGGCTGGCCTCCCACGCCACCGCCTTCTCCGATCTGGACCGGGCGGTTTCCATGGACAAATTCGAGTGGGCGGACTACATGCTGGGCTACGTCAACAGCACCCTGACCACGGAGACGGACGAGACCATCCGCCAGCAGGCGGACGCCTACGCGGCCCGTCTGGCCCAGGTGGACTCCAACACAGTGCCCATCTATCTGGCGGAGTACTACTTCTCCACGGGCCGCACGGAGCTGGGCCTGGAGATGGTGGAGAAGTATGTGGACTACGTCTCCTCGGACCAGAACGCCTGGCAGACCGCCTTCGCCCTTCTGGAGGGGTATGAGACGGACTCTGAGATCTTCCGCGCCGGCGTGGTCCGCATCGCCGGACTGCTGGAGGACTGGAACGCCCGGAACATGGGCGGCGTGACCCTGACAGAGGCCAATCTGGCGTTCATCGCCCGCATGGGCGGCTAGAGGCCCTGCCATGATAAGGGAAAATCAGCGTCTGCTCAACTGGCTGAACGTGTTCAGCGACGGGGTGATTGTGTTCCTCTCCCTGCCGGCGGCCTTCTGGATCCGCTTTTTTGTCCTGCCCGGCGGGATCATCTCGGTGCCTCTGAGCCGCTACATGGCCATGGATATTTTCCTCACCGGGGCCCAGCTGTTCATCTACGGGGCCATGGAGCTCTACCGCTCCTACCGCACCATCCCCCTGCGCCGGGAGCTGCCCCGGCTCTGGTGCGCCAACGGCCTGATGATGCTGGTGCTGCTCAGCGGACTGTTTGTCCAGCACGACGAGCACTACTCCCGGGGGACCCTGGCGATCTTCTTCCTGCTCAGCGCGGGCGTCCTCAGCTGCAAGCGGATCCTGCTGCGGAAGATCCTCCACTACTTCCGCCAGGAGGGCTACAACCTCAAGCATGTGCTCATCCTGGGCAGCGGCAGCGCGGCCCAGAACTACCTGCGCACCATCCGCACCTCCAAGGAGCTGGGCTTCCACCCCATCGGCCACATCGCCTCCCAGCGGATGAAGGGGCAGAGCCTGACCTATCTGGGGAATTTTGACAATCTGGAGGCCACGCTGGAGAAGTACCACCCGGACGAGGTGGTGTCCGCCGTGGAGCTGGAGGACTACTGCCGCACGCCGCAGATCATCAGCGCCTGCGAGAAGTCGGGCACCAAGCTGTCCATTATCCCCATCTACGCGGAGTACATGTCCGCCCACCCCCAGTTCGACAACCTCAAGGGCATCCCCCTGATGAACATCCGGCGCATCCCCCTGGACAACTGGGCCAACGCATTCTGCAAGCGGGCCGTGGACGTGGCCGGGTCCCTGCTGCTCATCCTGCTCACCTCGCCGGTCATGCTCGTCTGCGCCGCCGGCGTGCGGCTGAGCTCCCCGGGACCTGTCATCTTCAAGCAGAAGCGGGTGGGACTGAATAAAAAAATCTTCTATATGTACAAGTTCCGGTCCATGCGGGTCAACGATGAGCAGGACACCCACTGGAGCGGGGATCGGGACAGCCGCAAGACGGCCTTCGGGGCCTTTCTGCGCAAGTGCTCCTTAGACG
Source organism: uncultured Oscillospiraceae bacterium (assembly GCA_910579965.1). Classification (GTDB taxonomy): domain Bacteria; phylum Bacillota; class Clostridia; order Oscillospirales; family Oscillospiraceae; genus Pelethomonas. The sequence goes on from CAJTWF010000007.1 coordinate 40,605, forward strand.
AGTTCCCCCAGTTTTTCAACGTCCTCAAGGGGGATATGAGCCTGGTGGGCCCCCGTCCGGAGATCCCATACTATGTGGAGCAGTTCCGGGAGGACATCCCCCTGTACATGGTCAAGCACCAGGTCCGGCCGGGGATCACTGGCTGGGCCCAGGTGAACGATCTGCGTGGGGACACCTCTATTGAGGACCGCATCGCCCACGACATCTACTATATCGAGAACTGGAGCCTGCTGTTTGACCTGAAAATTCTGCTGATTACGGTTTTCGGGGGGAAGTTTCTCAACAGCGAGAAGCTCAGCTGAGCCCGAGAGAAGGAGCGCTCTCCCTGCGCGTATGCGGCGGGAGGGCGCTTTTCAGAAAGGAGAACAACATGCTGCGACTGGAAAAGGTCACTGGCAGGAATGTATGGGATATCTTAAAGCTGCGCGTCCGCGATGAGCAGATAAATTTTGTGGCGGGAAATGATATCAGCATTATTGAGGCTTACACTGCCGTTACAGGCGGCGGCCACGCGTTCCCCTTTGGTATTTATGAGGATCAAGTGCCCGTAGGCTTTTTGATGGTTGGCTACGATACCGACGATTACTGGGAAAATGCGCCGGAGATTGCGAAGGGAAATTATACGCTCTGGCGGCTGATGATTGACAAGAACTACCAGGGCCGGGGATATGGAAAGGAGGCCGTCAGGCTTGCGCTGTCGTTTATCAGGACCGCACCCTGCGGCGGGGCGGAGTGCTGCTGGCTCTCCTATGAGCCGGATAATCTTGTGGCCAAGAAGCTGTATGGCAGCTTCGGGTTTACGGAAACCGGAGATTGGGACGGAGAAGAGCAGATAGCCGTTCTGAGATTATAGGGCGGCATTCGTTTGAGCGGATTTTCTGCATATTTTTACTGCGCCCCTGCCGTCCTTCCCGCATCCCTTCTTCTGGCGCGTTTCATTCCTTAATATTTTAGAGCCGCACCGTATCCTACGGTGCGGCTCTCCTCTCGCGCCTCTTTGCGTTATCCTTCGGGCGTCTGTATCACAAACTCTAAATTCCCGGCAGCGCCGGCGGCGATACTGTACTTGGGGAAGCACACGACAACCGCGCCGTCCTCACGGACATAGAAGCTGGTGCTCTCATCCACAGTGGTAAAGCCGCCCTGGTCAGGGGGGAAGAAATAGGTGAAGCCATCGGCGTCCCTGCTCTCATCTATCTGCTGCTGAATGGCGGCGTTGCAGACAGCGGTCCAATCCTCCCCCAGGAAGTCCCGGAGCGTCAGGTCACGGTTCTGCACAAAATCCAGGTTATAGCAGGACCGCTCCTCGTAGGAGGACACCCAGCCCTCGGCGAAGGTCACAACAAAGGAGACCCGGTCCCCGGTCTGGCTCTTGATCTCATAGTCGATGATAACATCCATCTCCCGATCGCCCCACTGCTCCTCCGTGCCGCCGGTGGCAAAGAAGGCCTCGCGGTAGTCGTCCCAGTCCTGCTGGGCCTTGGCGAGATGCTGGTCAACCTTCCCCTGAATGGCGGCGTTGACCTTCTTCGCCAGATCGCTGTCCGCGTCCACCTCGGGGGCGGCAACATTGTAATGGATGCCGTCCTCAGAATCATCAAACTCCACAAAGGTCAGCACCCGGAACAGCCCTCCCAGCACGGGCACATTGGCGGCAGCGCTGGCCAGAGCGGGCGAGAGGTTCAGCCCCGCCAGCACCAGGCAGAGGCAGGCGGCGGTGGCTGCCCAGCGGCGGATCATCCGGCTGCGGCGGCGCCGGTAGCTGGCCTTTCCCAACTGAATCCCCGCCTGGACCCGATCCGGCAGCTCGGCGGGAATGGGGATGCTGTCATAATTTTCCTTGGCGTTTGCGAACTCCTTCATCATATTTCTGCTCCTTCCATAGCAACGCGCAGCTTCTTCAGGCCGGCGTACAGGCGGCTTTTCACTGTGCTCAGGTTCTGTCCGGTGATCTGGCTGATTTCCTTCAGGCTCAGCTCCTCGTAAAACCGCAGTTTGACGACCATCCCCATTTCCGGCGGCAGGGCCTCTACCCGGCGGATCAGTGTGTCGTCAGCGGGCTCCGGGTCCTCCCGGGAGGGCTCCAGGTCCTCCGGAAAGGGGATCTCCCGTCCCCTGTGGCGGAGGGCGTCTCTGCATGTGTTCACCAGGATGCGGTAAAACCATGTGCGGAGGGCGCCGGTGTCCCGGAGGCCGTCCTGCCGCTCCAGCGCACGGCAGACCGCAGTCTGTACCGCGTCCAGGGCCTCGTCTGGATTTTTCAGAATGCTGTAGGCCAGCCGGTAAAATCCGGTTTGATGGTCAACAAGATACTGGGTCAGAGCTTCTTCCTTTGTCACATCAATTTCTCCTTTCTTCTCGCTTCGAAGCTGGGATTGGAGAGTGCGCGCCGCTCCGCCCGGCCGGTGAGGAGCGCCGTCTGTATAATAGACGGCGGAGGGGACGGAAAAGTTTGAGGGCAGTGAAATTTTGGGGGAATACAGCGTCGCGTCCCGCGGGGCGGTACTCCCTGCTTCCGGCGGGCCGCCTGAATTGTAAACCGAATTAAAATTATAGGTTGACAAGTCGGGCGGGCTGTGATAGAGTAGGCGGCAGGAAACCGAAAGGAGAATAAAGACAATGGAACAGACCTTAACCAGGTGGAGCACACGGGACATGGCCTATATCGCCGTATTTGTGGCGGTCATGGCGGTGTGCTCCTGGATCTCCATCCCCACCGCCATCCCCTTCACCCTGCAAACCATGGGGGTATTTCTGGCTGTGGGCCTGCTGGGGGGCAAGCGGGGGACCATCGCGGTGCTGGCCTTCATCCTGCTGGCGGCGGTGGGCGCGCCGGTGCTGTCCGGCTTCCACGGCGGACTGAGCGCCCTGCTGGGCATGACCGGCGGGTACATCGTTGGGTTCCTCTTCTCCGCCCTGGCCATGTGGGGTGTGGAGCGGGTATGGGGGCGGGGGCTGATTGTCCTGGGCGCGTCCATGGTCCTGGGACTTCTGGTGTGCTACGCCTTCGGTACGGCCTGGTTTATGGTAGTCTACGCGCGGGACGCCGGGGCCATCACCCTGGGCGCGGCCCTGACGGCCTGCGTGGTCCCCTACATTCTGCCGGATCTGGTGAAGATCGTCCTGGCCCTCGCCATCACGGCGCGTCTGCGGCCCCATGTCCGGTGAGCCCATGGCCCTGCGGCCCCACCACGGCATGTGCATGGCCTACTTTGTGGGCTTTGGCTACAGCGACGGCTTCTCCCGGAACATGACCCGGCTGCTGGCGGAGGAGCTGACGCCGGACCGGCCGGTCCGCCTGACGGTGGATACGGACCAGGTCTGCGCCGCCTGCCCCCGCAGTGCCGGCGGCCGGTGCGACAAGCCGGAGCTGGTAGCGGGATATGACCGGGCGGTGCTGGAGCTGTGCGGCCTGACAGAGGGGGCGGTGCTGGCCTTCGGCGCGTTCACAGCCCTGGTCCAAAGCCGGATCCTGGACCGGGACCTGCGCCGGTTCATCTGCGGCGGCTGCCAGTGGAACGACATCTGCCGCCGGACAGAGAGCCGGTGGAGAACGCCGGGCAGCCCCTGAGCCGCCGGGAGGAAACAGTCCCGCCTTTTCCCCAGGGGAGAGGGCGGGCTTCTTTATCCCTTTTTCACAAAAGCGGGAGAATGCCGGCAAATAAAGTTTGCTTCATTCGACAATTTGTGATATGATTGTATAAACATTGAACGATTTATACAGAAGGGGATGGAAATTATGACCAACCGGCAGTGTCCGCGGTGCGGCAGACAGTACCCCGCGTCCTATCAGAGATGCCCCTATTGCTTCCGGCAGCAGCGGAAGCAGCGGTCCGCCTGGGCCCGCTGTCTCCGCTATCTCCGCCGGGTGGTCATCCGGCTGCGGCGGCAGGGCCCCTACTATCTGCCGGCCGCCCTGGGCGTCCTGCTGGCGCTCCTCATCCTGCTGTGCGTCCTGGTCTCCCGCTGCGCCTTCAAGGGCAGCGATATGCCGGCGGAGCCGCCCACGGTTCAGACACCGGAGAACAAGGAGCCTGAGCCGGCGGAGCCCCTGACCCTGTCCCAGACCGCCCTGTCCCTCGTTGCCGGTGAGAGCGCCGCGCTGTCCGCCTCCGGGGGCAGCGCGGGGGTCTCCTGGACCTCCTCCAACCAGGACGTGGCCACGGTGGAGAACGGGACCGTCACCGGAAAGGGGCCGGGCAGCGCCGTCATCACTGCCTCCGCGGGCACGGAGACCGCCACCTGTCAGGTGACGGTCCAGGCGGCGGTGGTTCTCCCGGAGCTGGTCCTCAACCACCGGGACTTCACCCTGCCCTCCGGGGATCCGCCGGTGCAGATGAAGGTGACGGTCAAGGGGACCCGGGACCTCTATGACGGGGAGATCGTCTGGACCAGCCAGGACACCAACGTGGTCTCCATCAGCCAGGACGGGCTGGTGGAGCGGGTGGGCCGGGGCACCACCACGGTGACCGCCATCATCGGGGACATGACCCTGGAGTGCATTGTCCGCGTGCCCCGATAGAGTGCGAAGCTGCGATAAAAGGAGACGTGATCTATGAAAAAGCCGATCATCGGCATTGTCCCCCTGGTGGACGCCGGGCGGGACAGCCTGTGGATGCTGCCCGGGTATATGGACGCCATCGCCCAGGCCGGCGGACTGGGGGTGATGCTGCCCCTGGCGGAGGATGGCGCGGATATCCGGCGGCTGCTGGAGGGATGTAATGGCGTCCTCCTCACTGGCGGCCACGACGTGTCCCCGGCCCTCTACGGCCAGGAGATCCTTCCGGTGTGCGGGGAGCTGTGCCCCGCCCGGGACCGGATGGAGGGGGAGCTGCTGCGCCAGGCCATTGACCGGGATCTGGCCGTCCTGGGCATCTGCCGGGGGATGCAGTTTATGAACGCCGTCCTGGGCGGCACCCTCTATCAGGACCTGCCCGCCCAGCGGCCCTCGGACTGTGACCACCACATGGCGGCCCCCTATGACCGGGAGGCCCACAAAGTGTCCCTCCCCCGGGGAACGCCCCTGGCAGAGCTGCTGGGCAAGGAGGAGATGGGCGTGAACAGCTGCCACCACCAGGCGGTGCGGGACCTGGCGCCCCGGCTGGCCCCCATGGCTCTGGCCCCCGACGGCGTGACAGAGGCCGTGTACATGCCGGAGAGGCGGTTCGTCTGGGGGGTCCAGTGGCACCCGGAGTTCTCCTGGCGGGTGGACGAGCGGAGCCGGAAAATCTTCGCCGCCTTCACAGCGGCCTCCCTGTGCGCATGAAAGCTGTTGGGCATACCGCCAATTATCAAACAGGCCCTGGTGGTCCATCCGGTCAGAAATCAAACCATATCCCGGACAAAATTTCCGCATGGCATCGTTGCTGTTCTTGACGGGCGTCTGCCGCCTTGCCCTGCGAAAATTCTGCTCCGGCCTCTGGTTCCCTTTCTGACCGGATACGCCACGAGTTTATTTCTGCATGTCGGTCCGGCGGTCCATTACATATTAAAACGCGCCGAGGCCCAAGTATAAAAATTCCCCCTTGACACCGGCGAATATATCTGCTATAATACACCATGTTCTGCGGGCGTAGCTCATCTGGTAGAGCGCCACCTTGCCAAGGTGGAGGTAGCGGGTTCGAGCCCCGTCGCCCGCTCCATTTTATTGCACCGTCATTTTGTGACGGTGTATTTTTTTGTTGCGGCGGGCCCGCACTGCGATGCCGATAACGAGAGGGGATGCGCATGAACACGCCGGAGCTTGCAGCAGAACGGCTCATACTGCGAGAATTTACTGCCGGTGATCTGGAGGCCGTGTATCAAATCTTCAGCGATGCGGAGCTCAACAGATTCCTGCCCTGGTTTGCCCTCAAAACCCGCTCAGACGCGGAGAAATTTTACCAGGCCCGCCTTGCTGGCCAATACCGCCGGGCGAGCGGACGCGGCTATGCCATCTGCCTGAAGGACCATGTGCCCATCGGATACGTCAATACCGCGGCAGATGACAGCCATGATCTCGGCTACGGGCTGCGGAAGGAATTCTGGCGCAGGGGAATCGTTACGGAATACGCTTTGTGGAAAAGGGCTTGTGAGCAGGGGGACAGACCGCCCGGACTGCCGGTTTAGGACGCTTTATCCCGGCAAAATTAAAGAAGTTTCAGAAATTCCCCCAAATATGTTGCAAAATCAGCCGGTATGTATTATAGTTTGTATAGCTTTGTAAAATCTGGTCCGTGGGAGGACAGCTGTGGGAAAGAATATCGTGGCGCTTATGCTGCAAGAATATGAAAACTTCACCCGCTCTGAGCGGAAGATTGTGGACTATGTGCTGGAGCATCAGACGGAGACCCAGTACATCAGCATCACGGACCTGAGCGCCGTGTGCGAGGTGGCGGTGTCCACGATCTCCGTTTTCTGCCGCAAGATGAAGCTGGCCGGGTTCAACGACTTCAAGCTGGAGCTGGCCCGGGCCTCCCTGCTGGCCGCCCCGGACATGGGGCAGAGCGCCGCCGGAGAGGTCCTCCCCGGCGATTCCACAGGCGCGGTGATGAGCAAGGTCCTCCGCTCCGCCCAGGATACCCTGGGCAAGGCCTATCACATGCTGGCCGAGCCCTCGGTGACCCAGGCCGTGGACCTGCTGCTGGCCGCCCGGCAGGTGCTGTGCCTGGGCCAGGGCAACCACTCGGTGGTGTCCCTGGCGGCCTGGGCCCAGTTCTCCACCACCTCCCCCAAGTTCAAGACCATCCAGGACTCTCACCTCCAGACCGTGGCCCTCTCCACCCTCTCCCAGGAGGACGTGGTCCTCTACTTCTCCTACTCCGGCGCCACCCATGAGGTGCTGGAGGCGGCGGAGATCATCCGCCGCCGGGGGGCCAAGCTGATCCTTGTCACCCGCTTTCTCAACTCCCCCGCCAGCGCCTACGCCGACGCCCTCCTGCTGTGCGGGCCCAACGAGCAGCCCCTGCGCTTTGGCTCCACCGCCGCCCTCGTGGCCCAGCTCTACGTGCTGGATGTGCTGCTCACCGAGTTCTCCCGCCGGGACCCCGAGGGGGCGGAGCAGTGCCGCCAGTCCGTGGGCAAGGCCCTGGCCAAGAAGGTGCTGTAGCCATGGGCGGATTCTTTAACCCCGAGCGGGGGATCTGGGCCGCGCTGAGCACCCTGGTGGACGTGTGCGGCCTGTCCATCCTGTGGCTGTTTCTGTGCCTGCCCGTGGTGACCATCGGTCCGGCCACGGCGGCGCTGTACTATACGGTGGTCAAGTGCGTCCGGGGCCGGGAGTCCGGGGCCTTCAAGTACTACCTCCTCTCCCTGCGGGACAATATGAAGGTGGGCTGCGCCGCCACCCTGCTCTGCCTTCTGGCGGGGGCTCTGCTGGCCGGCGGATACGCCCTGATGCGCGCCAACGCCGCCTCCACCAGCGCCGCCGGTGTGCTCTTTGGGGCTTACTACACGGCTCTGCTCCTGCCGGCGGGGGTGCTGTGCTGGCTGTTTCCCCTGCTGGGCCGATTCACCTTTGGGGTGAGGGAGCTGTTTGTGACAGCCCTCCAGCTGGCGGTGCGCCATCTGCCCTCCACCGTGGTGGTGACCCTTTTGACGGCGGAGACGGCGGCCTTCTGCATCCCCAACTGGTGGCCGGCCCTGTTTATGCCGGCGGTGACGGCCCTGCTCTCCTCCTTCTTCCTGGAGCGGGTCTTTCAGAAATACGCCCCCCAGCTGATCGCGGAGGATGGGGAGGAGTAGGGAGCGGCCTTTGGGCCGCTCCCTACTCCTCTTTTTAACGGCCCGCCGCCAGCACCTCCACCCGGTCCACGCCGTACCGGGCGAACAGCGCCGCCGCCTCCGGGCCGATGCGCTCCCCGGCCACGGCGATGGGCACCGCCGGCGGACAGGCCACCGTGGGCGCGCCGCACACCCGGCCCAGGGCCTGCGCGGCGGGCACCGTCTCCCAGGGCCGGAACATGGCCTCCCGGATGGAGCAAACCGCCTCCCCCCTGGCCTGGGGCAGGGGCAGACGGGGCCTGGGCGGCCTGTCGTTCTCCCCCAGGCAGTCCAGGAGCCGGTCAAAGTCCTTTGGCGGGTTCTCCGGCGTCCACATGCACACCAGATCGTCCCGGTCCCAGTACTCGCACTCCACCCCTCCGGACCGCAGACGGGCCGCCAGATCCCCGCCCTCCCACCCGGAGGCGGCGCAGTCAAGGGTCAGCTTCAAGGGCTCCGTGTCCCTGACCGCCCAGCCCCGCCCCCGCAGACGCTCCCGCAGGGCCGCCAGGGCTCCGGCGGTCTCCGCCAGACGGAGGGGGTAGTCCCCGGCCAGATACTGGTTGCAGAGGTCCAGGGATTGCAGGATCAGATAGGACGGACTGGTGGAGCCGAACAGGGCCAGGGCCCGCCGCCCGTTCTCCCCAAAGAAGGCCGGGGCCCCTCTGCCCACGTGGAGATAGGCCCCGCCGGTGAGGACCGGCAGGGTCTTGTGGGCGCTGTCGCAGCACAGATCCGCCCCCAGATCCATGGGGTGCCGGGAGGGGGAGAGAAAGCGCAGGTAGGCCCCGTGGGCGTTGTCCACCAGCAGGGGTACGCCCCGGCGGTGGGATACCTCCGCCAGGGCCGCCACATCGCACGTCCCGCCCAGGTAGTCCGGGCTGGTGACGTACACCGCCGCCGGACGCGTCTCCTCCAGGGCCCGCTCCAGGGCCGCCGGGGATACCGGGCAGGCGCACAGGCTCTGCCCCGGGGACTCCGGCCACAGCCACGCCACGTCAAAGTCCAGCAGCGCGGCGGCGTAGAGGAGAGACTTGTGGGCGTTCCGCGCCGCCAGCACCACCGGACGCCGCCCCGGAGGGGCGCTCCACACCGCCAGGGCCAGCATGGCCCGGACGCACTGGGAGGAGCCCTCCGCGGCATAGAAGGTCCTGCCGGAGCCGAAGAGGGCCCCGGCGTTTTTTTCGCTCTCCGCGATGATTCCTGCCGCCCCGTAGAGCTCGTCCGCCCCGGCGATCTCCGTGACGTCCAGGGCCTCGCAGCCCAGAAAGGGCTTCCCCTTGTGGCCCGGCATGTGGAGCCGTGCGCAGCCGGAGGCGGCGTAGGCGCGGACAAAATCAGCAATGGGGGTGTTCACCGCTCCTCCGCCTGGGCGGCCTTCATCATCACCGCGCACTCGATCCGCTTGCGGAAGAGCTCGCAGCCGTACTCGTACACGCCCCGGATGGACCCGGAGGCGTGGTAGGCGTTGGCCGCGCAGCCGCCGGAGCAGTAGAGCCTGGCCCAGCAGTCCGCGCACTCCGGACGGGCGTAGGCGTTGCAGCTCTTGAACTCGTCCCGGACCGCCGTGTTGGTCACCCCCTGCCAGATATCCCCCAGCTTATAGGCATCCTCCCCCACGAACTGGTGGCAGGGATACAGATCCCCCCAGGGGGTGACGGCCATGTACTCCGTGCCGGACCCGCAGCCGGAGATGCGCTTGTAGATGCAGGGGCCGTGGGCCAGATCCAGCATGTAGTGGTAGAAGGTGAAGCCCCGGCCCTCCCGCTCCCGCCGCAGCATCTCCTTGGCCAGGAGCTCGTACTGCTCCAGGACAATGGGCAGATCCTCCGCCGTCAGGGCGGCGGGATCGTTGGGGGCGCACACCACCGGCTCCATGCTCAGCTGGTCAAAGCCCAGATCCGCCATATGGAGCACGTCCTTGGTGAAGTCCGGGTTGGCGTGGGTGAAGGTGCCCCGCATGTAGTAGCCCTTCCCCCCCCGGCGCTCCACCAGCTTCTGAAATTTGGGCACGATCCGGTCATAGCTGCCCCGGCCGGCCCAGTCCACCCGCAGCCTGTCGTGGACCTCCTTCCGCCCGTCCAGGCTCAGCACCACGTTGTGCATCTCCCGGTTGGCGAAGTCGATCACGTCGTCGTCAATGAGCATACCGTTGGTGGTGAGGGTGAAGCGGAACTTCTTCCCCCGGGGGCCCTCCTGTTCGCGGGCGTAGGCCACCAGCTCCTTGACCACCTCCCAGTTCATCAGAGGCTCGCCGCCGAAGAAGTCCACCTCCAGGTTGACCCGGTCCCCGGAGTTCTCCATGAGGAAGTCCAGGGCCCGCTTTCCCACGTCGAAGCGCATCAGCGCCTGCTGGCCATGGTACTTCCCCTGGCTGGCAAAGCAGTAGGGACAGCTGAGGTTGCAGGTGTGGGCCACGTGGAGGCACAGAGCCTTCACCACCGTGCTGCGGTTTTTGAAGTCAAAGGCCATGGGCTCGAAGGTGTCGGGGGTGTAGAGCTTCCCGGCCCGCTCCAGCTCCGCCACGTCGCTGATGCAGGCGCGCACCTCCTCCTCGTTCACGTCGGGCCGGCCGCCGTATTGGGCCAGGATGGCGGAAACGATCTCCTCCGGGGTCTTCTCCGGGTACAGGGCGATGATGTCGTAGGCCACCTCGTCCACCACATGGACAGACCCGGAGCAGGTGTCCAGGACGATGTTGTAGCCGTTGAGCTTGTATTGATGCACCATTGTGGGCGTTCCTCCTCATCGTAGCTGCGCAGGAAAAGCGCCGCCCTGAAACCGGCGGCGCTCTCTCGATATGACGGCCTTACTTGCTGGCGTTCTCGCAGGCCTGGTTGGCCACGCCGCAGGAGGTCTTGCAGGCAGACTGGCAGGAGGTCTGGCATTCGCCGCAGCCGCCGGTCTGTGCGCTCTTGTTCAGGTCACGGGTCTCAAGGGTCTTGATGCGTTCCATAGTTGTATTCTCCTATCCTGCCGCCGCATGATAAAAAGCGGCATATTTCACTAGGGTAAGGATACCATATCGCAGCGTGGATGTCAAGAAATCCTTTTCCGGTCCGCCATATTGTCCCCGGAAAAACAAAATTGACGCAGGCGGGGTAAAATGCTATAATGTGCTATCTGACCATTTCAAATCGACCAGCGCGTGAAGGGAGCGGGAGCCATGGGAGAGACCGGAAAAACACAGCGGATCAGCCAAGAGGACATTGGGCGGCAGCTTCGCTTCTGCGAGAAGCTGAGGGAACTGAACGAGGCCCGCCCCGGGGGGCCGCCCCTGGCCTGCGTCCAGACCTACGGCTGCCAGCAGAACGTGGCGGACAGCCAGCGGCTCATGGGGATGCTGCGGGACATGGGCTGCGGCTTCACCCAGGACCCCGGCCGGGCGGAGATCATTGTCATCAACACCTGCGCCATCCGGGAGAACGCGGAGAAGAAGGTCTTTGGCGTGGTGGGCCAGCTGGTCCACGCCAAGGAGCGCAATCCGGATCTCACCATCTGCCTGTGCGGCTGCATGGCCCAGCAGGAGACTGCCGCCGCCCGGATCAGGGCCTCCTACCGCCACGTGGATCTGGTCTTCGGCCCCCAGGCCCTGTGGCGGTTCCCGGAGCTGCTCTTTGAGGTCCGCACCCGCCATAAGCGGGTCTTCTCCATCGCCCAGGAGCGGGGCGCTATCGCCGAGGGACTGCCTGTGGTCCGGGAGAGCAGCGTGAAGGCCTGGGTGTCCATCATGTACGGGTGCAACAACTTCTGCTCCTACTGCATCGTCCCCTATGTCCGGGGCCGGGAGCGGAGCCGGGAGGCGTCGGACATTCTGGCCGAGATCCGCTCCCTGGTGGAGGACGGGGTGCGGGAGATCACCCTTCTGGGCCAGAACGTCAACTCCTACGGCAAGGACCTGGACAGCCCCATGGACTTTGCGGACCTGCTGGAGGAGATCGACGCCATCCCCGGGGACTACCTCATCCGCTTTATGACCAGCCACCCCAAGGACGCGGGCCGGAAGCTCTTCGACACCATGGCCCGCTGCTCCCACGTGGCCAAGCAGCTCCACCTCCCGGTGCAGTCCGGCAGCAGCCGGGTGCTGCGGGCCATGAACCGGGGCTACACCCGGGAGCAGTACCTGGAGAAGGCGGCCTACGCCCGCAGCGTCATGCCGGAGCTGGTGCTGACCAGCGATATTATCATCGGCTTCCCCGGGGAGACGGAGGAGGAGGCCATGGAGACCATCTCCCTCATCCGGGAGGTCCGCTATGACGCGCTCTTCACCTTCATCTACTCCCCCCGGCCGGGCACGCCTGCGGCCAGCCTGCCGGACACGGTGAGCCGGGCGGAGAAGCAGGTGTGGTTTGACAAGCTCCTGGAGGAGCAGAACCGGATCTCCGGGGAGCTCCACCGGGCCTACGTGGGCCGCCGGCTGCGGGTGCTGGTGGACGGGGAGAGCGGCGATGAGCAGTGGCCCCTGTCCAGCCGGACCCACGGCGGCAGACTGGTGCATCTGCGGGGGGATGCGTCCCTGATCGGGCAGTACGTGGACGCGGAAATTCTGGACAGCAACACCTGGGCCCTCTTCGGGGCGGTATGAGCCCGGAATTGGATTTGTAGATAGGCGTTTTGCGCATATAGACCGAACATTATACTGATGGTATTTTCCCGCGTCACGGCGGAGAAAGCGTAATGATGAAGTTAAACGAAAATCTCATCCAACTGCGGGCAGAAAAGGGGCTCTCCCAGGAGGCCGTCGCGCAGGCCGTCCACATCAAGACGCGGACTTATCAAAATTATGAATATGGCCTGCGCCTTCCCCTTCTGCCCACCCTGATTGCCCTTGCGGATTTATATGACATCAGCCTGGACGAGCTGGTGTGCCGGGAGCGGCGGGAGTGAGGCGCTTTTCATCCATTTTTAAGGCAGACAGGCGGTCCTCCGGGGCCCCTGTCTGCTGCTTATTTCGCAAAGCCGGCAAATTCCCATTGCAGGACGGGCGAAAACCTGCCATAATAGGGGGAGATGAAGGAAAGAGAATGGACGGCATATGAGACGAATCTGTATCGGTATTCTGGCCCACGTGGACGCGGGGAAGACCACCCTGTCCGAGGCTATTCTGTATAAGACCGGCAGCATCCGGGCCCTGGGCCGGGTGGACCACCGGGACGCCTTCCTGGATACGGACCAGCTGGAGCGGCAGCGGGGCATCACCATCTACGCCAAGCAGGCGGTGTTCCCCCTGGAGGAGCAGGAGGCCACGCTGCTGGACACCCCGGGCCACGTGGATTTCTCCGCGGAGATGGAGCGCACCCTCCAGGTGCTGGACTGCGCCATCCTGGTCATCAGCGGCACGGACGGCGTGCAGGCTCACACCCGCACCCTCTGGCGGCTGCTGGAGCGCCACCGCCTGCCGGTGTTCCTCTTTGTCAACAAGATGGACCTGCCCGGCACGGACCGGGATGCCCTCCTCTCCGCTCTCCGGACCCAGCTGGGGGAGGGGTGCGTGGACTTCGGCGGGTCCCGGGAGGCCCTGCTGGAGGAGGCGGCCACCGCCGGGGAGGAGGCCCTGACGGAGTACCTGGACACGGGGGACCTCTCCCGGGACACCCTGGCCGGGCTCGTCGCCTCCCGGGCCCTGTTCCCCTGCTGGTTCGGGTCCGCCCTGCGGCTGGAGGGGGTGGACCAGCTCCTGGCGGGGCTGGCCCAGTACTGCCCCCGGCCCTCCTATCCGGCGGACTTCGGGGCGCGGGTGTACAAGATCGGCAGGGACAGCCAGGGGAACCGGCTCACCTATATGAAGATCACCGGCGGCCGGCTGGCGGTAAAGCAGCTCCTCACCGGCCTGGACGAGAGCGGCGAGGTGTGGGAGGAGAAGGCGGAGCAGCTGCGCATCTACTCCGGGGTCAAGTACCGGGCCGTGGACAGCGCGGAGGCGGGGACGGTCTGCGCCGTCACCGGCCTGACCCGCACCCACTCCGGCCAGGGGCTGGGGGCGGCGGGGGAACGGCCTCCGGCGGAGCTGGAGCCGGTGCTCAGCTGCCGGCTGCTGCTGCCCGAGGGCACGGACCCCCACATGGCCCTGGACAAGCTCCGGGCCCTGGAGGAGGAGGACCCCCAGCTCCACCTCCTGTGGAACCAGCGGCTGGGCCAGATCCGCCTCCAGCTCATGGGCCCCATCCAGCTGGAGGTGCTGCGGCAGGTGGCGGCGCAGCGGTTCGGCCTGGAGGTGGACTTTGCCCCCGGGGACATCGTGTACAAGGAGACCATCGCCGCCCCGGCGGAGGGCGTGGGCCACTACGAGCCCCTGCGCCACTACGCCGAGGTCCGGCTGCTGCTGGAGCCCGCCCCCAGGGGCACGGGCCTCCGCTTTGACAGCGCGTGCAGCACGGACCGCTTTGACGGCCACTGGCAGCGGCTGGTGCTCACCCATCTGGCGGAAAAGCAGCACCTGGGGGTGCTCACCGGCTCCCCCATCACGGACATGCGCATCACCCTCACCGCCGGCCGGGCCCACGTCAAGCACACCGAGGGGGGCGACTTCCGGCAGGCCACCTACCGGGCCGTGCGCCAGGGCCTCATGAGCGCCCGGAGCGTCCTGCTGGAGCCCTGGTACGACTTCCGCCTGGAGCTGCCCCCGGAGAACCTGGGCCGGGCCATGACGGACATACAGCAGATGGGGGGGAGCTTCGACGCCCCCCGGACAGAGGCGGACCGGGCCCTGCTCACCGGCCGGGCCCCGGTGTCGGAGATGGGGGACTACTGGCAGACCGTCACCGCCTACACCCGGGGACAGGGGCGGCTGAGCTGCACCCTGGCGGGCTACGACGTCTGCCACAACCCGGAGGAGGTGATCGCCCGGCTGGGCTATGACCCGGAGGGGGATCTGGACAACTCCCCGGACTCCATCTTCTGCGGTCACGGCGCGGGCTTTACGGTGAAGTGGGACCAGGTGCCCGCCCACGCCCACTCGGAGAGCCAGCTGGAGGAGGAGCCGCCGGAGGCCGGGGAGAGCCCGCCGCCCGGCCCGGCCTCCGGTCCCCGGCCCGCGGCCCCCTACCCCTCCAGCCGGGAGGAGGAGAAAGCCCTCCAGGCCATCTTCGAGCGGACCTACGGCCAGGTGAAGCGGCGGGGACCGGACCCGGGGGCGGCCTTCCGTCCCCTGCCCTCCCAGGAGAAGCGGACCGTGCCGGACCGGCCGGCGGGACCGGAGTACCTGCTGGTGGACGGGTACAACATTATTTTCGCCTGGGACGAGCTCAAGGACGCGGCCCGGGACAGCCTGGAGGGGGCCCGGCACCTGCTGATGGACCTGCTGTGCAACTACCAGGGGTACAAGCGGTGCGAGGTGATCCTGGTATTCGACGCCTACAAGGTGAAGGGGAGCCCGGGGAGTGTGGAGCACTATCGGAACATCCACGTGGTCTACACCAAGGAGGCGGAGACGGCGGACGCATATATTGAGCGGGCCACCTACGAGATCGCCCGGGAGCACCGGGTGCGGGTGGCCACCTCGGACAACCTGGAGCAGCTTATCATCCTGGGCCACGGCGCGGTCCGGGTGTCCGCCCGGGAGTTCCACCAGGAGATCGAGGCCGCCGAGGGCCGTATCGGGGAGATCATCCAGCGAAACAACCTCCACGGCCGGTCCTTCCGCCAGCTGCGCCACCAGCTGAAGGAGAAATAGAAAACGGCGGGCCGCCCCGGATGGGGCGGCCCGCCGCGCTGTTATTTGTGCTTTCCCTGGAAGAACAGGGCCAGGGTGCCGGGGCCGGAGTGGTTGCCGATCACCGGGCCCACGTAGTTGATCTCCAGCCGCTCCACGGGGTACTTGGCCTTGATGGCCTCGCCAAGGGCCACGGCCTCGGCCTCGCAGTCGCCGTGGCTGATGAACACCACCGAGGGGTCCTCCACCAGCTCGTCCATCTTTTGCAGCAGGGCGTTGACCGAGGCCCTGCGGCCCCGGACCTTGTCCACCGGGATCAGATGGCCCTCGCCGTCCACATGGAGCACGGGCTTCATTTGCAGCATGGTGCCGAACAGGGCCGCCGCCGCAGACACCCGGCCGCCCCGCTTGAGGTGGTTGAGGTCATCCACCGTGAACCAGTGGCAGATGTGGTCCTTCTTCTGCTCCACAAAGTCCCGGACCTCCTCGAGGGTCCTGCCCCGGCGCTTCTCCTGGACCGTGAGGTAGACCAGCAGGCCCTGGCCCAGGGAGGCGGCCCGGCTGTCCACCACCAGGACCTTGCAGTCCGGATAGGTCTCCTGCACCTCCTGGGCGGCGATGCAGGCGGACTGGTAGGTGGTGGAGAGGCCGGAGGAGAAGCTGACGCAGAGAATATCCTTCCCGGCGGCCGCGATGGGCTCCATGGCCTCGTGGAAAACGCCCACGCTGATAGCGGCGGTGGTGCCCAGGGAGCCGCTCCGCAGGCGTTGGTAGAAGTCAGCAGGCTGGATGTCCCGGTGGTCCGGGTAGTCGAAATACTCCTTTCCCTCCATCACAAAGGACAGGGGGAGGAGTTTGAGCTCCAGTTCCGCCTCCATCTGGGCGGAGAAATCGCAGCAGCTATCGGTGAGGATGACAAAATCGCGCATGGCATGCTCCTTTCTCGTTGCGGTCAGTACAAAATAAACAGCCGGCACGGCCAGATTTTTACAATCTATATTATATCACCTTTTTGCTGACGCGCAAGGGGGGAATCCGGCAGAGAGCGGAATAAAAGGAAATCTTAAAGAATGACCTCCATGCCGGTCTTCTGCACCTGAAGGCCGCACCGCCGGTAGAAATCCATGGCTGTCTGGTTGCAGGCCCACACGTTCAGCGTCACGTTGTAGCACCCCCGCTCCCGGGCCAGCGCCAGCACCGCCTGATACAGCCCGCTCCCCACCCGCTGGCCCCGGCAGGCCTGGTCCACGCACAGATCGTCCAGGTACAGGGTGGTCATGTCCGGGCAGACGCGCTCCCCCCGGTGGACCTGGAGAACGCAGAAGGCGTAGCCCACCACCCGGTCCTCCCCGTCCGCCGCCACCAGAACGGGGCGATTCCCGTCGCCCAGAAGGTCCAGCAGCTGCCGGCGGTCATACTTCTGGCCGCCGGCCCGGAAGAGGTCCGGCCGGCCGGCGTGGTGGACATTGCAGACCTGGACCAGCAGCTCCTCCAGGCGGGGAATGTCCCGCTCCTGGGCATATCGTATGTTCATCTCTCGCCCTCCCGGTCTGCTTTTGGGGGGATCAGGCCGCCGGTGAGCGCCATCACGGCCGCTCCCCCCAATAGAATCCCCGCCGCCGTGGGCACCCAGCTCACGCTCCCCGGCACGCTCCGCCGGCCCGGGGGAGGCTCCTCCAGGTCCTGGCGCCAGACCGGCTCCTCGGGGCTGTAAACCACCTTCAGATGCCTGATCCCCCGCCGCCCCAGCTCCCGGCGCATCACCCGGGCCAGGGGACAGCCCCGGGTTTTGGACAGGTCCGTCACCTCCAGCAGGGAGGGGTCCAGCTTGTTCCCGGTGCCCAGGGCGGAGAGGATGGGGATGCCCCGTTCCCGGGCCTGACAGATGAGATCCACCTTGCAGGACACCAGATCAATGCAGTCCACCACGCAGTCGTAGCCGCCCCAGAACCGCTCCCGGTCCGCGGCGGCGTAGGTCCCCACCAGGGGGTGGACCCGGCAGTCCGGGTTGATGTCCCGGGCCCGCTCCGCCAGGACCTCCGCCTTGGGCCGGCCTGCGGTGGAGGACAGGGCCCCCAGCTGGCGGTTGATGTTGCTCAGGCTGTACGTATCCCGGTCAATGAGGGTCAGCTCCCCCACCCCGGACCGGGCCAGCACCTCGGCGGCGCAGCTGCCCACGCCCCCCAGCCCCACCACACACACGTGGGCCCCGGCCAGCCGGTCCATGGCCGCGGAGCCCAGCAGCATCTCGCTGCGCAAAAATCGTTCGTTCATGAATGCACCTTGTTTTGTAGTCATTTTTTCTTTGATAAAAGAAAAGAATCAAAAGAAAATTTTAGTATCCCGCCCCGGGGCTGCCGGCAAGAAAGCCGGTCCCGGCGTACCGGGACCGGCTGGCTGCACAGCGGATTTATCCGATCTGGTTCATGCCCTTCTCGTCCACCTGGGCGGTGACGCTGTCCCGGACGCTGTTCTGCCAATCAGCCGCATCCCGGGTAATCATCTCGTTCTCACAGGCGTAGTGCCAGTACTGGGTGTCACCGTAGCCCACAAAGTACATGATGTGGGCTCCGGTGGAGGCGTTGTAGACAATGCCCGTGTCCCCGCTCTGGCGGCCGGGCTCATAGCACCAGTCCTGGAAGGCGGCCACCATGGTGTTCTTGGCCACGTTCTCGTACAGGCCGCCGTTGGTGTTGCTGCCGGGGTCCTTGGAGTTCTGGTTGGCCAGGGAGGCGAAGCCCTCCTCTGTGCCGTCCCAGCTGTCCAGGATCTCCTGGGCCTTGGCCCGCAGCTGCTCCTCCGTGGCCTCCTCGCCCTCGCCCAGATTCAGGCTCTCGGCGGTCACCAGAATGTGGCGCACGCTGTAGTCCAGGGTCTCGTCCCGCTGGCGGCTGTTGAAGACCGCCACATAGTAGCTGCTGCCGCTGGTGTTCTCCAGCACTGCGGCGTCGCCGGCGCGGCGGGCGCTGTCGTAGAACCACTCGCCGTACACGGCCCCGGAGGCGGAGATGGAGGTGGAGTAGGACGCGCCGTTGCGCTCCGCCAGGCTCTCCAGGTCCTCGCCCTCCTGATAGGCGGCCAGGATGGCGTCGGCGGTCTCCTTGGCCGTGGCCAGAGCGGCGGCCTTCTCCTCGTCGGTGGCGTCAATGGCGTTGCCGTCGGCGTCGGTCTTGGCCTCCGGCAGGCCGGAGACAGTGACATAAGCGCCGTCAATGAGATCGTAGCTGTCCTTGTTCTCCTCGTAGTAGGCGGTGATCTCGTCCTCACTGTAGACGAAGTTCTCGTCCGCGTACTGGTTGGCGTACTTGGTGGCCAGGAGCATGTCCTTGGCGCAGGACTCGTAGATGGAGGAGGTCATGGTGGCCCCGTAGACGGCGTTGAGGTACTGCTTATAGGAGTAGCCGTTCTGGGCGGCGGAGGCCTTCATGGAGCTGATGGAGGCGTCCAGAGAGGCCTGATCCTCCTCGTCCAGGGTAAGACCGGCCTGATTGGCCGCAGCCACGGCGGCGTGGACAAAGCGCATGGTGTCCACGGCCTGCTCCTTGAAGTAGTCGTCCCAGGTCTGGTCCTCGGTGTAGCTCTGGCTCTTCAGGGATACGTTGGGGTTCAGCGCGCCCAGGGCCGCGTAGAGGGAGCCCATTTCGCTGTTGAGGAAGTTCTGGTAGGACTGCCAGTAGTAGTAGGAGGTCTCCGGCACGGTGTAGCTCTCCCCGTCGATGGTAACGGCGGTCTGGCGGCGCTGGATGACGCCGGAGTTGTACACCACAAGGGCGATGGCCACCACCACGAAGACGACGGCAATGGTGCCGTAGAGGAGATTGGATTTCTTTTCAGCGGCCCTCTGCTCTGCCGCACGGGCGGCCTTGGGGTCCACCGCGCCGCTGGACAGCAGCTCCTGACGCTTTTTCTTTTCTCTGGATGCGCTCATTTCTTGTTCATTCCTTCCAAAATTTTCTGCCCTCCCCGCCGAGCAGGGGACGGCGATAGCTTTTGTTGTACGCAGGGGTCTCATTCACGGCTCAACGAACAATAGTATACTCGATTACGCCTTGTTTCGCAAGTAAAAGTTGCATCGCGGCTGTAAAATATTTATGAATGCCCGGCAAAGGGCGGAGGAGGGCCCGGCGGAGGGATCCGCCGGGCCCGGTTTTAATCGGGGTTTTACCCCTCGTAAGTATTTTTCACCCGCTCCAGCCAGCTGGTGATCTCCAGGTGCTGGGGGCACTGCCGCTCGCACTGGCGGCAGCTGACGCAGCCAGAGGCCCGGCCCCGGCCCTCGGTGAGGGACTGGTATTTCTCCCGGTCCGCCGGGCGGCCCTGGCGCATAGAGAGCTGGTCCTCATTGTACAGGGAGAAGAGCTCGGGAATGGGGATCTGCCGGGGGCAGCCGTCGGCGCAGTAGCCGCAGGCGGTGCAGGCGATGACGGGGGCGGCGCTGATGATCTCCGCCGCCCGGGCCAGGGCCGCCAGCTCCTCCGCCGTCAGGGGCTCCGGCGCGGCCATGATGCGGGTATTCTCCTCCAGCTGGGCCATGTCCGACATGCCGCTGAGGACCATGTCCACCCCCTCCAGGCCCGCGGCAAAGCGGAGGGCCCAGGCGGCGGGGGTCCAGTCGGGGTGGAGGCGGGCCAGCAGCTCCGCCGCCTCCTGGGGCAGCCGGGCCAGCCTGCCCCCCTTCACCGGCTCCATCACCACCACGGGCTTGCCGTGGCGGCGGGCGGTCTCGTAGCACTTGCGGGACTGGACCCGCTCGTCCTCCCAGTCCAGATAGTTGATCTGGAGCTGGACGAACTCCGCCTCCGGGTGCTCCGTCAGCACCCGGTCCAGCACATCCGCCTTGTCGTGGAAGGAGAAGCCCAGCCGCCGGATTTTCCCCTCCTCCTTCATCCGGGAGAGGAAGGCGAAGGTGTCCAGGCGCTTGGCGATCTCGTAGTTGGCCGTGTCCACACAGTGGAGGAGGTAGTTATCAAAGAAGTCCACGCCGCACTTCTCCAGCTGCTCCCGGAAGAGCTTCTCCTGGTCCGCGGCGGTGTCCGCGGCCTTGAACCGGAAAAGGGGCATCTTGTCCGCCAGGGCAAAGGCGCTCCGGTCATGGCGGCGGACCACCGCCTCCCGGACCGCGCGCTCGCTCTCCCCGCCGTGGTAGCCGTAGGCGGTGTCAAAGTAGGTGAAGCCCTGGGCCAGAAAGGCGTCCGCCATGGCGCTCACCTGCGGGACGTCGATCTGGCTGGTCTGCTTGGGGTCCAGCAGGGGCAGGCGCATCATGCCAAAACCAAGCTTGTGCATATCGTTTCCTCCTCATTCTCCCCGGGCCGGACCCGGGCGCTTACTGCCCCTATCATACAGGATCTCCGGCGGTTTTGCAAGGAAATCCCTGTTTATTGTGCTTCCTCTAAAAATCTTGTCGTATCAGGACTGGTCAATCCGGAGGCGGACAAAAACGCCGCACAGGCTGCGCAGTGCTTTTGCTGTGCTGTTCACGCCCTCTTCAGTTCATGCTGATTGCAGGCGCGGGCGTCACCGGCTGCAAATCGTACACCTGGGTAAACTGCTCCTTTCGCTCCGGGGTAAGGTGATGGCTGACCAGGATCAGCGTCAGCTCCGGGTTGGCTAACAGGCTTTTCTCCACAATATCAGCGTTTTTCTGATCCAGGGCGCTGGTGCCCTCATCCACCAGGAGGATGGAGCGGTCATGGATCAGGGCGCGGGCGATGGCTACCCGCTGCTTCTGCCCGCCGGAGAGACTGCCGCCCTCCTCGCCCACGGCGGTGTCCAGGCCGTCGGGCATGGAGGCCAGATCGCCCGCCAAGGCGCTGTCCCGCAGGGCCTTTTCCATCTGTGCGTCAGTGAATGTCCCGCCCAGGGTGATATTGTCCCGGATGGTGGCGTTGAACAGGAACACATTCTGCTCAATGTAGCTCATCTGCTGCTGGAGCTGCTCTGGGGTAAAATCCCTGGCGTCCCTGCCGTCAAAGCGAATGACGCCGCCATAGTCCGGCAGCCAGCCCAGCAGCAGCTTCAGCAGGGTGGATTTTCCGCAGCCGGAGGGGCCGGTGAGGGCATATTTGCCGCCCTTCTGAAACTGAAGGGACAAGTCTTGCAGGATGGGCTTTTTACCGTACTGAAAACTGAGATTTTCAACGGCAATGGCGCGGTTTACCTGCTCCAGTCCAGAACCGGCCGGGGGCTGGGCGTCACCGGCGCGGACGGTGATCTTCTCAAAATAGGGCTTGGAGGAGGAGATGGACAGCAGGAGCTGCGCCATGCGCCCCAGACCGTTGGAAAGGCTTCCGCACAGGTTGCCGCCGCCCATCAGGGAACCCTGGAGGATTACCCCCTGGATAGACAGCACGCCAATGAGAACGTTGACCAGCATCTGACACAGGATATTGATACAGCCAATTCCCGCGCTGACAAAGCCCTTCACATAAGTCAGGCGAAACCTGGGCTTTTCAATTTGATCGCTGGCCATGTCCGCGCCCTGGCTGAATCGCTGCTCCCGGCCAAAGAAACGCAGCACATCATAACCCGCCAAAAGGTCTTTCAATTTGCTGGTGGCCGCCGCCTGCTCCTGGACGCAGATGCCGCCCAGCTTTTCCATCCGCTGATTGAACAGCTGGGGTACAAACAGCATGACCGCAGCGGTCACCAGCGCGGCCCCCAGCAGTGACCAATGGAGCGTCAGCAGCGCGGCGGCGCTGAATACGATGATGGCCGCAGAATCCACACACTGATAGAAGGGCTTCCAGGCAAGGCTTTCGATCTGATTGATATCATTGGTAAACCAGGACAGGTATTCCCCGGTGTCCAGCTCGTGGAACTCCCTATGATTTTTTTGCAGCAGCGTTGCCGCCATATCCCGCCGGACGGCATTGTTCATAGATCGAACCGCGCGGCCTTGAAAAAACTCCTGCAAGCTGTTGACCCCAAGCAGAAGGAACCACGCGCCCGCCATCATCAAAATCCAAAAGCCAAACCCACGCAGATCACGCTCAATGATACGCTGAAACATCTGGATCATCATTAGACTGGTTCCGGTTTGGAGCGCACACGCAGCCAGAGCCGGAAGGATTGCCAGAAAATTGGCCCCCCAGAATTTCTTCAAATAATAGACCATGCCCGTATTGGCTTTCCTTTTACTGGCCTTCATGCTGCTTTTTCTCCTTCGTGTCTCTCCAGATCTCGTCCGGACCCAGAGGCGGCTCCCAATCCCCAAGCCGCACACTGTTCAGATCAGACTGCATAAAACACCTGGTCAGGTAGAGGAATGGGACAAGCTTCAGTGGTTCCGCAACCCGATAAGCCTTTACCTCGCCGTCCTCCACCTCCAGATTCACGGAACGCAGGATGCTCCTCTCCGCCAGTGCGTCCAGCAGCTCCTCCGCTGTTTCACGGGGCATCTTCAGATGCTTTGCCGCCACGATCGGGGAGAAATAGCTGAGCTTCCGGCTGTGAAGGTATTCCAGCAGCTCCAGGCAGCCGGGCCTTGCCAACAGCGCAAACAGGCGGCGGTACTCGCTTTTGGGTGCAAACCACTGGGCGTAACCCTTTTCGGGCTTTGGCCAGAGGGTGACGAAGGACAGGTCCTCCGCGTGAATGTCCAGCAGGATACCATCTCCGCCCCAGCATTGACTGAGCATCAGCCGGTCATCATCACCCAGGTCAGGCTGGCACGTTTCCAGATAGCCTATCTCCGGCAAGCTCAGCCCATCCGGCAGGAAGTACTTGACGGAGGCCCAGACCAAACGGCAGAACTGCCCCATTCGCTCCTTGTTGGGGAAGCCCCGCAGCCAGCGGCCCACCGCGTCCTCCACATCCACCTGCTCCCCGCCCTCCAGTCCAAAGAGGGCGTCCATCGTTACGCCCAGCTGTCTGGACAGGACAGGCAGCAATTCCACGTCCGGCGCACCGCCCTTCTCCCACTTGCCCACAGCCTGGGAGGATACCCCCGCCATCTTACCCAGCTGTTCCTGGGTAAGGCCCCGTTCTTTTCGCAGCGCGGCAATGCGTTCGCTTAACATACCCGGCATTGAGAACACCGTCCTTTCGCTTTATGGTTGTATCATAGCAAAAGGGCTGGTTGGTTTCAAGAGACGCGTTTTTCCATAAAACCAACCATTGGTTTCAAAATGAAACTGTCATGAGATATTGTACCGCAGGCGTATATTATAGTGGACACACTTGAGAAGCGTTAAAAAAGCGGCGGGGAATCCTCCCCGCCGCAAAAAGGCCCCGCCTGCCCCACCGGGGCAGACAGGGCCTTTAGCAATCATCAGAATTCCCAGCAAAAGTTCGGGGGCAGCAATCACGCAAGGCTGCGTTGTCGTCTTTGGCGGGCGTCAGCCCGCCTGCATCCTTCGCCTTGCCCTGCGCGATTTCTCCTCCCCTCCTTTTTTGCCATGAATTCTGAAGATTGCTATAATCTCCTAGGACAGGCGGCGCTCGAAGTTGGTGCTCACGTGGACGCCCTCCTGGACGATGAAGAACGCCTTGGGGTCAATGCTGTGCAGGGCCTCCCGGAGATCGTCAATCTCGTACTTGTTCATGCACACGCACAGGATATGGGTGGCCTCCCCGGTATACACGCCCCGGCCCTCCCAGCGGGTGATGCCCCGGTGGAGGTTCTCCAGGATGTACCGCCCCAGCTCCTGGGTGTCCTTCTTGGTGAAGATGAGCACCTGCACCGTTACGCTCTGGCGGTGGGCCCGGTCCATGGACACGGCGTTGAAGATGGTGTTCAGCACCGAGTAGATCAGCGTGGGCAGATCGTAGAGGGCCCAGCAGGCGACGAACAGCGCCGCGTTGAAAAACAGGTTGAACCGCCCCACCGTCATCTTCGCCCCCCGCTTGGCCAGATACAGCCCCAGCAGATCCACGCCGCCGCCGCAGCAGCCGCTGGTGAGGGTGAGGCCCACACCGGTCCCGGAGATGACGCCCCCCAGCAGGCAGCCGGTGAGCATGTCCTCCACAATGGGGACCGCCGGCACGGGCACAATACTGGCAAAGAGGGAGTATGCCGTGGAGCAGATGAGGGTGTTGCGGAAAAACACCTTGCCCATGGACCGGTAGGCCAGGATCAGCAGGGGCACGTTGAAGGCGTACATGATGACGCCCGCCAGCTCGAACTGCATGGACTGGATGCCCAGCGCCATCAGGATGACGGACCGCAGCAGCTGGCACAGGCCCATGAGCCCCCCGGTAATCAGCCCCAGCGGCGCGACGAACAGATTGATCCCCAGCGCGTAGATCAGCGCCCCCAGCACGGCCACGGCGAGCCGGCCCCAGTTGGTGCGCATGGCGGCATTCAACATGGTATGTACCTCCCTCGTACACTGCTTTTACCACCATGGAATATACCAGATTACCAGCTATATTGCAAGTACCTTTTGATCCGCGCCCGGCCCCTGGCCAGCGTGCGGGATACGGCCGACTTGGTGATGCCCAGCTCCCGGGCGATCTGGGGCATGCTCATGCCCTGGTCATAGTAGAGCTGGAGCATCTGGGCCTGCCGCCCGGTGAGCTCCGATGTACGCACCTTCCGCAGATTCCGGCGCAGCCGCTCCATCTGATCGGCGTTGTCCTCGCTGTTTTCCCGCTCCCAGACCGCCAGATCCGCCAGAAACGGGCTGCTCCGGCGGCCGGAGCCTGCGCGGCTAGAACGTGTACCTGTCATTTTTGTGATACCTCCTGTCGTAATACCTCTCCAGCACCAGGGCAATCTCCTGGGTGTCCCGCCGGAGGACCTTCAGCTCCCGGATGCGCTGCTCCAGCCGGGTCCGCTCCGTGGGCTGGGCCCGCCGGGCCTCGTCCTTCAGGGAGATGATCCGCAGGCGGATCATCTCCGCGCTCTGCCGGTAGCCGGCGGCCATGCGAAGCAGCGTCATGGTCTCGCCTCCCCGCACACGGCGCGGAAGGCCGCCAGCTCCTCCAGGGCCCAGGCAGCCGCGCAGTCCCGGCACAGGGGGCGGCCCCCCAGCATCCAGCACAGATCCCCCGGGTACAGCTCCCCGCCGCAGCGGCCGCAGCAGCCCGCCGGGCGCACCCTCTGGCGGTCCCGGCGCCTCTTGTTCGTGATGCGCAAAAAAATTCCTCCCCTAAATTTGAATTTAGTGGTTGACAAATTGGAGAAATTCTGCTAATATACTACACGTTGCTGAACGTGCTGGTATAGCTCAGTTGGTAGAGCAGCTGATTTGTAATCAGCAGGTCGGGGGTTCGAGTCCGTCTACCAGCTCCACCTCTCTCCATGCCAACAGCTTCAAGAACTGCATATGGGAGCGTTCCCGAGTGGCCAAAGGGGGCAGACTGTAAATCTGTTGTCTTCGACTTCGGTGGTTCGAATCCACCCGCTCCCACCATACCGATGCAAGCTTTCCGCTTGCATCGGTTTTTCTGTCTGTACGTCTGGCCCATGGCCTGTCCGATTCCCTCCCTTCCCTGGCTCGCTCACCCGAACCAGAACGTTAGTTCTTTCTGCAAGGCTATAGTAGCACTTCTGTTCTGAAATGTCAATAGGAAATTTTAGTTTTGCTGTTGACTTTTTTTCTGTTACCGGGTATGCTATCCATATATGATACAAGAGGAGGTCTGACGCGATGAGCTTTGGGCAGAGACTGCGGGATCGGCGGAAGGAGCTGGGCATCAGCCAGGGACAGCTGGCCAAGTCCCTGGGAGTCAGCGTGGCTGCGGTGAGCAACTACGAGAACGGGCTGAACGCCGTGCGGGAGGAGGTGCTGCTGCGGATGCTCCGAGCGCTGGACGTGGACCCCAACTATCTGTACCAGGACGACTTCCAGGGCAGCGCCTTCACCTGCACGGTGGAGGAGCAGTCCCTGGTGCGCAAGTACCGGAACCTGCGCACCTCGGGGCGGCAGGCCCTCCATGCCGTGGCGAACACCCTGGGGGCGTACCAGGAGGACCTGGACGCGGCGATGCCGGAGGAGGAGGTCCGTCAAATCCCCCTCTACCGCTGTCCGGCGGCGGCGGGCTACGCGGCCCCGGTGTTTGGGGAGGACTTCGACTATATCAGCGTATCCGGCGACGTGCCCCGGGGGGCGGAGTTTGCGGTGCGTATCCAGGGGGACTCCATGGAGCCCTATATCCAGGACGGATCCGTAGCCTACGTCAACCGGGACCCCCTGGCCAGCGGGGACGTGGGGATTTTCTGCGTGGACGGGGAGATGCTGTGCAAGCAGTACGTCCGGGACCGGCTGGGCATCGTGTATCTGTTCTCCCTCAACCGCCGCCGGGCGGACGCGGACGTGGTTCTGCCCCGGGACAGCGGCCGGACCATGGTTTGCTTTGGCCGGGTGCTGCTGTCCAGCCGTCCGGAGCCGCCGGTGTAAGGGGCGGATTCTTTCTTTTCTTTTTGAAAAAAGAAACAAAAGAAAAACTTTAGACGTGTTCAAAATAACTGCCGGCAGTCTGTCGATAGACTGCCGGCAGTATCTTTGAGAACGCCTAAAGTTCTTTTTGATTCGTTTTCTTATCTGAAAAAGAATGATTGCTCCAGATCACGGCAGGTAGTTCATGGGGTTCTGCCGCTCGCCGTTGAGGCGGACCTCAAAGTGACAGTGGTTGCCGGTGGACCGGCCGGTGCTGCCCATCTCCGCGATGTGCTGGCCCTTGAAGACCTTGTCGCCCACCTTCACCTCCAGGCTGCTGTTGTGGCCGTAGTAGGTGACGTAGCCGTTCTGGTGGTCAATCTGGACCAGATAGCCGTAGCCGCTCATCCAGCCGGCGTAGATGACCTCGCCGCCGTCGGCCGCCACAATGTCCGTGCCGTAGGAGTTGGCGATGTCGATGCCGCCGTGGAAGGACCTGCCGCCGAAAATGCTGCGGTAGCCGTACTTGGAGGTGATGTTGCCGCTGGTGGGCCAGCGGAAGGAGCCGGTGGGCGCCCAGCTGGGACGCTCCAGGGTGCCTCTGGCCTGACGCTCAGTGACTGGTTCGACTGTGATGGTCTGGGACTCGATGGTCCGCTCAATCTCCTCCAGGCCCTCGTAGGTGACCCGGGCCACGGTGTCCGCCGCGCCGTACTGGCCCTTGGTGATGATCCGGGTGTCGCCCTCCCACATGGTGTTGTCATCCTCGTACTCGATCTCGTAGGGGATCTCCGCCACGTAGTACTCCATCTGGGTGGCCCGGACGGTCAGGTAGGGCACGGCGTTGCTGATGGTCAGCTCGTCGCCGATGCTCAGCCGGTCAATGTCGTAGCCCGGGTTCAGACGCAGCAGCTCGTCGTTGGTCAGGTTGTGGTCCTGGGCGATGACGGACCACACGTCCCCGGCCTCCACAGTGTAGGTGACCTCGCCGGCCTTGGTGCTGTTGAGCAGCAGGGCCACGTCGGCCAGATTGGTGAAGTCCTCCACCGGCAGATCGCACTCCCGGATCTCCGTGCTCTCCACATAGTCGATGGAGACGGTGTTCTCGTTGCGGTAGGGGATGGCCACCTGCTCCAGCAGCTCCTCCAGGGCCCCCTCGGTCTGGGTGGCGCCGATGAAGGTGTTGTCCACATACAGGGCGTAGCCGTGCTCCACCACGCCGGCCCGGAGGGCGCTGTTGAGGACCTCCTCCAGCTCGCTCTCATCCACCACCGCGCTGCGGAAGGTGAGGCCGGTGGTGTAGGACACCCGGCTGGGCTCCACGGTGTAGTCGCTGCCGATGGCGTCGGAGATGGACCGCTCCACAGACAGGAAGGCGGCCTGGGCCTCCGCCTCGCTGGCCACGGTGCCCAGATCCACGCCGTCATAGGCCACGGTGGTGGCGGTGGTGTAGAGGACCTGGAACACGGCGAACACGGCGATGGCCAGGCTGGCGGCAAGGAAGACCGCCGCGTTGACCCGCTTGGGCTCGCTGGTCCGCCGGGTCCGGGTGGCGAACTCCGATATGGCGGAGCGGACGCGGTACATCAGTCCCCGGGCCCGCTGGCGCAGCAGGGGCATGGAGCCGGCCAGCAGCAGCTGGAGCTGCCGGTAGGCGCTGTTGGACTCCGGAAACCGCTGCCGGTCCCGATAGCTGAGAATCCGGCGGGCGTAGCCGTCCCGCTGGGTCATGACGACGCGGCGCGTCCGGGGGTCCTGGGTCCACTGACCGCCGGCCTGGGCCTCCTGGCTGGCCGGACGCTCGGACGGAAGCCGTCTGCCCCGGGATCGCTCTTTTCTGTTTCTGTGGTTTTGGAAAGCCATAGTATCCTCCGATGTTGTGCCCAGCCCCGGGGGAGGGCCCGGACGGAGCCGGGGGCCTGCCGGGGAGCTGGTTACAATCCAGCGTAAAGAGTTACAAAAAGTTACAGAGGTATTTTACCCTATTTTTCTCCGGCAGTCAAGCCCTTTTCTGTTGTGCTTTCCACGAAAAATACCCGGCTTTTCGACGGGGCATTCTATGCACGCCCGGGGCGCGGGGCCGCTATCCCCATTGCCTTTTCCCGCCGGGTCTGGTATACTGGCAGGCAATACGAGGAAAAGGAGGGCGCGCGATGCTGACATTTGCTATTCCGTGCCTGTTTGGCCTGGAGGGCCTGGTGGGAGACGAGGTGCGGCGGCTGGGCCTGAGCGGGGTGCAGGTGGAGAACGGCCGGGTGCTGTGCCAGGGGACCATGGCGGATCTGCCCCGGCTGAACGTGAATCTGCGGTGCGGGGAGCGGGTGCTGGTGCTCCTGGCCTCCTTCCCGGCCAGGAGCTTTGAGGCCCTGTACCAGGGGACCGCCGCCGTGCCCTGGGAGGAGTTCATCCCCCGGGAGGGCCGCTTCCCGGTGAAGGGCCACGCCCTGGACTCCCAGCTCCACTCGGTGCCCGACTGCCAGAAGATCGTCAACAAGGCGGCGGCGGAGCGGCTGGGCCGGGCCTACGGCCTCCAGCGGCTGCCGGAGACCGGGGAGAAGCACCAGATCCAGTTCGCCATCCTCCGGGACCAGTGCTGCCTGTACCTGGACACCACGGGCCCGGGGCTCCACAAGCGGGGCTACCGGGCGGTGGGGGTGGAGGCCCCCCTCCGGGAGACCCTGGCGGCGGCCATGGTGCTCCTCAGCCGCTACCGGGGCCGGGATCCCTTCCGGGACCCCTTCTGCGGATCCGGCACCATCGCCATCGAGGCGGCCCTGATCGCCAAAAACCGTGCCCCGGGCCTGGACCGGACCTTTGACGCCCAGCGGTGGGCCTGCGTGGACAGCCGGCTCTGGCTGGACGCGGCCGGGGAGGCCATGGACAGGGAGTTTGACGGCCAGTACGACATCTGGGGCGGGGACATTGACCCCAAGGCGGTGCGCATTGCCCGGGAAAACGCGGTAAAGGCGGGGGTGGAGGAGCTGGTCCGCTTTGAGACGGCGGACGCGGCCCGCCTGCGGTGCCAGGGGGAGTACGGCCAGATCGTCACCAACCCGCCCTACGGGGAGCGGATGCTGGAGAAGCAGGAGGCGGAGGCCCTGTACGCGGCCTTTGGACAGGTCTACCGGAGCATCCCCCCCAGGTGGCGGGTGCTGGTGCTGACCAGCCACCCGGAGTTCGAGCGGTTTTTCGGGCGGAAGGCGGACAGGAAGCGGAAGCTGTACAACGGGATGATGAAGTGCGCGCTGTACCAGTTCAGCCGCTGACCGGACCGGTCCCCCACGCCCCTGCCAGGGCCTCCGCCAGCAGGGGGATCTCCCCGTCCCCCAGGGACGCGTATCCCAGCACCACCGTGTTCTCCGGGCACCGCTCCACCCGCTCCATGTAGTACCCGCTCAGGCCCCGCAGGCGGACCCCGGCCCGCCGGGCGGCCTCCACCATGGCTGCCTCCCCGGGCCCCTCCGGCAGGCTGAGCAGCAGGTGGAGCCCCGTGTGCCTTCCCCGGAGGACCACCCCGGGGAAGGCCGCCTCCAGGGCCCGGACCAGCGCCTCCATCCGCTGGCGGTAGGCCAGCCGCATCCGGGCCAGATGGCGGGTGAAGTACCCCTCCTCCAGGAACCGCCGGAGGGTCTGCTGCTCAAAGCGACTGACCGTGCTGGAGTAGCTGCCGAAGGCCCGGCGGTACGCCTCCAGCAGATCCCGGGGCAGCACCATGCAGGCAATGCGGATGCTGGGGGCCAGACTTTTGGAGAAGGTACACAGGTACACCACCGGCCCCTCCGGCCCCGCCATGCCCTGGAGGCTGGGCACGGGGCGCATGTCGAAGCGGAACTCCGCGTCGTAGTCGTCCTCCAGGATGTACCGGCCCGGCCTTCCGGCGGCCCAGCGCAGCAGCTGGGCCCGCCGGCCCACGGGCATGGTCACGCCGGTGGGGAAGTGGTGGCTGGGGGTGACATAGCACAGGCTGGCCCCGCTCTCCTCCAGCCCCGCCGGGTCCAGGCCGCTGCCGTCGATGTCCACGCACCGGCAGGGGATGCCGCTGTTCTCCAGGATGGTCCGGGGCCGGTCATAGCCCGGGTTCTCCACCGCGGCGGCCGCCCCCCGGAGCAGCTGGGCCAGCAGGCCCAGCAGATACTCCATCCCCGCCCCCACCACGATCTGGTCCGGCGTGCATGCCACCCCCCGGTAGGAGCGCAGGTAGTCCGCCAGGGCGGCGCGGAGATCCGGATCCCCCTGGCGGTGGCCGTGGCAGAGGAGCTCGCTGCCCGCGTACAGCAGCTCCTTCTGGATGCGGCCCCAGGTCCGGAAGGGGAAAAGATTGGTGTCCACCGCGCCGGTGGAGAGGTCAAACCGGGGGGCGGGATCCGGCGCCGCCGGCTCCCCGGCGGGGGCCGGGGCGGGCCGGGGCGGCAGGGCGTCTGTGGCCTCCAGCACGAAAAACCCGCTCTTGGGCCGGGCCTCCAGGTAGCCCTCCGCCACCAGCATCTGGTAGGCCGTGTCCACCGTGTTCACCGCCACCGCCAGCTGGCCGGCCAGGCTCCGCTTTCCCGGCAGCCGGTCCCCCCGCCGCAGCCGCCCGTCCCGGATCTGCTGGATCAGGCTCTCGTAGAGCTGCTGATAGAGGGGCCGCCCGTCCCCCGGGTCCAGGCATACGGTCAGTTCCAGCATGGTTCTCCTCCAACTGATACCATAAAAAATTTATATTCTGACAGTTTCAATAGAGCCAGATGGGAGTATAATAGCATCATCAACAGCGGCCGTCAAGAGGGCGGCCCAGAAAAGGAGAGAACTGCCATGAATGCTTCCAGGACCCATGCCGCGCTTTTGAAGCTGTGTACCGCCGCCATGATGACGGCCATCGTGTTTGTGGGCAACTTTCTGCGGGTGACCATGCCTGTCCCCCTGGGGGGCGTGACGTCCTTCACCCTGGCCAACATCCTCTGCGCCCTGTCGGGGATTCTGCTGGGGCCCTGGTACGGCTTTATGGCCGCGGGGCTGGGCTCCTTCCTTTACGACTGCACCAACCCCGTGTACGCCATCGAGGCCCCCATCACCCTGCTGACCAAGGGGATGTACGGCCTGGTGGCCGGCCTGGTGCTTTACTATCTGTTCAAGAACCGCAGGGAGAAGTACGGCCCCCAGGTGGCGGCCGCGTTCTGCGCGGCGGTGGGCTATATGCTGGCCTACTGCGTGAAGAATTACTTCTACAACGCCTCCATCCAGGGCCTGACGGAGCCGGTGCAGCGGTGGGCACTGGTGGTGTCCAAGATGCCGGCCACGGTGGTCAACGGCCTCATCGCCGTTATCTTCGCCCCCATTCTGGGCGTGGCGCTGATGAAGGCCCTGCGGGCGGCCCACCTGGAGCGGATACTGGGCTGAAGAAGAAAAAGAGACCTCCCGAGGACCAAACGGCTCCTCGGGAGGTTTTTTGTTTGTCAGAGGGCCCGGTAGTGGTAGAACCGGGCGAAGTTGCGGAAGAGGACGTCCTCCAGAAGGTCCTCCGGCAGGCCCAGGGCCCTTGCCTTGGCCAGCTCCTTCTCCGGGCACCAGATGGGGTAGTCGGAGCCGAAGAACACGTGGGAGGGATCGTACTCCGCCAGAATGGGGTACAGGGGGGACTTGTCCTGCACATAGCTGAAGGAGGAGCTGATATCCGTGTACACGTTGGGCAGCTTGGCTATGGGCCGGATCTTCTCAATATCCCAGTCCCCCCAGTTGCCCAGATGGGCGGCAATGCACCGCAGGCGGGGGAAGGTCCGGGCGATGGGCAGCATCCGCCGGGGGCCGGAGACGTTCACCCGGGGGTCCCCCATGTGGGCAATGAGGAACATGTCCTGGCGCTCCATCTCCTCAAACATGGGGAACAGCCGCTCGTCGTCCAGCACAAAGTGCTGGAACTCCGGGTGGAGCTTCACGCCAAAGACGCCGTTCTCCCGCATCCAGGCCAGCTCCTCCCGGAAGCCCTCGTACTCCGCGTGGAGGGTGCCGCAGGGGATGAGCTGGGGGTGCTCCCGGGCCTGGCTGAGGATATAGCGGTTGATATGCTCCACCTGATGGGCCGTGGTGGCGGCGGAGAAGACCATGGCGTAGTCGATGGAGGCCCGGCGGAGGACCTCCAGCAGCTCCCCTGTGCTGCCGTAGTGGTTGGGGGGCTCGGGGAGGTCAAAGTACTCCGCCGTGGCCACGGTGGCCTTGGCCGCGATTTTTTCCGGGAAAATGTGGGTGTGCATATCAATAACTTTCATGGCTGCCGCTCCTGACGTGTGATGGTGTCCCTCAGATTATAACACAGGCCCGGCGGCTTATAAAACGGCGGATACCGCCAAAAATCCCAGGGTAAGCAGGAAGAAAATTAGTATCAATTTCCAGACAAATCTCAGCCACCGGTCATAGGGCACGTTTCCCAGGGCCAGTCCGCCCATGACCACCGCCGCCGTGGGGGTGACGATGTTCACCAGTCCGGAGGCGGACTGGAAGGCGGTGACGATCAGCTCCCCGCCCACGCCGGCGAACTGTCCCAGAGGAGCCACGATGGGGATGGACAGGGTGGCCAGGCCCGAGGAGGAGGGGATGAGCACGGAGAGGGGCAGGTAGATCAGGTACACCAGCACCAGGAAGGCCACGCTCCCCGTGCCCTCCAGGGCCCGCTCTCCCCAGTAGAGCACTGTGTCGGTGATCTGGCCGCCGTCCATGAGCACGGTGATGCCCCGGCTGATGCCGATGATGAGAGCCACCCCCACCAGCTCCGAGGCTCCGGCCACGAAGGTCTCCGCCGTTTTCTCCTCTCCCAGCCCGTAGGCCAGGCCGATCACCGCCCCGCCCACGAAGAACAGTCCGCTCAGCTCCGGGAACCACCAGCTCAGGGTGGGGATGGGCAGACCGATCTCGTCAAAGGGAATCACCGCGTAGATCATCACCAGGAACACCAGGGCGAACAGGGCCAGCACCAGCTTCCGCCGCCCGTCCAGGGCCGGGATATCCCCGCCCTTTTTGGCGGTCCCGGCGGGGGCGAGCCCGGCGGTGAGGGACCGCTCCGGGTGATTGCGGACCCTGGCGGCGTAGGCCATCACGTACCAGATGGCCGCCGCGTCGAACACCACCAACATGATGATCCGCACCACCAGCCCGTCCCCCAGGCTCACCCCGGCGAAGCCGGAGGCGATGCCTGTGGCAAAGGGGTTGACCGTGCTGGCCAGCACGCCGGCCCCGCTGCCCAGCAGCACCACGGAGATGCCCACCAGGGGGTCA
This sequence comes from uncultured Oscillospiraceae bacterium, assembly GCA_910579965.1. Taxonomy (GTDB): domain Bacteria; phylum Bacillota; class Clostridia; order Oscillospirales; family Oscillospiraceae; genus Pelethomonas. The sequence continues at coordinate 74,568 of CAJTWF010000007.1, forward strand.
TATCCCGCCGCGGTGAACACGGGGATCAGAAGGGGGTAGAAGGCCATGGTCTCCTCCCACATGCCGAAGGAGGTGCCCCCCAGGCTGAAGAGGATCATCAGCACCGGGATGAGGAAGATCTCCCTGCCCCCCAGCAGCCGGACCACATTGCTCACCCCCGCGTCAATGGCCCCGGTGGCCATGACCACCCCCAGAAAGCCGCCCACCATCAGGATGAACAGCGCCACGTCCACCGCGTCGTAGAACCCCTGGAAGGACGCCAGGATCACGTCCCCCGCCCCCTGGGGCTGCTGCTCCACGGCGTGGTAGGTGCCCGCCACCGGGGTCTCCCCCGCCCGGTCGTAGCTGCCGGCGGGGATGATCCAGGTGGCCGCCGCCACCAGCACCAGCAGCAGGAGCAGGATGGTGTACGCCGTGGGCATTCGAAAGTTTTTCATCAGTTTTCCGCCTCCAATCCCGGGTAGTATGCGCCGGAAGGGCGGAGGACATTCCGCGATTTCGGAAAAAAACGCCGGCGTCCTCGAAGAAGAGGACGCCGGCGCGGACGGGGCTGCGCCCCGTGTGCCTATGACGTTTTATCAGGCGCAGGCCTTCTTGGCCATGTCCACCAGCTGCTTGAAGGCGGCCTCGTTGTTGACCGCCAGCTCGGAGAGCATCTTGCGGTCGATAGCCACGCCGGCGCTCTTCAGGCCGTGCATAAAGGTGGAGTAGTTCATGCCGTTGAGCTTGCAGGCCGCGCTGATGCGGGTGATCCACAGGCGGCGGAAGTCTCTTTTCTTCAGGCGGCGGCCCGTGTACGCGTACGTCAGGGACTTCATCACCTGCTGATTGGCCATCTTGAAGTGCTTGCTCTTGGCGCCCCAGTAGCCCTTGGCCATCTTCAGGACTTTATTTCTTCTCTTGCGGGACATCATCGCGCCCTTAACTCTTGCCATTGTAAAAGCCTCCTATCTAAAGCGTATCGTATCTTATTTGTAAGGGATCATCTTGCGGATAGCGGACTCGTTGGTCACGTCCGCATAGCCGCCGGCGCGCAGGCGGCGGGTACGCTTGGTATCCTTCTTGGTGAGGATGTGACTCTTAAAGGCCTTGGCACGCTTGACCTTCCCGGTCTTGGTCAGGCTAAATCTCTTCTTGGCACCGCTGTGGCTCTTCAGTTTCGGCATAATCAATTAAACTCCTTCCGTATACGTATACTTCCCTGCTGTGCATGGGTCGCTTACTTCTTGGGGGAGAGGAACATGGACATGTTCCGGCCCTCCAGCTTGGCGCCCTTATCGACGTTGGCAATCCCGGCGCACTGCTCTGCAAACTTGTCCAGGAGCTTCCGTCCGATGTCGGTGTGGGCCATCTCGCGGCCCCGGAACCGGACAGATACCTTGACCCGGTTGCCCTCGGACAGGAATTTCTGGGCGTTCTTCAGCTTCACGTTGAAGTCGCCCACGTCGATGCCGGGGGACATGCGGATCTCCTTGATCTCCACCACGTGCTGGTTCTTGCGGGCCTCTTTCTCCCGCTTCCCCTGCTCGAACCGGAACTTTCCATAGTCCATCAGCTTGCAAACCGGGGGCTTGGCCTGGGGGGATATCTTGACCAGATCCATGCCCTTCTCGTCAGCAATGCGCAGAGCGTCCTCGGAGGACATAATCCCCAGCTGCTCGCCGCCGCTGCCGATCAGGCGCACCTCCTTGTCGCGAATATCCTCATTTAGTTGATGCATTACAATGCTAATAACCGAGACACCTCCTTCAACATGTTGCCCGAATACGTGACCCATAAAACAAAAGCGCGGATGCACCTGCACCCGCACGAACAAACGCGCCCCGGTCTCCCCGGGCGCTTCGTCCTATGAACCCCTTCGCTGCGCTGGAGGTGAGGCGGGCGCATCCTGCCTACTTTGTTTTCATCTGCTTACTATAGCAGACCGGACCGGCGTTGTCAAGATTTTTTTCATGGAGAGACAGGGCGCGGCAGGATTCGGCTATTTTTTCCTTGCGGACCGTCGCTTTTTCTGATATAATGGACCAAACAAGGTATGGATCCGGCTCTGCTTCCGGTCTGTGCGTGAAAAGGAGTACAATTATGTCAAAACGCTGTCCCGACTGTCACCGCCTCAACGACGACGGGCGCATCTACTGCGCCTTCTGCGGCGAGCCGCTGGACAACAATGTCCGGATGATTAAGAGCCTGGAGAAGGAGATCTCCGCCGCGCCCAGGGAGCCGGCGCAGTCCGCCCCCCGGGGGGACGGCGGCGATGATGATTACGAGTACATCCCGCCCGTGAAGACGCGGCAGAAGAAGGGCAGCGCCGTGCCCTGGCTGATCCTTCTGGCGGCGGCGGCAATCGCCCTGTGGTTTTTCCTGAGCCGGTAAGACCCCCTGCGTGTGCCTGCTCCTTTTGGAGCGCAAAGCGGAATCGGCAGAGGCTGCTCTCTTATAGAGAGCAGCCTCTGATTTTTTCTCTCAGCAGGCGCCAGAGTTCATCAGCGCCCCGGCGGCCTCCTCCAGCGCGGCCATGGCCCCGGCGGCCTCCGCGCCGGTCCGGCCCCGGACGGACAGGTACAGCTTCAGCTTCGGCTCCGTGCCCGAGGGCCGCACGATTACCTTGCCCTCCCCGGCCAGCCGGAACGCCAGCACGTCCGCGGGGATGAGGCCCGTATCACCCCGGAGGTAGTCGGTGACAGCCTCCACCGGCTGCCCGGCGATCTCCGAGGGAGGCGCGGTCCGCAGGCGCTCCATCAGCGCGGCCATGGCCGCCATGCCGTCCTGGCCCTCAAACGCCTTGCTCAGCAGGCTGCTGCGGTAAAAGCCGAACCGCTCATAGAGGGCGTTCATGGCGTCCAGCAGGGTCATGTTCTGACCGGCGTACCACGCCGCGCACTCGCAGGCCAGCATCACCGCGTTCACCCCGTCCTTGTCCCGGACGTGGGCCCCGGAGAGGTAGCCGTAGCTCTCCTCGAAGCCGAAGAGGAAGCTCTCCCCCCGGCCCTCCGCCTCCAGCAGGCCGATCTGCTCACCGATGTACTTAAAGCCCGTCAGGGTCCGGCGCAGCTCCACGCCGTAGGCCGCCGCCACCGGGGAGGCCATGTCCGTGGACACGATGGTGGTCACGGCCACAGGGGCTTGGGGCATGGCGCCCCGCTCCGTCCGAATACGGCACAGGTAGTCAAAGAGGAGGACGCCCATCTCATTGCCGGTGATGAGCCGGTAGCCCCCCTGGCCGTCGGGCACCGCCGCGCCCATGCGGTCACAGTCCGGGTCCGTGCCCAGGAGCAGGTCCGGCTTCACCTGACCGCACAGGGCCAGACCCCGCTCCATGGCCTCCCGGATCTCCGGGTTGGGGTAGGGGCAGGTGGGGAAGCGGCCATCCGGGGCCTCCTGCTCCGGCACCACGGTCAGCTCTGTCACGCCCATCTTCTCCAGCAGCTTTTTCACGCACTCCAGGCCGGAGCCGTTGAGGGGGGTGTACACCAGCCGCAGCCGGCTCACGTCGCTGCCGGGCCGCAGGGCCAGCACCGCGTCCACGAAGGCGTCCAGGCAGTCCTCGCCGATGGTGCGGATCAGGCCCTGGGCGGCGGCCGCGTCGTAGTCCGCCAGCTTCACGCCGTCAAAGCAGTCGGTTTTCTCCATGGCGGCCAGGACCCTCTCCGCCGCCTCGGGGGTGATCTGGCAGCCGTCCGCGCCGTAGACCTTGTAGCCGTTGTACTGGGCGGGGTTGTGACTGGCGGTGACGCACACGCCGGCCCCGCAGCCCAGATACCGTACCGCCCAGCTCAGGGCCGGGGTGGGCTCCAGGCGGGGGTAGAGGTGGGCGGTGATGCCGTTGGCCGCCAGCACCCGGGCCGTCTCCCGGGCAAAGAGGGCCCCCTTCAGCCGGCTGTCGTGGGCGATGGCCACGCTCCTGGGCAGGCCGGAGGCGTTGAGGTAGTCGGCCAGGCCCTGGGTGGCCCGGCGGACGGTGTAGATGTTCATGCGGTTGGTCCCCGCCCCCAGCACGCCCCGCAGGCCGCCGGTGCCGAAGGCCAGATGGCGGTAGAATCGGTCGGAGACCGCCGCCTCGTCCGTCTCCACAGCCCTCAGCTCCTCGATCAGCTCCGGGTCCTCCCCCGCGCGGTCCAGCCACCGCGCCAGCTCTGATGCGTAATTCATACTGCGTTTCCTCCTGGTGGATTGATTCTTTTCCTGGCGTAAAAAAGATATATTTCAGAGGCGTTTATCCGCGGCCGCCGGCGCGCCGGCGGCCTTCCTGCCGCAAGCATACCATGGGCAGCAGGAAAAGGCAAGCTGCTTTTCACTTTTGCGCACGCCGGTCTCATCTTACCATTTTTCCTGATACGGGCGTGGGGGCTTCTGCGCCCGCGCCTTGACACCGGGCCGGGATGGAGGTATCATAAAATCAAACATAGAGCAGGAGGAGAACATATGGGCAGAACAGCGTTCATTACCGGCGCGAGCCGGGGCATCGGCCGGGCCATTGCCCGCCGTCTGGCGGCGGAGGGCTGGTCCGTGGGAATCGACTACCTCCAGGCCCGGGATCAGGCCCTGGCCCTGGAGGAGGAGCTGCGGGGGCAGGGATATCAGGCCCTGGCGGTTCAGGCCGACGTGGCGGACCGGGAGGCCATCACCGCCGCCGTCACCCGCGTGGAGATGGCCTTCGGCCCGGTGTCCCTGCTGGTGAACAACGCGGGCACAGCCAGCCAGCGCCAGTTTCAGGACATTGAGGAGGATTTCTGGCGGCGGATCTTCGCCGTGAACGTGGACGGCGCCTTCCACACCATCCAGGCGGTGCTGCCCCACATGCTCCACGAGAAGGCGGGCTCCATTGTGAACATCTCCTCTATCTGGGGCCAGCGGGGGGCCTCCTGCGAGTCGGCCTACTCCGCCACCAAGGCGGCCCTTATCGGCCTGACCCGCTCCCTGGCCATGGAGCTGGCCCCCTCGGGCATCCGGGTCAACTGCGTGGCCCCGGGGGTCATCCGCACGGACATGGTGGAGGTCCTGGGCCGGGAGACCCTGGCGGCCCTGGCGGAGGAGACCCCCATGGGCCGGCTGGGTACGCCGGAGGAGGTGGCGGAGGCGGTGGCCTTCCTGGGCGGGGACAAGGCGGGGTTCATCACCGGCCAGGTCCTCACGGCGGACGGCGGCTTTATTCTGTAAGAGGGCGGGCTGGCATAGCAAAAAGAGACAGGACCGCCGGTCCTGTCTCTCTCAATATTCCTTTTGATCCTTTTCCGGACGCCGCAGACGGCATGGGGAAAGAGATTACATCAGCCTGGTGGTGTGGTACACCAGCTCGGCAAACAGCAGGATGCCCAGCACCCACAGCAGATAGTAGGCCGCAGGGGCCGCCGCGGCCGCCAGAGCCACGCACACCAGCGCCACAGCCAGCACGCCGTAGACCACCCGATAGTCGCACTCCGGGGTAAGGACCCGCACGCCCCACAGCTTGCCCTCGTCCTTCTGGGCCTTGCTGACCAGATAGGCGGCGGCAGCCAGCAGCAGAGCGCCTACCACGCAGCCCGCGATCACCACCATGCCAAAGGCGGAGGAGTCCGCAGAGGCCCCCCGGGCCCACACGGCGAACATGGCGCAGCTGACGGTCAGGGTACAGAGGAAGCACTCGGGCTGGAACAGCAGGTAGACCAGCGCCAGCACCACGGCAATGGGGACCAGCACGCACATGGCGGTAATGCCCCGGCTGTTGTCAAAGAAGAAGGTGACCACCCATCCGGTCAGGGCCAGGAACAGGCCCCCGCCGGCCACCCAGGTCATGATCGTGCGCAGCCGGCGGTCCTTCCGCTTGGCAACGCCCACGGCGATGCCGGCAATCAGCATCACCAGCCCCAGGTACATACCCCAGGTGAGGATCTGGTGCCAGATGAGCAGGGAGTCAATGGTGCCCATGGCGTAGCCCCGGTACACCAGAAGAAGGTAGCACTCCGCCGCCAGACCCAGCAGAAACACATTAAAAACCCGGTGCAGGGCCTGGCTCTCCTGCTTCTCCCGGTCCGCGCGCTTTTGACTAATCGGTTTTTTTGACATTCTATCGAAACCTCCGAACGGATGATATCTGGTGGTAAAAACTGCCTTTTGACGGGACGCTGAATTATTCTATCAGATTTCCTCCCCTTTTGCAAGAGAAAATCATATTTTTGTGAAAAAGAGCGATGGAGCCCCCGGATCAGTTCACCTGACGGCGGCGGGAGAGGTTGATGGTGCCCTCCTGCATGTCCGTAATCATGTCCAGGCTCTTGCCTGTGCCCTCGGCCACGCAGGCGATGGCGTTGTCCGCCACCGTGGTGACAATGCCGGTGCGGGAGGTGATGAGCTTGTCAAAGCCATAGACCAGACTGCCGCCGCCGGTCATCATGATGCCGTTGGTGGACACGTCCGCCACCAGCTCCGGGGGCGTGCGCTCCAGAACGGCGTGGATGCTCTCCAGGATCCGCTCCGTGGGCTCCTCAAAGGCCTCCAGCATCTCCCCGGAGGAGACAGTGATGGTCTTGGGCAGGCCCGTGAGCAGGCACCGGCCCTTTACATCCATGGTGGTCTCCTCCTCCTTGGGGTAGACGCAGCCAATGGAGATCTTCATCTTTTCCGCCGTGCTCTCTCCCACCAGGATGTTATGCTTGCGGCGCATATACTTGACCACGGCCTCGTTGAACTGGTCCCCGGCCACCTTGATGGACGCGGACTCCACCACGCCGCTCAGGGAGATGACGGCGATATCGGCGGTGCCGCCGCCGATGTCCACCACCATATGGCCGTCGGGCTTGGTGATGTCGATGCCCGCGCCGATGGCGGCGGCCACGGGCTCCTCGATGAGGTACACCCGCCGGCATCCGGCCTGGATGCCCGCGTCCACCACGGCGCGCTCCTCCACCTCCGTGATGCCGGAGGGGACGCAGATGATGACCCGGGGCTTGAAGACCATGAACCCGGCCACCTTACGGATAAACTCCTTGAGCATCCGCTCGGTCATGTCGTAATCGGAGATGACACCCTCCCGCAGGGGGCGGATGGCCACGATGTTGCCCGGGGTGCGGCCCAGCATCTGGCGGGCCTCCTCGCCCACCTTGAGCAGCTTGCCTGTGTTCTTGTCCATAGCCACAACGGAGGGCTCGTTGAGCACGATGCCCTTGCCCTTGACATATACCAGTACGGAAGCAGTACCTAAATCAATACCAATATCCTTCGCAATAGCGCACATATTTTCCACCTCGTCAGCTTTCCATTCTATTCTTAGCAATTTCCTTGCTTGTACTCTAAAAACTCATTATACTAAGCCGCTCCAAATTTTGCAAGCGGCACAGTCCACTTTCTTTATTAAATTTTACCCAAAAAAGCGGTCTCCATCCGCCGGTTCTTCGCTATTCCGGGATATTTGCGCCGTGCCCGCCCGCCAGAGCCGCGCAGACCACCGATGCGGCGCCAGCCGCCGTCAGCGCGTCGGCGCAGGCGGCCATGGTTCCGCCGGTGGTACATACGTCGTCGATGAGCAGGAACCGGCGGCCCGCCACCTGCCCGGGCCAGGGCACGGCGTAGGCGTTTTTCACGTTTTCCTGCCGCTCCCGGGGGCTGGAGAGGGAGGACTGGGCCCGGTTGTGGCGGACCTTGCGGAGGGTTCGCTCCGCCCGGACGCCCCAGATTCCGGCGGCCTCCCGGGCCAGAATCTGGGCCTGGTCATAGCCCCGGACAAATCTCCGCCGGGGGCTGACAGGGACGTAGGTGACCGCGTCGAAGCTGCCGGAGAGGTGCTCCGCCGCAGCCTGGACGATATACCGGGCGAACACCTTCGTCCGCCAGGATTTGCCCTGGAATTTCATGGCCCGCACGCCGGTCTGCACGGGCCCGTCGTAGTAGAGGGCCACCGCGCAGGGGTAGCCCCGCTCTCCCACCGGGCGCAGGATCTTCTCCGGCGGGACGAGGGGGAGGACGCAGTCCGGGCACACGCCCTCGCCGGGACGGTCCATGAGCGCGCCGCAGAAGGCGCACCTGGGCGGGAAGAGGAGGTCAAGAAGCAGGTTCACGGCGGCAGGTCTCCTTTTTATAGGTCAGCGCAGGGAAATCCATGTTTATTGCACAGCCTTGAATTTTGCAGAATCCATGTAGGGGCGAGCATTGCTCGCCCGTAATGTCTCGAAAACCAGCGAGCTTTCGATGGCGCGGCTAAGAATCGGTGGAAACGGGCGAGCAATGCTCGCCCCTACATCACATCTGTCGGAGCGCTGGATGGTATCCGGACGGCTCCTCCTTCAAAAATAGATTTCCGTGATGTCAGTGCGGTTTTTACCTAAAAAAACCGCCCCGGTGTATTTTGCTACAACAGGGCGGTATTCTTTCAGTTTTCAATCCTCACTATCCTGAGAAATGATGATCGGCCCATGTTTGTTTTCAAAGGCTTTAATGCGGGAAATAATCATCTGTTCCAGCTCTTTATTTTTGCTTCTTCCATGATAGGCGGCAATATATGCAAACTTATCCAAAAGTTCTTTTGGCACGCGCAGCGTATAGCGCGGAGTTTCATCCTTCTTCATATTTTTCCCCTTGACGAAATATTGACATCATCATAACGCCATGTTATTGTTTATTGGGAGTATGACGCATTTTTGACGCAATAACGGAGAGAAAATATGGAAATCAACCAAATATGCAAGTATAAAAGAGTCTGTTTATATTTATTCTGCCAGATTGACCGGGCGCTGACGGCTCTGAACAGCGAGGACCTGCTGAAGGTGGGGAATGCGCGGGAGATCCTGCAAACTGCGATGGACGAGGCGGAAGCGTTTTTAGCCCAGGAGGAGAAGCCGCCGAACCCTGAAGCATGACGAAGTCCCCGCCATTGGGCGGGGGCTTCTGCGCGTTTTCCTTTTGTTACCATTGGAAACAGATTTGTAGCCGAATCGTCAGCAGTTAGTAACGACTTTGATGCAATTATGTGTTATGCTGTCGACAGAAAGCCCTGGACTTCGACAGCGGAAGGGCAGAAAGACAACCAATAGCGGTAAAAATTTCTTTTGATTCTTTTCTTTATTAAAGAAAAGAATGGACACTGAGACAGGAGGTAACACACATTGCTGACAAAATTGAAGGGATTGAGCACACGGGCGAAGATTGCCCTGGGATCGGGATTAGCTCTGCTGATTGCGGCGGGGGTGGGCCTGGGGGTATGGCAGCCCTGGAACCAGGAGGAGGAGCCGCCCAAGGAGCCGGTTAATCAGACAGAGCCCGCGCCAGCGCCCCAGCCCCCGGCGGAAAAGCAGCTGAGCGTCAAGGTGGGGAGCGAGGACGTGCCCTGCACCCTCTATGAGGGGGACGGCTGGAGCATCTATGTGCCGGATGGCTGGACGGTGTCCGGCACGCCGGACGGCATTGCCATAAACGACGGCGCGACGGTGCTGGAGGTAGCCCAGGAGCGGCAGGCCGGCTATGACGGGACTTTTGTGACCGCCTGGGCCGGTGAAAACGGCACAAAGGCGCTGACCTTCTACGCCAGCGAGGGGGCCGGCGGCGGCTGGAGCGTCACCTTTGGCCCCGCGGACGACGAGGGCTGGCGGAAGTATGAGAAGCTGGCGGCGGCGCTGGCGCGGACCCTGAAGGCGGGGGACAAGGAGCCCTTTGCGGACAGCTTTGTGCTCCCCGCGGAGCCGGACTGGCAGGAGGCCGAGGGGCTGACGGTGCTGTTTCTGGACAAGGACGGGTATGTGCTGGACGACAAGATTCAGAACGCGGTGGAGAGCTACATGCTCTCCTGGCCCGACGAGACCAAGGCCGCCCATACGGGGCAGTACCGGGTCAACGGCATCGGCTGGCACAGCACCTTCACCGGTCTGCGGGACGGATACATAGACGTATTCCGGGCCTCCGTCAGCTATGAGCAGACCGGCGGCGGCTGGTCCCTGCCCACGGAGGGCGTGCTGGCGGCGGTGTACCACGACGGCGGGTCTGTGGAGAAGACCACGTGGCTGGACGAGAGCGTGGTCCGGAGCCTGCCGGAGCTGGCCGCCCAGCTCAAGGGCTGACGCTGACCGGACAGGGCGCCAAACACGCAGAGCGGCCGGCTGTACCGCAAAGCCGGCCGCTTTCCCGCCTCCGTATGCGCCGCGGAGGACGGGAATTTTTCTGGATTGGTAAATTTCACAGGGAAATCCATTTTCCCCCAAACGCATCCTCCTGCAGGGGCGAGCATCGCCCGCCCATGTACAAATCCCGAAAGGATCCATCTGCCGCTGTAAAAATGGATTTCCCTGAAAATTTCAAGTTTACTCTTTACAATTCAGAAAATATCTGCTATACTGTGCAAAGCAGTTATCCTCAAAAATAAATATGTGCCAGTGGCGCAGCTGGATAGCGCGTTGGACTCCGACTCCAAAGGTCGCAGGTTCGAATCCTGTCTGGCATACCAAACCCCCAGAAAATCTTATGATTTTCTGGGGGTTTGTCAAATAAATCCACTTTCCGGGCAGCGCCCCGGTGTTCTGTCCCGCAATACCACAGGAGAGGAACTGAACGCGTGACAGACGGACTTGCCCACTTGTATTCCGCCCCCGGATGTGCTATCATGGCAGGAACGCGGCGGAGCACCCGTGCAGCCGCAGGGTCCGATACAAGCCCACCACCTAGAAACCAGGAGGTTTTCCATGAGTATCTACTACCACGAGAACACAAAGACCTTTCACCTCACCAACGGCGCGGTCAGCTATCTGATGAAGGTGCTCCCCAACGGCGCCCTGGGCCAGCTCTATTTTGGCCAGGCCATCCGGGACCGGGAGGACTTTGACCACCTGCTGGAGATGCGCTGCCGCCCCATGTCCTCCTGTGTCTTTGAGGGCTGCGGCTCCTTCTCCCTGGAGCACTGCAAGCAGGAGTACCCCTCCTGCGGCTCCACGGATTTCCGTCATCCGGCGGTAGAGCTGCGCCAGCCCAACGGCAGCCGCATTACCGATTTTGTCTACCGCTCCCACACCGTAACGTCCGGCAAGCCGCCCCTGGAGGGGCTGCCCGCCACCTACTGCGAGGCGGACGGGGAGGCGGAGACACTTACCGTACATCTGGAGGACGAGCTCCTGCAAACGTCCCTCTATCTCAGCTACACCCTTTTTGCCGGCCAGCCGGTTCTGGCCCGGTCCGCCCGGCTGGAGAACCACGGCGGCCTGGAGCTCCACCTCACCGCCGCCATGAGCCTGTCTTTGGACCTGCCGGACAGCGGCTATGAGTTCGTCCACTTCTCCGGGGCCTGGTCCCGGGAGCGGCATATGAAGGTGCGCCGTCTGGAGCAGGGGATCCAGTCGGTGGAGTCCGCCCGGGGCCACTCCTCTCACAACCACAACCCCTTCATCATGCTCCGCCGCCCGGGCGCGGATGAGGAGCGGGGGGAGGTGCTGGGCTTCTCCCTGGTCTACTCCGGCAATTTCCTGGCCCAGGTGGAGGTGGACACCTGGGACACCGCCCGGGTCACCCTGGGGATCAACCCCTTCGGCTTTGACTGGAAGCTCTCCCCCGGCGGCGTGTTCCAGACCCCGGAGGCGGTGATGGTCTACTCCTGCCAGGGCATGGGGGAGATGAGCCGGACCTTCCACCGGCTCTACCGGTCCCGGCTGGCCCGGGGTCAGTGGCGGGACAGGCCCCGCCCCATCCTCATCAACAACTGGGAGGCCACCTATTTTAATTTCACCGAGGACAAGCTGATCTCCATTGCCCAAGCGGCCAGGGAGGACGGCGTGGAGCTGTTTGTTCTGGACGACGGCTGGTTCGGAGCCCGGTGCAGCGACCTTGCGGGTCTGGGAGACTGGGTGGCCAACCCGGACCGGCTCCCCGGGGGCATCACCCGCCTGGCGGAGCGCATTGAGGCGCTGGGAATGAAGTTTGGCCTCTGGTTTGAGCCGGAGATGGTCAACAAGGACTCTGATCTCTACCGGGCCCATCCGGACTGGATTCTCCACACCCCGGACCGGCGGACCTCCTTCGGGCGCAATCAGCTTGTGCTGGACTTCTCCCGGCCGGAGGTGGTGGACTGCATCTACAACATGATGGCAAGGATTCTGTCCGAGGCCAAGGTGTCCTATGTCAAATGGGACATGAATCGCTCCATCACAGAGGCATACTCCGCCGCGCTGCCGCCGGACCAGCAGGGGGAGGTGCTCCACCGGTACATCCTGGGGGTGTACCGCCTCTATGACCGGCTGACCAAGCGCTTCCCCCATGTGCTCTTTGAGTCCTGCGCCTCCGGCGGCGGGCGGTTTGACCCGGGCCTGCTCTACTACGCGCCCCAGGGCTGGGCCTCCGATAACTCCGACGCGGTGGAGCGGCTGAAGATCCAGTACGGCACCACCTTCTGCTATCCTGTCAGCGCCATAGGGGCCCATGTATCGGCGGTGCCCAACCACCAGGTCAACCGGGTCACCCCCCTGTCCACCCGGGCTGATGTGGCCTGTTTCGGCACCTTTGGCTATGAGCTGGACCTTAACCGGCTTACGGCGGAGGAGCGGGCCCAGGTGCGCAGTCAGATCGCGTTCATGAAGGAGTACCGGGAGGTGATCCAGTTCGGTGACTTCTACCGCCTCCTGTCCCCCTTTGAGAGCAATTTTACCGCCTGGATGGTGGTGAGCAAGGATAGACGCACGGCCCTGGTGGGTTGGTACAGGGTGCTTAACGAGGTCAACGGCCCCTACCGCCGTGTGAAGCTGCGGGGGCTGGATCCGGCTCTGGACTACGCCGTGGACGGCGGAGTCCGCCGGGGCGGCGACGAGCTGATGCGGCTGGGCCTGCTCACCACAGACAGCGCCGCCGGCGAGCGTCAGCCCGACGAGCCCGCAGCCTGTGACTTTGATTCCCATATCTTTGTGCTCAAGGCGTAGGGAAGACCGTCCGCCCCGATACGTATCGGGGCGGGCGGCTCTGTATTGTGGAGGATTGGTCCGGCTCCCGGCAGCTCCGCAGAGGGACGATGGCGGGCGGGGCATCTGCTCCGTCAGCTCCAGTAGCCGTGCGGCAACAGGTTGGCAAAAAAGATCCATTTCTTGCAGAAAAGGGCTTTACAAATCTGATCTGATAAGCTATAATACATATCGTTGTTGAAAAAATGGGCCTGTAGCTCAGCTGGGAGAGCAAACGGGCCAGTTATATGCCCCACGTTTCAGGGGCGTAACTCGGATGGTTGCCATTCGGTTCACATCACAAAAAAGTTAATTCTACAAAATGTGGCACGTAACTCAGGTACCACCCATACGGGCGATTAGCTCAGCTTGGAGAGCGCAGCGTTCGCATCCATAGCGAGACACATCCGACCCGATTTTCTGTTCCCCGTTTTCCTGTCCGATTTGTTGGACTTCCCCCTGAAGATTGAATATTTGAGAAATCCAAAATTCGCAACTTTTTTCGCACGAAAAGTGCCGATTTGGGCTCGTAGTTCAGCTGGGAGAGCGCACGGTTCGCATCCATAGCGAGACACATCCGACCCGATTTTCCGTTCCCTGTTTTCCTGTCCGATTTGTTGGACTTTCCCCTGAAAATCGAATATTTGAGAAATCCAGAATTCGCAACTTTTTTCGCATGAAAAGTGCTGATTTGGGCTCGTAGCTCAGCTGGGAGAGCGCTGCGTTCGCATCGCAGAGGTCGAGGGTTCGATCCCCTTCGAGTCCACCAAATAAGAAATCACCTCAGTGAAAACTGGGGTGATTTTTCTTTTGACCACAGAAATACCACAGACGGGTTTCAGAAAATTTTTGGGCGGCGAGCTGTTACTTTGGCCCGCCATCCCTTGTTCTGCTGGCTTATACGCTACCTGCCTGATATCAATTTTCGTCCGAATGGTTCCAGTTCTGCCGCTCAAGAAAGGCGTTTACAGTTTCCTTCAGCTCATCACTGAAATCTTCCAAACCTTCTATGCTGATTACATCATTGTTGATAAGCGCAATGATGTTGTAGATAAAATTTGTCCGGGTCATCTGTAGCTGGACACCTGGATTTCTTTTGTCACTCCTTATCCGCTTATCAAGCTGCCAGAATTTTTCTGACGGATCACCATCGCCGCTCAGCAGTTCTATATACTCATCGCATAGCCTGCCCATGTAGGCTTCCTGCCAGCTGCCAATTTTACCGCGGAAAAGGGCCCAATCCCGTTTTGTAAATCGCTGTTCCCGCAAGGCCTCATTCCTTCAGTCAAAAAATGAGATATGCGGTCTGGTAAATTGCTTTCACATCTTACAGCAATTCCTTCAAGCTGTCCCTCAGATCCGGTCTCTCTCCACTAATAATCTCCCACACAAGTCGAAGGTTTACTCCCTCATAATCGTGGACGACGCGATTTCGAAGGCCCTTCATTTCTCATAAATCGTTACCCCAGTAGAAGCAATTTCACGGTCGATTTTTGAGTCCTTCTCAATATGCCGCACATCAAAAATGTCCACAGGCATTCCCACCGCTTGACGGACGGCCTCCATAAAGCCCACAAACTTCAGCCCCTGTAATTTGCTGTCCACCAATAAGTCCAGGTCGCTCTTCTCTGTGGCAGTTCCTTTGGCTACAGAGCCGAACAGGACGGCACGCGAGATGCCATAAGCGGCGAAAACAGGCGCAAGCACCATCTGTATATCCGTTAAGCTTTGAGGCATACCGGCACCCCCTTCTGCCTCTTAGTATACACCATAATTTCGGAAGAGAAAATAGGAAAATAAAATTATGATGGCAGAATCAAAATCTCTCTGTGCCCTGTTGGAATTGTCTGCATAAGTTTCTTTCATAAGAACCCAACGAATCGTTTTCGGTTCGCTGGCCTATCTTTGGTAATGGCACCTCAATATCTGGAGGACATTCTCGCCGCCTGTGCCGCTTTCAACTCCGCCAGTTCCCGCTTCATCTGGACGATCAGCGCCGCCAGCTTCTCCTCGCACTCCTCACGGGTATGGGCGTAGATGTTGCGGGCGTGTTTTTTGCCGTCGATCCACTTGGGCGAGTAGCGGCCCTCCCACAGGTGGTCATTGATTTGGCTGATGCAGCCCGTCCCCGGCCTGCGGTGAGGAGGGCGGTAGGGGGTGAACTGTACTGAAGGAGCAGTTTCCTCCCGCTCCGTTTCATCCTGCTCCTGTACCTCCACCCCAGCGATGCCTTGGTCGATATTCCGGGCCGCATTCCGCTGCATCTCGCCGGTGACGTGGGTGTAAATGTTTAGCGTGGTGGCGGAGGAGACATGCCCAATGATGGTGGACAGGGTCTTTACATCCATCCCGTTCTCCAGGGACATGGTGGCGAAGGTGTGGCGGAGGTCATGGAACTTCACCCTTTTGCACCCAGCCCGCTCCAGGATGACTTGCAGACGCTTGCGGACATAGCCTGGGTCCACAGGCTGCTCCGGCTTGACGCGGGAGGGGAACATCCACGCTGAGAACACCTGCGCCTTGTACTCCGCCAGCAGCTCCACCATGGCGGGAGGCAGGATGACCGTGCGGATGGCGGCCTTTGTCTTCGGTTCGTTGACCTCCAGCCTGCCGTTGACTGAGTACACCTGCCTGCTGATACGGAGCCGGCCTGTCTTGAAATCCAGGTCGGACCATTGCAGGGCCAGCAGCTCACCCCGGCGCATCCCCGTGGTCAGCTCCAGGAGGAACAGTTCGTACATCCCCTCCGCCTTGGCCTGAATTAGGAACCTCTGGATCTCTTCCTTGGTAAGAATTTTCATTTCCTTCTCCCGCAGAGGCGGCAGCTTACAGCCGATGGCCGGGTTTACCCGGATGAGCCCCTCCTTTACTGCCCGATCCAGCGCCATCTGACACACCGCATGACAGCTGCGCACCGAGCGATCCGCCATTCCGGTGCCGTGACGCTCCACGTTGTTGATTCTCCCACCCCTTTTCATCTCGGTGAAGAACTGCTGGAGGTCGGACTGGGACAGCCTGTTCAGCGGGATGTCCCCCACGCCCGGAATGGCGTGGAGGTAAATCCAGTTCTCATAGCTCAGTTGGGTGGTGTGCCGCAAGGCCGGCTTGGAGTAACTCTGATACCAGAAGTCCAGCCAGTCCCCGAACCGCATCTCCGACCTAACCTTCACCGGCCCGGAACCGCCCTGCTCTTTTTTCAGCTGTTCCAACCTCTCGGCACACTCTTTCTTGGTCTTAGCCAGAACATTCTTTGTCTTGGGATTGCCGCCCTCATCGTAGCCAATAACCACCCGGCCCTCCCACCGTCCGTCCTTCCGCAGGCGGATGGTGCCCTCACCCTTCTTCCGCTTTTTCGCCATACTCTCACCCCCTCACCATAATGTCGTCCAGAAAGCCACCCACGATCTCCGCCGCCCGGCGGTGCATATCTCCAGTGACGTGGGTATAGGTGTCCAGGGTGAATGACGCTTTGGTGTGTCCCAGGATACCAGAGAGGGTCTTGGCGTCCACGCCGCTGGTCAGGGCATGAACCGCTCCAGCTGCTCGTTGTTGAGGATCTGCTTGGCGGAGGCTTTCTTTTTGGGGAGTGTGACACCCTCTGTAGGATTCCTCGCCGTGAGCCGCTCCCGCACCGCCGCGTACATGGCTTGGTGGAGCACACCGTGGAGACTGCGGACGGTAGAGCCGGAGAGCGTGTACCCGTACTCGGGATGCTCGGTCTTGCGCCCGTTCTTCTGCACCTCCCGGTACAGAGCCTGCACGTCGGCGGCGGTGACCTTGCACACCGGCCTGTCCCCCAGGCGGGGCTTGATGTAGCACTCGATGTACTGGCGGTAGCCCCTCAGCGTGGACTCCCGCACTGTGGGCGAGACGTACTCCTCCAGCCAGCGGTCCAGCCACTCACCCAGCGGCATCCGGCTGTCCTCGCTCAGGTCCACGTCCCGGTACTCCTCGATGCTCTGGTGCAGCTTTTTCATCAGAGCCTTCTGGCTCTTGGCGGAGATGTAGCGGAAGATGGACTCGCCATTCTCCTTGTGACCCACCACGATGCGGCCCTCCCAGCGTCCGTCCTCACGCCTGCGCACCATACCGTCGCCGGACGGTCTGCGCTTAGCCATCTGTTATTCACCTCCAGTCCGAATATCTCCGTCGTTTTCGTCCATGCACTCGGCCATCAACCTGACGCCCAGTCGAAAGCCCAGGATAAAATTTTCGGTTGCTGTGATGCTGTTGATCTCATGCTGTGACCGAATGAGTTTTGTAAGAGTCTCTTGCTCGGTTTCCCCGATCTGCTCCATAAGCTGTTTTTCACAGCTGGCGACACGATCCACCGCTTTCTTCATCTCTGAGTCAGGTACCATCCTTTGTTCGTTGGGTGTGATGTTGCCGTAGTAGAGATCTTCCAGAATCGTTCTCATGTCTACTACCTCCTTTGCAACACCAACACATACCACATTTTGCGGAATATAGCTACTACTTTTTTCACAGTCCGCCGTTCTGATAGCGGACGGCATCGTCCAGCGTGACGCTGCCGCCTGTCTTTTTCACGTTCTGGACGCACCGCCCACGGAGCGCCTTGAGCTGCTCATCGGGAATCTCCATCCCCGCCGCCAGCACATTCATCACCATGTCCTGCTCCA
>CAJTWF010000008.1 GCA_910579965.1 uncultured Oscillospiraceae bacterium
TTCGGGGTGTGGAGGGAGATCCTTGGTAGACGATTTTCGCGATCTGGTAGCACGCCAAAAATTTATGTCAACTATATCGGTTATGGGTCCAGTGATTGCAGTTGGTAGCACGAAAAAAACCTTGGTAGCGCGTTGGTAGCGTTTTCACAGAATGTTCATATTTGGATTCTGAATGGAGGCAAAAAAGAACGGATTTGCCGCTCACAGCGGCAAATCCGTTCCGATAAACAAATCTATGACAATCTGGTATACATAACGCCGTTTTCCCGGGAAAAGTTAAATTTTGTGCAATTCGCCCAATCCCGGTTTTAAGCCCACAGGCTGCACAGCAGATCGGTGTATCCGGAGGGATCGGTGATGGGCAGGCCGGCGATCAGCTTGGCCTGATTGAACAGCACCTGGGCGTACTTCCTGGCCTTCTCCGGATCGGCGGCGCGGGCGCTGTCCAGGGTGGCGAAGGCGGGATGGTCCACGTTCAGCTCCAGGATCCGCTTGGCCTTCATGCCCATCTCCGGCTGGGCCACGGCAAAATACCGCTCCATCTCGAAGCTGACACCCTCGCCGCAGGTGAGGCACACGGGGTGGGTCTTCAGCTTCCGGGACACCCGGACCTCGTCCACCTCCTGGCCCAGGGCCTCCTTGATGAAGTCCAGGGCCTCCTTGTACTCCTCCGCCGGCTTCTCCTCGGGCATGTCCTCCAGCTCCAGATCGCCGTCCACGGCGGAGCGGAAGCTCTTCTCCTTGTACTCCCGCAGGACCTCCATGAGCAGCTGGTCCGGCTGATCGGTGAGGTAGAGGATCTCCACGTTCCGCTCCCGGAGCAGCTCCGTCTGGGGCAGGTTGTCCATGTTGGCCACGTCCTCGCCGGCGGCGTAGTAGATCACCTTCTGGCTCTCCGGCATCCGGTCCACGTACTCGGAGAGGGTGACCAGCTTCTTCTCTGTGGAGGAGTAGAACAGCAGCAGATCCTGCAAAAGCTCCTTCTTGGCCCCGTAGTTGTTCAGGCAGCCCACCTTCAGCTGGCGGCCGAAGTTCTTGTAGAACTTCTCATAGCCCTCCCGGTCCTCCCTGAGCATCCGCTCCAGCTCGCCCTTGACCTTCTTCTCAATGTTGTTGGCCATGAGCCGCAGCTGACGGTCATGCTGGAGGAGCTCCCGGGAGATGTTCAGGCTCAGATCCGGGGAGTCCACCACGCCCTTCACAAAGCCGAAGTGTTCCCCGATGAGGTCCGCGCACTTGTCCATAATCATCACACCGGCGGAGTAGAGCTGGAGGCCACGCTCATAGTCGGCGCTGTAGTAGTCGAAGGGGGGCCGGGAGGGGATATACAGCAGGGCCTTGTAGGACACCTGACCCTCGGCGGATACGGTGATCACGGACTGGGGGGCGGTGAAGTCGTTGAACTTCTCCTGGTAGAACTTGTCGTACTCCTCCTGGGAGACGTCGCTCTTCTTCCGCTGCCAGAGGGGGACCATGCTGTTGAGGGTCTCCTCCTCCTTGTAGCTCTCATACTCGGGCTTGTCCTCGGGGGAGTCCTCCTTCTTCCGGGACTTGCTGACCTCCATGCGGATGGGCCAGCGGATGTAGTCGGAGTACTTCTTCACCAGGCTGCGCAGGGTGTACTCCTGGAGAAATTCGCCGTAGGTCTCCTCGCCCTCGTCGGGCTTGATGTGCATGATGATGTCGGTGCCCACGGTCTCCTTATCGCAGGGGGTGACGGTGTAGCCGTCGGCACCGTCGCTCTCCCAGCGGTAGGCCTGGCTCTCGCCATATTTTTTGGTGATGACCGTGATCTGATCGGCCACCATGAAGGCGGAGTAGAAGCCCACGCCGAACTGGCCGATGATGTCCACATCCTCGCTGTCCTTGCCCACCTCCTGGCGGAACTGGTAGGTGCCGCTGGAGGCGATGACGCCCAGGTTGTTCTCCAGCTCGCTCTCGTCCATGCCGATGCCGTTGTCGCTGACCGTGAGCGTCCGCCCGTCCGGATCCGCGTGGATGGTGATGCGGAAGTCCTCCCGCTTGAGCCCCACGTTCTCGTCGGTCAGGGACTTGTAGCAGAGCTTGTCAATGGCGTCGCTGGCGTTGGAGATGATCTCCCGCAGGAAGATCTCCTTGTGGGTGTAGATGGAGTTAATCATCAGATCCAGCAGCCGCTTGGACTCCGCCTTGAATTCTTTCTTTGCCATATGTTGCCTTCCTCCTGTAAAGCCGGGGCCGCCGGAAGGGGGCCCTGTGATTTTCAGCCTCTATCATGCCTTCTAATTGTGAACAGAGTATGACGAAACTGTAAACATTAGCACTCGATTTGCCGGAGTGCTAACGGAACCCCGTCAAGAGGCGCTGCGGTCCTGCTCCTCCAGGGACCAGAGGTGTCTGTCATGCCGGAAGAGGAGGCACACGGCCACCCCGGCAAAGGCGATGACCAGAAACAGCAGCGCCGCGCCGCTGCCCTTTCCGCTGCCCAGCAGCGCGGTGAGCGCCGCATCCGGGCCCAGCCGGACCATGAGGGGCTCGCAGACCCGGTCCACCAGCCAGCCGCCCAGCAGGTATCCCAGGGGGATAGTGAAAAACTGGAGGGTGTTCCGGGCCGCGTAGACCCGGGCCTGCATCTCCACCGGGATCCGCAGCCGCAGCAGCGCGCTCATGTTGGCTTGCATCATGGGGATCAGCAGCCATCCCAGCACCGCGCCGAAGCACCATATCCCCGTGCCGCGGCCCAGGGCCAGCAGCAGGTTTTCCGTGCTCATGGAAACCAGCAGGCAGTTGCAGATCACCCGCACCCGGCTCCTGGGCTGGGGCAGGGCCGTGACCAGCAGGCTCCCCGCCAGATGGGCCAGCCCCGTGGCCGCCTCCACCAGACCCAGGGCCGTCTCCCCGCCGCCGGGGCGGGAGAGGACCATGGCCGGCAGGGCCGCGTTGTACATGCTGGCGATGAGGTTGATGCACGCCAGAAACAGGATCAGATCCAGGACGCCCCGCTGGTTCAGCAGCCACCGCACCCCCTCTCCGGCGGACCGGGTGAGGGGGACCTTCTCCGCCGGCGGCGTCTCCGGGAATTCCACCCCCCAGAGCAGGGTTCCCACAGCCGCGGCGCAGGTGGCCAGATCAAAGACGATCACCGCCTCCAGTCCCAGCAGCCCCAGCAGGGCGGTGGCGAGGACCGGGGAGAGCAGGGTGGTCAGGGACTGGGACAGGGACAGCAGGCCGGATACCCGCTGCACCTGGTCCTTGGGGGTCAGCAGGGTCACCACCACCTCGCTGACCGGATACTGGACGGCGTTCATCAGGCCGTTGAGGGCGTTGAGCAGGTACAGATGCCACAGCGCCAGCTGCCCGGTTTTCAGCAGCGCCAGCACCGCCAGGGTGGTCAGCGCCGCGAAGGTGTCGCACATGGCCATAGTTCTGCGCTTGTCCCACCGGTCCCCCAGGCTGCCGGCAAAGATGCTCAGAGCGACGTAGGGGACGTAGGAGCACACGCTGAGAAGGGCCGTGGTCAGGGCGGAGCCCTGCTGCTGGTAGGACCAGACCACCAGGGCGAAGCTGGTCATGGCGCTGCCCAGGGTGGAGAGGTTCTGGGTGCTCCAGACAATGAGGAAGGTTTTCAGTCCCGCCAGAGGCGGGAAGGGTTGTTTCAGATGTTGTTTCATAGCAGGCCTTGCTCCTTTTGCGTTTCATAAGATTGAAAGGTAAATCCGCAGATCCGCAAGGCCTGTCCGGGCAAACCGGTTTAATTTATGCTCCATGCCGTCCTGTCCGGATCAGACCCTGCATGGAGCCGAACGCCTGCACAGCCGCAAAGCTGCCACCCCCCTTCGCTGAGATGGCCCCATTGTACCACATCCGGCCAAAAAGAGCAACCGGACCCAAAATGAAAGATTTTTCTGCCAACTTGCAGAAAATACTTGACAACAGCGGGCAGAGGGAGTAAACTAACCCCATATTTCATAAAGCAAAAGGCGTTGATGGAGAGAAGTAGCCGGGAAGAGCTCCTTTCAGTGAGCGGGGGACAGTGGGAACCCCGCAGGGGAATCCGGGTGAATAACACTCCGTAGCCGCAACCCGAACGAGCCTGCCGGAAGGCGCTCCAGTAGGGAAGACGGGGCGGCCCGTTACAGCCGGCAGGCTTGTTAGAGCTGAAGGGGCTGCGTCAGCGGCAAATTAGGTGGCACCACGGATTCCGGCGATTCGTCCTAAAATTGTATTTTAGTGACGCCGGCAACATCTGGAGGTGCTTTTTATGTGCGCAATCATGGGTTATACCGCCGCCGATATCCCCCTGTCCCGGCTGGAGAACGCCTTCTCCGCGGCCAAGAGCCGGGGACCCGACGGCAGCCGCTCCCTGGCTCTGCCGGGCGGAAGCCTCCTCTTCCACCGGCTGGCCATCATGGGCCTGCACCCGGAGGGGATGCAGCCCTTTACCGCCCCGGACGGCAGCGCCGTGGTCTGCAACGGAGAGCTCTACGGCTTTCGTCAGATGAAAAGGGAGCTGGAGGCGAAGGGCTATGCCTTCTCCAGCGGCTCCGACTGCGAGCTGCTGCTGCCCCTGTGGCGTGAGTACGGAGAGGACATGTTTGACAAGCTGGACGCGGAGTTCGCCCTCATCCTCTACGACGCCCCCACCGGCAGCTTCGTGGCCGCCCGGGACCCCGTCGGCATCCGGCCCCTGTACTACGGCTACAGCTCCTCCGGCCGCATCCTCTTCGCCAGCGAGCCCAAGTGTCTGCTGGGCCTGGCGGACAGGATCATGCCCTTTCCGCCGGGCTGCTTCTACAGGGATGGCCGCTTTGTCCGGTACCGGGATATCGCCCAGGTGGACGAGGTCTGCCATGACAGCCTGGACGCTGTCTGCGCCAATATCCGGGAGAAGCTGATCCTGGCGGTGGAGAAGCGGCTGGACGCGGACGTGCCTGTGGGGTTCCTCCTCTCCGGCGGCCTGGACAGCTCCCTGGTCTGCGCCATCGCCGCCCGCCTGCTGGGCCGGCCCATTGAGACCTACGCCGTGGGCATGTCCACCGACGCCATTGACCTCAAGTATGCCCGGCAGGCGGCGGACCACATCGGCAGCCGCCACCACGAGATCTACATCACCGAGGAGGACGTGCTCTCCGCCCTGGATCAGCTCATATACATCCTGGGCACCTACGACATCACCACCATCCGGGCCAGCATGGGCATGTACCTGCTGTGCCGGGCGATCCGCGAGCAGAGCGGGATCCGGGTGCTGCTCACCGGGGAGATCAGCGATGAGCTCTTCGGATACAAGTACACCGACTTCGCCCCCTCGCCGGAGGCCTTCCAGGCCGAGGCGGTCAAGCGGATCCGGGAGGTGCATATGTACGACGTGCTCCGGGCGGACCGCTGCATCTCCGCCAACAGCCTGGAGGCCCGGGTGCCCTTCGGGGATCTGGATTTCGTGCGGTATGTCATGAGTGTGGACCCGGCCAGGAAGGTCAACGTGTACAACAAGGGCAAGTATCTGCTGCGCCGGGCCTTTGCCGGGGACTGCCTGCCGTCCTCCATCCTCCAGCGGGAGAAGGCCGCCTTCTCCGACGCGGTGGGCCACAGCCTGGTGGACGATCTGAAGGCCCACGCCGAGCGGGTCTGCGGAGCGGACTGGCGGGACCGGGCGGAGCAATACGCCTACCACGCAAAGCCCTTTACCAAGGAGTCCCTGCTCTACCGGGAGATCTTCGAGCGGCACTACCCCGGGCAGGCGGCCATGGTGGCGGACTTCTGGATGCCCAACCGGGAATGGGAGGGCTGCGATGTGGACGATCCATCAGCCCGGGTGCTGAGCAACTATGGCGCGTCCGGGGAGTGACGGCGGCAGACGACAATGGACCAACCGATGAAAGGAGAAAACGATCATGAGCAAAAAGAAGAAGGTTCCCGAGCTGTTCGGCAGCATGGTATTCAATGAGGAGGTCATGAAGCAGCGCCTCTCCAGCACCTGCTACAGAGCGTGGAAGAAGTGTGTGGAGGACGGCACGCCCCTGAGCCTGGAGACCGCCCACGAGATGGCCGCCGAGATGAAAAACTGGGCCATGGACCGGGGGGCAACCCACTACACCCACTGGTTCCAGCCCATGACCGGGGTGACGGCGGAGAAGCACGACGGCTTCCTCACCCCCGAGGGGCCCAGCCGGGTGCTGATGCTCTTCTCCGGCAAGGAGCTGGTCCGGGGGGAGCCGGACGCCTCCTCCTTCCCCTCCGGCGGCCTGCGGGCCACCTTTGAGGCCCGGGGGTACACCGCCTGGGACCCCACCTCCTTTGCCTTTATCAAGGACGGCAGCCTCTGTATCCCCACCATCTTCTGCTCCTACAGCGGTCAGGCCCTGGACAAGAAGACTCCCCTGCTGCGCTCCATGGAGGAGCTCTCCCGCCAGGCGGTGCGGGTGCTGCGGCTGTTCGGGGACACGAATGTGAAGAAGGTCACCAGCCAGGTGGGCCCGGAGCAGGAGTACTTCCTCATTGACAAGGATGTGTACAACCGGCGGGAGGATCTCATCCTCACAGGCCGCACCCTCTTCGGGGCCAAGCCCCCCAAGGGCCAGGAGCTGGAGGACCACTACTTCGGCACCATCAAGCCCCGGGTGGCGGCCTACATGAAGGAGCTGGACGAGGAGCTGTGGAAGCTGGGCATCTGCGCCAAGACCAAGCACAACGAGGTGGCCCCGGCCCAGCACGAGCTGGCCCCGGTCTACGCCGACGCCAACACCGCCTGCGACCACAACCAGCTGACCATGGAGATCATGAAGAAGGTGGCCGGGCGGCACAATATGGTGTGCCTGCTCCACGAGAAGCCCTTTGCCGGCGTCAACGGCTCCGGCAAGCACGACAACTGGTCCCTGAGCACCGACACGGGCCTCAACCTCTTCAAGCCCGGCTCCACCCCCAGCCAGAACGCCCGGTTCCTTCTCTTCCTCACCGCCTTCATCAAGGGCGTGGACGAGTACCAGGAGCTGCTGCGCTGCACCGTGGCCAACCCGGGCAACGACCACCGCCTGGGGGCCCAGGAGGCGCCGCCGGCCATCCTTTCCATCTTCCTGGGGGACGAGCTCACCGCCATTGTGGACGCCATCATCCAGGGCACCGAGTACGTGGACCAGAGCAAGAAGACCCTGTCCATCGGCGTGGACATGCTCCCCCACATTCCCCAGGACACCACGGACCGGAACCGCACCTCGCCCCTGGCCTTCACGGGCAACAAGTTTGAGTTCCGGATGCTGGGCTCCAGCCAGTCCGTCACTGGGCCCAACGTGGCCCTCAACACCATCATGGCCGAGGAGCTGGGCCAGTTCGCGGACCGGCTGGAGCAGGCGGAGGACTTCAACGCCGCCCTCCATCAGCTCATCCGGGACGCCCTGCGGGACCACCAGCGGATCATCTTCAACGGCAACGGCTACGAGGACTCCTGGGTGGAGGAGGCGGAGCGGCGGGGCCTGAGCAACCTGGCCTGCACCGCCGACGCCCTGCAAACCTACCTCCAGCCCAAGCACATTGAGCTCTTCCGCAGGCACAATGTCTTCACCGAGGAGGAGCTGGCGGCCCGCAACGAGATCCATCTGGAGAACTACTGCGAGGTCATCGGCATCGAGGCCCGGACCATGCTGGACATGGTCCGCCGGGACATCTTCCCCGCTGTCAGCGCCTTCTCCGGGGAGGTGGCCAGGAGCGTGGCCGCCAAGCGGAGCGTGCTGGCGGATCTGGACTGCGGCAGCGAGGAGGACCTGCTGCGCAGGCTCAGCGCCCTGACCGGGGAGATGATGGCCCAGACCGACGGGCTGGAGAGGGCCCTGGCGGAGCACCGGAGTGAGGACGCCTACGGAGCCGCACACTACTATAAATATACCGTGTTCGCCGCCATGGAGCGGCTCCGGGCCGCCGTGGACCAGCTGGAGGCCATCACCTCCGCCCGGTACTGGCCATACCCCTCCTACACGGATCTGCTGTTCTCCATCAAGTAAAGCAAACAAATAAGGAGCCCGCGCCGCAGATCACGGCGCGGGCTCTTAGACTATCCCCAAAGCCCTCCGCAGGAGTTTCGCGCCCGCAGGCGCGAAATAAGTTTTGATTGTTTTTCCCGCGGCATGTACGTGGGAAAAACACTTTGCATGGAGCGAGCGTCGAACTGTACGCCAAAGGCGTACAGCGAGGCGCAGAGCGGAGTGAAAATTTGCTCAAAAAAGTGGCGAAGCCACTTTTTTGACAAGGAGCCCGCGCCGCAGATCACGGCGCGGGCTCCTGCCCGTTCAGCAGTATGAAGGAGAAGCGCTTCTATCCGCCCAGGTAGGCCCTGCGCACCTGATCGCTGGCCATCAGCTCCGCGCCGGTGCCGCTCAGGGAGATGCGGCCCGTCTCCAGCACGTAGGCCCGGTCCGCCACGCTCAGAGCGGCCTGGGCGTTCTGCTCCACCAGGAGGATGGTGGTGCCGGCGGCGTGGAGCTCCCGGATGATGTCAAAGATCTGCTCCACCAGCAGGGGGGCCAGACCCATGGAGGGCTCGTCCAGCATCAGCAGCTTAGGCTGGCTCATGAGGGCCCGGCCCATGGCCAGCATCTGCTGCTCGCCGCCGGAGAGGGTGCCCGCCACCTGCCTGCGCCGCTCCTCCAGCCGGGGGAACCGCTTGTACACATCCTCCATGCCCGGGGCCACGGCGGAGCCGGGCTGGGTGTAGGCTCCCATCTCCAGGTTCTCCTCCACGGTCATCTGCAAAAAGATCCGCCGGCCCTCCGGCACCTGGGCCAGACCCCGCTCCACCACCTTGTGGGGGGCCGCGCCCTTCAGGTCCTGGTCCATGAAGCGGACAGAGCCCGTCCGTGGGTGGAGGAGGCCGGAGACCGTATTGAGCACCGTGGACTTGCCTGCGCCGTTGGCCCCGATGAGGGTGACGATCTCCCCCTCATTGACCTGGAAGGACACGCCCTTGACCGCGTGGATGCTGCCGTAATATACGTGGATGTTCTCCACTTCCAGCATTGCCATGGATTACGCCTCCTTCCGCTTTCCCAGATAGGCCTCAATCACCGCCGGGTTGGCCTGGATGTCGTCCGGGGTGCCCTTGGCGATGATGCGGCCGAAGTTGAGCACGCAGATGCCCTCGCAGACCCCCATGACCAGGTTCATGTCGTGCTCAATGAGCATGATGGCGATCTGGAAGGTGTCCCGGATCTTGCGGATGTTGGTCATCAGCTCCGCGGTCTCCGAGGGATTCATGCCCGCCGCCGGCTCGTCCAGGAGCAGCAGGCTGGGGTTGGTGGCCAGGGCCCGGACGATCTCCAGGCGGCGCTGGGCCCCGTAGGGCAGGGAGCCGGCCTGATAGCCGGCCATGTCCTGCATGTCGAAGATGCGCAGCAGCTCCAGGGCCCGCTGGTGGGCCTTCCGCTCCTCCCGCCAGAAGGCGGGCAGGCGGAGGATGCCGGTGAGGGCGCTGTAGTGGATCTGGTTGTGGAGGCCGATCTTCACGTTCTCCTCCACGGTCAGGTTGTTGAACAGGCGGATATTCTGGAAGGTCCGGGCCACGCCCATGTGGCTGACCTGGATGGTGCTCTTGCCGGCGGTGTCCCGGCCGTCAATCATCACCGTGCCCCGGGTGGGCTGGTAGACCTTGGTGAGCAGGTTGAACACCGTGGTCTTGCCCGCGCCGTTGGGGCCGATGAGGCCGGCGATCTCCGTGCGGCCGATAGCCATGTTGAAGTCATCCACCGCCGTGAGCCCGCCGAAGTCGATGCCCAGGTGGCGGCACTCCAGGATGGGACGCTTGCCCACGTCCCGCTCGGGGATGATGTTGGTGCTGGGCACCGGCACCAGCTTGGGCTTGGGATACTTGTCGCTCATTTGCCGGCGGCCTCCTTCTTCTTATTTTTCCGGAACAGGGAGGTGAAAAAGCTCTGGAGGGTGGGGTTGTTGGTGGCCAGCATGACCAGGATGAGCACAATGGCGTACACCAGCATCCGATAGTCTGCGAATTCGCGCAGGGCCTCGGGCAGGATGGTCAGCAGGGCGGCGGCGATGATGGAGCCCCACATCCGCCCCTGGCCCCCCAGCACCACGAACACCAGGATGAGGATGGAGGTGTTGAAGTCAAACTTGCTGGCGGTGATGGTGTTCTGGCCCAGGGCGAAGAGGGTTCCGGCGGCCCCGGCCATGGCCGCGGCGATGACAAAGGCCATGAGCTTGTACTTGGTCACCGGGATGCCCACGCTCTCTGCGGCGATCCGGTTGTCCCGCAGAGCCATGATGGCCCGGCCGGTCCGGCTGTCCACCAGATGGAAGATCACCACCAGAATGAGCATCACCAGCAGAAATCCGGCGGTGAAGGAGGAGATCTTGGTGATGCCGTTGATTCCCATGGGGCCGTTGAGGATCATCAGTCCCCCCTCCCGCAGGGTCAGGCGGTTTTCCAGAAAGCTGGTGTGGAGGCCCCGGCTGTCCATGCCGATATACAGGTTTTCCACAATGGACTTGATGATTTGGCCGAAGGCCAGGGTGACAATGGCCAGATAGTCCCCGTTGAGCCGCAGCACCGGGATGCCCACCAGCACCCCGGCCAGGGCGGCGAACAGCGCGCCCGCCGCCATGGCCGCCGCCAGGCGCAGGGGCGGGTAGGGGATGGGCAGGGCCGCCGCGGCCACCGCCCCGGCAAAGGCCCCCACGCTCATGAATCCGGCGTGGCCCAGGCTCAGCTCGCCCAGCACGCCCACGGTCAGGTTCAGGCTCAATGCCATGGCCACATAGGCGCAGATGGGCACCAGCTGGCCCCGCATGGTGGCGCTGAGGATCCCCGTGCCGCCCATGAGCTGGAGGACGGCGTAGGCGGTGATGACCATGGCGTAGGTGGCGAAGTTGACCCGGCTGGCCTTATTGAGATGCAGTTTTTTCATAGGACCACCTCACACTTTCTCCCGCACCTGCTTGCCCAGCAGGCCGGTGGGGCGCACCAGCAGCACCACGATGAGCACCGCGAAGACGATGGCGTTGGACAGCTGGGTGGAGATGTAGGCGCTGGCGAAAATCTCAATCATCCCCAGCAGCACGCCCCCCAGCAGGGCCCCGGGAATGGAGCCGATGCCCCCGAACACCGCGGCGGTGAAGGCCTTGATGCCCGGCATGGCGCCGGTGGTGGGGGTCAGGATGGGGTAGGCGGAGCAGAAGAGAACGCCGGCAATGGCGGCCAGGGCGGAGCCGATGGCGAAGGTCATGGAGATGGTGGCGTTGACGTTGATGCCCATGAGCTGGGCGGCGGCCTTGTCCTCGGAGCAGGCCCGCATGGCCTTGCCCATCTTGGTCCGGCCGGTGAACCACACCAGGGCCAGCATGATGACCACGCAGGCCAGCACGGTGACAATGGCGGCAATGGTAATCTTCAGCGCCCCGCCGAAGAGAGCGACGGGCTGGCTGGAGAAGAAGCTGGGAAACATCTTGATGTTGGAGCTCCAGAGGAGCTGGGCCCCGTTCTGGAGCAGATAGCTCACGCCGATGGCGGTGATGAGCACCGCCAGGGAGCTGGCCTGCCGCAGGGGCTTGTAGGCCAGCCGCTCAATGACGATGCCCAGCACGGTACACACCGCCACCGCCAGCACCACGCCCGCCAGAGGCGGCAGGTTGTAGGAGGATACGGCGAAGAAGCAGACGTAGGCCCCCACCATGATAACGTCGCCGTGGGCGAAGTTGAGCATCTTGGCGATGCCGTAGACCATGGTATAGCCCAGGGCGATGATGGCGTAGACGCTGCCCAGGCTGACGCCGTTTATCAAGTGGTTGAGGAAGATCAGCAAAAATACACACCTCTCTTGTCTGTCGTATGGCAAAAAAGCGGCGCAGCCACCTTTTTGATATGCCTGGAGAGGACTGCCGGGGTTCGCCCCGGCAGTCCTCTCGGGCAGAAGCATATGGAAATCAGTCCATGCCCACGTAGGCGCCGTTTTCGATGTACATGCCTCTGGGGTACTTGGAGACCGCGCCGGTGTCGTCCCAGGTCATGCTCTCGCCGGTCAGGCCGGTGAAGGTGAAGCTGCCGCCGGTGAACTTGGCCGTCAGCTTGTCGCACAGGTCGCTGGCGCTGGCCCCGGTGACGCCCTCCTCGTCCTTGAGGGCCTCGTAGATGGCGTAGACGCAGTCATAGGCGTCGGCGGCGAACTGGTTGGGTACGTCGCCGTACTTCTCCTGGTACTTGCTGACAAAGGACTTGGTGCGCTCGTCCTCCGCGTCGGCGTTGAAGGGGGTCAGCAGCATCACGCCCTCGGCCAGGGCCGCGTCAAAGCCCTTCACGGAGAGGATGCCGTCCATGCCGTCCACGCCGAAGTACTTGGGGCTGTAGCCGGCGGCGTTGGCCTGGGTGAGGATGAGGGCGTTGGCCTCGTAGTAGGTGGGCAGGTAGACCAGGTCCGCGCCGCTGTTCTTGGCGTCGGCAATCTGCACGGAGAAGTCGGTCTGGCTGTCGGTGGTGAAGGTGGTGACGGAGACGATGTCCAGACCCAGCTCGCCGGCCTTGGCGGAGAAACTGTTGAAGATGCCGGTGGAGTAGACGTCGTCGTTCTTATAGATGACGGCGATCTTGGAGCTTAGCTTGTTGTCGCTGATGTACTGGGCGGAGTATGCGCCCTGGTCCGGGTCCACAAAGCACATCTGGAACACGTTGTCCCGGCGGGGGGTGTCCACAGACCCGGTGAGGGGATTGGCCACGCCGCCGATGACGGCGGTGGAGGAGGCGGAGGGGGTGAGATAGAAAATGTGGTCGCCGTTGCTCTCAGCGGCTGTGGCCGCGCCGGGGGCGGAGGTGACAGAGCCCAGGAAGACCTGCATCCCCCAGTCCTTGAGGATATTGTAGGCGTTGACGGACTTCTCGCTGTCATTGACATCGTCCTCATAGCGCAGCTCGATCTGGAGCCCGCCCAGGGCGTTGATCTCCTCTACGGCAATCTCCGCGCCGCCCTTGGCCGCGTTGCCGTAGATGGCCGCGCCGCCGGTGAGGGGGCCTACGCCGCCGATCTTGAGGGCCGTGCCGCCGGCGCTGCTCTGGCCGGGGGCGTCCTTGCCGCCGTCATCGCCGCCGCAGGCCGTCAGGCCCAGCGTCAGGGTAAGGGCCAGCAGCAGCGCAAGAAACTTCTTCATAATTCATGACTCCTTTTCTGTATTTTCATCTGTCCTCTTTGGACCAGCCGCCCCCAGGGGGCGGACGCCTGGAAGGGCGGGCCGGAGAGGAACCGCGTCCCTCTCCGCGCTGCCGTTTCCGGCGCGGGACCGGAGGAACCGGGCCCCGCTGGCGTAGGAACATGATAAAACCTAATCCTAAAAAAGTCAACTGTCATTCTATACACAATTTGTTCACAAACCGCACACCGGCTTTATTGTGATTTCACACAAAATAACCGGTTTTTTCCTGCGATCTGGCCCAAACACCTCTGCCGCGCCAGGAAAACTCTCAGTCTTTCCATGAGGAATACTAATATATACAATGGGATCAGTCATGGAAGGAGAGCATGGGGAGATCAAGCTTTGCTGTGGAGCGGGTGAGAAATTGGTTGACAGGTGTAAAGCAATGTGCTATATTATGGTTTACACATGTGGTACAAATTCGGATTGCGGAGAAAAAACAGGAGGTGCGCGAATATGGGCAGACAGCTATCCCTCTCCGCCGGAGAGTGGCAGATCATGGAGTGCCTCTGGGAGAAAAGTCCCAGGACGCTCATGGAGATGGTGCGGGAGCTCTCCCCCTCCACGGGCTGGCACAAGTCCACCGTTGTCACCATGGTGGGGCGGCTGGAGGCCAAGGGGGCGGTGGGCTACATAGAGGGGGGCCGGGCCCGGCTCTACAGCCCCTCCATCTCCCGGGACCAGGCGGCCCTCCAGGAGACGGAGAGCCTGCTCCACCGGGTCTACCGGGGCAGCGTGGGGCTGATGATCAACACCCTGGCCGACGGGCGTGGCCTCAGCGCGCAGGACATCGCGGAGCTGTCCGCGGTGCTGGAAAAGGCGAGGGGGCGGGACGAATGAGCGAGATCATCCTCACCTCCTCCGTCCTCATTCTGGTGATCGCCCTGCTGCGGCGGGTCCTGCGGGGCCGGATCAGCTCACGGGTCCAGTACGCCCTGTGGCTGCTGGCGGCGCTGCGCCTGCTGATCCCCGGGGTCCTGTTCCCTGCGCCGGTGAGCGTGGTGGGGGCGGCGGCGGAGCTGCGGGAGGTCCTGGTCCCGGCGGCGGTGTCCCCGGCGGAGCCCGGCGCCCCCAATTCGGACAGCCTGCCGGCAGGCCCGGTCCTCTCCCTGGAGCCTCCGCCGGCCGGGGAGACGGCGCCGCCCGCCCTGCCGCCGGCCCGGGCGGACCAGCAGGACGGCGGCTGGCTGCCCCTCCTCTGGGGGGCCGGGGCGGCGGCCCTGGGCTGCGTGCTGGCCGGGTCCAATCTGGCCTTCTGGCTCCGCCTGCGGCGGACCCGCCGGCCCCTGGACCTGCCCCATACCCGGCGGACAGGGAGACTGCGGGTCTATGTGGCCGGGGACCTGCCCTCGCCCTGCCTGTTCGGCCTGCTCCGGCCCGCTATCTACCTCAATGAAGCGGCCCTGGAGGGCCGGCGGCTGGACCACATCCTCACCCACGAGTATGTCCACTACCGCCACGGGGACCACATCTGGTCCCTGCTCCGGGGGATCTGTCTGGCCCTCCACTGGTATAATCCCCTGGTCTGGTGGGCCGCCTCCCTGAGCCGCCGGGACTGCGAGCTGGCCTGCGACGAGGCGGCCATCCGCCGGCTGGGGGAGGCGGAGCGGATCGACTACGGCCAGACCCTCCTGTCCATGGTGTCCGGCCGCCGGGGCCCGGGGGACCTTTTCCGCACCGCCACCACCATGACCGCCGGCCGGCGGACCATGGCCGAGCGCATCGCCCTCATCGCCCACCGGCCCCGCCGCCTGCGGACCGTTCTGGCGGCGGCTCTGGCCGTCATGTGCTGCGCCGTGGCCCTCACCTTCGGCGGCAGGGCCGCAGCGGAACCGGCGGAGCCCGCCGGGCCCGGCCAGAGCCAGGACGAGCCCCTGGCCCCCCCGCCAGACCGGGAGCCGGAGGACCGGACGGAGACCCTCTCCGATACCGCGTACACCCACCCCAGCGGCCTCTTTGCCCTGACCCTGCCGGAGAGCTGGCCGGGAAGGGTGGTATGGGTGGAGAGCGAGGACGGCGTGTCCTTCTACGACGCCGCCCGCTATGAGGAGGGGACCGAGGCCGGCTGGCTCATGGCCGTGATCCCCCAGCCGGAGAGCTGGGCCGCCCAGTACCACCAGAACGACTATATTTTGGCCCCCCTGCCCGCCGGCGACAGCCCCTATGTGTACGTGCTGAACGTGGACCAGGAGCCGGACCAGGCCGGTGCGGAGCTGGCCCCTCCGGCCGTTCTGGAGGCCATGGCGGGGAGCTTCCGGCTGCTGGCGGACCAGGAGACCTTCCCCCGGCTCATTCGGAACAGCTGCGAGGACAATATGCCCCTGGCGGTGGCCTACCTGCCCTACCTCCGCTGGAGCGACTACCGGGAGATCTACGGCGAGGAGGAGATGCTCCGTCTGCTGGACGCGCTGTGCCGGTTCGTCCAGGACAGCGACGTGAGCTGGGGACAGGTCCACGACATCCTCTCCAACCGCTCCCGCAGCGATCCGGCCATCGACGGGGCCTACGCTACAGCCATCCAGGAGGGGATCCTCTGGCCCCTCTATGAGAAGAACCCCCAGCGGTTCGTCTCCGTCATGGGCAGCGAGTACCTGACGGATGAGGAACGGGCCGATGTGATCGACTGGCTGCGCTACCCCCTCAGCGAACAGGCGGGCCGGGCGGACAGTGTGGAGGACTATCTCACGGACCGGGAGGTCTGCGCCGCCCTGGGTCTGGACGTTGGCGGCGTGTCGGCCAATGTCACCGACGTGACCCTCAGGGCGGCGGGGAATACCTTCTCCCTCCAGCCGGTGAACGTGGAGGGGGTCTACGCCGTCTCCTATGTCTCTGACAACCCCGATGTGGCGGATTTCACCAATGCCTCCGATGGTACTGTCGTCGCCGTCAGCCCCGGAACGGCTACGGTGCGGATGCACGTGGAGTGCGCCAGCGGACGGTACGACTTCGCCTGTACGGTGCGGTGCGTGTGGGAGCCGGAGAGCGGCGGCGGACCTGATCCGCAGACCGTCAATATGTGGCAGAGAGGGCTCTTCGGCCTCATGTTCTCGATCCCCGCCGCGCCGGACCAGGAGCTGGTTTATGACAGCCTGGAGGAGGACGGTCTGGAGACGGCGGTGATCTCCCGCCTGGAGGAGTACGCCCGGGAGTATCTGGACACTGACGGTCAGACGGCGTACAATGACCGACTGAGCCGGATCATTCTGGAGAGCGAAATCCCCCGGTTTGTGGAGTACGGCGGGGAGCTTACGGTGCGTTACCGGATTGAGGGCCTGCGGGACCGGGAGTGGAACGGGGAGATCTTCACGCTGTCCCCCCAGCCCGGCGATTATTTGGAGACCACCTTCACGGTCATGGACATACTCAATCTTCAGAATAACATCCGCTTTGAGGGGATGAACCAGCCCACAACGCCGTAAGGGAGGCACAGACATGAAAAGGTATATTGTATATATTATAATGGTATGCGCGGCATGCGCCCTGCTCCTCGCCGCCTGCGGCCCAAAACCTGCCGGACCCGCTCCCCAGGAGCCGGACCGGACCCCGGCCCAGTCTGCCCCTCTGCCGGAGAAGGTGTCCGGCGCAGACCTGATCCGGGAGCGTGTGTGGCGGGGGGAGAGCGCCGGGACCTGGCTGCCCCTGCTGGCGGATGTGACCTGGGAGGAGCTGGCCGAGCCGGTCCGGGAGGGCTTTGACTGCGTCTGGGAGGCGTGCGGCGATATTTTCTCCTACGTGGAGGAGCAGGGCCAGAGCCTGACGGAGGAGGAGTACCAGATCCTTCTCTCCCATGTCCAGGGCCTGGACGGGGCCTATGCCGAGGGGTACAACGGAATGCTCTACGATCTGTACGTCCTCAACCCCGCCTGCTTTGCCCGCATCGTCCTGGACCAGCTGCCTCCGGACCAGCAGGAGGCGGCCCTGGGCGGACTGCTCTACGACTGGGGGTATTGCCATGACCTGGACGGGATGGACCGGGCCGGGCAGCTGGCGCTTCTGACCGCCCGGCTGGAGGCGGACCGGGCCGGGGATCTGGCCGCCAGTCCGGACGTGATGCGCTTCGACTGCCAGGGCCAGAGCGCCCGCCTCCTGCCGGTGAACGTGTCGGGCGTCTGCGCTGTCTCCTACACCTCTGACCGCCCGGAGGTGGCGGCGGTGGACGGGATCACGGGCCTTGTCACCGCCGTGGGACCCGGGGAGGCGGTAATAACCCTCCATTTCGAGGGGGACGGCGAGAACCGGGACTTTACCTGCGCCGTGGCGTGCAGGTGGTAGGCCGCGTCCGAAAAATCAGCCCGCTCAGGCGGGCTGATTTTTCTTTATTTCCCCGGTTGATTCTTTTCCGAAAGTGTACTATACTGGGGATGCTTGGAGAAGCAGTCTGACAATCATTTTTGAGGAGGAACGAACCATGAAGTACAACCGCACTTACAACTTTTCCGCCGGACCTGCCACTATGCCGGAGCCTGTCCTGGAGGAGATCCGGGACGAGATGATGAACTACAAGGGCTCCGGCATGTGCGTGATGGAGATGAGCCACCGCTCCCCGGTGTACCAGCAGATCATCGACGAGGCGGAGCAGGATCTGCGGGATCTGATGAACATCCCGGACAACTACAAGGTCCTGTTCATCCAGGGCGGCGCTACGCTCCAGTTTGCCATGATCCCTATGAACCTGATGAAGAACGGCGTGGCCTGCTACGTGGAGACCGGCGCGTGGTCCAAGAAGGCCATTGCCGAGGCCAAAAAGTACGGCGACGTACATGTGGTGGCCTCCAGCAAGGACCGCAATTTCAGCTATATCCCCGACTGCGGCAACCTGGACATCCCCGACAACGCCGATTACGTCTATATCTGCGAGAATGAGACCATCCACGGCGTCACCTGGCCCAAGCTGCCCGACACAAAGGGCCACGTTCTGGTCAGCGACCAGAGCTCCATGTTCCTCTCCCGGCCCTGCAACGTGTCCGACTACGGCCTGATCTACGCCGGCGTGCAGAAGAACGTGGGCCCCGCCGGCATGGTGGTGGTCATCATCCGGGAGGATCTGATCCGGGACGAGGCGGAGCTGGATCCCAAGACCCCCATCTATATGAGCTACAAGACCCACGCGGACAACGGCTCCATGTACAACACCCCCAACTGCTGGGCCATCTACTGCTGCGGCAAGGTGTTCAAGTACCTCAAGAGCATCGGCGGCCTGGAGGCCATGGAGAAGATCAACGTGGAGAAGGCCCGGGTCATGTACGACTTCCTGGACAGCTCCAAGATGTTCAAGGGCACTGTGGACAAGCAGTTCCGGTCCCTGATGAACATCCCCTTTGTCACCGGCGACAAGGACCTGGACGCCAAGGTGGTGGCCGCCACCAAGGCCGCTGGCTACGATAACCTCAAGGGCCACAAGAGCGTGGGCGGCCTGCGTGCCTCCACCTACAACGCCATGCCCAAGGACGGCGTGGAGGCCCTGGTGGACTTCCTGAAGAAGTTCGAGGCGGAGAACGGCTGAGGCTTCTTTCCTCTGTGAACAGAACCCCTCAGAAGAATATAGGCCTGCCGGCAGTCCCGGCAAAGGCGTCTGAAAGTTCTTTTTGATCCTTTTTCTTTCAAGAAAAAGGGTGAATACGAAAATAATGAAGGAATGATTTCGCCATGAAAATTCTTGTTACCGACGGCATGGACAAGACCGCCCTGGAGCAGCTGAAGGCCAACGGCCACGAGGTGGTGGAGCAGTTCTACCCCTCCGAGGAGCTGGGCGCGGCCCTGCGGGACTTTGACGCGGTAGTGGTGCGCTCCGCCACCAAGGTCCGTGCCAGCCACATCGACGCGGCCAAGGGCGGCCGGCTGAAGCTGGTCATCCGGGGCGGCGTGGGCGTGGACAACATTGACGTGAAGTACGCCGAGGACAACGGCATCACCGTGAAGAACACCCCCCGGGCCTCCTCCAACTCCGTGGCCGAGCTGGCCATGGGCCACATGTTCTCCTGCGCCCGGTTCCTTTCCGTGGCGGGCCACACCATGCGGGAGGGCAAATGGGAGAAGAAGGCCTACGGCAAGGGCTTTGAGCTGGGGGGCAAGACCCTGGGCATCATCGGCTTTGGCCGCATCGGCCAGGCTCTGGGCCGCATGGCCAAGGGCATCGGCATGGAGGTCATTGCCCAGGACATCTTCCATGTGCCCGGCATTGAGGAGCAGATCGGCATGAAGTACGTGGAGCTGGACGAGCTGCTGGAGCGGGCGGACTTCATCTCCCTCCACACCCCGTCCCTCAACGGCGTGAAGCTCATCTGCAAGGAGAACATCGAGAAGATGAAGGACGGCGTGGTGTTCATCAACACCTCCCGGGGCGACAACGTCAACGAGGCGGATCTGCTGGAGGCCCTGAACTCCGGCAAGGTCCGCGCCGCCGGGCTGGACGTCTACGCCGACGAGCCGGCCACCAACACCGCGCTCTACAGCCATCCCAACGTCTCCTGCACGCCCCACATCGGCGCGGCCACCAAGGAGGCCCAGCAGCGCATCGGCATGGAGATTGTGGACATTATCGAGGGATTCGGGAAGTAATCAATATCCTTTTCCGCGCAGTGCGGGAGCCGGACGGAACCAGTTCCGTCCGGCTCCCGTTTTTTTGGTTTGTCATGGCCCGGCATATTTTTACAATTTTGGAAATGATAGGTATTGGATCAATATTAAACCGGCCCCGTATTGGGATTGATGTAGTAAAATGGCCTGGGAGGTGATAAAGATGGAGGTCAAATTTACTATGGTGCTCGATGAGAAAACTGCAAAACAGATGACCTATATAGGAAGATACTATGGCCGGTCACGCATCAAGGAAATCGAATGGGCCTGCAAACAGTACATCCAGGACTTTGAGCAGAAAATAGACAAGATCGAACTGGAGGGCACCTGATAAGGCGCCCTCCTTTTCTGTCGGGATTGTCGGGACACCTGAAAACCAGCAAAGCGCGGCGATTGGTTTTGCTGTTTCCCAAGTGTACCGACGATACCGGCAAAACGGTAAGCATTTCCAATATGTCGGCCTTCAAATGGCGCGTCGAATTATGTATAATTTTGTCGAAAGGAGAGG
This sequence comes from uncultured Oscillospiraceae bacterium, assembly GCA_910579965.1. GTDB lineage: Bacteria > Bacillota > Clostridia > Oscillospirales > Oscillospiraceae > Pelethomonas. The sequence goes on from CAJTWF010000008.1 coordinate 20,243, forward strand.
ATTGCTGTGGAAGTTCAGCAAAACATGGCCACCGTTATTCGCATGATTATGGAGACGCGAAATATGTCAATGGATGATTTCTCTGAGGAGCTGGAGATCTCCCGCTCCACCTTGCAGGAGTATCTGAAGGGGAAGGGAAACCCCAGCATCAAAACCATCATCCATCTGTCGCAGAAGCTGGAGATTGAGCCCGCTGTCCTTCTGACAGGAATGACGGAGGTGGAGGCGCGGAATGTGGTCCGCCCTCTTCTGAACGCGGTGCGGAGCATCTCAGAGCTGAACAACGACAAAAAGCTCCGTCTAGCCGAGCTGTTCTGGGAGATGGTGCGGCTTTGGGCCGATGAATAATGAATTCGGGGCAGGGCAAACGCCAGCAGATGGATGAGCTGGCCTTCCGCCGGCCCATGGCGGTGACGGAGGCGCTCCGGTTCCGGACAGGGGGGAGCTACCCGGTCTGTCCCCGGTGCGGCGTTACCATGGAGCGGGAATATCAAAATTTCTGTGACCGCTGCGGACAGCGGCTGGAGTGGAGCCGCTTTGACCGGGCTGCGGTGGTGACGAAACGCTGACGCCTCTGCGCACAGCATAAAATAAGAGGCCGGGGGATGCTCCCCCGGCCTCTTCTCCTGCCTTCAGTTCGACGCGGCCCGTTTGGCCATGATGGCCGCCTGGTAGCGGGGAATGAGCTGCATGGGATTCTCGCCGTCGGTGATGCCCATGGCCGCCGCCTCCTCCAGCTCCGCCCTGGCCCAGGCGGGCACGGGCTGGCTGCTGAGGTACTGGCACAGCGCGTCGTAGATCTCTTTTCCTGTCATACGCTCCTCCTCCATCGGTCTGATATAGGCTTCCGCCAGACTCCTTTTCCTGGTTCGGCGGAAGACCCCGCCGCCGTTGTCCTGGCTGCCGCCCTGGCCGGGGGAGGTGTTGCCCTCGATGGCAGTGACATCGCTGCCGGAGGCGCTCTCCACGATACCCGTGTGGCCGAACCGGTAGATGACGATATCCCCTGGCATGGGGTCCGGGACCACCCGCTCCGGCTGATTCGCCCTGTACCAGCGCAGCAGCGCGGAGCAGGAGCCGGTCCGGCAGGGCAGGGGGGCTCCGGCCTGATTGAAGCACCACTGCACAAAGGACATGCACCAGGGCTGACCGTCCAGGCCCAGCCACTTGCCGTACTTGGTGCGGTTGGAGCCGGCTGGGCTCTCCGTGGAGCCCAGCTCTCTCCGAGCGATGTCCAGCGCCCTCCTATTCAACGTCCACCTCCGGCAGGCCCGCCGCGCTGGTGAGCAGGCTCAGCACCCCGGCCAGGGCGGCGGCGCTGACCGTCAGCAGCCAGTCGACCTCCCCCATGGCGGCGGCGGTGCCAATGGTAGCGGCAGCGGTCTGGGCCACGGTTTTGACGGCCCGGACGGCGGCGGCTCTCAGCCAGTTCTGCCAATAGCTGTTCATAGGTCCATTTTCCTTTCCAAATCGTCGATGCGGTGGTTGGCCACCTTGATTTTCTCCTCCTGGAGCTCCGTCCGTTCCTCCAGCCGGTAGGTGCGCTCAATGAGGCTGTTGTGGGCCTGCACCTTCTTCTCCAGCTCCTCCAGCCGGTACTGGGTCAGTCTGGAGGACACCAGCACGCCGCCCAGGGACCCGGCGGCGGACCCGGCCAGTCCGATCAGCGCCACGATAATTGCTTCCACAGCCCGCCCTCCTACACGTATTCCACATAGATGTCCGCCTGCTTGCTGCTCTCCGCCGACTTTGTCTGGAGGATCAGCAGGACGCTGATCTGGATCTTTTTGGTGCCGTCCTCGTTCTCCATGGGGCGGAAGCCGGTGATGTAGAAGCTGGCGAACTCGCCGTTGATGGTGGTGAAGGCGGACCCCTTGATGTCCGTATAATCCTTCCATTCGATGGAGCTGCCCTCCACCCCGAAGAGAGTGCTCCCCTTCCGGATGTTTTCCGGGCTCAGATTTTCGTCCCCCTGGACGGTCTGGGGACCGGCCAGATAGATCCCGGCGGGGATAACCTGCTGGGCCGCGCCGGGGGTGATGGTCTGGGCGGCCTGGACGGCGATAGCGCCGGTCAGCTTCTCGCCCCCTGCGTAGGCGGTTTTCCCGGAGAGGATGTCCCCGGCCGCGGCTGTGGCGTCGGAGGTGTCCGTACCGGCGGAGATAGCGCTGATCCGCTCCGGGAAGGCGGCGGCCCGGATGGCCCCGGTGGAGCCCTCCTTCTCCCGAATGGCGGCGGCGATCCGCTGAAACAGGGTCTTCAGCTCCATCAGTACGCCTCCTCCATGGCGGCGGTCACCGCACTCTCGATGGCGGCGGCCACCTGCTCCATGGTGACGGCGGCGGCCGCGTCCTGCTTCCTCTCCGCCAGCTCCTCAATGGCCTCCGCCGCCGTGCCGGCCACCTGGGCGATGAGTCCCCGGGCCTCCACTGCGGCGGCCCGGAGCTGTTCTAGGCTTGTCAATTTTTTCCTCATACTTCTCCCCTCGCGTCCTCCCAGGGAGGGGGCCCGCCCCCTCCCTGCGCATCCTGCGGTCAGTTCGCCTGGCCGAAGACCTCCGTGAGCATCTCCGTCACCTCCGCGTCAGCGGCAATCTCCACCACAGCGGTCTCCACGCCGTTGATCCTGATGGAGCCGCTCTCCGCGCCGGCCTCCACCTTGACGGCGCCCTCGGCCACGCCGGCCAGCTTGGCCTTTTCCGCGCTGGTGTAGTCGTTGGCGGAGAGGCCCTTGCCCGCCTCCTTGAGAACGTAGCCGCTCAGATCCACGGCCCAGTCGCCCACCTTCTCCACTGCGCCGTCGATGACCATGTACTCGTCGAACTTGTCGCCGTTCTCCCCGCCGCCCTTGGGAACCATGTAGATGAACTGGTCCGCGTCAGCGGCGGCGGGATCAATGGCCTCCGCGCTCTCCACCTTTTTGCGCCGGAGGTGGTCCGCTCCAGCCACGGCGGCGGCCACCTGGGCCTCGGTCTGGTAGCCGCTGTCGTTGGTAAGCTGGGACACGCTGACAGGCACGGCGATGTCCACAGCCCTGTCTGTCACCGTCTGGGCCGTGCCGTTGACCTTCACGGCGGTGATGACGTTGGGCTCGCCTCCGGCAGTGACCAGATCCTCCACCCGGCCGGACAGCTCGCTCAGCTCCCTTTTGGTGGCGAAGTCCGTCTGGATCCGCTCCGCCAGCTGCTTGAGGGCCTTCAGCTTCGTCAGTTTTTCCACGTTGTATGCCATGTTGTTTCCTCCCTGTTTTCATCAAATGTTGTGCTGGGACGGGGGCTTTGCCCCGCTCCCCGCCTGCTCCCGGGACGGGCCGAACACCTCGTCCAGCATCTCCTGGGTCTCCGATGCGGTGGCGGTCTCCCGGCAGTCCTGGAGGCCGTCCTCGCCGGGACTGCCGAACACGTCCTCCAGCATCTCGGCCACCTCTCCGTCCGGGGCTGCCTCCTGTTCGCCGCGGTCCTGCTTGCGGTCCAGAGCCTCCCTGATCCGCCCCCACAGGGCGGCGGCGGCGGTTCTGCCCAGGAACGCGCCCTCCGCCGGAGGGGGCTCCTCCCCGCTGCCCTCCAGAATGTCCTCCAGCTCCTGGGCCGTCATGGCCGACGGTACGCGGGCGAGGGCCTCCTCCAGCCCCGCGACGGCCTGGATGGGGTGCTGGTCCGCGGCGTCCCGGCCGGGGAGCAGGCCGTGGTCCGGGGCCTTCAGGGCGGCTACGAGCTGCCGCACCGCCGCCAGCTCCCCCATGACCTGCTCAAGGACCCCGGCGGTGGGCGGGCGTGCCGGCTCCCCGGGCCCCGCGCCCTCCAGAATCGTTCCCAGGTCCGCCCAGATCGTTGGCAGGACCACGTTCCCGTCCCGGGCGCCGTACACGCCGGCCTCCAGCCTGCACCGTGGCTTTGCCAGGGCCTCCCAGGGGATGACGCACTCCCCGTTCTGGTCCAGCACCACGGCGTAGGTCTTCCAGTCCGCCCGGAAAACCGCCGTGGGGACCATGCCGTCCCAGTCCGGTGAGAACTGGAACCGCACCGGGTAGACGTTCACGCTGCCGCTGGTGACAGGCTCGATCTTCTGGACGGACAGCCTGGTTTTCTCCGCGTAGAGTATAAACATGCTTCACCTCCTCTCACCCTGTACAGGAATCGGGGGGAGAGTTGACGGAAAGGGGGAACCCGGGGAGGGAATTGAAAAATACGCGGTCAAATGTCTCCCTGTTATTGACACGAGGGGAGGATTAGGATATAATTCAGTAAGAATAAGGTAATAAAAAGGGAGGCGATCCCATGAGAGTGGAGTGGCTGTACGAGGCGCGGTGTGAATTTCGGGAGCTGCTGGCCTACTACCGGGCGGCGGCCGGGGCGGAGGCGGCCAGGGAGCTGTCGGACCGGGTGCTCTCGGCGGTGGAGGGGCTGGCGGAGGCCCCCCGGGCCGGGGTCCTGCGCCGGAACACCCTGCTGGGCCGCCACGGCTTCCGCGCTCTGCTGATCGGGCGCTGCGCCTGCATCTACCGCATTGAGGAAGACGCGGTGCGGGTGTACCACCTGACAGACGCGGAGCGGGGAGATCTCTATCAAATCCTGGGCATTGTGAGCCCAGACACGGATCGGGAGGTACGAGCGATGAAAAACAACGTCTTTCTCAAGTCCACCCTCCGCCAGCCGGTGAAAACGGCCCTGCTGGTGCTGGTGGCGGCATTAATCACCTTTGCCTTTGTGTCCCGCGCCTCGGAGTACCTGCTCATCCGCCAGGAGACGGACCGCCTGAGCGCCGTCTATCGGACCGCCGGTACCCTCCGCTCCGCCGCCGGGGACCGCTGGGCCGACACCGCCGAGGCTGTGTCCTATCTGGAGGACAACCCCCGCGTCCGGTCGGTGAACACCTTTCATTACACCTCCGCCATTATGGAGGAGGACTTCTGCAACGCCGATGTCGACGGCAACAGCCCCTCCAAGTACGCCTCCGATTTCTACTTCTACGGCACCCTCTACGACTGGGATTACGAGGCATTCTACTTCACCGTGGACACGGTTCTGGCCGGTCATCCGGAGATTGTGGAGGTTGGGGACCGGGTCACGCTCTTCAAAAGCTCCCGGCAGAAGACCAATGCGAGGGAATACGAGGCGTTCTGCGCCCAGCTGGAGCGCGGCGGCCGCTACCTCGCCGTGGGGTACTACCGGCCCAGCGCGTATCCCCTGTGCCGGGTGGAGGATGACGGAGCGCAGCGCACCACCTACGCCTGCCTGACCCGGCTCAGAGAACAGACGCTTTTCTACCCCGTGGCCCAGGGCGGGGAGGCGGACTGGAACAGCCCGCTGCTGCGCCCCACACCGGAGGACCCCGGATATCCCACAAAGGACTGCATCCAGTACACCCATGACATCCAGCGCAGCCTGAGCATCATCCCCGTGCGGGATATGAGCGCCCTGCCGGCGGTCCAGGACGCCGCCGCCGGCATCTACCTCACAGATGGCCGCTGGCTGGACAGCGAGGATGACCAGCAGGGCCGGAAGGTCTGCGTCATCAACGCGTCCTTCGCGTCCATGCGTGATCTGGCGGTGGGGGATGCCCTCACCCTCCGGCTCCAGGATATTCCCTCCTTCTTCGGCTATCGCAATAACCTGGAGGATATCTCAGAAGATGCGCGCGTCCTCCGGTCCGCCCAAACCGCCACAGATACCTATGAGATTGTGGGTATTTACGAGTATCTGCGGCGGTACCCGGGCAGCAGTGCGCGGAATCTCACCTATCTCCCCGCCTCCGCCGTGCCGGAGACCTTCCAGATGACCACCCGGGACAATGTGTGGACAGAGCTCTTTGAGATGTACTTCTTTGAGAACATCTTCACCCCGGATACCACCGCTTTCTTCCCCGGGGAGGTCAGCTTTGTGCTCCGCTCCCCCGATGACGAGGCCCAGTTCATGGCCGAGACCCGCGACGATCTGGCCCGCATGGGCTTTGTCGCGGTCATGACGGAGAGCGGCTGGGATAATTTCCAGGCGGCAGCGGGGCCCATGCGCCGCTCCTCCCTGCTCAGCGCGGTCATCTTCACCCTCCTGCTGGCGGCGGCCGTGTGCCTGCTGGCGGTGATCTACTACCGGATGCGGCGCAAGGATGTGGCCATTGCCCGCGCTCTGGGGGTCCCGGCGATGGGGTGCGCCTGGGCGGTGTGTCTGCCGCTGATTCTGACAGAGGCGGCAGGCGCGGCCCTTGGCGGCGCTCTGGGCTGGCGGTACGCCCTGGACAGCGCGGGGACCATTCTGACCCGCCTGGGAGAAGTTGGGACCGGCGAGGCTGCCGGCCTGTCCGGCCTCTGGCTGGCGGCGCTGCTGGGCCTTGATCTGGCGCTGCTGCTGGCGGCGGCGGTGGGCGGCAGCGCGTACCTCTCCACCCGTCCGGTACTCCTTCTGATCCAGGGGGGCGCGTCCGGCGGTACGGGTCATGAGGCGGAAGGCTCTGTGGCGGCCTCTGTTCCCGCAGCCGTTCCGCGGGCCTCTGTTGCTGCGCCTGCTCCGCAGGCCCCTGTTCCCGCCGCTGCGCGTCCGGAGGCGGGGCAGTCCGTTGGACATATTTTCCGCTTTGTGTGGCGGCATATCGCCCGGTCCAGGCTGAAAACCGCCCTGGCAGTCCTGTTGGCCGCCGGGTTTACGTTGGGGCTGGCGGCCATCCGCCTGTCCATCGCGAGCAACCAGGAGAAGGTGAACTGGCTCTATGAGAACACATCGGCGGAGGCGGAGCTTCTGCTGACGGACGCAGTCAACAGTGTACAGAGCGGCGGTTTTCTGCGGCAGGACACCATTGACGCGCTGCTGGACAGCGGCTATGTGACGGACGTATATCTGGAGGGGTCCGCTCATGGCGCAGTGATCTGCCGCGCTCTCGGCGCGGAGGATGGGCAGGGGGTCTATGCGGCCCAGGAGGATACCATCAAGAAGTCCTTCCGGGCCTTTGCGGACGAGACGGTCTTCCTGTCCCCCGCAGGCAGCGGCAGCGCAGTGGACATCACCTACTTTGACGGCTGGGACGGCTCCCTCTTTGCCCAGGACTGGGCGGCGGACGAGCCCTTCCCGGTGGTTCTCCCCAAGGCGGTCTGGGAGCGGTCCGGGGACGAGGTCAGTCTGGCCTGCAAGGGGTTTCGGCTGTGCGAGGTAGCGGGCTTCTATGAGGGCAGGACAGCGAGCGTGACCGGGGAGACAGATCCGGTGCTCATGCCCCTGAGCGCGTACCGGGATATCGGGTCCGTTCGCGCCGTGGCCTACAGCAAGGTCCACGTGACCCTGGACCCGTCCCTGAACCGGGAGCTGGAGACCTTCACCCAGGCGGTGACCGACATCTGCGCCCGGCAGTCCGGCATGATAGCCCTGCGGGCGGTGATCTGGGACGAGGAGCTGCGTCTGGCGGTGGCCCCGCTGGAGAACAGCGTCACCCTCATGGAGGTGCTCTATCCGGTGACGCTGGTTTTGAGCCTGCTGACGGCGGCAGGGATCGCGGCGCTGTTTGTGATGACCTCGGCTAAGGAGGCGGCCATCCTTCGCGTGCTGGGTGCCGGCAAGCTCCGCAGCCGCGCCATGCTGGCCCTGCAAACGGCGTTCACCAGTCTGGCGGGACTGCTGCTGGGTCTGGCGGGGGCCCTGGCCCACACAGCCTGGACCCGTCCGGAGCTGCTGGCGGGCCTGGCAAGCGCCAGCGTGCTGTGCGCCGTATTGTATCTCCTGGCGGCCATTGCCGGCGCGGTACTCAGCGCGGTGAGCGTCACGGCCAGGAACCCCCTGGAGCTGCTCCAGGTGCGGGAGTAGGCATTCTTTTTTCTTGAAAGAAAAAAGAATCAAAAAAGAACTTTTAGAGGCCCTGCGGGCAGGTTTGATCACACAATTCTGCGTGAACGCTGTACGCGCCCGCAGTCAAAGCAAGCACGTCTGAAGTTTTTTCTTTTGCTTCTTTTCTTTTGTACACAAAAGAAAAGAAGAGAAACAGCAGGAGGAACTGCCATGATTATTAAATCCGCAACATCTCTGCGCAACGAGTACGACAAAATGGTCCAGCTCTCCAAGGAGAAGCAGGAGCCCATCTTTCTCACCCGCAACGGCGAGGGGGAGATGGTCTTTCTGCCCATCGAGCTGTGGGAGAAGCGGGAGCGGGAGCTGGATATGCTGGCCGAGCTGCTGCGCCGGGAGCGAAACCGTCTGGCCGGGACCCAGACCTCACCGCCGGAGGCGCTGCGGGTCCTGGCGGAGGAGGAGCAGCCATGATGCGGCTGGAGTGGCTGTACGAGGCGCGGTGTGAGTTTACGGAGCTTCTGGAGGAGTGCCGCGCAAAAGATGGACCCCAGGCGGCCCGGGACATGTCCCGGCGGGTGCTGGACCAGGTGGAGGGGCTGGCGGAGGCCCCCCGGGCCGGGGTCCTGCGCCGGAATACCCTGCTGGGCCGCCACGGCTTCCGCGCTCTGCTGATCGGGCGCTGCGCCTGCATCTACCGCATTGAGGAGGATGCGGTGCGGGTGTACCACCTGACGGACGCGGAGCGGGGAGATCTCTATCAAATCCTGGGCATTGTGAGCCCAGACACAGATCGGGAGGTGCGAACGATGAAAAACAAGGTCTTTCTCAAGTCCACCCTCCGCCAGCCGGTGAAAACAGCCCTGCTGGTGCTGGTGACAGCATTAATCACCTTCGCCTTTGTGTCCCGGGGCGCTGAATATCTGCTGGTGAAGCAGGAGACCGAGCGCCTGTCCGGCTATTACCGGGCCGTAGGTGCGGTCTCTGCCATCTCCGGGGAGCAGTACGTGGATGCCCGGGAGGCGGCCGCCTACCTGGAGAGCAATCCTCTGGTCAAGACGGTCAACACATATAACTATGTCCCCGCCGTGATGGAGGGCGATATCTGCAACGTCAATACGTCTGCCTATCGCAGCTATGCGAACACGTACTTTGCCTTTTACGGGACGCTGCGGGATTGGGATCAAAAGAGCTTCCGCTTTGTGGCGGACACGGTCGTGGAGGGCTATCCGGAGTGGGTAGTAGAGGGACGGGAGGTATTCCTGTACCGGACCAGCGGAAGCCTGGGCAATCCCCAGTATCCCGGCGCGACATTCAATGACTGGTATCTTACAACGGCAAAAACCGGGGACCCGGAGGATGTGGATGCCGCCTATGGAAAGCTGGAGCGGGGGCAGCGGTATCTGGTGATGGCCTATTTTAACCAGCAGAGGGTCTGCCGCGTAGCGTATGACGACAAGACGGAGGATTATATCACCTATGCCATCTATTCCCACCCCCTGGCGGACAGTTTTTTCTATCCTGTAGCCGACGGGGAGGCGGACTGGTCTGATCCCCAACTCAGTGAGATCCGCCAGCATCTGGCCTGTGTTCGTGCGGACCATCGCTCCCTGAACGTGGTGCCCCTTCAGGATATGAGCGCCCTGCCCATGACCCGGGACACCCGCGCCGGCATCTACCTCACAGATGGCCGCTGGCTGAACAGCCAGGATAGTGCGCAGGAAAACCGAGTGTGCGTTGTGGGCAACGCCCTTGCCTCCGCCCGGGGGCTGAAGGTGGGGGACAACCTGACCCTTACGCTCCAGGACGCCCCGTCCTATTTCGGTATCGTTGAGGACACGGGCTGGGACCTGAATCGTGACAGCCTGAAAAGCGTCACAGATACCTATGAGATTGTGGGGATCTATGACTATCTGGATACGTTTATCCACAATGAGCGGCCCAACACGGATGTGCAGAGCTTTGCCTATGTCCCGGCGTCCGCCCTGCCGGAGGATTTCCAGTTGGACTACGGCAGTCAAATGTACTATGATTATTTTTACACGCCCTACAGCGATTTTCCCATGCTGTTCCGTGGAACCGCCTCCACCCTGCCCTATCCCGGGAGTGTGTTCTTTGAGCTGGAGGAGCCCCAGGCGGAGCGGCAATTCCTTGCGGAGGCGGAGCCTGCTCTGGCGGAGTTGGGGTTCAAGCCGCAGATGGAGGAGAGCGGATGGGAGAGCTTCCAGGGCGCGGCCGGGCCCCTGCGGGAATCCTCCCTATACAATGTTGGGATCTTCTCCGCCGTACTGCTGGCGGCCCTTGGCATGGCGGCCTTTGTCTACTTCTTCTCCCGCAGGCGTGAGATGTACATTGCCAGGGCCCTGGGGCTGCCGGCCTCCCGCGCCGCCCGGCAGGCGGCGTCGCCGCTGCTGGCGGTGAGCTGCCCTGCGATTCTGGCGGGCGGCGGCGCGGGCTGGCAGTACGCCGGGCGCAGCGGGGCGGCGCTCCTGTCCTCGCTGCCCGCCGCAGGCAATGTGGAGGCCGGCGCGCCCCTGCCTCTGGGATATTGTGCGCTGCTGTGCGGCATACCGCTGGCGCTGATGGCCGCGCTGACTGTGGGCGGAGCGGTCCTCCTGTCCAGGCGGCCCCTGCTCCTGGGCCAGACCGGCGCAAAAGGGCAGAGTCTTGCCGCTCAGCCCGGATCAGAGATTCGCATAGCCCCGGCCGCTGTCCAGTCTGGTACCCCCGTCCCGACAGCAACAGCGGACTCCCTGCCGGCTGGAAAAAATGTCCATAGCCGGGAGTCCCTGAATGCGCGCTTTACCCTGACCTTTGTCTGGCGGCATATGGTTCGCGCCGGAGGAAAGAGTCTTCTGACCATGGGCTTAGCGGCGGCCTTTACGGTGAGCCTTGCCATGATCCAGTTCTCTATAGTCAACAACCGTAAAGAGGTTGACCAACTCTATGAGCGCACCCCGGTGAGCCTTGAGCTGGTAAAGGCCGATACTACCCAGACCACTACAGCCGGGGCCTTTCTCTTTGAGGAGACCTTGGAGACCATTGTGGAAACGGGCCTTATCGCAGATTCCTATGTGGAAGGGGCAAACTACGGCTCCATGTTCCGCTACGAGGAGACATGGCAGCCCGGACAGGGGGTGTCAGTGCGGGATCAGGAACAGACCAAATGCGCCATTCGCTCCATTGACAGCGAGGAAAAGTTCCTGTCTCCGTTCGGCAGCGGTCAGTATGCGGAGATATATTACGCCGACGGCTGGGATGGCAGCCTGTTCTCCACGGCCTGGGACACGTCCTCTGGCGAGGCATTCCCAATCATCCTGCCGGAGGAGATGTGGACCAAGTATGAGCTGGAGGGCAGCGAGCTGATGGGTGTGGCCAGCAAGGGATCCTTCCGCATGTGCGCGGTGGCTGGGTACTACACCGGCGATATCGGCGGCGCGTCCAGCGGCTCCAGACGGAGCCCGTACAACGAGAGCCGCCCCATCCTCATGCCCACCTCCGCCCTGCGCACCATGGTCAAGCGGATGCTGTACAGCAAGGCGGTCTTTACTGTTGATCCCGCCCAAACGCGGAACACCAGTGAGCTGCAAGCCGCCATTGACGAACTGGCAAACGCCCCCCGCATCGGAGGCGTACCTGTGCGGATCATCCTATGGGACGAGGAATTGCGCCTGGCGGTGGAGCCCCTGGAGGCCAGTATTCGTCTCATGGAGATTCTATATCCCATAACATTGGTACTGAGCCTGCTGACGGCGGCAGGCATCGCGGTGCTGTTTGTAATGACCTCGGCCAGGGAGGCGGCCATTCTGCGGGTGCTGGGTACCACGAAGCTCCGTAGCCGCGCCATGCTGGCGCTGCAAACGGCGGTGACCAGTCTGGCGGGACTGCTCCTGGGCGTTGCCGGGGTGCTGGCCTACGCGGGGCGGACCCGCCCGGAGCTGCTGGCGGGACTGGTGAGCGCCAGCGTGCTGTGCGCCGTATTGTATCTCCTGGCGGCCATTGCCGGCGCGGTACTCAGCGCGGTGAGCGTCACGGCCAGGAACCCCCTGGAGCTGCTCCAGGTGCGGGAGTAGGCATTCTTTTTACTTGAAAGAAAAAAGAATCAAAAAAGAACTTTTAGAGGCCCTGCGGGCAGGTTCGATCATACAATTCTGCGTGAACGCTGTACGCGCCCGCAGTCAAAGCAAGCACATCTGATGTTTTTTCTTTTGCTTCTTTTCTTTTGTACACAAAAGAAAAGAAAAAATCTGCCATAAGAACAGGAGGAACTGACTATGAGCGAACTAAGGGTTGAAAACGTCTGCTATCGTTACAAGAACGCTTCCCGGCTGGCGCTGAATAACGTCAGCTGCGCCTTCCGTCCTGGCACGGTCTCCGCGGTAGTGGGACCGTCCGGCAGCGGCAAGACCACGCTGCTGTCCATTCTGGCGGGCCTGGACCGTCCCGAGGGGGGCCGGGTGCTGCTGGGGGGCGACGATCTGGCGGGGATGGATCTGGACGCCTACCGGCGGGGGAGCGTGTCCGTGATCTTCCAGGCCTTCCAGCTCTTCCCACTGCTGACGGTGCTGGAGAATGTGTGCTACCCCATGGAGCTGAGCGGCGTCCCGGTCAAAGCGGCCCGGGAGCGGGCCAGAACGCTTCTGGAGAGCGTGGGGATTGGGGAGGAGAAGCTGCGCCGGTTCCCGGCCAACCTCTCCGGCGGCGAGCAGCAGCGGGTGGCCATTGCCCGGGCGCTGGCCACCGGGGCCGGGGTGCTGCTGGCGGACGAGCCCACGGGCAACCTGGACGGGGAGAACAGCCGGAACGTGGTGGAGCTGCTGACCCGTCTGGCCCACGAGGAGGGCTACTGCGTGATTATCGTCACCCACGATCCGGCCATTGCCCGGGCCTCGGACGTTGTCTTTGACATGGACGACGGCGTGCTCCGTCAGGCGGGCTGAGGCGGATATGTGAGAGACCGGCCCTGCGAACAGAAAAGCAGCCCCGGAGGAGAGAATCCTCCGGGGCTGCCCGCGTCTTATTTATGCGCCCGCCTCAAACATCTCCGCCGCGGTCTCCCGGCGGCTCTGGTCCAGGGCGCTGCGGATGAGCTCCGCTGTCTGCCGCTCCCGCAGCCGGGCCGTCAGCAGGGGGGAGAACCGCCGGCCCTCCAGGCGGATGGCCTCCTGGACCGCCTCGTCAAAGCTCATCTCAATGCCTGTATACAGCACGGCGGTACCGGTTACGTTCTCCAGCCAGTCCACCAGGGCCACCACGTCCACCATCTGCCGGCTGGCGCACTCCAGGCGGCGGTAGGCGCAGTCCCGGCTGCCGTCGTACCAGGCGTGGTGGCCCAGGGCGGCGTCCGCGTAGGGGCTGGTGGAGGGGCGGTCCGCCAGGAGCTTTGCTCCGGTGACCGGGTGGAGCCGGGACATCTCGTGCTCCTCCTCAAACCACTGGCGGCCGTTGTTGGCGTAGAGGCTGGTAAAGTTGATCTTGCCCACGTCGTGGAACTGACCGGAGGCCAGGGCCAGACGCTGGATCTCCCGGAGCTTCTCCTGGGGATCGCTGATCTCCCGGACAGCGGGGATGTCGTCAAAAAAGCCGGGCTCCTCCCCGGCGATCTGCCGGCACAGAGCGGCGGCCGCCGCGCCCACGGCCTGGGAGTGGAGGTAGATCTCCGGGGCAAAGCGGAAAATCAGCTTTTGGAGAAACAGGCCATAGGGGAGGCTGCGGCTGGTCTCCACGTAGGTGTAGGACAGCTGCCGCAGGTAGAGGAGCAGCGACTCGCTCTCCTGGCTGGGCGGGAAGCTCTCCGTGTAGCGCATCACCCGCCGGTACTGCTCCTCCACGGTCTCCTCCCGTCCGGCCAGCATCTCCGGATACTCCTGGAGGTACTGGCAGTAGAAGGCGGTCAGGGAGATGACCGCGTACATCCCCTCCACGGAGAAATCGGTCAGATCCGCGCTGTTGAGCAGGCGCTCGGTCTTGCTCAGCAGGCCCTCCATGCTGTCCAGGCCGCAGTAGTACTCAATGGCGTAGTAGTGGAAGGCGGGCCGGGCGGCCATGGCCCCCTCCGCCTGGGCGTGGAGATCGTAGACCACGTAGACCGACTCCATGATGCTGGCCACATCCTGTGCCGTCATAGCGGTCTCCCGGCTGAAGGAGATGCTGGCGGTCATCAGCCGGTGGGTCTGCCGGACAAAGCGGTCCCAGGGGAGGGAGGGCTCCCTCTCCCGATAGGCGGGGTCCTGCATGATTTGCAGGGCGTTTTTGATGAGCCGCACCCGCTCGCTGGTCACGCGGAACTGACCCAGGGCCGTGTTTGCCAGGGAGCGGAGAATGTAGCCTCTGGTGTCCGGGTCCTGGATCTCATCGAAATATTTCAGGTAGGCCGCCGCCTCCACAAAGCACAGGCGCATCTGGCTGGTATAGGGTGCGCTGACGGACAGGTCCAGGCCCACCAGCTTGCTGCACTGGGCATAGCGTCCGATGCCCAGGCTGTAGAGCTCCCGGATGATCCCGTCCCGGTCCCGCCGGTGGCGGGCCAGCCCCAGCAGGGACTGGTGGATCTGGCAGTAGAGGATGGCGTCCAGCTCGATCCGGCCCTGGATGAGGGCGGCGGCGAACTGGCGCAGATCCTCCGTCTCCTGGGGCCCGGCCTCGGGCAGATTGTCCAGCACGGGGAACAGGTTTTCCCGCAGCAGGGCCATATTCCGGGCCGCCAGCTGCTTCTGCCGCGCCCTGTCCCGGCGCAGGCGGTCCGTATAGTCCGCCAGCGTCCCCTCAGAGGGCTGCCGGCGGGGCGAGAGAGCGGCGATCTCCCGCAGGTTGGCGATATATTCCTCCTGGTACGGCTCCATGGCCGGTCTCGCCCCCTTTCCGTATGCAGGCAGGGCCTACGGCTTCAGCCGCCGTGAGAGAAGCTCCTGGATGTGGTCCAGGTCCACGGGCTTGGATACGTGCTCGTTCATGCCCGCCTCCCGGGACAGGCGCACGTCCTCCACAAAGGCGTTGGCCGTCATGGCCACGATCCACACGCTCTGGGCGTCCGGCCGGTCCATGGCCCGGATTCGCCGGGCGGCCTGGTAGCCGTCCATGACGGGCATCTGAATGTCCATAAAGATCAGGTCATACCAGCCCGGCGGGGAGGCGGCGAATCGGTCCACGGCCTGCTGGCCGTCCCCGGCCGCCTCCACCTGTACGCCGGTCATGCCCAAAAGCTCCATGGCGATCTCCTGGTTGAGCTCGTTGTCCTCCACCAGCAGCACCCGGAACCGGCTGTAGTCTCCGGCCCGGTCCCCCCGGGCCTCCGCCGCCCCCCGGCCGCCGTCCAGCAGACCGGAGAGGGTGGTGAGGAGCCGGCTCTTGAAGAGGGGACAGGGCACGAAGGCGCTGACGCCGGCCCGGCTGGCCCGGTACTCCAGCTGGGCCCAGTCCTCCTCGGATACCAGCACAATGGGGAAGTCGGGCCCCGCCAGCTGCCGCACGTGGGCGGCCACGTCCAGGGACTGCATGTCCGTCAGGTTCTGGCCCAGCAGCAGGGCGCATGGCATCCGGTCCTCCACCTGGGCCTCGGTGAGCCAGGTGACAGCCTCCAGACCGGAGGTGATGCGCACCGGGACCAGTCCCTCCTCCCGGAGGCAGTCCGAAGCCTGTCCGGCCAGGTCATCCAGAATCTCCGCCACCAGAACGGTCTGTCCGGCGGGGAGCGCCAGGGGCGGACGCCTCTGGGCGGAGACGGGCAGGGGCAGCTCCACCCGGAAGCAGCTGCCCTCGCCCTCCCGGCTCTCCACGGTGATCTGGCCGCCCATGCCGTCCACCAGATTCTTGACGATGCTCATGCCCAGGCCCGTGCCCTCGATGCGGCTGACCTGGGAGGTGTGTACCCGCTCGAAGGGGAGGAAGATCCGCTCCAGAAATTCCGGGCTCATGCCCATGCCGTTGTCCTGACAGGCGAAGCGGAGCAGGGCGGTGCGCTCCCCCTGGGGGGAGGTCCGGACGGGGTCCTGACGGAAGCTGACGGTGATGCGCCCGGCCTCCTGGGTGTACTTGACCGCGTTGTTGATGATGTTGACCAGGATCTGCCGCAGGCGGAGGGGGTCTCCCACCAGCCGCTCCTGGTCGATGCCGCGGATGTCCAGCCGCAGGTCCTGTCCCTTCTGGACCGCCTGGGGCCGCACGATAACGGCGATATCGTGGATCAGGTCAGCCAGGGAGAACTCCTCCTGGCTGAGGACCATGCGCCCGCTGTCGATGCGGGACATGTCCAGCACGTCGTTGACAAGGCTCATCAGGTGGGCGGAGGCAGTCTGAATTTTGCGCAGGCAGTCCTGGACCCGGGCCTTCTCGTCGATGTGGCTCAGGCCGATGGTGGTCAGCCCCACGATGGCGTTGACCGGAGTGCGGATGTCGTGGGACATATTGGACAGAAACCGGCTTTTGGCCTGGTTTGCCTCCTCCGCCGCACGGAGGGCGTCCTCCAGCGCGGCGGCCTTCTGCTCCAACTCCTGGCAGGCGGCGCTCAGTTCGGATTTTTCCATCTCCCCATCCCGTCCTGTCTGTTCGTAGTCATAAATTGCCATAGTATTATTTATTATATCACATGGCGGAGGAGAATGCTACTGAAAAATAGGAGGAGATCGGGGCAAGATGTCAGTACAGCTTATTTCCGCGCAGACCGTTACCCCCTCTTTACGCATTCAAATTCCTGATATTCGTTAACATTGCAGTTGACGGTGGAGGAAAAATTGTGGTACAATAAAGTTTAACGATACCGTCCAGCCACACAATTAATTTTTCTGTTTTGTATCGGGCGGATCCAACGATATGTCTGGGGACACATTCAAATAGAGCGGTAAACCTAGGCTTATCAAATTCTTGTGGATTAAGTATCGAACATACCCAGGCACAGTTCTCCCGCTTTCCAGTGCAAGCTTTTGCAACTGTTGGTGGGTTGCTGTTGGTACTGCCACTGAAATCTTTTTTCGTTTTATGCCTGACACACCCATCCGTAATCACCTCTGCAATCTATTATAGTCCAATTCAGACTATTTGTAAATAGTCCATTTCGGAATCTCTATTATATTTTTGAGGTGACAAAAATGGACTATGTTGATCGGTTAACCGCCCTGCGGGAAGATCGGGAAATCAAGCAGGAAACAATCGCTTCGATTTTAGGCTGCAAGCAATCTGCTGTTTCAAAATATGAGCAGCGCAGAAACAGATACGATATAACCGATATTATTCATCTTTGTGAGTTTTATCATGTATCGGCAGATTACATCTTAGGTCTGCCCAAGGGATTGCCATATCCAGAAAGATAGAAGGAATTTTTGCAAGAACTATCTACGCAGGGGCAAGCAATGCCCGCCCCTGCATTCAGTGAATTTTATGAATGGAGGTCCTGCCATGTTCTATTTACAACCCCTCTCTCCCGCCGACGGCCGTGAGGTCTACGATATGCTCCAGCGCATCCCTCCGGAAAACGGCTTTGAGAACTCCGCCTACACCATGGACTATGGCGACTTTCCCGCTTGGTTGGCAAAAAAAGCGGACATGGCGCGGGGCATCGGGCTGGAGGACTGGATGGTCCCCTCCTCCACCTTCTGGCTCATGGAGGACGGCGTCCCTGTAGGTCAGGGCAATATCCGCCACCGGCTCACCGACGCCCTCCGGGAGCGGGGCGGCCACATCGGCTACGCCGTGGCGGCGGACCAGCAGGGCCGGGGCTGCGGCAAGGCCCTGCTGCGCCTTCTGCTGGAGGAGGCCCGGCGCATGGGCATCACGGAGGAGCTTCTGGTGACTGTCTACCTGGGCAACGCCGCCTCCCGCCGGGTGGCGGAGGCCTGCGGCGGGGAGAAGCGCCGGGAGACGGCGGAGCGGGTGTACTACTGGTTCTCCTGACCAGATGCTCTAAAGTTCTTTTTTGATTCTTTTTTCTTTCAAGAAAAAAGAATGATTACTCAAACACAAAAGGAGCCCCCGCCTATGGACGCCATCGCCGCTGTCTCCACCGGACACACCCTCTCTGCCGTGGGCATTCTCCGCATCTCCGGGGAGGGCTGCTTCCCCATCTGTGACCGGGTTTTCCGCCCTCTGAACGGGCGGCCCTTCTCGGACCAGCTCCCCCGGGAGATGGTCTTGGGCTCCCTCCTGGACCGCGATGGCCGGACCATTGACCAGGTGCTGGCCGTCCGCTTTCCCGGCCCCCGCAGCTACACCGGCGAGGACTGCGCGGAACTCCACTGTCACGGCTCCCCGGTGGTGCTGGACCAGGGGCTGCGCGCCCTCTTTGCCGCCGGAGCGCGGCAGGCGGGCCGGGGGGAGTTCACCAAGCGGGCGTTTCTGAACGGCTGTCTGGATCTGACCCAGGCGGAGGCGGTGATTGATCTCATTGAGTCGGAGACCGCCCAGGCCGCCCACAATGCGGTGGAACAGCTGGGGGGCGCTCTCCGGCGGCGTGTTGAGCCCATCTATGAGCGCCTGCTGGATATGGCCAGCCAGTTCTACGCCGTGGTGGACTACCCGGACGAGGACATTGAGGATATGGACCGGGCGGACCTCTTGCGCACTCTGGCGGAGGCGGAGGCGGCCCTGCGGGCCCTGCTGTCCACCGCGGACCGGGGCCAGATCCTCCGCCAGGGCGCGCCCACGGCTATCCTGGGCCGGCCCAACGTGGGCAAGAGCTCCCTGCTCAACGCCCTGCTGGGCTGTGAGCGGGCCATTGTCACCGACGTGGCCGGCACCACCCGGGACACGGTGGAGGAGAAAGCGGTGGTGGGCGGCGTACTGCTGCGCCTGATCGACACCGCCGGCATCCGGGACGCCCATGACGCGGTGGAGCGGCTGGGGGTGGAACGGTCCCGGCAGGCGGCGGCGGGGGCGGCGCTGGCCCTGCTGGTGCTGGACGGGTCCCAGCCCCTGACGGAGGAGGACCGGGCCGCCCTGGAGGCCGCCCGGCAGGCGGACCGGATGGTGGCGCTGCTCAACAAGAGCGATCTGCCCCAGGTTCTGGATCCCAAAGCCCTGGCGGCGGAGCTGGGGCGGGTGATTCCGGTGTCCGCCAGGAGCGGCGCGGGGCTGGAGGAGCTGGCGGCGGCGGTGGCGGACCTGTTTCCGGCGGGAGAGGCTCCGGCGGGGCATATCCTCACCAACGCCCGCCAGACAGAGGCGGCGGGCCGGGCGGCCCAGGCCCTGGCGGAAGCCCGACGGGCTCTGTCGGAGGGCTTCACGCCGGACGCGGTGCTCTCGGATACGGAGCGGGCCGTGAACGCCCTGGGGGAGCTCACCGGCCGCACGCTGCGGGAGGACCTGACCGCCCGGATCTTTGAGCGGTTCTGCGTGGGAAAATAGGCAAAAAGGGAGCGCTCCTTGCTGTGTGAACCGCCCCAGATTGTTTCCTGCGGGTTTGCGCCTACCGGCTCCTCTCCGGATGCCATCAACTCGGAGAGCTGCACCTTATCTTTGACATCTGAGAGCCTGTTTAAAATCTCCCCGCGCATGTCTTGGCGGCGTATTTTCCGCCCTGACTGCGTTAAAAATCCTTGCCATCCGTCAGGATGCCTGCGGATTTTTGCCTTGCAGGGCAAAAAATCCACTCACCAATCCATACACGTCGAGATATTAAACAGGCTCTGAGAGCCGCATAAAAATTTTCCACCTCTCTTGCGAAAACCGTCCCTTCCTGGTATAATTTTTGCGGTTCGGGCGGGACCGCCTACCCGGCCGCAACATCTTTAAGAGAAAGGGACGAAAAACTGTGGAGCTTTTACAACTGCGGGAGAACGAGAAAACCGTGCTGGAGCTGTCCGGCGATCTGTGGGAGGGCCTGGGCCAGGGATCTGGAGTGTTCCAGATCACAGACCAGCGGTGCGCGTTCCGCTATAAGACGCTCTTGGGCGCGGCCAAGCAGAACGCCGTGGAGTTCGAGCTGTCCGACGTTGCCCAGATCAAAAAGTGCAACATAGGCCCTGGTTTTATCAAATTCATCCCCACAGGCATCAAGGTGACGCTGAAGGACGGGAAGAAGCACGTCTTTTCTGTCACCAAGCGTGAGAAGATGATGCAGGCTCTGGGCGGAAACTAACAGCTTCCATATCGTCAAACGGACGGACCTGTTCCCCTCTGGAACAGGCCCGCCCGTTTTTTCGCGCTCTTCGGTGTCTCACACCCGTCTCCAGGACGCGCCCTCCTTGGTGTCCGTCACCTCCACGCCCATGGCCCGCAGCTCCTCCCGGATACTGTCCGCCTGGGCGAAGTCCCTGGCTTTTTTCGCCTGGGCCCGGCGCAGCACCAGCTCGTCAATGGCCGGGTCCCCCTCGCCGGTGACCACGATACCCCCGGCGGAGGACGCGGCGGATTTGGCTTTGGCCTCCGCCTCCCGCCTGTCCGCCGCCTTCTCCAGCAGCGACAGGCCCAGCACCTGGTCAAAGTCCGCCAGCAGCGCCAGCTTGGTCTCGTCGTTGGCGCTCACCTTCAGCGCGTCGTACAGGGCCGTAACGCCCAGGGAGGTGTTCAGATCATTTCCCAGGGCCTTGCGGAACTTCTCCCGCTGGGCTGCAAAGACCTCCTGGTCCACCGGGCCCTCACCGGGGGTCAGGGCCGCGATCCGGGCGATGAGCTTTTGATAGGTTCCCTGGGCGTTGTCCAGGTTCTCCCAAGTAAACACAAGGTTCTTGCGGTAGTGGCTCTGGAGGCAGAACAGCCGGTAGGCCAGGGGATCGTACCCCCTCTCCTCCAGCAGGGAGACGGTGAGAAACTCCCCCTTGCTCTTGCTCATTTTTCCTGTGTTGGAGTTCAGGTGCAGCACGTGCATCCAGTAATTGCACCACTTGTGGCCCAGGTAGCTCTCGCTCTGGGCGATCTCGTTGGTGTGGTGGGGGAAGGCGTTGTCAATGCCGCCGCAGTGGATGTCCAGGTCCTCCCCCAGGTGCTTCATGGAGATGCCGGAGCACTCGATGTGCCAGCCCGGGTAGCCCACCCCCCAGGGGGAGTCCCATTTGAGGGCCTGATCCTCAAATTTGGACTGGGTGAACCAGAGGACGAAGTCGTTCTTGCTGCGCTTGTTGGTATCCTCCTCTACGCCCTCCCGGACGCCCACGGCCAGGTCCTCCGCGTCGTAGTCATTGAAGATATAATACCGCTCCAGCCTGCTGGTGTCGAAGTACACGTTGCCTCCGGCCCGGTAGGCGTAGCCGGTGTCTATGAGCCGGGTGATGATCCTGATATACGCGTCTATGCAGCTGGTGGCCGGCTCCACCACGTCCGGGCGCTTGATGTTCAGCTTCCGGCAGTCGTCAAAGAAGGCGTCGGTGTAGAATCTGGCGATGTCCATGACGGACTTGTGCTCCCGCCGGGCCCCCTTGAGCATCTTGTCCTCGCCGGTGTCACCGTCGGAGGAGAGGTGGCCTACGTCGGTGATGTTCATGACGCGCTTGACGTTGTATCCCTCATAGCGCAGGAACTTCTCCAGCACGTCCTCCATGAGATAGGTGCGCAGGTTGCCGATGTGGGCAAAATGGTACACCGTGGGGCCGCAGGTATACATCTTCACAATGTCCGGGTGGTTGGGGACAAACTCCTCCTTGCGGCGGGATGCGGAATTATACAGATACATGGCGGATCTCCTTACATTTCATTCTTCTTATGTTCAGCCGCTTCCAGCGTTTTTTCCAGCTCCTCAATGCGCCGGGAGAGGGCCTCCAGCTTTTGCAGGGTGGGGTTGACCACGCTGGTCTGGTCCACCTCGTCGGCGTAGCGGCGGACCTTCTCACCGCCCACCCGGACGATCTGGGCCGGCACGCCCACGGCGGTGGCGTTAGCCGGCACATCCTGGAGCACCACTGCTCCGGCGGCAATCCGGGCGTTCTCGTGGATGGTGATGGGCCCCAGCACCTTGGCTCCCGCCCCCACCAGTACGTTGTTGCCCAGGGTGGGATGGCGCTTGCCCACGTCCTTGCCGGTGCCCCCCAGGGTGACGCCCTGGTAGAGCAGCACGTCGTCACCGATCTCTGTGGTTTCGCCGATGACAATGCCTGTGCCGTGGTCAATGACCAGGCGGCGGCCGATGACCGCGCCGGGGTGGATCTCAATACCGGTCCAGAACCGGCCCCACTGGGACACAAACCGGGCCAGGAAGCAGAGCTGATGGCGGTGAAGCCAGTGGGCGATGCGGTAGTAGATAATGGCGTGTACGCCGGCGTAGAGCAGGAAAATCTCCAGCTTTCCGCGTGCGGCGGGATCCCGCCGCTGGTATGCGCGAAGGGTCTCTAATAACATGGGAAATGGTCCTTTACTGAGAGTATGCGCCCTTTTCCCGAAAGAAACAGGCGGAATGGGGACTTTTTTACACGGCGTCGCCTGCGGGGTTTGCCTTGTTTCCGGTTCCTTGACGATAAATGATATGATGCGCCGGAAGGGGACGCCACGCTGCGGGGACGAAAAAAACGCCCCCTGCCGCCCCAAAGGGACGGAGAGGCGCCGTAGCGCGGTTCCACTCTCCTGCTTCACTCGCTCAGGCCAGTATCGCGGCCCATACGGAGGGCATTGCCCCTCCCGCTCCCGGACGCACTTTCCCCCCGCCGCCCAGAGGGCCGCTTTCAGCGGTGCGCAGCCCCTCTCTGCCTGCTTGACGCGGGTACTCTTTCCGTTCATCGCGGTTGTGTCATCCGTATTATATTACCAGCGCCGGGGCGGTGTGTCAAGGAGAAAATGGGCAGGCATCCTCAGAAAAAGTGACATCCAGAATCCAGTGCATAGATTCAATTTTCCAATGCTCGCGAGCAAGTTCCATGAGCTGTTTGGCACAGGCATCCCGGCTGGAAATGTAATAGCTGGTTTCCCGGCCCGCGAACCTCTACAATCCGTTCAATAGAAAAATGGATTGTAATCCCGGCCATTTGTGCTCTTTCAACCAGGAAATATCCTTGATTTTGCGGCAAATTCGTTTTTCAATCCGCCCTGCGTTCTTCTCCGCTGTTTGGCAGATTTCCTATTCATTTTTGTTGCTTTGATCCTCGAAAAACAGGCGTACATCCTCCAGTAAATGATGCGTTTGTCCCTACGCTGAGAATTGATGTGGAAGCGGGCAAGTTCAAAGAATTCCTTTAAATTAGAGTTGGCATTGCTTGGCCTTTTAGGTCCAAGTAAATATCCGCACCCCCATTTGGTATACGTTATCTTACCATTTACAGGATCGCCAGGGAATCTTCCGCTGCCTGTATTTTTTCCTCCGGTTTTCCCTTTTGAGCTCATGAGAATTGCTCCCCCCATTTCGACAGTTTGGGTTTTCCACTGTCTACTTTAGAGGGAGCATATCACTCCAGGGGAAACCGCCGTGCCGGCTTCAAGCCTTCCGGCCGGACAGATCCTGTCCCAGGATGTACCGATTGAGGGGTATGTACAGCACCCCCGCGATCACCAGCGCAAGGACGGTGTTGGGCAGCATGTAGGAGCCGTTGTACACCAGGGAGTAGACGCTGGGACTGGTGAAAGTTATGCCCAGCAGCTCTGTGGGGGCGATGATCCTGTAGATGGTGACGCCGCTGACGTAGTGTACCGCGAACCGGCACAGGCAGCCCACCACGGTCCCCGCGAAGATCCCCCAGCGCTTTCCCCTGAACAGGCCCGCCAGCCCCAGGGGCGTGAAGGCCACCAGATAGTCCAGGAGCATGGACTGCCAGCCCCAGGCGTAGGCTCCGTCGAAGATCAGCTGGAGCAGGCCGAAGGCGAAGCCTGCCAGCAGCCCCGGCTTCACCCCCCACCGCACCGCGAACAGCAGCAACGGGAACATGGCCGGGGTCAGGCTCCCTCCGTTGGGCAGCTCCATCAGCTTAATGTAGCTGAGGACTTGGGCCAGAGCCACCAGGATGGCCGCCTCGCACAGGCAGCGCAGGTTCATGGATGTTTTTGTGTTGGACATGGTACCTTCCTCCTTTGTATTGGCGGGAAGTGCCTGCGGACAAAAAAATCGCATGTCCGCAAGGCGCGGGCATACGACAATAGAGCTTATACAATCGCATTCCTACGCCGGCATTACCCGGATCAGGTTCGAGGGACAGGACGGCATTGCGTCTCATCTCAGCCGGCGTGCGCCAGCGCCCCTTGGATTGTATTTAAGTATAACAGAGGCAGGTCCATTTGTCAAGCGAGTATGAGCGCCCCTTCCCGCAGCAGGGACGCTCCCCACAGCGCGGCCTCCGTCCTCTGTCTGACCACGATATGGGGAGCGTCGCTTCTGCTTACAGCTTTTGCAGGGGCGCTTTGGGTGTGTTCTGCTTGCGGGCGCTGGTCTTGCCCTCCACCTGGATCTCGCCGGCGGCGATCAGGGACCGCTTGGTCAGCGTCGGGCCCACCAGCTCATACACCAGCACGGAGAACAGCACCACGCTACGCACCACCTCGCCGTCCGCCAGCTGCTGGGCTGTCAGTGCCATGCCCAGCGCCACGCCGGCCTGGGGCAGCAGCGTAATCCCCAGGTGCTTTTTGATCTTGTCGCTGCACTGGGTCATGGCGCAGCTGCTATACGCGCCCACGTACTTGCCCAGGGAGCGGGAGATGATGTACACCACGCCGATCAGCAGCACCACGGGGTTGGAGAGAATCTTCAAATTCAGCTCCGCGCCGGACAGCACGAAAAACAGCACGAACAGCGGCGCGGTCCACCCGTCCACCCGGTTCATCAGCTCCTCGGAGAAGTCGCAGATGTTGCAGAACACGGTGCCTGTCATCATGCACACCAGCAGCAGGCTGAACCCGCAGTGAACGCCCGCCACGTGGAAGTCCGCCATGGACAGGCCCACCGTCAGCAGCACAAAGCCAATAGAAATGGAGAGGCGCTTGCTGCGGGAGTGGAAATACTTCTCCACCCGGTACAGCAGCCATCCCGCGAACGCGCCCAGGACCAGAGAGAGGGTGATCTCCACCAGGGGCTCCACCAGCACGGTCATCAGGCTGATGGTCCCGCTCTCCAGGGCCACGGCCACGCCGAAGGAGGCGGAGAAGAGCACCAGGCCCACCGCGTCGTCAATGGCCACCACCAGCAGCAGCAGCTTGGTCAGCGGGCCGTCCGCCTTGTACTGGCGCACCACCATCAGCGTGGCCGCTGGCGCGGTGGCGGCGGCGATAGCGCCCAGGGTGATGGCGGAGGAGATGGAGATCAGGCCCGGGTTGATGAAATGCACCGCCACCAGCGCAATGTCCACCAAGATCGTGGTGATCACCGCCTGGAGAATGCCCACGGTGATGGCCTGCCGGCCCATGTGCTTGAGCTGCTCCAGCCGGAACTCATTGCCGATGGTAAAGGCGATGAAGCCCAGGGCCACCTGGGAGATGATGTCCAGACTGGACACCTCCTGAGGCGTGTTGAAGCCCAGCTCCAGCAGGTTCAGACCGCCCAGGCAGTAGGGACCCAGCAGCAGGCCGGTGATGAGGTAGGCCGTCACTGCGGGCAGGTTCAGCCGCTTGGCCAGCCGGGACATGAGCAGTCCGCCTACCAGGGACAGGGAGAGTTGAATCAGAATTTGCATGGTCAGCACCTCGTTTGCCTTGAAAAATTTGTACAGGGTGTAATATAGCACTTTCCGCCAAAAACTGCAAGGTTAATTGGGGAAAAACATACACAAAAAAGCGGCGCTTCCCGCAGTAGATTCCTCTATTTTTTCTCAGGATTGACAGAAGCCCGTTTCCCCTATATGATAGGAGAAAGTCTATTGATGAATCCGGGAGAAGCTATGGAAGATTATTTTACGCTGCGTCTGACTGAGGACGAGATCCGCGCCATCAGCAGCATCGGCCTTGCCCACCTGGGGGACGCGGTCTACGAGCTGCTGGTCCGCTCCTGGCTGTGCGCCCACGGCAGGGCTACGGGCAGGGGACTGCACCGGGCGGCGGTGGAGCTGGTGAAGGCTCCGGCCCAGGCCCGGCGGGCCGAGCGCGTCCTGCCCATGCTGACCGAACGGGAGCAGGCGGTCTTCAAGCGGGGCCGCAACGCCCACGTCAACACTATCCCCCACAGCGCCAGCCGCTCCGACTACCTGAAGGCCACGGCCCTGGAATGCCTGCTGGGGGATCTGTACCTGCGGGGGGAGCGGGCGCGGATCAGTGCCCTCTTCGAGGTCATGATGGAGGAGGATGAACATGCCACTTGACGCGATCTGCCTTTCCGGCGTTGTCAGCGAGGTGCGCGCAGCCCTGACAGGACTGCGGGTGGAGAAGGTGCAGCAGCCGGCCCGGGACCAGATTGTCCTCTCCTTCCGGGGGAGCCGCCGTCTGCTGCTGTGCGCCGGGGCCAGTCAGGCCCGCATCCACCTCACCGCCGCGTCCCGGGAGAACCCCGCCGCGCCCCCCATGTTCTGTATGCTCCTGCGCAAGCACCTGGGCGGCGGCCGCCTGACCGCTATTGACCAGCCCGCCCTGGAGCGGGTGGTGATCCTCACATTGGAGACAGCCGACGAGCTGGGGGAGCAGGGACGGCGGCGGCTGGTGCTGGAGTGCATGGGCCGCCACTCCAACCTGATCCTTCTGGACGGCCAGGACCGGATCATCGACTGTCTGCGCCGGGTGGACATGGAGATGAGCGAGAAGCGGCAGGTGCTCCCCGGCCTCTTCTACCGTCTCCCCCCGGCCCAGGAGAAGGCGGACCCTCTGGCCATCAGCGGGGAGGATCTCCGGGCCCTGCTGGACGATGCCCCCGATGGGACCGATGCCGCCGGGTGGCTGCTGGACCGCTTCACCGCCCTCTCTCCCCTGGTGTGCCGGGAGCTGGCCCATCTGGGCTGCCAGGATCGGGAGCGCCTGCTGAGCGGCGAGGACCGGGAGCGGCTGGCGGGGACCTTCTCCGTGTGGCAGGAGATGGTCAAGGGGGAGAACGGGAAAAAGTTCACCCCCTGGATGCTCGTCAAGGGCCATTCGCCCGCCGACTTCTCCTACATGCCCATCTATCAGTACGGCGGCTCCATGGAGGGGACGGCCTGGGACGCCTTCTCCCCCATGCTGGACGCCTTCTATGAGAAGCGGGAGCAGGCGGAGCGGGTCCGCCAGCGGGGCGCGGACCTCCAGCGGACCGCCGCCAACGCCCGGGACCGGGCCAGACGGAAACTGGCCCTCCAGGAGAAGGAGTACGCCCGGACCCAGGACCGGGACGCCCTGCGGATCTGCGGGGAGCTGATTACGGCCAACCTCTACCGCATGGAGAAGGGACAGCGCACCCTGCGGGCCCAGAACTACTATGACCCCGAGGGCGGGGAGCTGGACATTGCTCTGGACCCCCTGCTGACCCCTCAGCAGAACGCGGCCAAGTATTTCAAGCAGTATAACAAGGCCAAGACGGCGGAGACGTATCTCACCGCCCAGATGGACCTCGCCCGCCGGGAGCGGGACTGGCTGGAGAGCGTGCTGGACCAGCTGAGCCGGGCGGAGACGGAGCAGGACTTTGCGGATATCCGCCGGGAGCTGCGGGACGCGGGCTATATCAAGGGCCCCGCGCCGGGAAAGAAGGAGCCCCGCCGGGGGCCCAGCCGGCCGCGGGAGTTTGTCTCCTCCGGCGGGTTCCGGATCCTGGTGGGCCGAACCAACATCCAGAACGATCAGCTCACCCGGGATGCCTCCAAGTCCGACTACTGGTTTCACACCCAGCGCATCCACGGGTCCCATGTGATCCTGTGCGCCGGGGGACAGGAGCCGGACGCCCGGTCCATGACAGAGGCGGCCATGCTGGCGGCGTGGTTCTCCCAGGGCCGGGACAGCGGACAGGTGGCTGTGGACTATACCCAGGTCCGCAACGTGCGCAAGCCCAACGGCGCACGTCCCGGCATGGTGATCTATGATCCGTATCAAACCGCCTATGTCACGCCGGACGAGGCGGTGGTCAAGTCGCTGGCGGGGAAGTAGGTATTGGTGGCGGTTCGCCTATCGAGAGAGGGACGTAAATGGGGTGCAGGGCGAGCAAAAGCACGCTGTGCCGGGAATACGGAGTCAGCCGGCCAACGGGAAATAAGTGGATCACCCGGTATCAGGCGGGACAGCAGCTGGAGGACCGCAGAAGAAGACCGATACAGAGCCCCGGAAAGACACCCGCCTAGGTAGAGGCGCTGATTATTGAGTACCGAAAGAGGCATCCGGCAATCGATGCAAAGAAAATTCGGCGAATCCTATAGCAATCATCAGAATTCATGACAAAAATGAACCGCACCCCGTCAAGAGGACAGAGAAAAAATATAAAGATTTTTCACAGGGCGGCAGGTCTGCCGCCCTGTGGCAACCCGAATTTCCGGTTTTTGTTAGGGCCTGTTTGAAAATTGTCAATACGCCCAACCAGCGGGTCTTTTGCCGCCATACTTCCCCGATTTTTCTTGAAAGACATCCAGTATTCTTGCGAAAAATCGGCCTCGTCTGGCAGCAAAATCCTCCGCATTTGGTCATATTTCCATTTTTTAAACGAGGAACGATGTGGTAAACTATCATAGGGTGATGAAAAGTGAACCACAAATATATCGTGCAGCTAATGGAGGAAGAACGGCAAGAACTGGAAGCGCTGGTCCAAAGAGGGAAGACCCAGGGGTATTGGATTAAACACGCGCAAATACTGTTGAAACTGGATGAAATACCAGAGAACCAGGAGTGGACATACGACAAAATAAAAGAAGCATATCATGCTGCACCTCACACAATCAGCCAGATAACAAAACGGTTTATAACAGGCGGATTGGAAGCAGCGCTGGGGCGAAAAGAGCAGGCCAACCGTCATAAAAAGATTGACGGGCGGGTAGAGGCTCACATCATAGCCATCGCCTGTTCAGAAGCGCCGGAGGGGCGGGAGCGGTGGACACTGCAGCTGACAGCGGATGAACTGGTGCGGCTTGGCGTTGTGGACAGCATTTCAGACACAGCGGTCATGGAAACACTGAAAAACACGAACTTAAGCCTTGGCAAAAAAAGGAGTGGTGCATCCCAAAACCAGGGGCGGAGTTTGCAGCGCGGATGGAGGACGTTCTGGATGTATATCAGCGTCCTTATGATCCTCTGCGCCCGGTGGTCTGCCTGGATGAGACGAACCGGCAGCTTATTGAGAAGCGGAGGATTCCGCCGAAACCTGGAAGTCCAGGGCGAGAGGATTATGAATACCGCCGCTGCGGTGTGGTAGATGTTCGTCGCGTTTGAACCGCTGGCCAGCAAGAGAGTAGTAATACTATTTCTTGATAAAATCATTTAAATTAGGCAGAGGGTGTGGGTGCAGACCATCTCGTTTTCAGAGAACAGAAACTGTCTCTTGGCGTAGCCGCAGCAGGCATCCAGAGACCATTTGTGCTCCCGCGCCTGCTTGACCACCCGGGCGATGAACGGCTTGCAGGATTCAGCCTTGCGGGGCTTGCAGCTGTTCACTCTGTGGGCCTTATAGACTGCCTCCCCTCGCTTTGGGGAGTAGCCGGGGGCTTTTCCCTTGCTGCTCCTGCGGGGCGGTGTGCCTCGCTCCAACTCGTTTGTAACGGTGCTTGGAGCGCAGCCAATCGCTCTGGAAATGGCTCGCGCGCGCCAAACCCATGTTTCTTCAGGGCTTTGATGGCGCCTCGTTTTTCCGGGCCTAAGTGCGGCCCCCTCTTGCGTTCTGCACAAGAGTCAAATAATTGGTAGCTTTCTTTTCATAACGGACCAACAATTTGCGAAAACGATTGAAAAAAGAGTGCGTGACCTCAACGGCCCAGCGGCGGGCCCGGAAGTCCGGGTTGCGTTCCGGTTCTTTTTTGCTGCTTGAACATGACCTCAATTTTCCAGCGATGAGTGTAATGACCCAGGATTGTTTCATCAGCCAGGCCACAATCAGAGCAAATGAACACACGCAACGCATTTTTATTGCCAAAAGCACTCTTTGGATAAGAAAGCAGAACGACAGCTTTGTCAATTCCGTTGAGCGCCCCGTCATAACGATGGAACCAATACTCGTGACTGCCCACAGTAACAAGGTGGCATTGGCCGTTTGGGAGCGTGGCAGCGAGGTCTTGAGCACTACAACGGTAACCGTCAGGACAAAGGATGCGATTGGCTTTCATAGCGCCAATGAGACTTGAACCGCAGCTCACTCATCCAGCTTCAGCACAGCCATAAACGCCTCCGTGGGCAGCTGGACCGTGCCCAGGTTGCGCATCTTCTTCTTGCCCTCCTTCTGCTTCTCCAGCAGCTTCTTCTTCCGGGTGATGTCACCGCCGTAGCACTTTGCCAGCACGTCCTTGCGCATGGCCTTAACCGTCTCCCGGGCGATGATCCGTCCGCCGATGGCCGCCTGGATGGGCACCTCGAAGAGCTGGCGGGGAATGTTCTCTTTCAGCTTCTCGCACAGACGCCGGGCCCGGGGATACGCCTTGTCCCGATGGGCAATGAAGCTCAGCGCGTCCACCTGGTCCCCGTTGAGGAGCAGATCCACCTTCACCAGATCGCTCTCCCGGTAGTCCGAGAGCTCGTAGTCCAGGGAGGCGTAGCCCTTGGTGTGGGCCTTGAGGGTGTCAAAAAAGTCGTAGATAATCTCGTTGAGGGGCATCTGGTAGTGGAGCTCCACCAGATTGGTGTCCAGATACTGCATGTCCTTGAACTCCCCCCGCCGGTCCTGGCACAGGGGCATGATGTTGCCTACGTACTCGTTGGGGGTAAGAATGGACACCTTCACATAGGGCTCCTCCGCCGAGGCGATGACGCTGGGGTCCGGGTAGTTGTGGGGGTTGTCCACGCTCACCAGGGAACCGTCGGTCTTTGTCACCTTGTAAATGACCGAGGGCAGGGTGGTGATGAGATCCAGGTCAAACTCCCGCTCCAGCCGCTCCTGGATGACCTCCGTGTGGAGCATCCCCAGGAAGCCGCACCGGAATCCAAACCCCAGGGCCACAGAGCTCTCCGGCTCAAAGGTGAGGGAGGCGTCGTTGAGCTGGAGCTTCTCCAGGGCGTCCCGCAGGTCCGGATACTTGCTGCCGTCCTCGGTGTACACGCCGCAGTAGACCATGGGCTGGGCCTTCCGGTAGCCGGGGAGGGGCTGGGCTGCCGGGTTCTCGCTGGAGGTGACGGTGTCGCCCACCTCCGTGTCCCGGACGTTCTTGATGGAGGCGGTGAGGTAGCCCACCTGCCCGGCCTGGAGGCTCTCCCGGCTCTCAAAGCCCAGAGGCCGCAGCAGACCGCAGTCCAGCACCTGGTACTGGGCTCCGCTGGCCATCATGCGGATGGACATTCCCTTTTTCAGGGTGCCGTCCACAATGCGGAAATACACAATCACCCCCTTGTAGGGGTCATAGCAGCTGTCAAAGATCAGGGCCCGCAGGGGGGCCTCCGGGTCCCCGGCCGGGGCGGGGATGTTCGCCACCACATCCTCCAGCACGGCGGGGATGTTCAGCCCCACCTTGGCGGAGATCTCCGGCGCGTCCATGGCGGGGATGCCGATGATATCCTCAATCTCGTGCTTGACCCGCTCCGGGTCTGCGGCGGGCAGATCAATCTTGTTCACCACCGGACGGATCTCCAGGTCGTTGTCCAGAGCCAGGTAGGTGTTGGCCAGGGTCTGGGCCTCGATGCCCTGGCTGGCGTCCACCACCAGCACGGCCCCCTCACAGGCGGCCAGGGAGCGGCTGACCTCGTAGTTGAAGTCCACGTGGCCCGGGGTGTCGATGAGGTTGAGGGTGTAGGTCTCGCCGCCCTGGGTGGTGTAGTCCAGGGTCACCGCCCGGGCCTTGATGGTGATGCCGCGCTCCCGCTCCAGCTCCATGTTGTCCAGAAGCTGATTTTCCATGTCCCGCTCCGCCACGGCTCCGCAGGCCTCCAGCAGCCGGTCCGCCAGGGTGGATTTGCCGTGGTCAATGTGGGCGATGATGGAGAAATTTCTGATTTTTTGTTGATCCATAGTTACCTCGCATGTCGTATTCTTCCGCGGGCGCTGCCGCCCTTTGGGGCAAGGGGCTACTCCTCCAGCCGTTTCACCCGCTCGTCCGTGTTGTGGAACACCTGGGCCAGGGACTGGCTGAGGCCCTGGTAGGCGCTGGCCAGGGACTGGTCGTCCACTGCGGGGAAGTCCCCCCGGTATTCCTCCAGCGCCTGGACGTAGCGGATGCGGGAGAGGGTCATGTCCGCTGCCAGCACGTCCATGTCAAACCGGGTCCGGTCCGTGGAGAAATAGCTCTCGTTGCCGCCGGCCGCCCGGTACAGGGGCCGGAAGAGCTGGTAGAGGGCGCTGCTCAGATAGGCCCCCGCCTGGTCCGCCGCCGCCCGGCTGCCCAGCTGGCCCAGCAGGTCAAAGAGGATGCTGGCCGTGTTCACCACCAGCTTCTTCTGGAGCTTGGCCATAATGCTGCCCCGCAGATCCTCCCGGCCCTCGCTGGCGTCGGGCAGCTCCTCCGCCTCAATAATGGCCCCGTCCCGGCTGAGGGTGCGGCCCAGCATGTAGTCCGCCGCCACGTGGTAGTAGTCGCAGGCCTTGGTCACAAAGGCCAGACCCGGCTCCCGGATGCCGTTCTCGTAGTGGCTGAGCAGGGCCTGGCTGATGCCCAGGTCCGCCGCCGCTTTCCGCTGGCTCACGCCCTTCTCCTGCCGCAGCAGGGACAGGACCCGCGAAAAATTCGACTTCATTTCTCTCTGCGCTCCTCGCTGTCTCATTCTCTCTGTACAATACAGGAAGTATAGTATAACAGATCGTATATCAGTTGTAAAGAGGGTTTTGGGCGTTTTTGGATGCGCTCAGGGCCGGAGAACGCATCCCCGGCCCTGGTTTGCTCCCTAGGCGTACCAACATCTAGTGTCCATTTTTCTTCTCTTTTTCGTACTCGTCCAGCTTCTGGATGAGGTTGATGATGTGCTGGCGCATGATTTTGCGGGCCTTGTTGGGGTTGTGGTCCTTGATGGCCCTGTAGATGCTCCAGTGATCGCTGGAGTTCTTGTGCCCGCAGGCCCGGATGATGTACTCGATGGTCTGAGAGTGGTCCTGCTCGGTGCGGGCGATCTTCAGGATGGACTCCAGGATGGAGTTGCCGGAGGCCTTGGCGATCTCCGCGTGGAAGGGGCCGTCCGTGGGGGCCATGCTCTGGCCCGCCGCCGTCAGCTGGTCCATCTGGTTGAGAATGCGCCGGATGGCGGACATGTTCTCCTCCGTGGCGCTCTGGGCCGCCAGGGCGGCCATCTCCGGCTCCACGATCTTCCGGGCCACCAGCATGTCCCGGAGCTGTTTGTCCAGATTCTCTCCCAGCAGCTCCATCACAGCCCGGATGGACTTCTGCCTGTCGTCGTCCAGGGAGAGCTCGCTGAGCCTGCGCCGTCCCGCCTCGGTAATTACACGCCCTCTGGAGCGCCCGTCATAGCGCTCGCTGGCCAAGTACCCCCTCTGCTCCAGGGAGCGCAGATACCGCCCCAGCGTGGCCTCGCTGAGGATAGGGTTGTTGTCTGTCTGCAATGCGTTGAAGAGGAAGCCCGCGCCGATCGGTCCGCCCTGGTCCGCCGCCTGCTGGAGGATCCTGTACTCCACGTCCTTGCTGTAACCGCTGATATCGTCCCCCGCCTCTCACGTTTATGATAAATTCATTATAATTTTTCTCCGCAGGGTTGTCAACACCTCCGCGGTGGCGCGGCGGACCCGGGCAGGGGGAACCTGCCTATTTCATCGGCAGCAGGTTACGATTCGCCGCGTTGAGCGCCACGCCCAGCAGAATTGCCGCCATACATATCAGCTGGAACGGGCTGACCGGCTCCCGCAGGAATACCGCCGCGGTCAGGATGGTGATGGGGCTGATGCCATTTAAGAAGGCGGCGGAGGCGGAGGCCCCCACCGACGCGATGGACCGCTGCTGAAGAAGGTAACCGAGGCCGGAGCAGAACACCCCCAGATAGAGGATGGACAGCCAGGCTCTGGGGCTGGCGCGGAGGTTGATCCCTCCCTGGGAGAGGAGGGCCGGCAGGAGGGTGACAGCAAAGCTGACAGCCATCATCCAGAACACGGCGCAGGCCGCCGGGGTCCGCTGCAGCCGCCGGCTGAATATCGTGTAGACAGCCAGACACAGCACGCTCAGCAGCTCCGCCGCCTCCCCCCTCCCCACAGACGTCAGCTCCGCCGCCTCCCCCGTTCCAGCCAGAAGCAGCGCCGCCACGCCCAGGAAGGCCAGCACCATCCCCACTACCCGGGTCTGGCGGATGGCCTCCCGGAGGATGACCGCCGCCAGGGCGGCGGTGACGATGGGCCCCAGGGCGTAGATGATAGCCACGCTGGTCAGATGGGTCAGGGCGATGGCGTTAAAATAGAGGTAGTTGCATAGCACCACGCCCAGCAGGGCCAGCCCTGTCAGCAGGCCCCCCTCCCCTTTGGCGGGACGGAGGCCCGCGCGGAGAGCGAAGGGCAGCAGCGTAAGGGCCCCGAGACCGCTGCGCAGGCAGAGGACGGCCATGGGGGAGAACTCTGCCAGTGCGCAGGTGGAAACAATGCCCATGGACCCCCAGATCACCATCACGCACAGTATGGGAAGGTAGGGACGGACCGCCGCGCTACCCATGGAGCTTTGCGGCCTCTGCGGCCAGCCGCTCCACGAACTGCTCCAGATTGGCCCGCTGGGTGGCGATGTTGATGCGCATGAACCCCTGGCCGCCGGGGCCGAAGGTGGGCCCGGGGTTGAGGGCCGCCCGGACCCTCTCCAGCAGAAACGTCTGGAGCGCCTCCGGCTCCAGGCCCAGCTCCCGCATGTCCAGGAAGAGAATGTAGGTGGCCTCGGAGCGGACCAGCCGGACCTGGGGTACCTTCTCCATCAGAGCCTGGTCCAGATAATCCATGTTCCCCTTCAGGTATGCCATCAGCTGGCGATACCAGGGTCCGCCCCGCTGGTAGGCCGCCTGGGCTGCCGCCAGGCCGAAGGTATTGCAGTTGGCCACGTGGAGGCCGTAGCGCAGGAAGTGTTGGTACCGCTCCCGCCGCTCCTGGTTGGGGATGGTGATGAAGGACGCCTCCAGGCCGGCGATATTGAAGGTCTTGCTGGGGGACATGGCCAGAATGCAGTTCTCCCGGCTCCAGTCGGACAGGGAGGGGAAGAGCAGGTGCCGCGCCGGCTGGTAGACAATGTCGCTGTGGATCTCGTCGGAGAACACCAACAGGTTGTTTTTCCGGCAGATCTCCTCCGTCCGGGCCAGCTCCTCCCGAGTCCAGACCCGGCCGGCGGGGTTGTGAGGACTGCAGAAGACGAACAGTTTCGCCTCCCGGGCCCTCTCCTCCAGATCCGTGAAGTCCATGGAGAATCGGCTGTCCTCGTAGCGCAGGGGATTGTTGAGCACCTGCCGGCCCAGGGCCTCGATGGTGCTGCTGAAGGGGAAGTACACCGGAGGCTGGATGAGCACCTTGTCCCCCGGCTCCGTAAAGGCCAGGATGGCCGCGGACAGGGCCGTCAGCACGCCGGGGGTGTGGCAGACCCACTCCGGCGGGATATTCCATCCGTGGAGCTCCTGCACCCAGGCTGTGAAGGCGGCGAAATAGCCCTCCGGAGTGGTGTTGTAGCCGTAGACCGGGTGGTCCGCCCGCCTCCGGATGGCCGCGGTAATCTCCTCAGAGACTGGGAAGTCCATGTCCGCGATCCACATGGGCAGCACGTCGGTGCGGCCAAAGGTGGCCGCCATGCCGTCGTACTTGGTGCAGTTGGTATTTTTTCTGTCAATGGGCTGGTCAAAATGTATGCTTGTCATATCCGCACATCCTCTTTTACAAAAATCACCCTCACCAGGGCAGGCTGGTCCCCAGCCCCATCTCCCGGGCCCGGAGATAGGCCGCCTTGGCCACGCTCAGGTCAAAGATGGGCAGGCCGAAGGCGTCGAACATCACCCTCTGGCCCGGGGCTGCCCGGGGGACAGCCAGAGCGCCGGACACAATGGCACCCAGCTTTCCCGTGATCCGCTCCTCCGGCAGCAGTCCCTCCCGCCAGTACCGGAACAGGGACTGCCCGCTGACGGCTCTGGCCTCCTCCCAGGCGTCCACCACAATGCTGTCAAACCGGTCCACCGCCTCGAAGGCGATTTCGTGGAAGCCGATGTGGCAGTACAGGGACACGCTCTCCAGATGGCGGGCCGTGAGATAGGGCGAGGACGCGGAGGTGGCGGCGATGACCACATCGGCCCCCTCCGCCGCCTCCTCCAGGGTCTCTGCGGCCCGGACCGCCGTGCCGCCCACGGCATAGCGGTCCGCCAGAAGGCGGCTCCTTACGCCGCCCCTGCTCCAAATAGCGATCTCCTCCAGCCCGGGCAGGGCCAGCAGAAGGGCCTGAAGCTGCCGCTCCGCCTGGCCGCCCGCGCCGCAGAGGGCGGCCTTTCGGGCTCCTGCCGGCGCAAGGCGGCTCAGGGCGGCGGCAGTGACCGCGCCTGTGCGGGCCGCGCCGATCTCCGTGCCGTTGAGCACCGCCAGGGGCCTGCCGCTGTCCGGATCGTTGAGCACCACTGCCGCGTGGATCCGGGACTGCCCCGGCTTCGCCGCGCTGCCGTGGGCGGACCATTTCAGCCCGCACACTCCCACCTGTCCGCCTACATAGGCCGGCAGGGAGTAGCAGGCCCGGTCCTGCCCCGCGCCATGGAGGCGCAGGGCGGCCTCCGGCGCGATGACCGCCTGGCCTCCGTCATAAAGCCGGAAGGCCTCCTGGACAATGCCGGCGGTCTGCTCTAAATCACACACCCCGGTGGCGGCCACATCCGCCCCGGAGAGCCATAAAATAGGATCCATAGGCACCAAATACCTCATTTCCTTGTTTCTGCCGCCGGACAGGCCCACCCTCTGCGGGTGGGCCTGTCGGTCAGTTCTTCACCTGCTCCAGGTCAGGCATGAGCCCCTCCGGCAGAGGGCTGACATAGGGCTCCGTCTGATGGGCATGGAAGTTGTCCCAGGCCTCCTGGACCAGCTGGGGATCCTCCAGCAGCCGCAGTCCCGAGAGGGCCAGGACCTTGGCCGCGCAGAGCATACTGGCAAATCCCACATGGTGGCCGCTGTAGGCGGTCATCTGCCAGGAGTGGCCGGGGCAGCCGATCCCCTGGCCGGCCACGTAGATCTGGTAGGTGGGGACCACATGGCTCACATCCCCCACATCTGTGGACCCGGGGGCTACCAGCCGGTCCTCGATCACCTTGTCAAAGACTACGTCGCACAGGAACTTACCGTCTCCGTCCACGCCGTACTCCTCCTTCATGACACGGCGGTCCCGGTCCAGAATATCGGGATAGGTCTCTGCCATTTTTTCAGCAAAGGCGTGGTCCTCCGGGGTGAACCGGGGTGCGCCGGTGTCCTGATAGGCCTGAAGCATCACCTTCTCCAGCACATCGTTGGGCATGACCTCGCTGCAGCCGGTGAGGAACTCGATGTCAAATGTGGTCTGAGTCATCAGGGCTGCGCCCCTGGCGCAGTCGCACAGCCAGCTGTATACCTCGTCCACGTCCCGCCGCTTGGGGGCCCGGATGTAGTACCACACCGAGCACTCGTCCGGCACTACGTTGGGGGCGCAGGAGCAGATGGTTGCGTAGTGGATGCGCACGTCCGGCTTCACATGCTCCCGCATGTAGTTGGCGGACACGTTCATCAGCTCCACCGCGTCCAGGGCGCTCCGGCCGTCGAAGGGGTGGCCGGCGGCATGGGCGGCCTTGCCGTGGAAGTGAAACTTCACCGAGTTCATGCAGGTGTAGCAGGCTCCCCAGGCCCCGTTGTAGGCGTGGGAGTGCCAGGTCATGACGCAGTCCACGCCCTCAAAGGCGCCGTCCCGGACCATGAACACCTTGCCTACCAGGGTCTCCTCCGCCGGGCAGCCATAGAAGCGGACCGTCCCCTGGGCCCGGCCGGCGGCAATGGCGTCCTTCAGGGCCAGCGCCGCGCCCACCGCGCCCACGCCCAGGTTGTTGTGGCCGCAGCCGTGGCCGGGGCGCTCCGGCTCGTCCGGATACTTGAGCTCCTTGTGGTCCGCCACCTCCTGGTTGAGACGGGGCAGGGAGTCGTACTCCCCCAGGTAGGCAATGACCGGGCGGCCGGAGCCGTACTCGGCGCGGATGGCCGTGGGGATGGAGCCCACCCCCAGCTCCACCCGGAAGCCCTCGGCCTCCAGGAATTTGGCAATGGCCCTGGAGGACTTCATCTCCTTCAGGCCGGGCTCCGCATACTCCCAGATCTCCCGGGACAGGGCGGTGAGGGCCTCCTCCCGGGCGTCCACGGAGGCAAAAATCTGTTCTTCCTTATTTCTGATCATCAAGCCACCCCGTTTTCATCAAAAACCGTCCAATAATGATGGAGCCGAACACGCTGATAAGGATTGCCATGGAGCTGTCGAAGATGCCGGTCTTGCTGATGGCCAGGGTGATGATGCTCAGGGGCACGGCGATCAGGGCGATCTTGGGCGCGTAGAGGATCATCTGCATCAGCATGGCCCCGTAGAGGGCGGGAACCAGATACACCAGGGCGTTTACCACGCTCTCCGGGATCAGGGCGATGATCTGGCTGCCCAGGAAGACCCCCAGGGTGAGGATGGCCAGATTCACCACAATGGACACGGCCACGCCGATGGTGGAGAGTACCGCGCCCTCGGGCGTCCCCTCCTCCACCCCGGCGGCCTGCTGGGCCACAGAGGAGCAGGGCACCCGCAGATTGGAGAGATTGCCGGAGAGGAAGGCCATGTAGGTGCCGGGTATGCCCAGCACCGGCTGGAAGGAGATGGGCTCAATAAAGTAGTACACCAGGCAGGCGCTGATCCGGATGGTGGCGGCCGCCGCAATGGCGTCCAGGGCGGGGACCACCTTGAAGACAAAGGAGAGGATGACGACGGGGAAGAAGCTGGCTGCCACGCCGATAAGGCTGGTCAGCCGTCCCCACTTGATACTGTAGGGGATATATTCCTGGTCATAGATCTGCTGCGTGGTCATTTCTTCGTTCATTGCTCTTACCTCCCGTTAAACGATACAGGCGAAGATCAGCCCGACGATCATCGCCAGCGTGGCGCTCCAGTTGCTCACCCACTTGGCCCTGCGCTTCTTGTTCCACATGGTCAGCAGGAGGATGGTCAGCGCGCCGCCGATGGTGGCATAGATGTTTTTGTTGTCTATGGCCACGGGGTACATCTTGTTGAAGGTGAGGCTGCAATAGCAGCCCAGGGTGGCGGCGGCGGTGATGATGGGCAGGGCCTTCTGGTTGCCGCCGGCCAGTCTGGTGCGCAGGCCGTCGATCTTGTGGGTGAAGAGGCCGGAGACGATGATCCATCCGACGCTGCCCAGAATCATGGCCCACACGCCGTTGGCAAAGGCCTCGGCGGTCATGGAGGACTGCTCGAAGGCCACGCCTACCGCCTCCGCGCCTACGTCGGCGGAGGTCATCTCGAACATGACCGCGCCGATGTAGGAAAGCCGCATCCAGGCGATCGGCGCGCCCATCATGACCATCAGGGATACCATGCCCGTGAGGATGGAGACGGAGGGACCGATGGAGGCGGACGCGGAGGCGATGACGGCGCTCTTGATCTGTTCGTTTTTGACCCCCATCCGCCTGCCGTCCCGCAGGGACCGCCTGAGCAGCAGAAACACCTGCCAGGCCAGGACGGCCATGGGGACGGCTACGGCGAACCACATCCATCCGCTGTTTGCTATTTTGAGATAATCCTGCATTTGAAAGCTCCTCTCTCCTAATTAATTAACTCATCAAAGATGAGTTGTTAAGCGTATTGTAATATGCGCCGCCCCGTTTGTCAATCGTCATTTCCCGCGGAAAAAATCTGGAAGTGATTTGTAGGCTTTGTCAAGAATGACCCTTCCTTTTTGCCATAACCGCCAAAGGACGGGAATCCCCGGCCCGCAGATCCTCTTTTAGAGGTAAAAAACCGTCCCGCAACCAAAAGTTGCGCCACAAATTGGTAGACGCAACCGGCGGGATGTGGTATACTGAGCCCGAAAATTCAGGAGAAAGGGGGGATCACATTGGGCGCAATGAAAATGCACCACGCCTCCGGCTGGATATCCGCTGTCTCTATTCTGACCACGATTCTGCTGCTGGCCCTGGTGGCCGGCGGGGCAATCCTTCTCTATGTGCTGCTCAAGGGCGCGAAGGACCGGCGAAGCCGCAGGGACAACGAGGCGCTCTACCAGTCCCTGGCCGAGGCCCTCAAGGCCCGGCGGGCCGCCCACGGCATGAGCCAGGAGCAGGTGGCCGAGGCCCTGGGCGTCAGCCGCCAGGCGGTGAGCAAGTGGGAGAACGGCACGGCGGAGCCCAGCACCTCCAACCTGCTGGCCCTGGCCAAGCTGTACGAGGTGGACGTCAGCGAGCTGCTGCGGGGCATCCAATAGGAGCCCCGAGACAATAGATCATATCAGTGGCGCAATGTATATAGTATGAATGAAGGAGGAGTTTTTTATGAACACCGCACGCAAGAGGAGGGCCGCCGCCGGACTGCTGAGCATCCTGACGGCCCTGGCCCTGGTCCTGCCGGCCGCCGCCCACCACGGGGGAGGCCGCCACGGCTGCCGGACTGCCGCCCAGATCCCCGCCTGCACGGTGGAGGACTGCGCCATCAAGGGCCGCCACTTCCACAACGGCGTGACCTACTGCGGCACCTACCACGCCAATGGCGTCTGCACCGCCGGCTGCTACAGCCAGGGCGTCAACCTGAAGGTGAGCGCCTGTACTGCGGAGGACTGCACCCTGACGGGCCGCCATCTCCACGACGGCGTGACCTACTGCGGCACGCACCACGCCGACGGCTGCTGCACCGCCGCCTGCTACGCCAGCAACGCCCAGACCGTGACCGCCTGTACCGTGGAGGGCTGCGCCATTGCGGGCCGCCATCTCCACGACGGCGTGACCTACTGCGGCACCTACCACGCCGACGGCGTCTGCACCGCCGGCTGCTACCACCAGGGCAGCGGCCAGTGGGTCCCCGCCTGCACGGTGGAGGGCTGCACCCTGACGGGCCGCCACGTCCACGACGGGGAGACCTACTGCGGCGCACACCACGCCGGCGGCTTCTGCACAACGGACTGCTACGGCGCCCATACGTCCGGCGGGCACCGGGGACACTGCTGAGCCAACGAATACCGCCGCCCCCTCCGGGGAAAAACGTATTCACGGTAAAGAGAACAAGGGGCTGGGGCCGCGGGGCCCCGGCCCCTTGCCGCACTTGACGGGCCGTGGGGCAGGTGGTAAACTGTCTGACAGAGGCCGGCCGGCGGCCCTCCGCCGCCCCCTCCAGGTCCCTTTCCTGCCTTTTTGAGGAAAAAGGCTGTCAACTCTCATAAGTAAAGG
Organism: uncultured Oscillospiraceae bacterium; assembly: GCA_910579965.1. Taxonomy (GTDB): domain Bacteria; phylum Bacillota; class Clostridia; order Oscillospirales; family Oscillospiraceae; genus Pelethomonas. Next base: position 61,228 of record CAJTWF010000008.1, read on the forward strand.
AAGAACGAACGATGGAGAAACAAGTTTTAGCCAACCTGGAGCCGAAGAGCGTGCTCCGCTTTTTCGAGGAGCTGTGCGCCATCCCCCACGGCTCGGGGAACACCGCCGCCGCCAGTGACTGGGCGGTGGACTTCGCCAAGACCAGGGGTCTCCGCCACCGCCGGGATGAGGCGGGCAACGTGGTCATCTGGAAGGACGCCTCTCCGGGCTATGAGGACCACCCGGCGGTGATGCTCCAGGGCCATCTGGACATGGTGTGCGTTGCCGAGGCCGGCGTGGACCACGACTTCACCAAGGACGGCCTGGAGCTGGTGGTGGACGGGGACTGGATCAGGGCCCGGGGCACCACCCTGGGCGGCGACGACGGCATCGCCGTGGCCATGGCCATGGCCGTGCTGGATGATGACGCCATCCCCCACCCGCCTCTGGAGGCGGTGTTCACCGTGGATGAGGAGATCGGTCTGCTGGGGGCCACGGCCCTGGACTGCTCCGATCTCAAGAGCAAATACCTGCTGAACATCGACTCCGAGGCCGAGGGGATCCTCACCGTGGGCTGTGCCGGAGGCGCCCGGTGCGATCTGCACATCCCCCTCCCGGCGGAGGCCGCCTCCGGCGATGTCTTTACCCTCTCCGTCTCCGGCCTGCCCGGCGGCCACTCCGGCGCGGAGATCCACAAGAACATTCCCAACGCCAACCGGGTGCTGGCCCAGTGCCTGGCCAGCCTGCCCGGCGTCCGGCTCATCTCCCTCCACGGCGGGGAGCAGGACAACGCCATCCCCGGCCAGGCCGAGGCCCGGGTCCTGCTGCCCGCGGGCGGGGCGGACAGCGGGCTCCTGGAGAGCGCCTTCCGGCAGGCCCTGGCGGGCGAGGTCCCCGGCGCATCCTGTGCCCTGGCCCAGACCGGCGGCGGAACCTGCCGGGCCCTCTCCGGGGAGGACAGCCGCCGGGCCCTGGAGCTGATCCTCTCCGCCCCCAACGGCGTGCAGGCCATGGAGCCGGATCTGCCCGGACAGGTCCGCACGTCCCTGAACCTGGGCATCCTGCGGCTGGAGGAGGGCGCGCTGCGCCTGACCTGGAGTGTGCGCAGCAGCGCGGCCGCGGAAAAGGAGGCCCTGGTGGAGAAGCTCAAGGCCCTGTCCGCCGCCGGGTCCTTCACCCGCAGGGGGGACTACCCCGCCTGGGAGTACCGCAAGAACTCCCCCCTGCGGGATGCCATGGTGGCGGTCTTCAAGGAGCAGTATGGGAGGGAGCCCAAGGTGGAGACCATCCACGCGGGATTGGAGTGCGGCATCCTGTCCGCCAAGATGCCGGAGCTGGACGCGGTGTCCTTCGGCCCGGATCTGGCGGACATCCACACCCCCCGGGAGCGGGCCTCCCTGTCCTCCCTCCGGCGCACCTGGGCCTATCTGGTGGCTGTGCTGGCCAGGCTGTAGCAGTACGATCCATCGGCGCGGCCGGCAGCCGCGCCGATGGCCGCAGAATAAATTTGGAATGAGGAGACGCGCTATGAAATTTCCCCAGATGCCCTACCGGCGGCCCGATCTGGCCGCCATAGAGGAGAAGACCGCCGGTATTCTCCGCCGGATCTCCGCCGCCGCCTCGGCGGAGGAGCAGGCCCGGGCCTACCTGGACTTTGAGGCCCTGGAGCGGGAGACCTCCACCGCCTGCACCCTGGCCAGCATCCGCCACACCATTGACACCAGGGACAGCTTCTACGACCAGGAGAACGACTACGTGGACGAGATTGCCCCGGCCCTCCAGGAGCTCCGCCAGCGGATCAGCCTGGCCCTGCTGGGCTCCGCCTTCCGGCGGGAGCTGGAGGAGCGGTTCGGGAAGCTCCTGTTCACCAACCTGGAGATCAGCGCCCGGTCCATGAAGCCGGAGATCATGCCCCTGATGCAGGAGGAGAACCGCCTGCGCAGCGAGTACCAGAAGCTCTGCGCCTCCGCCGTGGTGGACTGGGAGGGGACGCGGCTGCCCCTGCCCCGTCTGGGGCCCTTCAAGGAGAGCGCCAGCCGGGAGGTGCGCCGCCGGGCCTATGAGACCGAGGGCCAGTGGTACGACAGCCACCGGGAGGAGCTGGACGAGCTCTATGACCGTCTGGTGAAAAACCGCACGGCCCAGGGCCGGACCATGGGCCGCGAGAGCTTCATCCCCGTGGCCTATGACCGCCTCAGCCGCAACTGCTGGGACGTCCGGGACGCCGCCGCCTTCCGGGAGCAGATCGCCCGGGACATGGTCCCCCTGGTCTCCAGGGTGAAGGACCGGCAGGCCAAGCGGCTGGGCCTGGAGAAGCTGAAGTTCTTTGATGATGCCATCCGTTTCCCTGACGGCAACGCCGTGCCCCAGGGGTCCGCCGGCGACATCCTGGCCGCCGGACGGGAGATGTACCGCCAGCTGAGCCCCCAGACCGCGGAGTTCATCGACTTCCTCTATGACGGCGAGCTGCTGGACGTGCTCAGCCGGGAGGGCAAGGCCCCCGGCGGCTACTGCACGGAGCTGGCCGACTACAAGGCCCCCTTCATCTTCTCCAACTTCGTGGGCACCAGCGGGGACGTGGACGTGCTCACCCACGAGGCGGGCCACGCCTTCGCCGCCTACCGGGCCGCCCGGATGGACTGCCTGGACGCCCTGAAGAGCCCCACCATCGAGGCCTGCGAGTGCCACTCCATGTCCATGGAGTTTCTCACCGCCCCCTGGCACAGCCTCTTCTTCGGGCCCCAGACCGCCAAGTATGAGCGGGACCACTGTGAGCAGGCCCTGATCTTCCTGCCCTACGGGTGCATGGTGGACGAGTTCCAGCAGGGTGTTTATGAGCAGCCGGGCCTGTCGCCGGAGGAGCGCAACCGGCTCTGGCTGGATCTGGAGCGGAAGTACCGGCCCTGGACGGACTTTGACGGCCTGCCCTTCTACAGCCGGGGCGCGGGCTGGCAGCGCCAGCTCCACATCTACCAGGAGCCCTTCTACTACCTGGACTACTGCATGGCCCAGATGGTGGCCCTCCAGTTCTGGCAGGCCTCCCTGGCCAACCGGGAGGACACGTGGAACCGCTACCTCCGCTTTGTGGACGAGGCGGGCACCCGGACCTTCCGGGAGCTGGTGGAGGACGCGGGCCTGCGCCTGCCCTACGCCCCCGGCTGTGCCGCAGAGGTGGGGGAGAGCGTGGGCCGCTGGCTGGAGAGCAATCCTATGTAAAGCGTTTTCTCCCTGGATTCACAGCGCGGGCACAGCAATAGAAAAAGGGACGCAGACTGAGCAGAAGACCGTGAAGGGCAAGGCCTGTGTTTTAAGGGGTCCTTTGCAGTTTGTTAGAAAAAGCCTTGAAAGCGAGAGCTTTCAAGGCTTTTTCGCTGGTCCATGTTTTAAGAATGTTCACCCTGCTCCTCGTCCTTTACTGGCAGCACTGTGATCTCCGTCTCCGGCGCACTAATGTAGAGCTCCTCGCACTGACACTGTGCTGCAATCAATATGTCAATTGCCTTCTCTGTCTCTCGCATCATCATTGAGGTGCGTTTTTTGTAATTTGGCATTTTATCACTCCGAAAAAATTATATAACGGGTTTGCAAAAATTAAAAATTAATTTTACAATATATTTTTCTCCTGTATATTATTTGCTTGTTTTGCAATAAAATTCCCTTGAGAGGTGATAGCTATGCCGTTTGTACCAAAGAAGACAAAGAAAAAGGTGGAGGCCAGGTACAAAACCATCTATTTGCGCCAAACTCTGATTGACGCCCTGGAGAACATCGCCAAAGAGAATGATACCAGCTTTAATAACGTGGTGGTAAGCATGATCGAGCGCTGTCTGGAGGTAGAGGAAACAGACGAAAATGACTAGCCTTCAGCCTGTTTATCAGACCAAGGTAAGGAGGGCTTCTCCGCCAACACCCTCCATCGGATAAAGCACAGTAAAAATATTCTTTTATCTAAAGATCCCTTTTTTCGCGCCTTTCCCATATCATAGAAGCAGACGGCGGATTTCCTCTTTTCCTCGCGGGATGATGATTGGATAAAAAATGTTCAAAAACAAGCCGGTTTGAAAATTTGACGAACCGGGAAAAATCTGATACAATGGACCCCATTCCACAAAAAGCGAGGATTTCACCAATGATTGATCGACTGATTTCTATGATACTGGCGGGCCTGTGCTGTCTGGGGCTGACCGCGCCCGCCGCTGTTCCCGCGGCGGTGGACGCCCCCGCGGCCTCCGCCAACGCCGCGCTCTCCCTGGAGCGGACCATCACCTACAGCGACGTGCCCGCGGACCACTGGTCCGCCAGCAGCGTGAACCGGGCCACGGCGCTGGGCCTGTTTCAGGGCGTGGGGGAGAACACCTTTGGCCGGGGCCAGCCCATCTCCCGGGCCGCCTTCGTCACCGCCCTCATGCGCCTGTTTGACTGGGAGCCGGTGACGCCGGAGGAGAACGCCTTTACCGACGTCACGCCGGAGCGGTGGTTCTACAGCGCGGTGGAGACCGCCCTGGCCAACGAGGCCATTGCCGCCGCTGAGAGCACCTTCCGCCCCACGGAGGATGTGACCCGGGAGGAGATGGCCTCCATGCTCATCCGCGCCCTGGGATACACCTCCCTGGCCGGCGTGGCCGCCGGCTACAGCGCCCCCTTCAGCGATGTGAACACCAACCGGGGCTTTATCGTGGTGGCCCATGACCTGGGGATCGTAGGGGGCGTAGGGGACGATCTGTTCGCCTCCAACGGCACCGCCACCCGGGAGCAGGCCGCTGCCATGCTGGTGCGGGTCCACGATCTGCTCACCGCCCAGTCCACCTTGCTGGAGGAGGCTGGGGAATACCGGACCGTCACTGTGGAGACCCCTGCGCCGGAGGAGGGGGCCGAGCTGCCCACCACCCCCCTGGAGCCCCTGACCGAGCTCTACGACACCCTGCGGCAGCTGAAGAGCAGCGGCGCGGACATGGACCAGGCGGTGCTCTGCCTGTCCGCCGGCGGGACCGGGACTGTGGTGGACGAGGAGGGGACCATCCTGTCCACAGACACCTTCACCGCCCAGCAGGTGGAGGAGCTGCTGGGGCAGAAGGGGGTCAAGACCTACTACTCTGAGCGCTATGAGAGCAACTACTGCATCTACACCCCCCGGGAGGGACAGACGGCGGTGGTCTGGTATCAGAGCGAGGAGAGCCTTGCCGCCAAGCTCCAGCTGGCCCGCCTGTTCGGCGTCACAAAATTCATGCTGGCATAGGGCGTCGCTGAAAGCTGTCAACGCGGCCCAGCCAGCCGCAGCAGAAGGACATCGCCGGGAAGCGCCATTGCTTCCCGGCGATGCCGTCTATTGACCGGCCTGCTCCCGGCTCTCCCGCCACAGGCGGTCCGCCTCCGGCTGCCAGCGCCGGGCGTAGGACACGCACTTGTCGCACAGGTGGTCCACGCTCTCCGGGGACTGGAGGTCCGTGGAATGGGCGCCCGTGCCCTTGACCATCGCCCGGAGGAGATCCGGATTCTCCAGCATGGGGCAGGGCCGCAGGTGGTTGCCGTTAAAGGGCTGGCCGTCGTGGTAGGCCATGAAAATGGGGCTTTGCAGGCACTCCAGCAGGCTCTTTTCCCGGATATTGGCGTCCGAGTAGTGGATAAACACACAGGGGTCCACATCGCCGTTGGCGTTGATGTGGAGATACCGCCGGCCGCCGGCGATGCACCCGCCCACGTACTCCCCGTCGTTCTGGAAGTCCATGGCAAAGAGGGGCTTTGTGGCGCGGACCTCCCGGATCCGCCGGTACATGGTCTCCCGCTGCTGAGGGCTGGGCAGCAGGGCGGGCGCGGCGTCGTTGCCAACGGGCATGTAGTGGAAGTACCAGATAAACCGGGCCCCCCAGTCCACCAGCTGGTCAAGGAACGCGTCGGAGCTGATGGAGTCCAGGTTCTGGCTGGTGTAGCAGGCGGAGATGCCGAAGGGCAGCCGGTTCTCCCGGAGAATGGTCATGGCCTGGACCGCCTTCCGGTACACCCCGTCCCCCCGCCGGCCGTCGGTGGCCTCCTCAAAGCCCTCCAGACTGATGGCGGGGATGAAGTTCTTCACCTCCAGCATGTCCCGGGCAAAGGCGCTGTCAATGAGGGTGGCGTTGGTGAAGGCCAGGAACTGGCAGTCGGAGTGCCGCCGGCACAGGGTCATCAGATCGCTTTTGCGGACCAGGGGCTCGCCGCCGGTGTAGATGTACATGTAGACGCCCAGCGCCTTGCCCTGCTGGATGATGGCGTCAATTTCCTCCAGGCTCAGGTTCAGCCGGTTGCCGTACTCCGCGGCCCAGCAGCCGGTGCAGCGGAGATTGCAGGCGCTGGTGGGGTCCAGGAGGATGGCCCAGGGAATGTTGCAGCCGTACTCCGCCCGGTATTTCTCCTGGATGGGCCAGCCGATAATGTTGGCGTTGAGAAAAAAGTTCTCAAAGGTGGCCTTGAGCACCTCGTTGTCCACGTCGCGGAAGATGCTCATGATGAGCTGGTACATGTTGTTGTCCGGATCCGTGATGACCCGGCGGAAGGCGTCCCGCTGCTCCTGGAAGCTGTCGGGCCCGGTTCCGGCCAGCTTGTCCACCCACTCCATCAGCTTGGGCAGGTTGCGCTCCGGGTCCTTCTCAATATAACCGAGGGCGGTCTTCAGGCCCAGCTTGCTCAACGTTTTCGGAATCATGGTGATTCTCCTTTTCTGTCTCTTGATCTTGATTCTCACATCCCGCGCCGCGGTCCCGGCGGCGCTCTTGTCCGCCCTCAGCATAGTCCCCCGCCCTGGGTTTCTCAAGGGACACAGCGCCCCCGGATGGCCTAAAATGTACCATCCAGGGCGTTCTGTCTTAATTGGTATCATTTTTTGCCGCTTGGTCAAAACCCGCCGGCCGCCTCCCGGGATAAAAAAAGCCAAAAACCGGCAAACCCATTGACAAAGGGCGCCCCTATCTCATATAATACAAAAAGGTATAGGGGAAGAGACAAAGCAAACTGAATAAGTATTGTGAGGTGCGCAGAGATGACAAGTATCCGCAAGAAAATCACGGTATGCCTGATGGCAACCGTTGTGATCGCGCTGCTCCTGGTGGGAGCAACCAGCATCACTCTCAACTACCGGAGCACTATCGCCACGGTGGACCAGATGATGAGCCAAACCGCGGTGCTGGCGGCGGAGCGGGTGGAGCAGGAGCTGACCGCGTACAAGAATGTGGCCATGGATACGGGCTGCATCCCCCAGCTGTCCGACGGCATGGTGTCGGTGGAGGTCAAGCGGAGCATCATTGACGAGCGGGTGTCCATGCACGGCTTCCAGCGGGGCAATATCGTTGGCCTCAACGGCAAGAGCATTTTTGACGGAAACGACTACTCTGACCGGGAGTATGTGCAGCAGGCCATGGGCGGCGCTGTGTATGTGTCCGAGCCCCTGGTCAGCAAGGTCACAGGGGAGCTGTCCATCATCGTGGCCGCGCCCATCTACGCCGGCGGCAGCCGGGGGAACTCCATTGTGGGCGTGGTCTATTTCGTGCCGCCGGAGACCTTCCTGAACGATATTGTCTCCTCCATCAAGGTCAGCGAGCACAGCAGGGCCTATATGATCAACAAGTCCGGCGACACCATTGCCGACAACACGCTGGACACCATCACCACCCAGAACATTGAGCGGGAGGCCCAGAGCGACGCCTCCCTGAAGGAGCTGGCCGCCATTCACGAGCAGATGCGCCAGGGGGAGAACGGCTTCGGCGGCTTCAAGAGCAGCGAGGGCCCCTATTACGCGGCCTACGCCCCGGTGAGCGGCACCGACGGCTGGAGCATTGCCGTGATGGCCATGAAGAAGGACTATCTCAAGGATACATACGCCGGAATGCTGGTGGATGTGCTGGTGGTGGTGGCCTCCGGCCTGGCCTCCATTGTGGTGGCTCTGAAGCTGTCCAGCCATATCAGCAATCCCATGCGGGCCTGCTGCCAGCGGATGAAGCAGCTGGTGGAGGGCGATCTCAAGTCCCCTGTCCCCCAGGTCAGCGGCCAGGATGAGACGGCGGAGCTGACCCGGGCCACGGCGGACATGGTGTCCGGGCTGAACAGCATTATCGAGGACATCGGCTATCTGCTCACGGAGATGGCCGGCAAGAATTTTGACGTGCGCTCCGCCCACCGGGACGCCTATGTGGGCGAGTTTCAGAGCATTTTGCAGTCCATGCGCCACCTGAAGACAGAGCTGAGCGGCACCGTGCTCCAGATCGACGCCGCCGCAGGTCAGGTGTCCTCCGCCAGCAACCAGGTGTCCACCGGCGCACAGCGGCTCAGCGAGGGCTCCATGGAGCAGGCCAGCGCGGTGGAGGAGCTGGCTGCCACCATCAACGACATCGCCGCCAGCGCCAAGGAGACCGCCGCCGCCTCCGATCAGGCGAGTCAGTTTGTGGAGCAGGCCGGCGCGCAGCTGGGGATCAGCGTGGGGTACGTCAAGGATCTGAACGCGGCCATGGAGCGGATCTCCACCTCCTCGGAGGAGATCTCCAAGATCATCGCCGCCATTGAGAACATCGCCTTCCAGACCAACATCCTGGCCCTG
>CAJTWF010000009.1 GCA_910579965.1 uncultured Oscillospiraceae bacterium
GGCAAAAAATCCACTCGCCAATCCATACACGTCGAGATATTAAACAGGCTCTTAGCGGCCAATGGTATTATGCCGCAAATCCGGTTTGATGTCCCGACAGATAATTTGCCGCCCTGCCTGTGCCGGCAGGGATGGAGCCTGGGCGCAGCGCAAACCGCCCTTCCCCACACGGGAAGGGCGGTTTGCACTACTTTTCGTATTATCCCGGCAAAAAACTACAGCCTCTGACAGCGCCTAGAGGCCCGGCAGCTCCTCCAGGGAGGCGAACCGGTAGCCCATGGCCTCCCAGCGGGTCAACAGCTCGTCCAGGATCTCTGCGTTGGTGCGGGAGGTGGAGTGGAGGAGCACAATGGCTCCGTCGTGGATCCGGGGCAGCAGCTTGCTGTAGGCCTGCTCCGCCGTGGGCTGGTTGTCCGTGTACCAGTCCACATAGGCCAGACTCCAGAACACGGTGTTATACCCCAGGGCCTGGGCCTGGCGCAGGTTCTCCTGGCTGTACTTTCCCTGGGGCGGGCGGTAGAAGCGGGAGAGGGGCTGGCCTGTGGTCTGCTGGTACAGCTCCGCCAGGCTGTCCAGCTCCCGCTGGAAGGCGGTCTGGTCCGAGATGCTGGACATGTCCGGGTGGTGGTAGGTGTGGTTCCCCACGATGTGGCCCTCCCGGGCCATGCGGCGGATAATGTCCGGCGCGGTCTCCACCATGTTCCCCACCACGAAGAAGGCGGCGGGGGCGTTGTGCTTCTTCAGCGCGTCCAGGATGGGCTCCGTGTATCCGTTCTCGTAACCGCAGTCAAAGGTCAGATAGATTACTTTTTCGGCACAATTCCCCAAATAATACGCCCCGTATTGGGCCAGCTCCTCCTGGGCGGCATTGCCCACGGGGGGCTGGCCCTCGTTTTGGAAGGACAGGCCCCAGTCCCCGGACACGGGGATGGCGGCGGCGGCCCCGGCGGGGCGGACCGTCTCCTCACCGGTCAGGGAGAGGATCACGGCGGCGGTGAGCAGCAGCGCGGTCAGCGCCGTGAACACCCGCAGAGAGCGTCGGTTGGCATGGGTCATGGATGGCTGCCTCCTTTTGATGAGTCGTCATTGGTCTTTCATGGAAAAAGGAGTCAAACAGGAGCTTTTTGCGGTCAGACAGGCAGTTGACTCCCATGTTTCCTCCGTAGTCTGCCCCGCCGCATCCCGATTATGCACAATGCAGTTGACGTAATCCGGCTTTGCCCGTATAATAGGCGTGATACGTTTTTGTCAAAAAAGCGTGGAAATGATATGGAAAGGACAGGCCGCATGAACGAACGAAATTTGGCCGCCCAGGTGGTCAGCGAGGTCAAAAAAGCCATCGTGGGCAAGGACAGCGTGCTGGTGAAGGTCCTGGCGGCCATTCTGGCCCGGGGCCACATCCTCCTGGAGGACATCCCCGGCGTGGGCAAGACCACCCTGGCCCTGGCTTTCGGCAGGGCCCTGGACCTCCGCTTCGCCCGGATGCAGTTTACCCCCGACGTAATGCCCTCGGACGTTACCGGCTTCTCCCTCTACGACAAGGCTGCCGGCGCCATGATCTACCAGCCCGGGGCCGTCATGTGCAATCTCTTCCTGGCCGACGAGCTCAACCGGGCCACCAGCCGCACCCAGTCCGCCCTCCTGGAGGCCATGGAGGAGGGGCAGGTCACGGTGGACGGGGTCAGCCGCCCGGTGCCCCAGCCCTTTGTGGTCATCGCCACCCAGAACCCGGTGGGGGCCTCCGGCACCCAGCGCCTGCCGGACAGCCAGCTGGACCGGTTCCTGCTGCGCCTGCGCATCGGCTACCCCACCCCGGCCGAGGAGCTGGAGCTCCTGCGCCGCCGCCAGTACGGACAGGCCATGGGCGGCGTGAACCGGGTGGTGGACCGGGAGGGCCTGGAGCGGATGCGCCAGGCCGTGGACGCGGTTCATATCAGCGACGAGATTCTCAGCTACATCATCTCCCTGGTGAACGCCACCCGCCGCCACCCCCAGCTCATCCAGGGGGCCAGCCCCCGGGCCACCCTGTCCATCGCCTCCGTGAGCCGGGCCGTGGCCTTCCTCCGGAACCGGGACTACGTGGTGCCCGAGGACGTGCAGTGCATCTGGCAGGAGGCCTGCGCCCACCGCCTGCTCCCGGCTCCCGGGGCGGAGGGGACTGCCGGGGACATTGCCGCCCAGGTCCTCCGGGGGGTGGATTCCCCCAAAATCCGATAGCCATGTGGAGCCGCCGGCTGCTCTACCTCCTGGCCCTGACCGCCGCCCTCATGGGCCAGCTCTTCGATGTGGGCTATCTCTTTCACTTTCTCTTCTTCGCCGCCGCCTGTCTGCCCCTGCTGGGGCTGGCGCTGAGCCTGCCCGCCATGGTCCGGTGCAGAGTCCGGCTGGTCCCCTCCGCCCGCCAGGTGGAGCGGGGGGCGGAGGCCGGGTGGACGCTTCGCCTGGAGTGCCGCTCCCCCCTGCCCCCGGCCAGGATTGCCTGCCGGATCCGGGTCCGGGACCGGATGGGCGGCGGGGAGCGGGTCCGCCGCCTCACCATGGGCCGCGCCTTCCGGGACGAGCGGTCCTGGGCCGGGGAGACCGGCCACTGTGCGCTCCTGGAGTGCCGGGTGGACAGGCTGCGGGTGTGCGACTGCCTGGGCCTCTTCGTCCTGCCGCTGAAGGCCCCGCCGCCGGCCCAGGTGCTGGTGGTCCCCCGGCCGGAGAGCCCGGGGCCCCTCCGTCTGCCCGAGGGGCTGGGGACGCCCCGCCCCGTGCCCCGAGGGAAGTCCGTCTCCGGGGAGGACTACGAGCTGCGCCCCTTCCGGGAGGGGGACAGCCTGCGCACCGTCCACTGGAAGATGACCGCCAAGCGGGATGAGCTGGTGACCCGGGAGCTGCTGGAGGACCGGCGGCCCCTGCCGGTGCTCACCCTGGACCACTTCGGCCCCCGGGAGACCCTGGACCGGGCCCTGGACCGGCTGGCGGGCTACGCCCGGGCTCTGCTGGGGGAGGACCGGCCCTTCCAGGTCCGCTGGGCCCACCCGGGGACCGGCGCGGCGCGGTGCTGCGACGTGGCCGGCGGCCAGGACTGGACCGCCTGCCTCACCGCGCTCCTCTCGGACCCCGCGCCCCTCCAGGGGGCCTCCGTGCTGGACCGCCCCCTGACCGTGGACCAGGACCAGGTCCTCCATCGCATTCACATCACCGGGGAGGAGGCGGACCATGAGACGTAAGCATCTGGACGGGCTGCTGCTGCACCTGGGGAACGCCCTGGTGACGCTGGCCCTGCTGTTCGGGGGCCTGGAGGCCTTCCTGTCCGCCCACGCCTATGGGTACAGCCGGGGGGAGCTGCTGGCGGTGTGCGCCCTGGCCTCCGTCCTGGCCGTGGGGCTCTATGCCTGGCGGCACGGGGGCTGGGCCGTCCTGGGGCTCCTGGCCGTACTGACCCTGGCCCGGGATCCCCTGTGGGAGAAGCTGCTGGAGCCGGCGGCGGACATGTTCCGCTCCGCCGGGACGCGGCGCGCCGGGCTGCCCCTTCTGATTCTGACCGCCGGGGTGCTGGCCCTGCTGCTGGGGTGGCTGGTGGTCCGGGCCAGGTGCTGGTATCTGTGCGCCCTGGTGGTGACCCTGCCGGTGCTGCCCCCCATTATGGAGGGCGTTCTGCCGGAGTGGACGGCCCTGCTCCTCAGCGCCGCCGGATGGGGGACCCTGCTGCTCACCGCCCTCTTTGACAAAAGGGACCCCGCCGGTCTGTGGCGGGCCCAGCTGGCCAGTCTGGCCGGCATGGGGGTCTTCCTGGCCCTCCTCACCGCCGCCCTGCCCCGGGAGGGATATCTGCGCCCGGACTGGGCCACCAACGCCCGGGACAAGCTGGTGTCCGCCGCTGCCGGCGGGTTCAGCGGCGTGCTGGACTGGGACCTCCAGGCCGGGGACCTGATCCTGGATATCGGCCAGACGGAGCGCCCCGCCCTCCGGCCTGTGGTCAGCTTCGGCGGCAGCGCCGGCGCGGCCGTGGAGAACGGCCGGGTGGACCTGCGCTCCGCCGGCCCCCGGGCCTACTCCCAGCGCCAGATCATGACCGTGGAAACGGACCAGCCGGACCCGGCGGGGACCGCCTTCCTCTTCGGCGGATCCGCGGCATTCTACACCGGGGAGAGCTGGGAGGACGCGGAGCCCTATACCGGGGCGTCCCCGGATCTGCTGCCGGCCGGCACCGCCCCTGACGTCCCCCCCGCCACCATGACCATCTCCCTCCGCACCGGCGGCGGGAACCTCTTCACCCCCTACCGTCTGGACCAGGAGCCCCCCGCCTCCGTGGGCAAGCAGTATACGCTCTCCTACCGCCCCGGCGGGCCGGAGGACGGCTTTGCGCCCCTGGAGGGCCCGCTCTCGGAGCTGGCGGCGGACTACCGGTCCTATGTGTACGCAAACTACCTGTCCGTGCCCACCGGGATCCAGACCCTCCTCTGGCCCATGCTGGGGGCCATGGAGCGGATGCCGGTGGAGGCGGACCCGCGCCTGCCGGAGGATTACCGGGAGGCGGTGGCCGCCGCTCTCACCACGGCCCACTATCTGTCCGGACTGGCGGAGTATGACCTGGACGCCCCGGCCATGGAGCCGGGGGAGGACTTTGTGGAGCACTTTTTGGACGCGCGCCGGGGCTACTGCGTCCACTTTGCCACCACCGGCGTTCTGCTGCTGCGGATGCAGAATATCCCCGCCCGGTACGCCAGCGGCTATCTGGCCCACCTGGACGGCTCCGGCAGGGCTGCGGTCCTGGACAGCAACGCCCACGCCTGGGCGGAGATCTACCTGGACGGCTACGGCTGGTACCCGGTGGAGATGACTCCCGGCGGCGGGACCGGCTCCGCTGCCGGGCAGGAGGAGGACGGAGCGGGGGAGGACGGTCAGGAGGCGGCCCGGCCGCCCCAGACCGCCCAGAGCCCCCAGCAGCCGCCCCAGCAGACCACCCAGCGGCCGGAGGCCCCGCCGCCGGACCGGAGCCCGGCGGAGACTCCCGGCGGCAGCGGGGATGCCGCGCCTCCCCGGGGGGACGCCGAAACGCCCCGGGAGCCCCTGGACCTCACCTGGCTGTGGCGGACCCTGGAGGTCCTGGCCCTTCCGGCGGCCCTGGCGGGGCTCTACGGGCTGGCCCTGGCCCGCCGGCGGCGGTCCCGGGAGGACGGGGACCGCAACCGCTCTGTCATCCGGGCCTATGGACGCTACCGCCGCCTGACGGCCTGGGGCTGCGGGGAGGACGAGCTTCTGGAGACGCTGGCCCGGAAGGCCCGATTCAGCCAGCACACCCTCACCGAGGAGGAGCGCGCCGCCGCCTGGGAGCGGCTGGAGGTGCTGAGGCGGGAGACCGCCGGGGCTCTGCCGGCCTGGAAGCGGTGGGTCCTGGTCCTGCTGAGGCCGGCGCTGTAGTGCCGCTATCCGAGAGAAGCAAGGCGCGCCCCCGCTGCTTTGGCGGGGGCGCGCTTTGTGCATTTTGACCATTTACACCGGGGGACAAAGCGAGTATAATGCCCGGAGACATGGAGAGGAGGGGATCGCCGTGAATCGGGATCTGACGGTGGGCAATCCGGGGGCGGTGCTGCGCCGGTTCTGCCTGCCCCTGTTCGGCAGCGTCATCTTTCAGCAGCTCTACAACATCGCGGACAGCCTGGTGGCGGGAAAATTCATTGGGGAGAGCGCCCTGGCGGCGGTGGGCAACAGCTATGAGATCACCATGCTGTTCATCGCCTTCGCCTTTGGCTGCAACATCGGCTGCTCGGTGGTGGTGTCCCAGCTCTTCGGCGGCAGGGCCTACGGGGAGATGAAGACCGCCGTGACCACCACCCTCATCGCCGCCGGGGCCTTGTGTCTGGCCCTGATGGCGGGAGGCCTTCTGGGCAGCCGGGCCCTCCTGGAGCTGATCCGGACGCCGGAGGAGGTGATGGAGGCCTCCAGGCTGTATCTGGACATCTACCTGTGGGGACTGCCCTTCCTCTTTTTCTACAACATCGCCACCGGCATCTTCTCCGCCCTGGGGGACTCCAGGACGCCCTTCCTCTTCCTGGCCCTGTCCTCCACAGCCAACATCGGGGTGGACATCCTGTTTGTGACGGCCTTTGACATGGGCGTGGCCGGGGTGGCCTGGGCCACCTTCCTGTGTCAGGGGGTCAGCTGCCTGCTGGCCCTGGCGGTGGTGTTCCGCCGTCTGGCCCGGATCCCTGCGGAGGGGCGGCGGCCCCTGTTCTCCGCCTCCGCCCTGGGGCGTGTGGCGGCCATTGCCGTGCCCAGCATCCTCCAGCAGAGCTTCATCTCCGTGGGCAACATCGTCATCCAAGGGGCCATCAACGGCTTCGGCACCGGCGTGATGGCGGGCTACTCCGCCGCCGTGAAGCTGAACAACCTGGTGGTCACCTCCTTCACCACCCTGGGCAACGGCGTGTCCAACTTCACAGCCCAGAATCTGGGCGCGGGAAAGACGGAGCGGATTGACCAGGGGTTCCGGGCGGGGCTGGGGCTGGTGTGGGCCGTCTGCCTGCCCGTGGCGGCGGCCTACCTCCTGGCCGGACGGCAGCTGCTGTGCCTGTTCATCGACGCGCCCACCCAGACCGCCCTGGACACAGGGGTCACCTTCCTGCGCCTGCTCTCCCCCTTCTACTTCGTGGTGTCCGCCAAGCTGACCGCGGACGGCGTGCTGCGGGGGACGGGGAGCATGGGCCGGTTCATGGCCGCCACCTTCACGGATCTGATCCTGCGGGTGACGCTGGCCCTGGTCCTGTCCCGGACGGGCCTGGGGGCCACGGGGATCTGGCTGGCCTGGCCCATCGGCTGGACCGCGGCCACGGTCCTCTCCCTGCTGTTCTACCACACCGGACCCTGGCGGCGGCCGGCGGGGGAACCGTGATTTTTCGACGGATTTTCCGGGAAAAGCCGGGAATTGCTGTTGCATTTTGCCTGAGCGGTGTGTATAATGGGGATATATGCGGCCCGGCGGGCGGCGGAGCTGAGGGGCAGGGGGATGGTTTTGATGGACGCGTATGTTGATCCCAAAACACTGGAGAGCGGCGCGGTGCTGCTGCTGCTGAAATCCCGGTTCATCAAGGACCGGGGCAGCGAGACCCTGTTTCCCCTGCTGGGCTGTCTGCGGGACTCGGTGGTCCACGTGCCCATGCAGGCCATTCTCAGCGAGGCGGACCAGCGGCGCATGGCGGCTATGAAGCTGGGGGACACCTGGAGAAACCGGGATCCGGTCCGTATGCGGCCGGACGTGCTGAAGATGGCCGATGGGACCGTATGGTTCCCCATCTTCTCCCAGATCGAGCAGGCCCCGGCCGACTACCGCAGGCGCTTCTCCGTGGTCTCGGTGGAGGCCATGCAGGCCCTGCGCATGGCCCACGCCGCCGGCGGTCTCAGCGGTCTGGTGCTGGACCCCTTCACGGACCCGGTGTCCCTCCCCTTCCAGACTGCGGATATCATGGTGGAGATGCCCTCCAGCCTGAGCCCGGACGGGGCGGCGGACGAGGCTTGATCCCGGCAGATACGAAGCGCCCGGCCTTTTGGCCGGGCGCTGAAAACAGTGGGGAATAGAAAGAAATGAAGCCGATCCGGTCAGCCCATTCACCCATTACCTGTTTTGTGAGCAGGACCGGGCAGGCGGCGTGGAGCCTGTTTCATATCTCCCTGCCCCCGTCTTGGCGGCGTATTTTACGCCTTGACTTCGTTAAAAATCCCCTCGCCAATCCGCACACGTTGAGATATGAAACAGGCTCTTAGGATAAACAAAATGATCGTATCAATGAATTCCCCGCTGATGCTTTCCACTGCCGCAGCGTGGATATTTTTCCGATTGTCGCACGCTGTCAATACAAGGCCGCTCAGGTATTTTTCCGGCTGATGGGCTGGCGCACCAGCAGCCGGCCCAGAGCCTTTCCGTCAAAGGGGCAGACGGGATACAGGTACCCCCGGCCGAGGATCGGCTTTGTGGTGGCCAGCATCACCAGCAGCCCCACCGTCCCCAGGACCAGACCCCACCCGTCCAGCAGGGCCACCAATATGAGAAACAGCATCCGCACCAGCTTCAGGGCGTAGCCCAGCTCGAAGCTGGGCTGGGCAAAGTTGGCGATCGCCACAAAGGCCATATACACCAGCACCTCCGGCACCAGCCACCGGGCCTGGACCGCAAAGTCGCCCAGGATCAGCGCCCCCAGCATACTGAAGGAGTTGCTCAGCGCGTCCGGCGTGTTGAGGCTGGCCAGCTTGAGCAGATCCACCACAAAATCCAGCAGCAGCAGCTGCAGCAGCAGCGGCACGCTCCCCGGCTTTTCCGGCACGATGAAGGCCAGGGCCTCCGGCACCCGGGACGCGTCCTTCACCAGCAGATACCACACCGGCGTGATGAACAGGGCCAGCAGCATCACGATAATCCGCAGATACCGCAGGTAGGTCCCCACCAGAGGCGGGAAGTAGTAGTCGTTGGCCTCCTCCATGAAGTCGAAGAGAGAGGTGGGCATGAGCATCACGGAGGGGGAGTTGTCCACCAGGAGCACGATGTCCCCCTCCATGATGCAGGCTGTGGCCGTGTCCGGCCGCTCGGTGTAGCGGACCTTGGGGAAGGGGTTGTACCACTGGGGCTTCACGATGGCCTCGGCCACGCTCTCCTGGCTCATGGCGATGGACCCCACGTCGATGGCGTCCAGCTTCCGGCGCAGGGTCTCCAGGTCCGTCTCGCTGGCCTGGCCCTCCATGTAGGCCAGCACCACGTCCGTCCGGCTCCTGCCGCCCACCTTGTGGTTCTCCAGGGTCAGGCGGGGATCCCGGATGCGGCGGCGGAGCAGGGCCGTGTTCTGCACCAGGGTCTCGGTAAAGCCGTCGTGGCTGCCCCGGAGGACCTTGCCGTCGCTGGGCTCCTCCACGCCCCGGCCCGGAAACTTCTTCGCGTCGATCATGGCGCAGCGGTCAAAGCCCTCCAGCAGCAGGATGGTCTTGCCCAGAAACGCGCCGGTGAGGATGTTGTTCAGGTTGTTCTCGCAGTCCACCTCGCAGAAGGTGACGCAGCGGTCAATAAACTCCTGCATGTTCTTCGCGCCCTTGCCCAACTGGGCCCCCCGGCCCAGCAGAAAGGAGGTGATGCGCTCGATCACCCCGTCGTCGCCATAGCCGTCGATGACGTACAGCCGCCCCTTCCACTGGCCGATATACAGGTCCCGGCTGATCACGTCGTAGTTGCGGCCCACACCCAGAAGGGCGTCCAGGGCCTGCTGGTTCTCCTCCAGCCTGGTGGTTAATTGTTCCATACTCTCCCTCCAACCGCGTTGTTGGGAGTAGTATGGGCAGTTTTACCCGGGTCCATTCGTAATTTTTTGTGTTCACCCGTTTCATTGACCAGGCGCTGTGCTCCCGGCGGGGCGGCACAGCGCCTAGCTGTATTACTGGATTGTATTACTGGATATAAATTTCTGAAACTGTATCTTCCACGCCGTTGATCTGCAATCTGACATGGACCTCTCCGTTCTCAAATGCACACAGCGGATATTCCAGCGGCTGGGGCAGATTGGTAACATCCATTGATTTTACGGTATCTCCCTGCACCAGCCACAGGATCAGCGCCGCTCCATCCGGCACTGTGCCGCAGGAAATATCCGCCCGGAGCAGCTGGGCATCCGCGTCCTCGATCGTCATATTCTGTTCCTTCACAAATCCCTGGCTGGCACGCCTGAAGTCCAGCTTCCAGACGCCATCCTGACAGGCGCTGTAATTCATGCTGATTGTGCCCAGGTTCCATACGCGGTCATCGGAGGCGGCGTCTGTGTTCACGCCCTTTCCAGCGGCCGCGCTGACGATAAAGCCCGTCAGGCATACCAGCATAAGCGCCATGCTCACAATACCGGCGGCAATCCACGCCAGGCGGCGCGTTCCCTGTTTTTCCATAATACGTGTTTCCTCCTTTTCAATATGCGCACCGCATTCCTCGCAGTAGTTTGCCTTGGCGGAGATGCGCTGTCCGCAGGCGGGACAGGTGGTTTTGATCTCTGAACGGCGCAGAAAGTAGATCAGCAGTCCGATAAAGGGCGTGGCGGCAAAAACCACAATCGCCCACAGCACCGGGTCATCGCCCCGCTCCTTACAGTCCTGGTACACCCATGCCGCAAACAGGGCGGAGGTACACAGCGCAAACAGGATGAAGCCAAGAAGCAGGACCGGAAGCAGCATGGAGAGGCCGCTGAAGCCATCGCTTTTTAGAAAGTACAGACCAAACCGCACAAAGAGAAGCAGCAGGATTACCGGGATGCCAATATACAGCGGAAGCCGGTTCTTTTTTGCCTGATTCATGCCAATACCCCCCTTTTCGCAATGCGGATGGTGAAGTCCTCTCTGATGTTCGCTCTTTTTACGCCCACTATGGTCAGCAGTATGCCGGCCACCCCGGCATAGCAGCAGACGCCGGCGGCCAGGTAGGATACATACCTATTTTCAACCATCATCAGGGCGGCCAGCGCCAGCAGGAAAAAGGTTATCCCATTGAGAACCATCGGCAGATACCAGAGGGATACCTGATGGGCGGCAGGCCGCTTTCGCAGGAGGGCCTCCTGCTGATACAGCGCCGCTTTGAGCCGGAGATTCAGCTCCGGGGCGGGCGCGTCCGTCATTTTCATAGAGGCCCGGATCAAGTCCTCTATTTCCGCGTTCAAGCGTTTATCCCTCATAACCTGCATCCTCCAATCTTTTTTTCATCAGGCTTCTGCCCTTGAACAGCCGGCTCTTCACGGTGCCGGGCGGCTTCCTGATAATCGCCGCGATCTGCTCTATGGAGCAGTCGGAGAGGTAGTATAGCAGCAGCGGCACTTGAAATTTTTCCGGCAGAGCCCCCATGATCTGGCGGACCTCCTCGGCCAGCTCCTTCTGAACATAGCTCTCCTCCACACTCTCCTCGACGCGCAGCGCCGTCTCCGCCGCATCCTCAAAATTGCTGCAGGGGGCGATCCTGCTTCGGCGCGCCTGCTTTCTTCTGTCGCTTTTCCAGAGGTTATGCGCCAAGGAGAAAAACAGCGCCTTCGGGTTTTTCTCCCAGTCCAGGGTCCGCTCTGTTTCCAGCGCTTTCAGGAAGGTCTGCTGGTACAAGTCCTCGGCGTCCGCCCTGTCCGCGCAGAGCTTCAGGCAGAATCGGTATATATCTGTACCAAAATCATCAATACATCTCTCTATTTCTCTTGCATCCACGCTTTCACCTCCCGCGCCTGTTCACCCTATATTCGCCGCGGCCCTGCGCGCGGTTCATTTTTCCTGTTAAAATTTCTCAAAAAAACCGGGAGCGAAAATGAGACATTCTCGCTCCCGGTGGTCCTATTCGTCAAGGGCGGCCTGCGCAGACGCGCTCTCCGCCGGCCGGTCTGTCCGGCCAACGCCTGCTCATGGGCGAAAGGCCGCCTCCTCCACCCGGCCGTCGAACAGATGCCGGTAGTAGCCCTCCTGCCAGTTCTCCCAGTCCCGGGCGGGGACGTACTCATAGAATCCGGCGAATTGCAGGCCCTCCCCGGTCCACACCGCCGCGCCGAAGCCCATGGGCTGCCTCGTACCGCTCTCCTGGTCCATCCGGCCCTGGATGAAGCCCGCCAGGGCCAGCCGCTCACCGTCCCAGGCCAGCCGGGACCAGGAGGAGAACATCTCCGTCATGGGCCAGGACAGCCCCAGCTTCCCGGAGAGGACCTGAGAGAGGACCCCCGCCTCCTCCCGGAGCAGGACAAAATCGTCCTCGCTGTTCCCGTAGACCATGTACAGGGCGCTCTGGTCCATGTGGTCTACCCACTCCTCCGGCCCCAGGTCCATCAGCTCCAGTCGCTGAACCGTCTCCCCGGTATGGGGATCAACCGTGGTCAGGACCAGTCTGCCCGCCTCCCGGGTGTACAGCATCAGCAGGCTCCCGTCCTGGTTCCAGGTAAAGTTGATCAGATCGTCCGCCGCTGCCAGCGCGAGGGGATAGAGCAGGCGGATATGGTCCAGATCCGGGGTCAGGCGGTCCTCCTTCTCCAGCAGAGGGACCATGTGGATCCCCGCCGCCACCTGGTCCGGCGCCTCTTGAGAGGGAATGACCGGCAGGTACAGCGCCTCTCCGGAGGCCACGCCCAAGAAGGACATGGGGGCGAACTGCTCTGCGGCCTCCGTCTCCTCGCAGGTGATCTCCACCAGCTCCCCCGCCTCGTTCCGCTCCGCTGTCACCGTGACCGTAGCCTCCGGCGGCACCGGAATCCGGAAATAGTCGTTCACCTTCTGCCACTCCTCCCTGTCCAGGGTGCGGCCGCTGCCCCGCCAGGAGGTGGAGTAGATGGGCCCCTCCGGCGTCCACGCCTCCAGGGCCAGGGGGTAGCAGTCGTAGTAGTCCGCCAGACGCAGGGTCTCCGTCCGCTTCTCCCCGGGGGCGGTGCGGCTGGCCGCGTCCATGGCTGGCCTGACCATGTACTCATACTCCGCGTCACGCTGATCGTCCTCCGCAACCCGTCCAGACATGCTGAAGTTGAGGGGCGCCGGGTAGAGCTGGGCGGTGTACTCCGGCGGTATCTCCCAATAGTGCCGGCCGGTAAAGAACTGGAACTCCGTCTCCGGCGCGATGTCGCCGCCCAGGGTCAGCGCCACGTCCCAGCGGAGGTGGTGGGAGTCGTCGTAGACGCTGCAGGCGATCTCCAGGCCCTGGGCGGCGGACCGGTCCCCGGCCAGGACGGTCTCCCGGATCTCCACCTTGTCCTCCGTCCAGCCCAGGGCCAGGTGGGCGCACACCAGCACCGCCAGGGACAGACAGAACACCGCCCCCAGCCGGGTCAGATTCTTTTTCACGGCGTTTCCTCCTCCCCCTCCTCCGTGAGCCGGTCCAGGGCCCGGCTCACCCGATCCGGCTCATAGCCATAGGCGGACTTGACAAAGGCCATCAGGTCCATGCCCCGCTCCTCCAGCTCCAGCACGGACGTGTCCCCCACCACCGCGCCGCCCCGCAGCAGCACCGCCCGGCCCACGAAGTGCTCCACCTCCTCCAGCAGGTGGGTGGAGAGCACCACGGTCTCCGTGGGCTCCAGGATGCCCAGCAGGACCTTGTAGAAGTCCTCCCGGTTGAACACGTCGTTGCCCGCAAAGGGCTCGTCCATGAGGATGTAGTCCGCCCCCTGGGACAGGGCCAGGATCACCTCAAACTGGTTCTTTTGGCCGGTGGAAAAGCTCCCGGGGGCCTTACCCATGGGCAGCCGGAAGAAGTCCATCAGGGCCTGGAACCGCTTCTCCCGCCAGCGGGGGAAGTGCTCCCGGTAGAAGTCCCGGTGGCCCGCCGGGGTGAGATGGGGGAAGAAGGAGTGCTCACAGGTGGCGAAGGAGAGGCGGGCGATGTTCGCCCGTGTCACCGGCTCCCCGTCCAGGGTGATGGTCCCCGTGTATCCCAGCAGGCCCAGGACGCATTTGAGCAGGGTGGTCTTGCCCGCGCCGTTCTCCCCAAAGAGGCCCACCAGCTCCCCCTGACCGACGGACAGGTCCACGCCGTTCAGGGCGGGTTTGGCGCTCACGCCGGGTATGCCGTACACCTTTTGCAGATTCTTGATTTCCAACATGGCTCAACCCTCCTCTATTCGTAAAACATCCTGTGGAGCGTCCAGTACCAGCGCCCCTGGCTGTCCGTATCAATGAGCGCGTAGGTCTCATACAGCCAGAAGTAGAGGACGCTCAGTCCCAGGGTCAGGATCAGCACAGCCGCCAGCCCCGTCAGGGGCAGGGTCAGGCACCGCCGCCACAGCTCCCCCCGATCCGGCAGGCGGCGCATGAGGTAGATGCTCCGGCTCTCCTGGTAGTGGGAGAGGAGGTGGACCAGGGCCAAAGCCACCATCCACCCGGCCAGCAGGGCAAAGGGGATCAGGGCGCGGCGCAGGTGGCGGTCAAAGGGTTCAAAGGCCGCCCGCACCCACGTCAGCCGCTCATATTCCTGGAGAAAGGGGACCAGGAAGGCGGCGGCGTTCCACACCAGCCCCGCCGCCAGCCCGGCGGCCAGCCGCCCCGCCTCCCGCCGCCCGTTCATGCCCGGCGGAACCAGTCTGTCCCAGCGGATGGTCCGCTTCTTCATTCCAGCCCCTCCTCTCCGTATGTCAGGGCCAGCAGGGCGTCCAGCCCCGCCAGGGCGGCGGCCCCCAGGCCCAGCCAGAGAAAACCGGTGAGCTCGCCCATGCCCCGGGAAAACAGGAACGCCGCCGCCGCTGCCACAGTCCGGCCAAAGAGGGCCCGGCTGCCCCGGCGCATCCGCCAGGAGCACAGGCCGGTCTCCAGGCCCATGGCCGCCGCGAACAGGAGATTGCGCAGGTAGCCCGCCGTTTCCGCCAGGGGGAGCAGGCTGTGGAGGAAGGGGACCCGGTAGAAGGCCAGCAGCACCGTCTGGGCGCTGCGGTATGCGGGGCCCACAGCGGCCGCGTACCAGAGGCCCATACCCAGGCACACCGCCGTCTGGACCGCCCAGAGGAGCAGGAAGCAGACGGCCCCGAACAGGCTCTTCCAGGCCAGGGCCGCGCCCTCCGGCACCCGCAGGCGGCGGAGCGTACAGCCCACGGCCCTGCGCTCGTCCCCGCAGTGGGTCAGCAGGTGGAACAGGGCGATCCATCCACCCAGGAAGAGGAAGGGCACACCCTTGAGGACCTCCTCCATGGGCCGCTCCGGCAGCAGGTACAGCCACACGCCGAACACAATGGTCTCCAGGGCAGCCATGAGTCCCAGCAGGGCCAGGACCTTGCCCAGGCAGTTCTCCACCCACAGCCCCAGCAGGGAGAGGTGCTTATGTTGTCTCATCCTGTGTCTCCTCCTTTTCATCCCACAGCCGGCCCAGCAGGGCCATAGCCTCCTCCCGGCTGGCCCCGGTCTGGCGCAGGGCCTCCACCAGCCGCCGGGCCTCCTCCGTCAAAAGCTGGGTCCGGACGGCCTCGATCTCCGCCGGGCCCGCGGAGACGAAGCTCTTGGCCCCGGCATGGGAGGCGATGAGCCCCGCCTCCTCCAGAAGGCGGTAGGCCTTCTGCACAGTGTTGGGGTTCACCCCCAGCCGGGCGGACAGCACCCGCCGGGAGGGCAGCTCGTCTCCGGCGCAGATGGTCCCCGCCGCCAGCCCCCGCTGGAGATAGCGGACAATCTGCTGATAGATGGGCCCGCCGTCCCCCAGGCGCAGTCCGTCAAAGGACACCATATTCTGCCGCCTCCCTCCGCTGTTTTGCAAACTGTACTAGCTTTATAATACAGTTTAACTGTATTATACACATAATACGGTTGCCTGTCAAGGGGGGGCGGCGCAGAAAAACACAGAAATCAATTTTCCGAAAAACGCATTTTCCTGTAGGGGCGAGCATCGCTCGCCCGCTCTAACGACACCCACCAGCGGTCCGAAAGAAGCGGGCGAGCAATGCTCGCCCCTACACAAATCCCGAAAGGATCCATCTGCCGCTGTAAAAATGGATTTCCCTGGCAAAAAAACACCCCCGCCGTCCGGCGGGGGTGTTTCACTTGCTTACTTCTTCTGGCCTCTGGCCTTGCGCACGGCCAGGATCCGGTTCATCTCGTTGTAGACGATCATGAAGCCCTCGTCCACGCCCATGCCGGGCTTGGCGAGGATCTGCACCGGCTGGGTGGCCATGGCGCAGTGGACGCACACCTGGGCGCTGCGGTCCGTCTCGTTGCAGGTGCCGCCCTGGTAGGCGCCGATGCCCTTCTCCTTGCAGTAGAGCACAGCCTCAATGGTGTTGTTGATGCCGCCCAGGTCCGGGGTCTTGATCTGGACCATGTGGCCCGCCTTGCGGTCGGCAAAGATCTTGATGTCCTCCAGGGTGTTGCACCACTCGTCAGCCACCAGCTCCACGTTGATGCCCCGCTCGTCCAGCTCGCGGGTCAGGCCCGCCAGGGCCTCCACCTGGGTCTCACGGTCGCAGTCGCAGTCCATGGGGCCCTCAATGCGCAGGTGGAAGGGCTTGGCGGCCTCCTCCAGGGTGGCCAGATAGTCGGCCATCTCCTTGTAGTTGTTGTTGCCGAAGGCCGCGCCGATGGTGCCGTACACGTCGATGTGCAGCACCGGGCTGTAGCTGGGGTCAATGCGCTTCTCCTGGATGCGCTTGCTCAGCCACGCCACGTACTCGGCCAGCTTCTCGCCCTTGCGGCCCAGCTTGGTGTCGATGTTGTTGATGAGGGCGTGGGGCAGCACCTGCGCGCCCTTGATAATCATCTTGTCCGCGTTGTCGTAGCGGTCGTCGCCGGACTGGGTGAACACGGGGACGGGGGTCTCGGACACGGTGCAGCCGTACTCGTCCGCCACCACCTCGCACATGAGACGGCCCGTGGCCTTGGCCACCGCGTCCAGAATGGCCTGGGACACGCCGTAGCGGATGGCGGTGTGCAGTCGCTTGCCCTCCACCTGGATGGCCTCCATCATGGCGCACAGGCCCCGGAAGTCGTTGGCCTCCCTGCCCACCAGCTGGGGCTTGATGTGCTGGTCAATAATGGGGATGAAGTCCCGGGCCAGGAAGAGGGGATCCCGTCCGCCCGCGCCGGAGTACTGCACGGCCGCGCAGTCGCCGTAGGCGATCTGGCCGTCCTCCAGCACCAGCATCACGGAGATGGACTCGCCGGCCTGGCGCACGGAGGCAAAGCCCTCGGTGACAGGATCGCCGGTGTAGAACACGCCGTCGTGGCCCGCGCCGGCCTTGATGGCCCGCTGATCGTCAAAGTAGAAGCCGGTGCGGCCGGGGGAGCAGATGACGTCTGTGATTTTCATGATATGTTCTCTCCTCAATAATTCAGTAATGATTCTTTTTTCTCTTCCTTTTTCTTGAAAGAAAAAGGAAGCAAAAAGAACTTTAGAGGTCAAAACCCGCAGCTGCCGGCAGTCTAACGTCACGCGCTGCCGTTAGACTGCCGGCAGCCTATAAAAACACTTGTAAAGTTTTTCTTTTTGATTCTTTTTATTTGTTCACAAAGAAAAAGAATGTTTTCCTGTACGTCTTAATACCGGGGACGGCCCACCAGACGGCCCTTGCCGATGGAGTACACGTCGTCGATGACCATCTGGAAGGAGGCCTTCCGGTTCTCCGCCTTGGCCCGCTCGTCGATCTTGCCGGCGTGGAAGTCCTTCAGCTCCTGGGTGAGGGGCAGGTTGCCGGGGTTGAGGATGCGCACCGCGCCGTTGTTGTCCCGGCAGGGCAGCATCAGGCCCGCGTTGTAGCGGCAGGGGGCGAAGGGGATGTCCAGCACGCCGGCCTCCACGGCACGGCACACGCCCACGGCGATGTCCC
The DNA here is from genome assembly GCA_910579965.1 of uncultured Oscillospiraceae bacterium. GTDB lineage: Bacteria > Bacillota > Clostridia > Oscillospirales > Oscillospiraceae > Pelethomonas. The sequence continues at coordinate 17,259 of CAJTWF010000009.1, forward strand.
CCTGGCCCAGCTCGAAGCACTTGTCCACGATGCACCGGGTCTCCTGGCGGATGATCTCCTCCTCCTGAGGCAGCCGGGCGTCCTGGAAGGTCTGGTCCGCCATCATGTTCACCACCTGCTTGGTGCAGCGCAGGCCCTGGGCGTTGGCCTCCATGGTGGGGATGCCCACGGCCTCGTGGGGGCTCTTGACGATGACCTTGGTGGCCTTGGAGAAGGCGGCGATGAGGCTGCCCGTGGAGATGACGCCGAAGGCCTTGGCCTCGTCCGCCGGGAAGCCGCCCATCCACTGGTGGAGCACCGTGGTCACGTCCACGTCTGTGTAGCCGTACTTGGCCAGATACTCGTCCGTCAGCTCCTGGAGGGTGCGGATGGCCGCCACGTCCTGGACCAGATTGCCGCACTGGCCGTAGCCCACGGTGATGTTCTTCACGCCCTGCTCCGCCGCCAGCAGAGCCTCGATGATGGCCGCGGCGTGGGAGATGCAGGGGGGCACCAGGGTGCCGGTGAGGGGGCCGTAGGGCTCCCGGTTGATGGATACGCCCATCTCCTCATAGAGGCCCGTGAGACGGTCCACGTACTGCCAGTCCCGGATGGTGCGCTCCATGGGGATGTTCTTGCAGTAGGGCAGGTTGTAGGAGATGCCGCCGCCCTCGTAGCTGGTGAAGCCGCCGGCGTAGGTGATCTCGGTGAGCAGCCGGGCGTCCGGGGTGCCGTGGCGGACCTGGAGGGGGGTGTGGACGCTCTCGATGACCTGACGGCAACCGGACACGCCGTGGTTCACCGCCGGGAAGCCGTTGAGCATGGCCCGGCTCAGGCGCACGGACTCCTTGATGCCGTTCTCCGCCTCCTCGTAGCGGTTCTGGCGGGTGTAGCTGTCAATGGTGGTGGGCAGCAGGTCCGCCTCGCCGGCGTCCTGGAGGTGCTCCATGAGCTTGATGTGCTCGCTGATGACCGGCACGCCGGCCCGGGGCTGCACCAGGGTCTTGCCCTCCGCCTTGGCGGCCAGCAGCTTCTTGGAGAAGATCCGGTCCTCCTCCATGGCCTTGTGGTAGTCCACGGCCTCCTGCAAATCCACGTCCTTCCCGGTGGGCCACTGGGTCAGGACCTCCTGCCGCAGGCGGGCGAACTCGTCGTCGGGAATGCGCTTATTTTTGATATCCATGCTTCTCCAGCTCCTTTTTCATGATTCGCAGGGCGGTCTGGGGCTCGTGGGCCGCCAGAAGCCCCATGGCGGCCAGAATGTAGGTCCGGTCCACCCAGATGTCCGCCTCCTTCGGCCGCAGGGAGGCCGGCTGGGCGGTGGAATAGAGGGCGTGGCGGGCAATCTCCGCCACCCGCTCCGCGTGAATCAGGCTGCCGCCGGTGACGACGATCTGCCTGACGTTGGTCAGATTTTTCCCGGACTGGACAAAGGTCTGCCCCATCAGGGTGTAGGTCTCCTCCATGGTGCCCGCGTGGCGGGCCACCGCCGTCTCCACAGCCAGGGAGGCCAGGGCGTAGTCCAGGTTCTCCAGCTCCCTGTCGCCGTTGGGCAGGCGGTCCGTGTTGGCCCGGAGCATGTCCACCAGCGCCTCCACCCGGTCCTGGCTGAGGCCGGAGAGCTGGCTCACCCGGGGGAGGCCCGCCGCCTCCACGATGCCCCTGATGCTGTAGCGCATCCCGATGTCCCCCTCCACGGTCCGCTTGGAGAAGGGCTCCGGCAGGCCCTTGTAGACGGTGTTCATCTGCTCGGGCATCCCGTCGGCCATGGAGTAGACGTCGGTGGTTGCGCCGCCCACGTCCACCGCCACCAGATCCCCGATGCCCAATTCCCCCTCGCAGCCCTTGGCCAGCAGCTCCATGGCCTGGAGCACCGCCGACGGGGTGGGCATGAGAATGCCGGAGAGGAGGTCCGTCACCTGGGACAGGCCCTTGGCCTGGACGATCCGGTTGAGGAAGATCTCCCGGATCTTGCTCTGGGTGGGCTCGATCTGCAAAACGCCGAACTTGGGCATGACGTTGGGGCACACGTGGACCTCATGCCCCGCCAGAATCCGCTGGCACGCCCGGGCGGCCACCCGGTTTCCCGCCACCACAATGGGGAAGGCGGGGGGCAGGGAGGCCAGCATCCTGGCGTTGTGGAGGATGCACTCCTGGTTGCCCCCGTCGGTGCCGCCCACCAGCAGGAAGATGTCCGGCCTGGCGGCCTGGATGTCCTCCAGATCGTCCTCCGTCAGCTCAAAGGAGTAGAGGCCCACGATCTTGGCCCCCGCCCCCAGGCTGGCCAGCTTGGCCGCCTCGCTGGTCAGCTCCGGCACAAGGCCGCTGGCGATCATCCGCAGGCCGCCGGCGGCGGAGGAGCAGGCGTAGGTCTGGAGGTAGTCCAGCTTCCCGGTCCTCTCCTCCAGGCGGGCCAGTCCCTCCCGGAGGCCGTCGCTGATGTCGGTCTGGACGGTGGTGTAGGCCGCGGCCGTGCCCAGCAGGGCCTCGCCGTCCAGATCAACAGCCGTCAGCTTGGTGTAGGTGCTGCCAAAGTCGATGAGCAGGACGGGCCTCATGCGCCCTCACCGTCCATGCCCAGCAGCTCCCGCAGGGCCTCGATGGTGGTCTCCGGCGGCGTGTTGGGGGGGAAGGCCCGGTCAAAGCCCATCTCCCTGAACCGCTTCTCCACGTCCTCGAAGGTCTGCTTGCCGATGACGATGTTGCCGCCCACCAGCAGGGGGATGCCCTTCAGGCCGGCCTCGTCGCACTTCTCCCGCATTCCGCGGCAGTCCAGCTCCCCCTGTCCGTACAGGGAGGAGACCACAATGGCGTCGGCGTTGGACTCGATGGCCGCCGCGATGTACTCCTCCTGGGACACCATGACGCCCAGGTTGACCACATCGAAGCCGGCCTCCGTAAACGCGTGGTAGAGAATCTTGTTGCCCACCGCGTGTACGTCCGCGCCGATGACTCCGATTACCAATACTTTCTTTTTCCCAATCTCCATGGAAGCCACCTCTGCATCGTTTTTGCCCTTGGATTTTCCAAAAGCATATATCTATATATTACATTGAACTATATCTATTGTCAAGAGAAAAGAAGGAAATCTTTCGCCTTTTTCCCATTTTGCAAGAAATGCCGCACCTCCTGCAAAACGCGGGAGGCGCGGCCTATGGATTATTTTCGCTCGCGCAAGCGCTCGATTTTTTCCTGCAAATAGAGGAAGGAGCCCTCGTCGATTTCGTAGGCGCAGCGGATGAGCTTTCCCCTGCGGGCAAAGCGGCGCATCTGCTCCACGCCGTCCGGCTCCAGGTATTTTTCCAGGTCCTCCGGCGCCAAAACAGCGTCCTTTTCCGCCAAAAAGGCGGGCAGGTCCAGCTCCCGGGACACCACGGCGGGCGTCCGGACCGCCGCGTCCCCGGCGAAGGCGGCGCAGGCCTCAAAAAGCAAGTCCCCGAACCGCTGGCTGCACCCCAGCACGCCCACCCGCTCCCCGGGCTGGAGCCGGACGATCCCCGCCATGGCGGACAAGGAAAGCCGCAGCGCCACCCTTGCAATTTTGTCGCTCTGGGGCAGGAGATTTTTCAGCTGGCAGGCGTGCCCGCCGGTGGTGACGATGAGATCCGCCTCCTCGTCCAGGTTGTAGGGGTAGGCCTCCACGCTGGAGAGAAGGTAGGAGCAGATCTCCACGCCCTCCAGCTGCCGCAGCTGCCGGGCCATCTGGGAGAGGTTCTCGCTGCTGCTCTCGATGACCGCCACCCTGACGTCCGGGGCGTTCACCGCCCGCTCCCGCAGCTTCAGCTCCAGAAAGATGCCGATCTCCTCCGTGGAGAAGCCCAGCTCCCCCATGCCGTCCAGCATCCGGTCAATGAGGTCCATGGCCTGCTCCTTCCGGCTGCCGGCGCTGGGGGGGCGGTAGCAGACGAAGGTGCCCCGGCCCTGGACCTTCTCCACCAGACCCAGCAGCTCCAGCTCGTCGTAGGCCCGCTTGATGGTGCCCCGGGCCAGACCCAGGTCCTCGGCCATGGCCAGCACCGTGGGCAGCTGCGCGCCGGCGGACAGACGGCCGGCGCGGATGGCGGAGCGGATCTCGTCCACCAGCTGCCGGTAGACCGGCACGTCGGACTGTGCGTTGATATGAAACATCCGCCCGCCTCCTTTGGTCATTCAGTCATCATTCTTTTTCTTGAAAGAAAAAGAATCAAAAAGAACTTTTAGAGGATCAATTACCTGGATTCCAGATACGCCTGACGGCCGGTCTCATAGAGGTTATTGCCCTGGCTGTCGATGACCACAATCACCGGGAAGTCCTCCACCTCCAGGCGGCGGATGGCCTCCGCCCCCAGATCCTCATAGGCCACAATCTCCGCCTTCTTCACGCACTGGCTCAGAAGGGCCCCGCAGCCGCCGATGGCCCCGAAGTACACCGCGCCGTGCTCCTTCATGGCCGCGATCACCTCCGGGCCCCGCTTGCCCTTGCCGATCATACCCGTCTCCCCCAGGGAGATGAGCAGGGGGCTGTAGGCGTCCATGCGGTAGGAGGTGGTGGGGCCGGCGGAGCCGATGGCCTCGCCGGGCCGGGCCGGGGTGGGTCCCACGTAGTAGATCACCGCGTCCTTCATGTCAACAGGCAGGGGCTTGCCCTGCTCCGCCAGCTCGCACAGCCGCTTGTGGGCCGCGTCCCGGGCCGTGTAGATCACGCCGGAGATGAGGCAGCTGTCCCCGGCCTTCAGCTGCCGGGCCTGCTCCCGGCTCAGGGGGGTCTTGATGGATACCGGCATATCAGAGCACCTCCGTCTTATGTCTGGTCACGTGGCAGTTGATGTTTACCGCCACCGGCAGGCCCGCGATGTGGGTGGGGCACTGCTCAATATTCACCGCCAGGGCCGTGGTCCGGCCGCCGAAGCCCTGGGGTCCGATGCCCAGGGCGTTGATCTCCTCCAGCAGCTCCGCCTCCAGCTGGGCGTAGTAGGGCACGGCATTCCGCTGGTCCACCGGGCGCATCAGCGCCCGCTTGGCCAGATACGCCGCCTTGTCGAAGGTGCCGCCGATGCCCACGCCCACCACGATGGGCGGGCAGGGGTTGGGGCCCGCGTCCTCCACCACCTTGCGCACAAAGTCCTTCACCCCCTGCACGCCGTCGGAGGGCCGCAGCATCCTGATCTGGCTCATGTTCTCGCTGCCAAAGCCCTTGGGGGCCACGGTGATCTCCACCTCCTGGCCGGGAACCAGGTCAATGTAGAGCATGGCCGGGGTGTTGTCCCCGGTGTTGACCCGGTCCAGGGGGTCCCGGACCACGCTCTTGCGGAGAAAGCCCTGGGCGTAGCCCTGGCGGACGCCCTCATCCACGGCGGCGCGGAGGTCCCCGCTGATGTGCACGTCCTGGCCGATCTTCAGGAACACGCAGGCCATGCCCGTGTCCTGGCAGATGGGCCGGTCATTGTCCCCGGCGATCTGGTAGTTCTCCACAATCCGGTCCAGAATCTCCCTGGCCGGGGCCCAGTCCTCCCGGGACCGGCAGGCCTCGATCTGGTTTTTCATGTCCTGGGGCAGCTGGCGGTTGGCCTGGATGCACAGCCTGCTCACCACCTGGGTAATCTGCCCTGCGTCGATTTCCCTCATTGCGCTACTCCTTCATTATTTTTAGTAATTTTTCTGGTAATGCTGCCGCCCTACAGCTCCGGCACGGCGCAGATCCGGTCCAGCACCCCGCCGTCCCGGCTGATGACCTCCGCCACCACCCGATCCCCCTTGGGCAGAGCCTTGGGCGTGCCCGTGATGGCCTCCGCCTTTGCCTTGAGTTCATGGATGTCCAGAACCGGCAGGCCCGCGTCCCTCAGCCGCTGGGCCAGGGCCCCGTTTTTTGGGTTCACGGCGATGCCGCCCTGGGTCACCAGCACGTCGATGTCCCGGCCCGGCGTGGACACGCAGGTCACCCGGTCCGTGACAATGGGCAGGCGGGCCCGGAACATAGGGGCGATAATCATAGCCAGCTTGGCCCCCGCCGCCGTGTCGCTGTGGCCGCCGGAGCCGCCCATGATATAGCCGTTGGAGTCGGTGTGGACGTTGACGTTGAAGTCCGTGTCAATTTCCGTGGCCCCCAGGATCACCACGTCCAGGCTGTCCACCACCGCGCTGCGCATGGTGGGGCTGGCGTAGTGGAGGGCGGAGATCTCCTGGTGCCGGGGATCGGTGCGCAGGGACTCCACCGCCTGGAGGTCAAAGCACTGCACGTCCAGCAGGGACTGGAAGCACCCGGCCCGGAGCATGTCCACCATATATCCGGTGATGCCCCCCAGGCCGAAGCTGCCCTTCACGCCCTTGGAGAGCATGATGTCCTTGAGGAAGCTGGCCGCCGCCAGGGACGCGCCGCCGGCCCCGGTCTGGAAGGAGAAGCCCTCCTCCAGGAGCCCCGAGTGCTCGATGACCCTGGCCGCATAGGAGGCCATCACCAGCCCCACCGGGTCCCGGGTGATGCGGGTGGTGCCGGAGACGATGCCCGCCGGGTTGCCGATGGCCTCCACCTCCACCACATAGTCCACATAGATCTCGGGAATGGACCAGTCCAGCAGGGGGTAGGGGACCAGGCCGTCGGTGATGACCACCACCTTTTTGGCGTACATGGCGTCCGCCGCCGCGTAGCCCAGGCTGCCGCAGGCGGACTTGCCGTACTTGCCGGAGCAGTTGCCCATGGGGTCCGCGCTGGGGGCGGCGATGAAGGCCACGTCCACCGGCGTGCGGCCGCTGGCGATGTCGCTGGGCCGGCCGCCGTGGGTGCGGAACTCCACCGGCCTCTCCAGCAGCCCCCGGGAGATCTCCCGGCCCAGGCCGGCGGCCATGTAGTCGGTGAGAACCCCGGTGACCACGTGATTGCGGATGTGGTCCGCCAGGGGCTGGTGGGCGTCAAAGAGGGAGCTGGCGTTCACCGTCAGGTCCCGGATGCCCAGATCCGCGATCTGCTCCATGACCATGTTGAGCACATAGTCGCCGTTTCGCAGGTGGTGGTGGAAGGACACGGTCATGCCGTCTCTCAGGCCGGTCAGCGCAATGGCCTCCCGGATGGACTTTACCACTTTCGTGCTCACTGCGCGTCCTCCCTTCCCAGGCCCAGCTCACGGGCCGCCGCGATGGTCTGCTGCGCCCGGTTCACAATGGGCGCGTCAATCATCTTGCCCCGCAGGGCGATGGCCCCCCGGCCCTGCTCCTTGGCCAGCCGGATGGCGTCCATGACCTCATAGGCGTAGTCGATCTCCTTCATGGTGGGGCTGAACACCTGGTTGATGGCCTCCACGTGGCGGGGGGAGATGGAGGCCTTGCCGGTGAAGCCCAGGGCCTTGGCATAGGCCGCGTCGGTGCGGATGCCGGCGTCGTCGTTCACGTCGGTGAAGGGGGTGTCGTACACGTCCACCCCGGCGGCCCGGGCCGCCGTCACCAGACGGGTGCGGGCGTACTCGATCTCCCGCCCCTCCTTGGTCCGCTGGCAGCGGAGATCCGCCGTCAGGTCCTCCGCCCCCAGGAAGAGGGCCGCCACCCGGGGGCTGGCCGAGGCGATGGCAAAGGCGTTCTCCAGCCCCAGGGCCGTCTCGATGAGGGGCATGAGCCGGACCGTGTTGGGGGCCATGCCCAGCCGCTCCTCTGTCCGGGTGATGTACTCGTCCGCCGTGAGGATGTCCTGGGCGGAGCCGGACTTGGGCAGCAGGATCAGATCCGGCCCCTGGGGCAGGATGGCGTCGATATCCGCCTGCCAGAAGCCGGTGTCAATGGAGTTGATGCGCACGATGATCTCGCAGCCCCGGAAGTCCATGTCCCGGATGGCGCTGCGCACCAGCAGACGGGCCGCGTCCTTCTCCGAGGGGGCCACCGCGTCCTCCAGATCCAGGATCAGGGCGTCCGCGCCCAGGTAGGGCCCGTTGACCAGCATGTTGGGCGTGTTGCCCGGCAGAAACAGCATGGACCGGCGCATCAGCTCTCCCCCCTTCCCCGTAAAACCGCGGTCTCCACCCGGGCCCGGATGACGCACTCCAGCGCCCCCCGGTCCGACACCGTGAGCCTGGCCCGCTCCACGCCGCACGCCGCCAGGGTGGCGCGCACCGCGCTCTCAATGGCGCCGCCGAACTGCCCCTTCACCACGCTCTCCAGCTGGATCTCCACGCCCTGCTCCCAGGGCTCGATCTCCACGTACACGTCGCTGGACTCCAGCGTGCCCGCCGACGCAACGCGAACAATTTCTGCCATTGCCGTACCTCCTTCAAGCTCAAAATGATCTATATCAATGTGGCTGTATTATATAATAAAACCCGGAGAAATGCAATCCATTTTTTCTCTGTGGGCCTTTTCAGCAGGGAAAAAGTGTGCTACAATGGAGGACACACACCCGCGCCAACTTTGAAAGGAGAAAGAACATGTTTGACCGCCAAGCAAGCCACATCATCAGCACCTACTTTGCCCCCCGCGGCCACAAGCGCATGTATCAGCTGGGGATGCAGCTGGTGCAGCTCTATCTCTCCCCCTTTGACAAGCTCATCGGCATCATCGGAGAGGCGGGCTCCGGCAAGAGCGCTCTCATCCGGGGCATGTTCCCGGGCCTGGATCTGACCAACGACGACGACGGCGTGTACGTCCGGCCCCTGCCCCTTCTGGACCTGGACGACGAGCGCAGCTTCTTCTCCCCCCACACCTACCACCTGGACATCCGCTTTGAGAACGGCTTCACCCAGATGAGCGTCCTGGCCGACGCCATCACCCAGGCCCTCCACAAGGGCAAGCGGGTGATTGTGGAGCACTTCGATCTGGTCTACCCCCTGCTCCAGGTGAAGGCGGACCTGCTCATCGGCGTGGGGGAGGAGGTGGTCATCACCCGGCCCAACATCTTCGGCCCCAAGCCCCGGGAGATCTACGACATTGTCTATAAGTCCCTGCCCTTCCGGCTCATGTCCCACACGGCGGAGGACCTGTGCGAGTTCTGCATGCCCCCGGAGGAGCTGGAGCGGTGCGGCCACGACGACGTCCGCCACGGCTTCGTCATCACCTTCCCCGACGACCGCAAGCCCAGCTTTGACATCGAGGAGCTGGAGAAGAAGGTCTATGACCTGATTGACCAGAACCTGCCTGTGACGTACTTAGACGAAAAGCACGTGTCCATCGGCGGAAACGTCCACCCCTGCACCGGCCCCCGGATCCACGTGACCAATACCAGCCAGATTAAGGATTTCCACCTTCTCTACCACTTCATCCACGATCCGTTCAACAGGCGCTACCTCCTGGTGGGGTGCGTGGGCAAGGAGAACCTGGAGCGCCTGAAGAGGCTGGAGCAGAAAATTGAGGCCCAGATGATGTAGCCGGGCGGCAGGAGACCGCCGGGGCCGGGATAGAAAGAAGCCGAAAAGATATGAAACGACAGAAAAAAGCGAAGCTGTCCAACGTGCAGATCATTGCCCTGGGCTTCTTCATCATGATCCTGCTGGGCACGGGGCTGCTGATGCTGCCCATCGCCAGCGTGGAGCCCGGCGGCGCGTCCTTTGGCGACGCGCTGTTCACCGCCACCTCCGCCTCCTGCGTCACCGGCCTGGTGCAGCAGGACACGGGGACCTACTGGACCACCTTCGGGCAGATGGTCATCATTGTCCTCATCCAGATCGGCGGCCTTGGGTTCATGACCATCGCCACCCTCTTTCTCCTGCTGCTGCGCCGGCGGATGGGCCTGCGCCAGCGGGAGGTGGTGGTGGAGGGCATCAGCTACAACCAGCTGGGCGGCTTCGCCCCCTTTATCCGCCGGGTCTTTTTGGGCACGCTGCTGATCGAGGGGCTGGGGGCTGTGCTGCTGAGCGTCCGGTTTGCGGGGGAGATGGGCCTGGGCCGCGGGATCTACTACGGCGTGTGGCACAGCGTCTCCGCCTTCTGCAACGCGGGCTTTGACCTGATGGGGCCCTACAGCGGCCCCTATTCCTCCTTCACCGTCTACGCCGGGGACCCCCTGGTGAGCCTGACCATCTGCGCGCTGATCCTGGTGGGAGGGCTGGGCTTTCTGGTGTGGGACGATCTGGTGCGCAATAAGCTCCGCTGGCGGCGTTACCGGCTTCAGACCAAGGTGGTGCTCACGGTGACGGCGGCGCTGACCCTGGGGGGCGGGGCTCTCTTCTTCCTGCTGGAGCGGGAGAACCTGGGCGCGGGGCGGCCCCTGGGGGAGCAGATTCTCTCCGCCCTATTTGACGCGGTCACCCCCCGCACCGCCGGGTTCAACTCCACGGACACCGCCGCCCTCAGCCCGGGCAGCCTCCTGCTGACCATCATCTTCATGTTCATCGGCGGCAGCCCCGGCTCCACGGCCGGCGGCGTCAAGACCACCACGGTGTTTGTGGTCCTCCTCCACGCCCTGTCCGGCGTGCGCCGGGAGCGGAGCGCCAACGCCTTTGGCCGCAGCATCGGGGACGGCGCGCTGAAGAAGGCCACCTCCGTACTCTACACCAACCTGCTCCTGGCCCTGGCCGGGGCCCTGCTGATCAGCGCGGTCCAGGCCATGCCCCTGACGGACGTGCTCTTTGAGACCTTCTCCGCCATCGGCACCGCCGGCATGACCACCGGGATCACCCGGGACCTGCTGCCCCTGAGCCAGGCGGTGATTATCTTCCTCATGTACTGCGGCCGTGTGGGCAGCATCTCCTTCGCCGTGGCCCTGCTGGAGAAGCGGGCCCTGCCGCCCGTCACCCTGCCCCAGGAGGAGATCACCATCGGGTGAATCGTCCCTGCGGCAGACAGCGCTTTTGAAAAATGGATTTCCCTGCCATTGACAAAACTGCTCTTGACTTGGACGCCACTCCAGGGGGTATAATGAGGCCGTCTGGCCATACGTCTGCAAATCTATTATAAGGAGAACAACCATGGAAAAAGCAAAGGTTTATTTCACAGAGGAGATCACTCCCGAGGCGCTGCAAAGGATCTACCACGCCCTGGGCGTAAGCCTGAAGGGCAAGGTGGCGGTGAAGATCTCCACCGGCGAGCCCGGCGGCCACAACTTCCTCCAGCCCGCCCTCATCGCGCCCCTGGTCAAGGAGCTCAGCGGCACCATCGTGGAGTGCAACACCGCCTATAAGGGCCGCCGCAACACCAGCGCGGCCCACTGGCAGACCATGAAGGACCACGGCTTCATGGATATCGCCCCCTGTGACCTGATGGATGAGCACGGCGAGATGAGCCTGCCCGTCGCCGGCGGCAAGCGCCTGAAGGAGAACTTTGTGGGCGAAAACCTGAAAAACTACGACTCCATGCTCATGCTGTCCCACTTCAAGGGCCACCCCATGGCCGGACTGGGCGGCGCGCTGAAGAATATGTCCATCGGCGTGGCCTCCGCCCACGGCAAGCAGTGGATCCACACCTCCGGCAGCGGCGAGACCTCCTTTAAGGCGCTGATGAACGCGGACCACGACGGCTTCCTGGAGTCCATGGCCGATGCGGACGAGTCTGTGATGACCTACATGGGCCGGGAGAACATTGTGTATATCAACGTGGCCAACCGCCTGAGCGTGGACTGCGACTGCTGCGCGTCCCCGGCGGATCCGGAGATGATGGATATCGGCATCTTCGCCTCCCTGGACCCTGTTGCTGTGGACCAGGCCTGCGTGGACGCGGTGTACGCCTCCAAAGACCCGGGCAAGGCCGCTCTCATTGAGCGCATGGAGTCCCGCAACGGCATTCTGACGGTGGAAGCCGCCGCTCAGCTGGGTCTGGGCGTCAGGGAGTATGAGATCGTCAATATCTGATGGCGGGAGCCGCCATCAGAATCCCGTGAACAGCGAGTCCGGAGCAGGGCGGCGTCTTCTCTGACGCCGCCCTGCTTCTGCATCCCGGCCCAGCGCCGCAGGGAGGACCATATCTCTGTATCTGCCTCCGGTCTGTCCCTCTTGGTTTTTTCTGAAAACCGTGGTATACTATCCTACCGGAGCCACCCATATTTTGAGAAGAGGGAGCAAGACATGACCAAGAAAAGAAGACCCCGCAGGAGATCCCGCCGTCTGCTCAAGCTGCTGGTGCTGCTGGCGCTGTGCGCCCTGTTCCTCTGGTGGAGCAACCACGCCCTCCAGACCCAGCGCTTCACCTACGCCTCCCCCCGCCTGCCGGAGGGGTTTGACGGCTGCGTGATCGTGCAGCTCTCAGACCTCCACGGCGCCTACTTCGGGGAGGACAACCAGGAGCTGCTCTCCCGTGTCCGGGAGGCCGGACCGGACTACATCTTTCTCACCGGCGATCTGCTGGACCAGTACCGCAAAACGCCCCACAGCTACGCCGCTGCCCTGGGCGGAGCCCTGGCGGACATCGCCCCCACCTACTTTATCACCGGCAACCACGAGTGGGCCCTGCCCGGCGTTCGGGAGCTGAAGCGGGAGCTGGAGGAGGCGGGGGTGGCGGTGCTCTCCAACGAGTACGTCCTCCTGGAGCGGAGCGGGGACCGGGTGCTCCTGGCGGGCATCGACGATCCCAACGGCTTTGCCGACCAGAAGACCCCGGAGGAGCTGGCCCAGGAGGTGCGGGAGGCGTGGGGTGACGGCTTCTGGCTGCTGCTGGCCCACCGGAACAACTACTTTGAAAAGCAATACAGCCTTCTGGGCGCGGATCTGGTCATCTCCGGCCACGGCCACGGGGGCCTCATCCGCCTGCCCTTCACCGACGGCCTGGTCAGCGCGGAGCGCAGGCTCTTCCCCTCCTACACGGCCGGGTTCTACACCGCCAACGGGAGCGACGTGTTCGTCTCCAGGGGACTGGGAAACTCCGGGCTCACCCTCCGCCTGTTCAACCGGCCGGAGGTGGTGGTGCTCACGCTGGAGCGGGAGAACGCATAAGAAAAGGGCCGTCCCCTCTGGGACGGTCCTCATTTCTTTGTGTGGTGGTTATCAGCCGACCTGATTGAGCTTAAGGGTCATGGCGCTCTTCTTGTGAGCGGCATTGTTCTTATGCAGAATGCCCTTAGCAGCGGCCTTGTCCACGGCCTTGACCGCGACCTTATAAGCGCCCTCGGCCTCGGTGCGATTGCCATCAGCGGCAGCAGCCTCAAATTTCTTCAGGGCGGTCTTCATCGCGGACCTCTCGGCCTTGTTGCGGGCGTTACGGGCTTCAGCCACCAGCACACGCTTCTTAGCGGACTTGATATTCGGCAAACCAAACACCTCCTCCAATGGGAGCTATGGGACCAGCAAAGCTACTGCCCCACGCAGAATAATATTTTAGCATGCCTTCCCGGAAATTGCAAGAAATTTTTTGAATTTTCTTTTCTTTTTTTACATATTTTCCGTCCGGCGCGAAATGATAATCCGGAACCACCAGATTTTGTATCACAGAAGGGACGGTATCGCAACGTATGCTGACAGTTCGCACAGATCTGGCCGTGGAGGCCCACGCCCTCTGGCGGGAGAGCGCCGCGGAGACCACCCGCCTGAAGGGGGTGGCGGCCCGGGAGGAGCAGGCGGAGGGCATGACGGTGACCCGGGTGGAGATCCTGGACCAGGAGGGGGCCCGGGCCCTGGGCAAGCCGGAGGGGACATACCTCACGCTGGACGTCTCCCCCCTCTGGCGGCGGGAGGAGGATGCCTTCCCCCGGGCAGTCCGGGCGGTGGCGGCCCTGCTGGGGCCCCTGCTGCCGGAGGAGGGGCCGGTGCTGGCGGCGGGGCTGGGCAATCAGGCCATGACGCCGGACGCGCTGGGGCCCCGGTCCCTGGATCACCTGCTGGTGACGCGGCACCTGGGGGAGGCGCTGCCCCAGCTGCGGCCGGTGGCGGGCCTGGGGGCCGGGGTGCTGGGCACCACGGGGATGGAGGTGGCCGAGTGGGTCCGGGGCGCGGCGGAGCAGGTGGGGCCGGCGGCGGTGATCGTGGTGGACGCGCTGGCGGCCCGGGACCTGGAGCGGCTGTGCGCCACGGTGCAGATCGCGGACACGGGGCTGGTGCCGGGCAGCGGCGTGGGCAACCACCGGATGGCCCTGAATCGGGAGACCCTGGGCGTGCCGGTGATCTCCGTGGGCGTCCCCACGGTGGTGGACGCGGAGACCATCGCCAGAGACCTGCTGGGGGAGGCCGGGGCGGTCCCTAAGGCCCTGAACGGGAGGGGACGGCGGTTCTTCGTCACGCCGGAGAGCATTGACCAGAAGATCCGGGATCTGTCCAAGGTCCTGGGATACGGGATCAATCTGGCCCTCCAGGAGTCCCTGGCGCTGGAGGATCTGGAGGCGCTGATGGCCTGAGAGCCGGTCAGCAGCCGGATTTTTCCGCCGGGCGCTCCAGCTGCTCCCGTCCCAGCGCAGCGTAGTGCCGCGCGTTCTCCAGGGTCTCCCCCATCTCCTCCTCTGTGGCCGGACGGACCACCCGGCCCGGCGTGCCCATGACCACGCTCCCCGGCGGGATCCGCTTTCCCGGAGGGACCAGCGCCCCCGCGCCGACGATGGAGCCGGCGCCCACGACGCTGTTGTCCAGCACCACGGCCCCCATGCCGATCAGGCACCCGTCCTCCACCACGCAGCTGTGGAGGACGGCGCCGTGCCCCACCACCACGTTCTCCCCCACCTGGGTGGGGACGCCGGCGGAGCAGTGGAGGGTGCAGTTGTCCTGGATATTGCTGCCCGGACCGATGCGGATGGGGCCCACGTCCCCCCGGAGAACCGCGCCGTACCAGACGGTCACATTCTCCCCCAGGGTTACGTCCCCGATGAGGGCCGCGCTCTCCGCCGCCCGGGCAGTGGGCGCGATGGCGGGGGTCTTTCCTGCCGCTGTTCGTATGAGCATAGACTGCCTCCTTGTAAATACAGGTTCTGCGTGGGCCGGAGGCCCCGTTTACGCCTTCAAAAAGCAGAAAACACCGTTTCTGATTTTATTTAACGGCTCTTGTTGCTAAGAAAGTCGGCACATTATATTCGTGCAGAAGACCCTCTCCCGATGTATCCTCGTATAAATGCGTAAGAATAAACCCGGCCTCTAATTGTCCGCCAATTTGTTCTTCAAGCGTGTGTGAGAACGCAATTCCCCAATCATTTTTGATGGAATCCTCATACGCCACAGAATCTTTTAATGGATTAAACGGTAATTTATACTTGATATTCCGTTCTGTATCATCAAAAATATACGCAAACCCATTATCTAAACCGCATAGAAGAACCCCGCCCTTTTTCAAAACACGAAAGCATTCTTTAAAAATTGGCTTTACCTCCTCAACATAGCAGTTGGATACCGGATGAAAGATCAGATCAAAAGCGCCGTCATCAAACGGTAAGCGTTGGCTCATATCCGCTTGAATGACATTTACCTGGTATCCCTCCCGTTTTGCCGTCCTTCTTTCACTTTCACATTGTTTAGTGGAGTAGTCTAAAACCGTACACACAGCGCCTAGTGCAGAGAATATGGGAATCTGCTGTCCGCCGCCGCTTGCCAAACCGAGCACCTGTTTCCCCTGTACGTCTCCAAACCATGCATGCGGCACATACTTCGTTGGCGTTAACCGCACATTCCATTCTCCGTTCAGCGCTTTCACATATTCTTCATGGGTAATGGCTTGTCCCCATTCCCATCCGGCCTCACACCAAGCATCTGTCATTTGGGCATTTATCGCTTGATATTTCATCATTACTATCGTCTCCTGTTGTCTAAATTGGTCTAATGATTTGGGCATCTCTGGAAGCACGGAAAGCCCTTTGGGGGAGAGGGGCGTCTTCCCCGGAGGCGGGCGATGCGCGCCCCTGTTTCATGCTGCCGCGGCAAAAATGGACTGCCGCATTCCAATAGCCTCCAGCCTTGTCAACCGCCTCCGGCCGTGCTATGATAGAGAAACCATTTGAGGAAACCGGGGGAACACGCCATGAGACGACTCTGTCTGGCCGCCGCTGCGGCCTGCCTTCTGCTGCTGGCCGCCTGTGCCGGGCCGGAGAGCTGGGAGCGGGAGATTCTGGCCATGGACACGGTCATGAAGCTGACCATCTACGGCGAAAACGCCCCCCAGGCCGGGGAGGCGGCTGTGGACCGCATCCAGGAGCTGGAGGGCCTGCTGTCCGTCACCGGGGAGGACAGCGAGATCTACGCCGCCAACCACACCGGCTCCGCCCAGCTCTCCCCGGACGCCGCCGCCCTGCTGGACAGGGCCCTGACGCTGTGCCGGGAGACCGGGGGCGCGCTGGACGTGACCATATATCCGGTGGTCCGGGCCTGGGGCTTCACCACCGGCGCGTACCGGGTCCCCGATGACGGGGAGCTGACGGCCCTGCTGGAGCGGGTGGACTACCGCCAAGCGGCCCTGGAGGGGGACCGGCTCACCCTGCCGGAGGGCGTGGAGCTGGATCTGGGGGCCGTGGCCAAGGGCTACACCGGGGACCAGCTGATGGCCCTGCTGGCCCGGGAGGGGATCGCCTCCGCCATTGTGGAGCTGGGAGGCAACGTCCAGGCCCTGGGGGCCAAGCCGGACGGCTCCCCCTGGCGGGTGGCGCTCCAGGCCCCGGAGGGGGGCTACGCCGGGGTGCTGGAGATCGTGGACAAGGCGGTGGTCACTTCCGGCGGCTACCAGCGGTACTTTGAGCAGGACGGGGAGATCTACTGGCACATTATTGACCCCGCCCAGGGCCGCCCGGCCCGCAGCGGCCTCCAGTCTGTGACCATCGTGGCGGACGAGGGGACGCTGTGCGACGGCCTCTCCACAGCTCTGTTCGTCATGGGGCGGGAGGAGGCTCTGGACTTCTGGAGGACCCGGAACGACTTCGAGTGCGTCCTCATCAGCGAGGACAACACGGTTGCCATTACAGAGGGGCTGGAGGAGAGCTTCTCCCTCTACGGCGACTGGGAGGGCCGCGCCCTGGAGATCATCCGCCGCTGACCTCCTCCCGGGCTCCGTAGGCCCGGTACAGGAGGGTGACGATCTGTCCCCTGGTACACACGCCCGCGGGCTCGAACCCGTCCCCCATACCGGAGGCGATCCCCTCCCGGACGGCCCACAGCACCGCCGGGGCGCAGTCCGCCTCCAGGGGCACATCCGCGAACAGACTGCCCGGGACAGCTCTCCCGTCCTTTACGGCAAAGCAGCAGGAAAAGGTGCTGCCGGCGGAGCCGTCGTCAAAAAACTCCCGGACAGCCAGGGCGAAGGACCGGCTCTCCGCCGGGACCTGGTAGACCAGCCTCCCGGACACGCTCTCCCCGGGGGCCAGCTCGTACTCCGCCGGCAGAGTGGAGGCGGACGAGGGGTAGCCGAAGTCCTGATCCCCCCACTGGAGCTGGAAGTCCGTGTCGTACATGGGGATGGTCCGGTGGTGGACGTTCTTCACGGTTACGTCCACCGCCAGCAGCGCCGTCCTCTCGCCGGCGGGAGCGCCTTCCGCGGTGTCTGTCAGGACCGCGTCCCGGACCGTATAGCTGAAAAAGCAGTTGACCAGTGTGTCCCCCAGGACGCCGCAGACCCGGGTTTCCCCCTCCCCGGCGGCCAGGACTTTCGCCTCCGGCTCCGGCCGGCCCGCCAGCCTCCAGAGGTATGTCACCGTCTGGGCCCTGGTGCAGGGCGCGTTGGGGGAGAGGGCTCCGCCGGAAACAAGCCCCTGCTCCCGGGCCCAGAGGGCGGCCTCGTAGAAGTAGTCCGTCTCACCTGCATCGGAAAAGGGATTGGGCCCGGCGGCCGGGGCCGGACAGCCCTTGGCCCGCCAGAGGAAGGTGAGGATCTGGGCCGTGGTGCAGGGCGCATCCGGGGAGAAGGTTCCGTTCTCGCCGCCGGCGATGGACTGCGCCGCCGCCCAGACCACGGCCTCGCTGTAGTATTGGTCCGCCGGAACGTCGGAGAAGGCGGCTTGGACCGGAGCTGTACACAGGCACAGGGCGAGGGCTAGGGCGAGAAGCTTCTTTTTCATGGGAGATCTTCCTTTCCGTTCTTTTGGGCATATTATACCCATTGTCCGGGGGAAATGCAAGGTCCCCGCCGGATCTGGGCAGCCTGTTCTTTTGATTTGATATATTCATATCGTAAGGTTGCGTTTTATCAGGGTCTGTTCACACAAGGGCGGCGACAACAAGAGTGAAATAGATAAAGTCCCAAAAGGCAGAATCCGGCTTATCGTAGCGGCAAAAAAGGGGCGTGTCCTTACGAAAGAAACCAACGTGCAAAAGACAAGCACCGTGGAACTGCGTATAACTGCTATAAGCTGCTACAACTTGGTGATTTATGATATGCTCCCTCAATAAGAGACAGAGAAAAAGAAAACTGTCGCTTATAGGGGGAGCAAAACTATGCCGCATAAAGAGAAACTGAAGGTGCAGAAAAAGATAAACCTGATCCGGTGGTGTCAGGCAGGGAAAACAGAAGCCAGCCGGATAGCGGGGCTGGAGGACCGGCGGGGCCAGCGGAAGAAAGACCAGACGCTGCGTACAGAACCGGAGGAGGCACAGATCGAGATTGAGCGGTTGGGCGAATTTTCTAACAGATGCCTGCTTGAGATTGGGCGTAACCCGCATCTTGTGATGAGGTCTGGTGTAAAATTTTGTGTAAGCGAAATTCGACAAAGGCAAGAAGAGGTGCGATGAAACGGCACAGGGGGCGGGCTGAATCCCTTGGCCATCGGGGAACCGGCGTGCGGGGCGGTATGCGCGCCGCAGGTGTGAATGCCGGCCCGTCTGCCGGGACATTCTGCAGCCAGGGATCAGCCGGCAGCACGGTCGGAGAACATGATCTCCAGCTGGCTGAGCACCAGGTCCCCGTTCTGACATCTGGTACGCCAGCGCTTCGTGATGCGCTGGAAAGCCAGGTAGAGCATCCTGCGCAGGGAATCATCGTTGGTTACCATAGCCTCACGCATCTACCATCCCGTCCCCCCTCGCCCCTCGCCGTTCCGCAGGAAAAGAGGAGAAATCCTGTTGAATATACCCAGAACATCCGTTATAATAGGAACAGATTCCGTATATCCTGCCAGGGGACCGAAAAGGAGAGACGACATGGCCACATTTACAGTCAACGGCAAGACCGTAACTGCCGATCACAATCAGAAGCTGATCCGCTTCCTGCGGGACGAGCTGCGCCTGACCTCCGTGAAGGACGGGTGCAGCGAGGGGGCCTGCGGCGCCTGCACCATCCTGGTGGACGGAAAGGCCGCCAGGGCCTGCGTCCTCACCACGGACAAGCTGGAGGGCAAATCGCTCCTCACCGTGGAGGGGCTCAGCGAATTTGAAAAGCAGGCCTACACCTGCGGCTTTGGGGAGGCGGGGGCGGTCCAGTGCGGCTTCTGCATCCCGGGGATGGTGATGGCCGCCAAGGGCCTGCTGGACCAGAATCCGGACCCCACGGAGGGGGAGATCCGCCGCGCCCTGCGCACCAACATCTGCCGCTGCACCGGCTATGTGAAGATCATTGCGGGCGTACGCCTGACGGCGGCCATCCTCCGCCAGGGCACTCTGCCGGAGCAATCCCGCTCCTGGGCCCTGGGGGCCCGGGTCCACCGGATAGACACGGCGGAGAAGGTCCGGGGCGAGGGCCTCTACCCCGACGACATCTACATGGACGGCATGCTCTACGCCTCTGCGGTCCGCTCCGCCCACCCCCGGGCCATTGTCCGGGCCATCCACACCGAGGAGGCCAAGTCCCTGCCCGGGGTGGCGGGGGTGTTCACCGCCGCCGACATCCCGGGACAGAACAAGGTGGGCCACCTGGTGAAGGACTGGGACACCATGATCCCCGTGGGCGGCGCCACCCACTACCTGGGGGACGCCATCTGTCTCGTCGTGGCCGAGAGCCAGGAGGTCCTGGAGAAGGCCAAGCGGATGGTCCAGGTGGAGTACGAGGTGCTGCGCCCCGTCCGCTCCCCCCAGGAGGCCATGGCCCACGACGCGCCCCTGGTCCACCCCTCCGGCAACCTGCTGGCCCACAAGCACATCCAGCGGGGCAACGCCGCCCTGGCCATCGCCCGCAGCAAACACGTGCTCACCCGCCGCTTCACCACCCCCTGCACCGAGCACGCCTTCCTGGAGCCGGAGTGCGCCGTGGCCTACCCCGACGGGGACGGCGTCATGATCCTCTCCTCGGACCAGAGCGCCTACGACACCCAGCACGAGACCGCCCCCATGCTGGGCCTGCCGCCGGAGAAGGTAAAGGTGAAGAACATGCTGGTGGGGGGCGGCTTCGGCGGCAAGGAGGATGTGACGGTCCAGCACCACGCCGCCCTGGCGGCCTATCTGACGCAGCGGCCGGTGAAGTGCAGGCTCAGCCGGGCGGAGAGCCTGCTCATCCACCCCAAGCGCCACCCTATGGAAATGGAGTTCGCCATGGGCTGCGATGAAAACGGCGTTATCCAGGGGGTGGCGGCCAACATCATCGCCGACACCGGGGCCTACGCCTCCCTGGGGGGCCCGGTGCTGGAGCGGGCCTGCACCCACGCCTCGGGGCCCTATCACTACGAGAATTTCCAGATCGACGGCTACGCCTACTACACCAACAATCCCCCCGCCGGGGCCTTCCGGGGGTTCGGCGTGACCCAGACCTGCTTCTGCGTGGAGACCCTGCTCAACGAGATGGCGGACCTGGTGGGCATCTCCCCCTGGGAGATCCGCTACCGCAACGCCATCCGCCCCGGCGAGGTGCTGCCCAACGGCCAGATTGTGGGCCCGGAGACGGGGCTGGTGGAGACCCTGGAGGCGGTGAAGCCCTACTACGACAGGGCAAAATACGCGGGCCTGGCCTGCGCCATGAAGAACGCCGGCGTGGGCGTGGGCATCCCGGACACGGGCCGGTGCCGGCTGGTGGTCCGGGGCGGAAAGGTCCACATCCAGGCCGGAGCCTCCTGCATCGGCCAGGGGCTGGGCACGGTGCTGACCCAGATGTGCTGCGGCCAGCTGGGGCTGGAGGGGGAGGACGTGGTCTACCACCGGTCCAGCACCTTCGACGCCCCGGACTCCGGCACCACCTCCGGCTCCCGCCAGACCCTCATCACCGGCGAGGCCTGCCGCCGGGCCTGCCAGGACCTGAAGCGGGATCTGGAGGGACGGACCCTGGAGCAGCTGGAGGGAAGGGAGTACTACGGCGAGTATCTGGCCAGGACAGACCCCCTGGGGGCGGACGTGCCCAACCCGGTCAGCCACGTGGCCTACGGCTACGCCACCCAGCTGTGCGTGGTGGGAGAGGACGGAAAAATTGAGCGCATAGTGGCGGCCCACGACGTGGGCCGGGCGGTGAACCCCCTCTCCTGCGAGGGCCAGATCGAGGGCGGGGTGGTGATGAGCATGGGCTTCGCCCTCACGGAGCAGTATCCGGTGACGGACTGCCGCCCCACGGCCAAATTCGGCACGCTGGGCCTCTTCAGGGCCGATCAGGTCCCGGAGATCAAGGCCATCGTGGTGGAGAAGCCCGGCCTGGACGTGGCCTGCGGGGCCATCGGCATCGGGGAGATCACCTCCATCCCCACCGCCCCCGCCATTGCGGACGCCTATTTCCGCTACGACGGAAAGCGGCGCTGCAGCCTGCCCCTGGAGGGGACGCCCTACAGCAGAGTTAAAAAATAGGGGAAAATTTTGGCGGCCTCCCGGCGCATTTTATCTTGTGCGCCGGAAAAAAAGGGTCTATAATCAAAGCGGCACAACGCGAAGCGGGGGCCGTCCCGCCGGGCGGCCTCCGAAGGATTAAAGGAGGGCTTATCATGAAGCGAATCGGTATGCTGACCAGCGGCGGGGACTGCCAGGCCCTGAACGCGGCCATGCGGGGCGTCGCCAAGGCGCTGCTGAACTCGGGGGAGCAGGTGGAGATCTACGGCTTTCAGGACGGCTACCAGGGCCTGATCTACGGCCGCTTCCGGCTGCTCACCTACGCGGACTTCACCGGCATCCTCACCAAGGGCGGCACCTTCCTGGGCACCAGCCGCACCCCCTTCAAGACCATCCAGATCCCCGGGGACGACGGCGTGGACAAGGTAGCCGCCATGAAGCAGACCTACTACAAGCTCCAGCTGGACTGCCTGGTGATCCTGGGCGGCAACGGCACCCACAAGACCGCCAACCTGCTGCGCCAGGAGGGGCTCAACGTCATCACCCTGCCCAAGACCATTGACAACGATCTGTGGGGCACGGACATGACCTTCGGCTTCCAGAGCGCGGTGAATGTGGCCACGGAGGCCATCGACTGCATCCACACCACCGCCGCCTCCCACGGCCGGATCTTCATCGTGGAGGTCATGGGCCACAAGGTGGGCTGGCTGACGCTGAACGCGGGCATTGCCGGCGGCGCGGACATCATCCTCATCCCCGAGATCCCCTATGACATCGACAAGCTGGCCGGGAAGATCAAGGCCCGCCACGACGGCGGCAGCCGCTTCACCATCCTGGCCGTGGCAGAGGGGGCCATCTCCAGAAAGGACGCGGCCCTGAGCAAGAAGGAGTACAAGAAAAAGATGGCCAACTACAAGTACCCCTCCGTGTCCTACGAGATCGCCGAGAAGCTGCGGGAGCGGTGCGGCCTGGAGGTGCGGGTGACGGTGCCCGGCCACACCCAGCGGGGCGGCAGCCCCTGCCCCTATGACCGGGTGTTCGCCTCCCGGCTGGGCAGCGAGGCCGGCGAGCTGATCCTGAAGGGCAAGTACGGCTTCATGGTGGGCTACAAGAACCGGGAGATCGTGAGGGTGCCCCTGGAGGAGGTGGCCGGCAAGCTGAAGATGGTGGACCCGGAGTCCTCCATTGTCAAGGAGGCCAAGCTCCTGGGTATCAGCTTCGGCGACTGAGAACCGGACAATCAGCCCTTTTCCATAAGAGCGCACAGAGCCGGGGGATTTCATCAAAAGGATGAAATCCCCCGGCTTCATATGTGCTCAGCGGCCTCTGTGCTTCTCTTTTCGTTTTTGCCGCTTCTGGTCAAACTTGCGCTGCTTCTCGATTTTCTGCCGCTCTCTGCCGCTCTGCCTCCTCTGGGTTTTCCTCTCCTCCCGCTGCATCTGCAAAGCCTGCTGGGACTTGGTGCCGATGCCCGGGGTCCGCAGCTGCTCTCTGGCGCTGCGCTGCCTGCGCCTGGGATGATCTGCGGCCTGTCTCCCCTCGACTGCGACGGCCGGACTGAACCGCAGCCCGTCGTAGTGCTTGAGGATGAAGTCCCAGACCTCGCAGTCCCTGGGCTCCGCGCCAAAGATGACCTTGCACGCGGACAGCTTCCCGTCTGAGATTCGCTCAAAAACGCCAACCCAGAAGGGGCCCTCAAAAAATACCGTCAGTCTTCCTGTGTCCATAACCTTCCCTCCTAAAAATACGTTATGGACAAAGAACGGACAACCCAGGAGGGGCAGGTTACTTACCTCGCCAATACGGCGAGACGGCCGGGCTACCTACCGGCTCTGGCGCACCTTGTCAGGTGCGCGTTGCGTTTTTATCTTTGTCTTTTGCTGTCAGGCCCTTCGGCCCCATTCACAGCTTCATGGATTCCGGTCTGTCTGTTTCCTCCGGTGAAAGCATATCGCGCCGGGCACGGCCCGCCTATGCCCGCAGCAGCAGCTCCCGGGCCACCTCCACTCCGTTTTTCATGTAGATCCGGGGCACACGCTTGCTCACCGCGCACGTCAGCTCGTAGGAGATGGTTCCCGCCAGACGGGCCGCCTCGTTGACGGAGTTGTGGGGCCCGTAGACCTCCACCACGTCCCCCTCCCCCACGCCCGGCAGGTCCGTGAGATCAATCATGCACATGTCCATGCAGATCCGCCCCAGGATGGGGGCCGTGCCCGCCTCCGTCCACACCCGCCACCGGTTGGACAGGACCCGGTGGAGGCCGTCGGCGTAGCCGATGGGCAGCACCCCCACCCGGCTGGGCCGACCGGTGCGGAAGGTGCGGCCGTAGCTGATGGTGGTGTCAGGCGCAAAGTCCTTCACCGCGCCGATCACCGTTTTCAGGCTCATCACCGGCCGCAGCCCCAGCGCCTCCGCCTGGTCCCCGATGCCATAGGTGATGATGCCCGGGCGGAACATGTCGTGGGCAAACTGGGGATAGCTGACCGTGGCCCCGCTGTTGGCACAGTGGCAGATGGAGAAGCGGACGCCCCGCTCCGCCAGACGGGAGAGCATGGCCTCGAACCGCTGGTGCTGGAGCTGGGTGTAGGCCCGGCTGCTCTCCTGATCCTCGTCGGACACGGCGAAGTGGGTGAACACCCCCTCCACCTCCAGACCCGGCAGGGCGCACACCCGGCAGATCTCCTCCAGGGACCGGTCAAAGTGGGCCTCGTCGCACTGGAAGCCCAGCCGGGACATGCCCGTGTCCAGCTTGATATGGGCCCGCATCCGGCCGCCGGCCGCTACCGCCTCCCGGGAGAAGTCCTCCGCCGCCCGCTCGCTCCACACCGCCTGGGTCACGCCGCTCTTGATCACGGCGCCGGTCTGGTCCGCCGGGGTCAGGCCCAGCTGGAGGATGGGCAGGCCCACGCCCCCCCGCCGCAGCTCCTGGGCCTCGTCAACGCTGGAGATAGCCAGATACTCCGCCCCCAGCGCCTCCAGCTCCCGGGAGATGTGGACGGCCCCGTGGCCATAGGAGTCCGCCTTCACCACCCCCAGGAACCGGGCCCTGGGCCCCATCTGCGCCCGCAGCGCCCGGTAGTTGTGGCCCAGCGCGTCCAGGTCAATCTCCGCCCAGGTCCGTTTAAGTGTACTCTCCATGCTCGCAACCCCTCTTTTCTTTTGTATCATCCGCCCGCGGCTATTCCTCCGCAGAAGCGTAGGCCGCGGCCTCGTCCGCCGCTGTCCAGTCACCCGCCCCCTCCTGGGGCGCTCCGGGCTCCGCCGGGACGGCCGGGACAGCCGGCTCCCCGCCGCCCGTCACCTCAAACCGGGTCCAGGCCACCTCAAAGACCACCGTGCCCTCCGCAGAGATCTCGCTGCGCAGGGGCAGCAGGGTCTCCTGGTCAAACCAGGTGGTGTACACGCTCCCCTCGTCGTCGGGCAGATCGCAGGCCAGGCGCAGGCAGGGCCGCTCCCCCACCGTCTCCTCGCTCTTCTCCGTCACGTACCCGGAGGCGGCGGCCTGCATCAGCTTGGGCAGGGCCGCCACCGGCGAGATGGCTGCGGCGGAGTAGCCCCCCGCGTCCAAAGAGATGTCCTCGTAGCTGAGGGTCAGGGTCCCGTTCTCCACCGTGGCGGAGATGCCCGCCAGGTTGGCCGGGGAGAGCACCGTCACCGTGCTCCTCTCCGGCGCGTAGTCGCACAGCAGGGTGTAGGCGCGGTCCTCGTCCGCGTAGTGGCAGCTCACGTCCGCCTCCATGACCGCCCCGGTCAGATTGGCGTACTGGGCCTGGAGCTCAGCCGCCGGGTCCTTCTCCTCCCCGCCGCAAGCGGTGAGCAGGAGCATCAGCATTGGTGCAAAAAGCAGGGCTTTTCGCACGTTCCTTCCTCCTTGATCTAAAATCCAAGCTCCTTGAATACAGCCGGCAGGCGGCCGGTCAGGTCCAGGGGGGTCATGGCGTACTCCGACAGGTCCCGGGCGCACAGGTCCCCGGCCCGGCCGTGGAGCCACACCGCGCAGGCGGCCGCCTCCAGGGCCGGCGCCCCCTGACCTATGAGGGAGAGGACCATTCCCGCCAGCACGTCGCCGCTGCCGCCCTTGGCCATGCCGCAGTTGCCGGTGGGATTGCGCAGAAGCCGCCCCTCCGGCCCGGCCACCAGGGTCCCGGGCCCCTTGAGCACCAGGACGCACCCGTGGCGGCGGGCGAAGTCCGCCGCCGCCCGCTCCCGGCCCAGGGACAGGTCCCCGCCCAGGCGGAGAAACTCCCCCTCGTGGGGCGTCAGCACCGTCTCCCCCCCTTCCGGCCTGCCCCGCCGCCTATCCAGCACATCTATATGCGCGGAAATGGCGTTTATGCCGTCCGCGTCCAGAACCACCGGCGCCCGGCAGTCCTCCAGCAGGCGGCGGACGGTTTTGTCCGTCTCCGGGCTGCGGCCCAGGCCGGGGCCTATGAGGACTGCGCCGCAGGCGGACACCCGCTCCAGAAGCTCGCCGTAGTCCGCCGGAGCCGGGTGGGCCATGGCGCAGGCGCACCGGGCCGCCACCACAGGGTAGGCCTCCCCGGGTACGCCCACAAACACCAGGCCGCTGCCCGTGCGCACCGCCGCCTCCCCGGCGAAGACCGGCGCGCCGGTGTAGCCCACGGACCCGCCGTAGACGTACACCCTCCCAAAGCTGCCCTTGTGGCCGTCCTGCCGCCGCCGGGGCAGCAGGTTCTTCACAAGGGCGGCGGTGATCTCCTCCATGGCCGCCGCCTCCCTCCGTTTTTGGGTATAGTGTACCACAGCCGGCCCCGGTTGTCACGGCCCATGGGCGGGTTTTTATAAATTTTCCCAGCACACCCCCGGGCAGAAGGGGGAATTTACAAATTGTTCAAATTGGAGGGAGAAAACCGTATTGACAGAGCGGTGCTTTGGTGTTAAACTGCCTTTAGCACTCAGGGTATTGGAGTGCTAAAGGAGACCGAACCATGGAATTGACCGCCCGCAAAAAGGAAATACTGAAGGTGGTCACGGAGCGGTATATCAACTCCGCCGAGCCGGTGGGCTCAAAATTCATCGCCCAGGCCATGGGCGGCCGTCTCAGCTCCGCCACCATCCGCAACGAGCTGGCGGACCTGGTGGAGCTGGGCTACCTGGAGCAGCCCCACACCTCGGCGGGCCGGATCCCCTCCCCCAGGGGCTACCGGCTGTACGTCAACGAGCTGATGGAGCGGCGCAGCGTGTCCGACCAGGAGGCGGCCCAGATCAACGCGGCCCTGGGCGGCCAGATGCGGGAGCTGGACGCCATCATCGCCCAGGCCGGTCAGGCGGCGGCCTCCATTGTCAGCTACCCCGCCTACGCGGTGGCGGCGGGCAGGGAGAGCATCACGGTCCGGCGCTACGACCTGCTGAGCGTGGACGAGGCCAGCTTTATCGCCGTGGTGATGACCAACGACAGCCGGGTGAAGAGCCAGCTGCTCCACACCCAGGTCCCCCTCCCGGCGGAGCAGCTGTCCTCCCTGGCCAATCTGCTCAACACCCATTTTACCGGCGTGCGGGTGGAGGAGCTGGGCGTCAAGCTGATGGGCCTCACCGGCCAGCTGCCGGCGGAGCTGTTCCTGCCCCTCTCCCTGACCATCGAGTACGCCACCGCGGTCATCGACCGCAGCGCGCAGAATCAGGTGTACACCACCGGCCAGACCCAGCTGCTCCGGCAGCCGGAATTCCAGGACCTCAGCCGGGCCAACGAGCTCATGAGCCTGCTGACGGACCGGAAGGACAGCCTGCCGGTGCTGGACGAGAACACCCCCATGCAGATCCTCATCGGGCCGGAGAACGTCAACGAGGCCCTGAAGGAGGCCAGCGTGGTGGTGGCCAGCTACGACATCGGAGAGAACATGCGGGGGCTCATCGGCGTGGTGGGACCCACCCGGATGGACTACGCCGCCGTGGCGGCCCGGCTGAGCTATTTCGCTGAGAGCCTGACGAAGATGTTTGGAAAAAATAATCAGTTGCCCCCGAAGGAGGACGAGCAATCGTGAGCAAGAAAGAGAACAGCGCCCCCATGGAGCCCCTGGAGGAGCAGGAGATCCAGGAGCAGCCCGCCGAGGCGGCGGAGGTGTGCGGGGAGGCCCCCGCCGAGACCTTCACCCTCACCAAGGAGGAGATGGAGAAGCTGGAGGCCCTGGCCGGACAGCTCTCCGCCCTCAACGATCAGCACCTGCGTCTGGCGGCGGAGTATGACAACTACCGCAAGCGCACCACCAAGGAGAAGGAGAGCACTTACCAGGACGCCAAGATAGACACCATCTCCAAGTTCCTGGAGGTGTATGACAATCTGGAGCGGGCCGTGGGCCAGCCCGGGGACGAGGACAACGTCCACAAGAAGGGCATGGAGATGATCTTCCATCAGCTGATCTCCGTACTGGAGAAGATGGGCGTGACCATCGAGGACCCCGCCGGCCAGAGCTTTGATCCCGCCCGCCACAGCGCGGTGATGCACGTGGACAGCGAGGAGCTGGGGGAGGGCGTGGTGAGCCAGGTCTTCCAGAAGGGCTTCCTCCTGGGCGAGAAGGTAATCCGGTTCGCCGCAGTGCAGGTGGCCAATTAGGACATCTGCCGGCAGCATTCCATTTTGTATAAAAAATTTTTTCTATAGTAGGAGGACAACATCATGTCTAAAGTTATCGGTATTGATTTGGGCACAACCAATTCCTGCGTGGCCGTCATGGAAGGCGGCGAGAGCGTCGTCATCGCCAACGCCGAGGGCAACCGCACCACCCCGTCGGTGGTGGCCTTCTCCAAGACCGGCGAGCGCATGGTGGGCCAGGTGGCAAAGCGCCAGGCCATCACCAACCCGGACCGCACCATCGCCTCCATCAAGCGGGAGATGGGCTCTGACCACCGGGTGACCGTTGACAGCAAGAACTACACCCCCCAGGAGATCTCCGCCATGATCCTCCAGAAGCTGAAGGCCGACGCGGAGGCCTATCTGGGCCAGACTGTCACCGAGGCGGTTATCACCGTCCCCGCCTACTTCACCGACTCCCAGCGCCAGGCCACCAAGGACGCCGGCAAGATCGCCGGCCTGGAGGTCAAGCGCATTGTCAACGAGCCCACCGCCGCCGCCCTGGCCTATGGCCTGGACAAGGAGGAGGCCCAGAAGATTATGGTCTATGACCTGGGCGGCGGCACCTTCGACGTGTCCATTCTGGACATTGACGACGGCGTCATCGAGGTCCTGGCCACCGCCGGCAACAACCGCCTGGGCGGCGACGATTTCGATGAGTGCGTGATGAAGTATCTGGCCAGCGAGTTCAAGAAGACCGAGGGCATTGACCTCACCGGCGACAAGGTGGCCATGCAGCGGCTGAAGGAGGCCGCGGAGAAGGCCAAGATTGAGCTCAGCGGCGTCACCACCTCCAACGTGAACCTGCCCTATATCACCGCCGACGCCACCGGCCCCAAGCACCTGGACGTGACCCTCACCCGGGCCAAGTTCAACGAGCTCACCGCCCATCTGGTGGAGGCCACCATGGGCCCCGTGCGCCAGGCCATGAGCGACGCGGGCCTCAAGGGCGGCGACATCTCCAAGGTGCTGCTGGTGGGCGGCTCCAGCCGCATCCCCGCGGTCCAGGAGGCGGTGAAGAACATCACCGGCAAGGACGGCTTCAAGGGCATCAACCCCGACGAGTGCGTGGCCATGGGCGCGGCCCTCCAGGCCGGCGTGCTCACCGGCGACGTGAAGGGCCTGCTGCTGCTGGACGTGACCCCCCTGAGCCTGGGCATTGAGACCATGGGCGGCGTGTGCACCCGCCTCATTGAACGCAACACCACCATCCCCGCCAAGAAGAGCCAGATCTTTTCCACCGCCGCAGACAACCAGACCAGCGTGGAGGTCAACGTCCTCCAGGGCGAGCGGGAGATGGCCGCGGCCAACAAGAGCCTGGGCCGCTTCCACCTGGACGGCATCGCGCCGGCCCGCCGGGGCGTGCCCCAGATCGAGGTTACCTTTGACATCGACGCCAACGGTATCGTGAACGTCTCCGCCAAGGACCTGGGCACGGGCAAGGAGCAGCACATCACCATCACCTCCTCCTCCAACATGTCCAAGGAGGACATTGAGCGGGCGGTGAAGGAGGCGGAGCAGTACGCCGCCGAGGACGCCCGGATCAAGGAGTCCGTGGAGACCCGCAACGCCGCTGACCAGATGGTCTATCAGGCGGAGAAGACCCTGGGCGAGATGGGCGACAAGATCCCCGAGGGGGAGAAGGCCCCGGTTCAGGCCGCCATTGACAAGCTGAAGGAGACCCTCAAGGGCGAGGACACCGCCGCTATCAAGGCGGACACCGAGGCCCTCCAGCAGGCCTTCTACGCGGTCAGCGAGAAGCTCTACCAGCAGGCGGGCGGTCCCCAGGCAGGCCCCGACATGGGCGGTCAGCCCGGCGGCGGTCAGGCGGAGGGCCAGCAGTACTACGACGCCGACTACAAGGTAGTCGACGAGGACGACCAGAGCAAGTAATGACGGACGGTTCCGGATGGGACGGGGAGGACCTCCCCGCCCCATTTGGAATGTCTGCGGAGAATGGATGTGAGAGCATATGGCTGACCAGAAAAGAGACTATTACGAGGTCCTTGGCGTACAGAAGGGCGCCACGGACCAGGAGATCAAGAAGGCCTACCGCAAGCTGGCCAAGGCCAACCACCCGGACCTGAACCCGGGGGACAAGGCGGCGGAGGCCCGGTTTAAGGAGATCAACGAGGCCTACGAGGTCCTCAGCGACAGTACCAAGCGCTCCCGGTACGACCAGTTCGGCTTTGCCGGCGTGGACCCCAGCTACGGCGGCGGAGGGAGCGGCTTCGGCGGAGGCTTCTCCGGCGACTTCGACTTTGGCGATCTGGGGGATATCTTCGGCAGCTTTTTCGGCGGCGGCTTCGGCGGCGGATCCGCCCGGACCAGGAGCGGCCCCCAGCGGGGGGAGAGCCTGCGCATGGGCCTCACCATCACCTTTGAGGAGGCGGCCTTCGGCTGCGAGAAGGAGGTCAGCCTGGACCGGGTGGAGCAGTGCGAGGCCTGCGGCGGCTCCGGCGCGGCCCCCGGCACCAGCCCGGAGACCTGCTCCAACTGCGGCGGCTCCGGCACGGTCCAGCAGCGGCGGCAGACCCCCATGGGCGTCTTTGCCACCACCAGCCCCTGCCCCCGCTGCGGCGGCAAGGGCAAGATCATCGCCTCCCCCTGCTCCAGCTGCGGCGGCTCCGGGCAGAACCGCAAGCGCAAGACCGTCAAGGTCTCCATCCCCGCGGGCATTGACAACGGCCAGATCGTCTCCCTGCGGGGCCAGGGCAACGCCGGCAAGAACGGCGGCCCGGCGGGAGATCTGCAGATTGTCATCACCGTGCAGCCCCACCAGCTCTTCCAGCGGGACGGCTCCGACGTGTACTGCGACGCGCCCATCACCTTCACCCAGGCGGTGCTGGGGGGCGAGCTGGAGATTCCCACCATTGACGGCAAGGTGAAATATGACATCCCCGAGGGCACCCAGACCGGCACAACCTTCCGCCTGCGGGGCAAGGGCATCCCCAACGTCAACGGCCGGGGCCGCGGGGACCAGTACGTCACCGTCCATATTGAGACCCCCCGCAGCCTCAACCGGGAGCAGAAGGAGGCCCTGCGCAAGTTCAGCGAGACCCTGAAGGAGCACAACTACAAGGAGCGCAGGAGCTTTTTCGAGAAGTTCAAAAAATAACCGCCCCGGTTCTTCGGACATAGGCGGAACAACAGGAGGGATCCCCATGAAAATTGCCATAGCATGTGACCACGGCGGCTACGATTTGAAGACGGAGCTGAGCGCCTGGCTGACCGAACAGGGTCACCAGGTGGAGGACTTCGGCTGCTTTAACCGGGACAGCTGCGACTACGCCGACTTTGCCGGCCCTGCGGCCAGGGCGGTGGCGGCGGGGCGGTGTGAGCGGGGTATTGTGATCTGCACCACCGGCATCGGCGTGTCCATCACCGCCAACAAGGTCCGCGGCGTCCGCTGCGCCCTGTGCAGCGAGCCCTGGAGCGCGGAGATGACCCGCCGCCACAACGACGCCAACATGCTGGCCATGGGCGCCGGCGTGGTGGGTCCACTGATGGCCCGTCAGGTGGTCCAGTCCTTCCTCACCCACGATTTTGAGGGCGGCCGCCACCAGCGCCGCATCGACAAGATCGCCGCCGTGGAGGACGAATAGACATATGAAATCCTTTTTGATCGTGGGCATGGGCTCCTTTGGCCACCACCTCTGCCGCGCCCTGGCGGACCAGAAATGCGAGGTCATGGTGGCGGATCAGGTCAGCGACACCCTGGAGGACCTGCTGCCCCTGGTGGTCAGCGCCAAGGTGGGGGACTGCACCAACGAGGAGGTCCTCCGATCCTTTGACATTCCCAGCTTTGACGCCTGCTTTGTCTGCCTGGGGGACAGCAACGTGCTGGGCAGCCTGCAAATCACCAGTCTGCTCAAGGAGCTGGGGGCAAAGAAGGTGTTCAGCAAGGCGGACGACGACGTGCAGGCCAAGTTCCTCCTGCGCAACGGCGCGGACCACGTCATTTACCCGGAGCAGGAGGCTGCCGTCAATCTGGCCATCAGCGAGAGCTCCGACAGCATCTTCGACTGCATCAGCCTCACCGACGAGTACTCCATCTACGAGCTCCAGCCCATGGACCGCTGGATCGGCAAGAGCCTGAAGGAGCTGAACTTCCGGGTAAAGTACAATCTCACTGTTATCGCCGCCATGCGGGACGGTATCATCCGCCCCAACCTGAGCCCGGACTACACCTTCAAGGCCGACGAGCACCTGCTGGTGCTGGGCCGGATCGAGGACATCCGGAAGGTTGTGCGGTGAATTGTTCTGTTCCTTTGTGAGCAGAGAAAGAAAGCAGAAGAAAAAACGCAGAGACGTATACCAGCCGGCAGTCTGGCGATAGACTGCCGGCTGGTGTGCTTTATGATCTCCTTCCTGCAAAATATATCCGCAAAAAAGCCCTTTCGTATGTGTAGTACTTCCACACACGAAAGGGCTTTTTCCTTATCATGTCAAACCGGCTTAGACCAGCTCGATCATCGCGGTCTCCGCCGCGTCGCCCCGGCGGATGCCGGTGCGGGTGATGCGGGTGTAACCGCCGTTGCGCTCCGCGTAGTTGGGCGCGATCTCCTTGAAGATCTTCTTCACCACATCCTCCCGGGTCACAAAGGCCATGGCCTGACGGTAGGCCGCCAGATCGCCCTTCTTCCCCAGGGTAATCATCTTCTCAGCCAGGGGGCGAATCTCCTTGCAGCGGGTGACGGTGGTCTCCATCCTCCCATTGTCCAGGAAATCGGTCACCTGCTGACGGAGCATCGCTTTGCGCTGATCGGTAGTCTTACCGAGCTTACGAGTTCCGGGCATTGTAGGTTTCCTCCTTCAAAAGGCGTATCAAGCCGTCAAGACGGCTCAGTTGGATTCTTCGTCGGCCAGGGACAGCCCCATCATGGCCAGCTTGTTGATGACCTCCTCCAGGCTCTTGCGGCCCAGGTTCCGGACCTTCATCATCTCGTCCTCCGTCTTGGAGATCAGATCCTCCACGGTGTTGATGTTGGCCCGCTTCAGGCAGTTGAAGCTGCGTACACTGAGATCCAGCTCCTCAATGGTCAGCTCCAGCACCTTGTCCCGCTGGGTCTCCGCCTTCTCCACCACTGTGGACTTGGAGCCCACGGTCTCGCTCAGATCGGTGAAGAGGGTGAAGTGATCGCAGAGGATCTTGGCCCCCAGGCTCACCGCGTCCCGGGCGGAGATGGTGGAGTCGGTCCACACCTCAATGGTCAGCTTGTCAAAGTCCGTCATATTCCCCACGCGGGTGTTCTCCACCGTGTAGTTGACCTTGTAGACCGGGGTGTAGATGGAGTCCACGGGGATGACGCCGATGATGTTCTGCTGGGCCTTGTTCCGGTCCGCGGGCACGTAGCCGCGGCCGTGGCTGAGGGTGATCTCCATGTTCAGCGTGGCGCCGCTGCCCAGGGTGGCGATGTGGAGGTCCGGGTTGAGCACCTCCACCTCCCCGTCGCTCTTGATGTCGCCGGCCGTCACCTCGCAGGGGCCCACCGCCTCGATAAAGACGGTCTTGACCCCCTCGCTGTGGAGCTTGGTAATCAGCTGCTTGATGTTCAGCACGATCTCCGTCACATCCTCCTTCACGCCGGGGATGGTGGTAAATTCGTGCTGCACACCGGCGATCTTGATGCTGGTGGCGGCGGTGCCGGGCAGGGACGAGAGCATGATGCGGCGCAGGGCGTTGCCAAGGGTGGTGCCGTAGCCCCGCTCCAGGGGCTCTACCACATACTTTCCATAGGAGTCATCGCCGGGGGTCTCAATGCACTCAATCTGGGGCTTCTCAATTTCAATCATCCAGTTACCCTCCTTCTCGTGACGGGCCAGACAGAGGCCGGACCCGCGTTAAATTCAGTTCGTGTGACAATCGAGGGTAGCCTCCGATTACTTGGAGTACAGCTCGACGATGAGGTGCTCCTCAATGGGCATATCGTTGATGTCCTCCCGCACGGGCAGGCGGGACACGGTACCCTTGAGGGCGTTCTTCTCACGGTCAAGCCACTGGGGGACCAGGGGCAGAGGGGCGTCCTCGCCGGTCAGCCGCTTGAAGATGGCGGAGGAGCGGCTGGTGTCCCTGACCTCGATCACATCACCGGCCTTCACGAGATAGGAGGGGATGTTGACCTTCTTGCCGTTAACGGTGAAATGGGCGTGGCTCACCAGCTGCCGGGCCTGGCGGCGGGTGGAGGCGAAGCCGAGGCGGTAGGCCACGTTGTCCAGGCGGCGCTCAATGAGGACCAGAAGCTCCTCGCCGGTCTTGCCCTGGCTGCGGGCGGCCTTCTCGTAGTACATCCGGAACTGTTTCTCCATGACGCCATAGACGAACTTGACCTTCTGCTTCTCCTGGAGCTGGAGAGCGTACTCGCTCTTCTTCTTGCGCATCTGGCCGCCGGGGTTGCGCTTGGTGTCCTTCTTGGCGTATCCCATGGCGGCGGGGGAGATGCCCAGAGCCTTGCAGCGCTTGGCTACAGGCTGCATATTTTTAGCCATAATGAAATATTTCCTCCTTCTTCCGAATTAGACGCGGCGGCGCTTGGGGGGGCGGCAGCCGTTGTGGGGGATGGGGGTGACGTCCTTGATCATCGTCACCTCCAGGCCCACGGCCTGGAGCGCCCGGATGGCGGCCTCACGGCCCTGGCCGGGGCCCTTCACAAAGACCTCCACTGTCTTCAGGCCGTGCTCCATCGCGGCGCGGGCAGCCACCTCGGCGGCGGTCTGTGCGGCGAAGGGCGTGCTCTTCTTGCTGCCACGGAAGCCCTGGCCACCGGAGGAGGCCCAGGAGATGGCGTTGCCCTGGGTGTCGGTGACAGTTACCATGGTGTTGTTGAAGGAAGAACGGATATGGACCTGGCCCTTTTCAATGTTCTTCTTTTCGCGGCGGCGGCGGATGACCCGCTTGCCAGTTTTCGGTGCAGCCATGTTGATTCTCCCTCCTTACTTCTTCTTGTTGGCAATGGTCTTCTTGGGACCCTTGCGGGTACGTGCGTTGGTCTTGCTGCGCTGGCCCCGCACGGGCAGGCCCCGGCGGTGACGGATGCCGCGGTAGCAGCCGATCTCGGTCAGGCGCTTGATGTCCAGGGCCACGGAGCGGCGCAGATCGCCCTCCACGGTGTAGCCGTGGTCAATGGCCTCGCGCAGCTTGCTCTCCTCCGCCTCGGTCAGATCCTTCACGCGGGTGTCGGGGTTGATCCCAGTCTGCGCCAGGATGTCCTTGGCGCTCTTCCTGCCGATTCCATAGATATAGGTGAGCCCGATCTCGATCCGTTTATCCTTGGGCAGGTCAATACCGGCAATTCTTGCCATTAGCTTTGCACCTCCAAATTCACTTAGCCCTGTCTCTGCTTATGCTTGGGGTTCTCGCAGATCACCATCAGGCGGCCCTTGCGGCGAATGATCTTGCACTTTTCGCACATGGGCTTTACGGACGGTCTAACTTTCATTTTGCTATTCCTCCTACTTCGTACGCCAGGTAATCCGGCCACGGGTGAGGTCATAGGGAGACATCTCCACCGTGACTTTGTCACCAGGCAAGATTCTGATGAAATTCATCCTGAGTTTTCCGGAAATGTGGGCCAAAATAGTATGGCCATTTCCTATGTCTACTTGGAATTTTGTGTTGGGGAGCGCCTCAACAACTACGCCCTCAACCTCGATCATATCGGATTTTGCCAAGTGCTCATCCCTCCTGGTCTGGATTACCGTCCCCGCCGGTCTGGGCGAGGGTCCTGCGGAGCTCGCTATTGGTAAATTTCTCTCCGCTTCTGATCTTTTCGGCCACCCGGCAGTCGCTGTGGGCCTGGAAGCGGGCGTGCTTGCGCTTCTTCCGCTTCGGACTCTCCAGCTTGCGGGTCTTGCCGTCCGCCAGCAGGAGGAAGTCCTCCTCCGTCCCGAGGACGAAGAAGAGCTTTCCCTTGTCCCTGCCGGCGGTAGATATCACAATGTCTGATCGCGCAATGTCCATAACCAATTACTCCGCTTTCGCCTCCGGGTCTGTCAGAAGCTCCGGCTCCCCGTCCGTAATCAGGATGGAGTTTTCGTAATGGGCGGACAGCCGCCCGTCGGCGGTCTTGACCGTCCAGCCGTCGGGCATCACCTTGACGCCCGCCCTGCCCGCGTTCACCATGGGCTCCACGGCGATGGTCATGCCCCGCAGGAAGCGGGGTCGGCCCGCCTTGGGCTCCACGTAGTTGGGCACCTCCGGCGGCTCGTGCATCTTTGCGCCGATGCCGTGTCCCACATACTCCCGAACGACGGAGAAGCCGTTTGCCTCCACGTAGCGCTCAATGGCCCCGCACAGATCCGGCAGACGGTAGCCCTCCCGGGCGTACCGGAGGCCCTCGAAGAAGCTCTGCCTGGTCACCTCAATCAGCCTGCGGGCCTCGTCGGAGATTTTGCCGCAGGGATAGGTGGCCGCGCAGTCGCCGTGGTATCCGCCCTTGAAGGCGCCCACATCCACGGACACGATGTCGCCCTCCCTGAGCACCCGGGAGCCCGGGATGCCGTGGATGACCTCGTCGTTCACCGAGATGCACACGCTGGCTGGAAAGCCGTTGTAGCCCAGAAAGGAGGGCGCGGCGCCCTGCGACTTGATGAACCGGTGTACTGCTCTGTCAATTTCTCGTGTGCTTACGCCAGGGGCTACCATAGCTCCCGCCAAGGCGCGAGCCGCCGCGGTAATTTTCCCCGCCTGGCGCATCAGCTCGATCTCGCGGCTCGACTTGAGGATAATCATTTCTCAATCCCCAGGGCCGCCAGAATGGCCTGCGTGGTCCCCTTCTTGGTGTCGTCGGACCGCACGGGCCTGAGCAGGCCTCTGGCAGCGTAGAAGTCCACCAGGGGCTCTGTCTCCGTATGATAGACCTTGAGACGCTCACGGACCGTCTCAGGGGTATCATCCTTGCGCTGGATCAGCTTGCCGCCGCAGTTGTCGCAGATGCCCTCCACCCGGGGGGGGATGGACACCACATTGTAGCTGGAGCCGCAGGCCTCGCAGACCCGCCGGCCATTCATGCGGCGGAGGATCTCCTCCTCGCTGATCTCGATGGAGACGACGGCGTCGAATCCGATGCCGGCCTTCTCCAGGGCCTCGGCCTGGGCGATGGTGCGGGGCACCCCGTCCAGGATATAGCCGCTCTTGCAGTCGTCCTGGGCCAGCCGCTCATGGACGATGCCGATAATCACCTCATCGGGCACCAGCTTGCCGGCGTCGATATAGCTCTTGGCCTTCAGCCCGGTGGGCGTACCCTCCTTGATGGCGGCGCGGAGGATGTTGCCGGTGGAGATGGTGGGGATGCCCAGCTTCTTGCAGAGGATCTCCGCCTGGGTGCCCTTGCCGGCGCCGGGGGCCCCTAATAGAATCAGCTTCATATCCCTTAATTCTCTCCTTCTTACTCCAGGAAGCCCTTGTACTGGCGCATCAGCATCTGATTCTCCAGGGCCTTTACCGTCTCCAGAGCCACGCCCACGACGATAATCACGCTGGTGCCGCCGATGCCGATGCTCATGGCCATGAACTTGTCGGCCAGCAGAGGCACGATGGCCACCACGCCCAGATAGATGGCGCCGAAGAGGGTCACCTTATTGAGCACCTTGGCGATAAAGTCGCTGGTGGGCTTGCCCGGACGGAAGCCGGGGATGAAGCCGCCGTTGCGCTTGAGGTTATTGGAGATCTCCACGGGGTTGAACTGGATGCTGGCGTAGAAGTAGCTGAAACCGATAATCAGCACAAAATACACCACCAGATAGAGGAAGCTCTTGGTGTCGATGGCGTTGAGCAGCGCGTACCCGAAGCTCCCCTCCGCCGGCCTGGTGGGCAGAAACGCACCGATGGTGGCCGGGATGGAGGCGATGGACTGGGCGAAGATGATGGGCAGAACGCCGGACATGTTCACCTTCATGGGCAGGTTGCTGGACTGGCCGCCGTACATCTTCCGGCCCACCTGGCGCTTGGCGTACTGGACCGGGATGCGGCGCTCGGCGTCGTTGACGAACACAATGAGCACCACCAGCAGCAGCACGCCCACCACAATCAACACCGTCCAGCCCCAGTGCATGGTGCCGGAGATGATGCCCTGGTACAGATCGGAGACCATGTTGGGCACCCGGGAGATGATGCCGGCGAACAGGATCATGGAGATGCCGTTGCCCACGCCGAACTCGTTGCACTGCTCGCCCAGCCACATGAGGAAGCTGGAGCCGGCCACCCAGGAGACCATAATCACCAGGGCCACCCAGATGCTGTCCTGGGTGAGCATGCTCTGGCCGTTAAAGCCGTTTCTGAGGATGAAGTAGTAGCCCAGAGCCTGGAGGAAGGCGATGCCAACGGTGGCGTAACGGGTGATGGACTGGAGCTTCTTCTTGCCCTCCTCGCCGCCCTCCCGCTGCATCCGCTCCAGGGCCGGGATGGCCACGGTCAGCAGCTGGATGATGATGGAGCTGTTGATATAGGGCTGGATGCCCAGGGCGAAGACCGTTGCCTGGGCGAAGGCGCCGCCGCTCATGACGTTGTACAGGCCCAGGATGGTGGTGCCCATGCCGTTGAGGTAGGCGCTGAGGGTATTGGTGTCCACATAGGGGACGGGGATAGCGCTGCCGATACGGTAGATCACCAGAATCAGCAGGGTGAACAGGATCTTCTTGCGCAGCTCGGGGATACCCCACGCCTTGCGAATGGTTTGGATCATGTTATTTCACCTCCGCCTTTCCACCCGCCGCCTCGATTGCCTCCTGGGCGGACTTGGAAAATGCGGAAGCCTGTACTGTGACTTTCTTTGTAATCTTTCCGTTGCCCAGCACCTTGTAGCCGTAGGGGCACTTGCTGAGGATGCCGCGCTCCAGAAGGGCCTGGGCGGTGACAACGTCCCCGTCGTTAAAGGCGTTGAGTGCGCTGAGGTTGATGATCTCCAGAGGCTTGGCGAAGATGTTGTTGAAGCCGCGCTTGGGCACCCGGCGGGCCAGAGGCATCTGGCCGCCTTCAAATCCCACGCGCACGCCGCCGCCGCTGCGGGC
The DNA here is from genome assembly GCA_910579965.1 of uncultured Oscillospiraceae bacterium. GTDB lineage: Bacteria > Bacillota > Clostridia > Oscillospirales > Oscillospiraceae > Pelethomonas. The sequence continues at coordinate 56,283 of CAJTWF010000009.1, forward strand.
CTTCTGGCCCTTGTGGCCGCGGCCGGCGGTCTTGCCGTTGCCCGTACCGGCGCCACGGCCCTTGCGCTTCCCTACATGGGTGGAGCCGGCGGCGGGAGACAGTTCATGCAGATTCATAGATCCGGTACCTCCTTACTTCGTCTCTTCCACGCACAGCAGATAGCCGATCTTGGCGATCTTGCCCCGCGTCTGTGCATTGTCGGGCTGCACGGTGGAGTCACCGATCTTCCGCAGCCCCAGGGAGTTGGCAGTGGCGATGTGCTTTTCCAATCTGCCGTTGAGGCTCTTGACGAGCTTGATGTTCAGATTTGCCATGTCCCTTGCCCCTCCTTAACCAACGATCTCTTCCACGCTCTTGCCCCGGATGCGGGCCACCTCGGCGGGGCCCCGCAGGCTCTTGAGACCCTCAAAGGTGGCGGCAACCACGTTCTGGGGGTTGTTGGAGCGCAGGCACTTGGCGCGGATGTCCCGGATGCCGGCCGCCTCCATGACGGCGCGGACCGGGCCGCCGGCGATGATTCCGGTACCTTCGGCGGCGGGCTTGAGCATGACCCGGCCGGCGCCAAACTCGCCGATGACCTCGTGGGGGATGGTGGTGCCGGCCACGGTGATGTTCACCATGTTCTTCTTGGCATCCTCCAGGCCCTTGCGGATTGCCTCGGGGACCTCGGCCGCCTTGCCCAGGCCGAAGCCCACCTTGCCCTTGCCGTCGCCCACGACCATCAGGGCGGAGAACTTCATTACGCGGCCGCCCTTGACGGTCTTGCTGACCCGGTTGAGATGGACGACCTTCTCGATATATTCACTCTGGGGTTTTTCAAATCTACCAGCCATTTTCTCTCTCCTCCCTTAGAATTTCAGGCCTGCTTCGCGGGCGCCCTCGGCCAGCTCAGCCACGCGGCCGTGATACAGGTAGCCGCCGCGGTCAAATACGACCACCTCAATGCCCTTGGCCAGAGCGGCCTGGGCCACGGCCTTGCCCACCTCGCGGGCGGCGGCCTTGTTGCCGCCGTTGCCCTCCAGCTTCAGGGAGGAAGCGGAGCACAGGGTGACGCCGTTCACGTCGTCGATCACCTGGGCGTAGATATTCTTCTCGCTGCGGAACACATTCAGACGGGGACGCTCGGCGGTGCCGGAGATCTTGGCGCGGACACGCTTGTGCCTCTTGAGCCGCTGGGCGTTGGTGTTGGGTTTCTTAATCATTTTTCAGCACGCCTCCTTACTTCTTCGCGCCGGTCTTACCGACCTTGCGGCGGATGACCTCGTCCACATACTTGATGCCCTTGCCCTTATACGGCTCGGGAGGACGCTTCTCGCGCACTTCGGCGGCGAACTGGCCCACCTGCTGCTTGTCGCAGCCGACGATGACCACCTTGTTCGGTCCGGGGACCTCAATGGTGATGCCGTCCACCTCGGAGACGGTGACGGGGTGGGAATAGCCCAGGTTCATCACCAGATTCTTGCCCTCTTTGCTGGCGCGGTAGCCCACGCCGTTGATCTCCAGCTCCTTGCGGTAGGTCTCGTTCACGCCCACCACCATGTTGTGCAGCAGGGTGCGGGTGAGGCCGTGGAGGGAGCGGTGGGCCTTGTCGTCGGAGGGGCGCTTGACGGTGATCTCCGCGCCCTCCTTCTCGATAATCATATCGGGGTGCAGGTTCTTGGTCAGGGTGCCCTTGGGGCCCTTGACGGTGACAACATTCCCCTCAGCGATGGTTACCTCCACCCCTGCGGGGACGGTAATGGGCATTCTGCCAATTCTACTCATGTCAAATACCCTCCTTACCACACAAACGCCAGGACTTCGCCGCCGACGTGGGCCGCCCGCGCGGCCTTGTCGGTCATGACGCCCTTGGACGTGGAGATGATGGCGATGCCCAGGCCGCGCAGGACCCGGGGCAGCTCGTCCGCGCCCGCGTAGACGCGCAGGCCGGGCTTGCTGACGCGGCGGAGACCGGAGATGACCTTCTCCTTGCCGGCGTTGTACTTCAAGGTGATGCGGATCACGCCCTGGGTGCCGTCGTCGATGAGCTGGAAGCTCTTGATATAGCCCTCGTCCAGCAGGATCTGAGCAATGCTCTTCTTCATGTTGGACGCGGGGACGTCGACGGTCTCATGCTTGGCGCTGTTCGCGTTGCGGATGCGGGTGAGCATATCCGCGATGGGATCTGTGATGTGCATGGATGGTTTTCCTCCTCATTTGAAGTTACAGCCAGAGGCTGTTCAGGCGGCGAGGTATCGCTGCGAATTGGGTAATTCACAGCGACCTTTCGCCATCCTTGGTTGACGCAGCTTTGGTCTTCACGCGTTGGACTCCTTCCTCTGTTCCCAGAGAAAGGCGTAACTGCCCGGAGCTTACCAGGACGCCTTGCGCACGCCGGGGATCTCGCCCTTGTAGGCCAGCTCGCGGAAGCAGATGCGGCACACGCCGTAGTTGCGCAGATACGCGTGGGGGCGGCCGCAGATCTTGCAGCGGTTGTACTTGCGGCTGGAGAACTTGGGCTCGGCCTGCTGCTTAAGGATCATAGACTTTTTTGCCATTTTTTATTCCTCCAATCAGCGCTCGAAGGGCGCGCCCACAAGCTCCAGCAGAGCCTTGGCTTCCTCATCGGTCTTGGCGGTGGTGCAGATGATGATGTCCATGCCCCGGATCTTGTCGATCTTGTCGTACTCGATCTCCGGGAAGATCAGCTGCTCCTTGATGCCCAGCGCGTAGTTGCCCCGGCCGTCGAAGGAGTTGGGGTTGATGCCGTGGAAGTCGCGCACGCGGGGCAGGGCCACGTTGAACAGGCGGTCCAGGAACTCCCACATCTTGTCGCTGCGCAGCGTCACCTTGGCGCCCACGGGCATCCCCTCGCGGACCTTGAAGTTGGCCACGCTCTTCTTGGCAATGGTGATGATGGCCTTCTGGCCGGTGATGGCGGTCAGATCCCGCACCACGGCCTCCAGGACCTTGGCGTTGTCCCGGGCCTCGCCGCAGCCCACGTTGACCACAACCTTGTCGATCTTGGGAAGCTGCATGACGCTCTTGTACTCGAACTTCTTCATCAGAGCAGGAGCGGCCTCTTCGGTGTACTTCGTCTTCAGATTAGGCATGTTTCCCTACTCCTTTCTTAAAGCTCGGCGCCGCAGTGCTTGCACACGCGGCTCTTCTTGCCGTTCTCAATCTTGTGGGCCACCCGGGTGCCCTTGCCGCACTTGGGGCAGACTACCTGCACCTTGCTGGCGTAGAGGGCGGCCTCCCGGCGGACAATGCCGCCCTCCTCGCCCTGACGGCGGGGCTTGGTGTGGCAGGTGACCATGTTCACGCCCTCCACCACCACCTTGGCCTGGGCGGGGATGGTGGACTGCACCTTCCCCTGCCGGCCCTTGTCCTTACCGGACAGGACGACGACAGTGTCGCCCTTCTTTACATTCATAGCCATTTTCTCTCTGCTCCTCCTTACACGACCTCGGGAGCCAGCGAGAGGATCTTCATATAATCCTTGTCGCGCAGCTCACGGGCAACGGGCCCAAAGATACGGGTACCTCTGGGGTTCCGGTCGTCCTTGATGAGGACAGCGGCATTATCGTCAAAGCGGACGTAGGTGCCGTCAGCGCGGCGCACGCCCTTGGCGGAGCGGACGATGACGGCCTTGACCACCTCGCCCTTCTTCACCGCGCCGCCGGGAGTGGACTTGCGCACGCTGGCCACGATCACGTCGCCGATGTTGCCGTACTTGCGCCGGCTGCCGCCCAGCACGCGGATGCACTTGATCTCCTTGGCGCCGGTATTGTCAGCCACCTTCAGAAAACTCTCCTGTTGAATCATCTATCGGCACCCCCCTTACTTCGCCTTCTCAATGATTTCGACCACGCGCCATCTCTTGTCCCTGCTGAGGGGGCGGGTCTCCATGACCTTGACCTTGTCGCCCACGCCGCAGGTGTTCTGCTCGTCATGGGCCTTGAGCTTATAGGTGCGGCCGACGATCTTCTTGTACAGAGGATGGGCCACGCGGTCCTCGATCGCTACCACGACGGTCTTGTCCATCTTGTCGGACACAACCTTGCCAACCCTGGTCTTACGGGAGGAAATTCTCGCTTCACTCATCTCAATTTACCTCCTTCTCTTACTTGGCGGCAGCGGTCTGCTGCTCGCGGATAATGGTCTTGACTCGGGCAATGTCGCGCTTGACCTCGGCGATCTTGACCGGATTGTCCAGCTGATTGGTGGCGTGCTGCATGCGCAGGAAGAACAGATCCTTCTTCAGGCTCACCAGCTTCTCGCTGCGCTCCGCCTCGCTCATCTTACGAATTTCACTTGCCTTCATCTCATTCACCTACTTCCTCAGCTTCCGGTACCTCCCGCGCGACGATCTTCGTCTTGATGGGCAGCTTGTGGCTGGCCAGACGGAGCGCCTCGCGGGCCGTCTCCTCGGGGACGCCGGCGATTTCGAACATGACGCGGCCGGGCTTGACCACGGCCACCCAGTACTCCGGGGAGCCCTTACCGGAGCCCATGCGGGTCTCGGCGGGCTTCTCGGTGATGGGCTTGTCGGGGAAAATCTTGATCCACACCTGGCCGCCGCGCTTGGTGTAGCGGGTCATGGCGATACGGGCGGCCTCGATCTGGTTGCTGGTGATCCACGCGGGCTCGGTGGCCACCAGGCCGAAATCACCGTAGGTGATGGTGTTGCCCCTCATGGCCTTGCCGGTGAGGCGGCCGCGATGGACTCTGCGGTATTTCACTCTCTTGGGCAGAAGCATTACTGAGCGCCTCCTTCTTTCTTCTCAGGACGGGGACCGCGGAAGCCGCCGCCCTGTCCGTCGCGGCGGGGGCCGCGGGTGTCGTTGCTGCGGTTGAAACCGCCGCGGTTGTCACGGTTGAAGCCTCCACGGCGATCGCCATCCCGGCGGGGGCGGCGCTCACGGCGCTCCTCATAGGGCTTGGAGGTGTCGATGGTGCGGGGGGTGGTGCGCAGGGCCTGGCTGAGGACCTCGCCCTTGTAGATCCACACCTTCACGCCGATGCGGCCAAAGGTGGTGGCGGCCTCCGCGAAGCCGTACTCAATGTCGGCCCGGATGGTCTGCAGGGGGATGGTGCCCTCGTGGTAGTGCTCCACGCCCGCGATCTCGCGGCCGCCCAGACGGCCGGAGCAGCAGCACTTGATGCCCTTGGCGCCGGCCCGCATGGCCCGGCCCATGGCGTTCTTCATGGCCCGGCGGTGGGAGATGCGCTTCTCCAGCTGCTGGGCGATGTTCTCCGCCACCAGCTGGGCGTTCATGTCCGGGGAGCGGACCTCCACGATGTTGAGCTTGGTGGGCTTGCCGATCATCTTCTCCACCTCCAGACGGGTGGCCTCGATGTCCTTGCCCTCCTTGCCGATCACCATGCCCGGGCGGGCGCAGTGGAGGAAGATGGTCACGCCGCCGTTGGAGCGCTCGATCTCCACCTTGGGCACCTGGGCGTTGTACAGCTTCTTCTTCAGGCAGTCGCGGATCCTCTTGTCCTCGACAAGCAGGTCTCCCACCTTCTCGCTGCTGGCATACCAACGGGAATCCCAGTCCTTGATGACGCCCACGCGCATGCCGTGGGGATTAACTTTCTGTCCCATAAACTGTCTCCTCCCTTATTCCTTCTCCGCGACCGCCAGGGTCACATGAGAGGTCCTCTTGTTGATCCGGTAGGCGCGGCCCTGGGCCCGGGGCATCACCCTCTTGAGGATGGGGCCCGGCGCGGCAAACACCTGGGAGACGTAGAGGCTCTCCACATCCATGCTGAAATTGTTCTCCGCGTTGGCCACGGCGCTCTTGAGGAGCTTAATCATGGGCTCAGAGGCAGCCTTGGGGGTCTGCATGAGGATGGCCATAGCGGTGTTCACATCCTTGCCGCGGATCAGATCGGCGACGATCTGCACCTTGCGGGGAGCGATGCGGAGATATTTCAAATAGGCTTTTGCTTCCATTTTATTCTGCATCCTCCTTCATTATTTGCCCTTGGCGTGGCCGCGGAAGGTCCGGGTGGGGGCGAACTCACCCAGCTTGTGGCCCACCATGTCCTCCTGAATGTAGACGGGCACATGCTTGCGGCCGTCGTGGACGGCGATGGTGTGGCCCACAAAGGCGGGGTAGATGGTGGAGCTGCGGCTCCAGGTCTTCAGCACCGACTTCTTGCCGGAATTGTTCATTTCCTCGACCCGCTTGAGAAGCTCAGGAGCAACAAAGGGGCCTTTCTTGATGGATCTGCTCATATCTTCCTGCCTCCTTTACTTCACGTTCCGACGCTTGACGATGAACTTGTCCGTGGGATTCTTCGTCTTGCGGGTCTTGTAGCCCAGAGCGGGCTTGCCCCAGGGGGTGACGGGGCCGGGACGGCCCACAGGGCTCTTGCCCTCGCCGCCGCCGTGGGGGTGGTCGCAGGGGTTCATGACGGAACCGCGGACCGTGGGACGCCAGCCCATGTTGCGCTTGCGGCCGGCCTTGCCGATCTGGATGTTCTCGTGGTCGATATTGCCCACCTGGCCGATGGTGGCCATGCAGTTGAGCCGCACGATGCGCACTTCGCCGGAAGGCATACGGACCTGGGCATCGCTGCCCTCCTTGGCCATGAGCTGGGCGCTGGTGCCGGCGGAGCGGACCAGCTGGCCGCCCTTGCCGGGGTGCATCTCGATGTTGTGGATGACCGTACCAACAGGGATGTTGGCCAGGGGCAGGGCGTTGCCGGGCTTGATGTCGGCGGCGGAGGAGGAGAGAACCTTGTCGCCGGCAGCCAGGCCCACAGGGGCCAGGATATAGCGGCGCTCGCCGTCCTCGTACTCCACCAGCGCGATGTTGGCGCTGCGGTTGGGATCGTACTCCAGGCGCAGGACCGTGGCGGGCATATCCACCTTGTCCCGCTTGAAGTCGATGATGCGGTACTTGCGCTTGTTGCCGCCGCCGCGGTGGCGGACGGTGATGCGGCCGTAGCTGTTGCGACCGGCGTTCTTCTTGAGCACCTGGGTAAGGCTGGGCTCGGGCTTGGCCTTCTTATCCACGCCGTCGAAGCCGGAGACCGTCATGTGCCGGCGGGACGGGGTAGTCGGCTTAAATGTTTTAATAGACATGATTCACTCTCCTCCTTACACCATGCCCTCGAAGAGCTCGATGGTCTTGGAATCCTCGGTCAGCTGCACGATGGCCTTCTTCCACTCCTTGGTGCGGCCGGGACGGCCCGCGCCCACGCGCTTGGCCTTGCCGGGGACGATCATGGTATTGACCTTGGCGACCTTGACGCCGAAGACCTCCTCTACGGCCTTCCTGATCTCGACCTTGCCCGCGGAGGGGGCAACCTCAAAGACATACTTCTTGTCAGCCGCGCCGGCCATGGAGCGCTCGGTGATGACGGGGCGAATGATAACATCATAGGAAATCATGCGTACACCTCCTCGATAGTGGCGAGGGCGGCCTGATCGATCACCAGGTACTTGGCGTTCACGAGGTCATAGACGCTCAGAATGCGGGCGGTGGTGGTCAGGACGCCGGGGATGTTGCGCGCGCTCTTGACCACGGCCTCGTTGACCTCGGGGGTGATGACGACGGCCTTGCCGTCGCACTTCACAGCGTCCAGGAAGCCCTGGAAGGCCTTGGTCTTGATGGCGTCCATCCGGATGGAGTCCACCACGATGATCTTCTCCTGCGCCGCCTTGGCGGACAGGACGCTCTTGAGCGCCAGACGCTTGACCTTCTTGTTGAGCACGTAGCTGTAGGAGCGGGGCTTGGGGGCGAACACGATGCCGCCGTGGGTCCACTGGGGCGCCCGGGTGCTGCCCTGACGGGCGTGGCCGGTGCCCTTCTGACGCCAGGGCTTTCTGCCGCCGCCGGAGACCTCGGCGCGGGTGAGCGCGCTCTGGGTGCCCTGCCGGCAGTTGGCCAGGTGGTTTTTCACCACTTCATGCACAACGTGCATATTGGGCTCGATTCCAAAAATGGCGGCGTTCAGCTCCACCTCGCCGACCTGATTGCCGGCCATGTTCAAAACTTTCGTCATTTCTCAGCACTCTCCTTTCCCTTAACGTCTCGCGGAGGCCTTCTGCGGATTGACGCGGGCAGAAGCCTTCTGCGGGTTGGCGCTGATACCGGCGCCGCCCTTCTTGACGACGATGGTCTTGGCGGTGGAGCGGATGGTGACCAGCCCGCCCTTGGGGCCGGGGATCGCGCCGCGCACCACAATCATGTTCAGCTCAGGATCCACCTTCACCACGTCCAGGTTCATCACCGTCACCTGGTCCACGCCCATGTGGCCCGCGCCGATCTTGCCCTTGAAGATGCGGCTGGGATCGGTGCCGGAGCCCATGGAGCCCGCGTGGCGGGCAACGGGGCCGGTGCCGTGGGTGGCCTTGAGGGTGTGGGCCCCGTGGCGCTTGACAACGCCGGCGTAGCCGTGGCCCTTGCTGATGCCCGTGACGTCCACGTGATCGCCTGCGGCGAAGGCGTCCGCCTTCACCACATCGCCCACGTTCATCTCGGCGGCCTTGCTGAGCTTGAATTCCTTCAGGTGCTTCTTGGGGGACACGCCGGCCTTGTCCAGGTGGCCCTTCTCAGGCTTGGTCAGCTTGCGCTCGGGGACGTCCTCGAAGCCCAGCTGCACGGCCTCGTAGCCGTCCTTCTCGGCGGTCTTTTTCTGCACCACGACGCAGGGTCCGGCCTCGATGACGGTGACCGGAATGACCTTGCCGTCGGTGTCGAAGATCTGGCTCATGCCGACCTTCTTGCCGATGATCGCTTTCTCCATTGTGATTCTCCTTTATCATAAGGTTATTGGTCGGCGCAGTCTCGGCCGCGGCGACTTGACCCCGCCCGCCTCACGCAAGTCGGCGGACTGATGGGTAACTAGGGTTGGGCGGCGCCCCGCTCCGGCGGGGGCCGCATGTCCGGCGGGACGAACGCCCGCCTCCGGCGCGGCCTCAGCCTCAGAGCTTGATCTCGATCTCCACGCCGGCGGGCAGCTCCAGGCTCATCAGGGCCTCCACGGTCTTGGGGCTGGAGTTGCTGATATCAATCAGGCGCTTGTGGGTGCGGCGCTCAAACTGCTCACGGCTGTCCTTGTACTTGTGGACCGCCCGGAGGATGGTGACAACCTCCTTCTTGGTGGGCAGGGGGATGGGGCCGGAGACGGAAGCGCCGGTGCGCTTGGCGGTCTCGACGATCTTATAAGCGGACTGGTCGATGACCTGGTGATCGTAGGCCTTCAGGCGGATGCGGATCGTTTCTTTTGCCATTTGCTCGTTCCTCCATGTTGTTGTACAAAGTAGTTTCAGTCTGTTCCTTACTCTGTACGGCGGGAAAGTTCTTTCCACTTATCCATGCGTATCATTCCAGCTCATAGAAAATACCGGCGCAAAAGGCCGGTACATGTCCATGGCGCGGCGATCTACGCTGCGGAAAGGACCTTCTCAGCCGCCCGATTATCGGACATACTCCGCGGAAGTTACCGGCTCGCGCCGCAATCTCCCGCATCATCGCAGTGCCGGCAGGACAGTCCTGCACAAGCTAGACCAGTATATCCCACGGGCCGGAGAATGTCAATAGAAAGTTCTCTTTTTTTCATAAAAATTTCCCGATTTTTTCTATGTATTCTCCAGAAACACCCCTGTCCGCTGCTCCGCGCCAGATATTCCCCGCAAAGGGTTTGCCTTCCCCGCCCGCCTGTGGTATACTCACAGGTACTACATATAAATAAGGAGGAACCGGTCACGTGATAAAGGCGGTCTTTTTTGATATAGACGGAACCCTGCTCTCCCACGCCAGCGGCGGCGTCCCGGAGAGCGCCAGGAGGGCCCTGGCCCTGCTGGCGGAGCGGGGCGTCCCGCGGTTTCTGGCCACCGGGCGGCACATCCTGGAGATCCACCGCCTCCTTCCGGACCTGTCCTTTGACGGCTGCGTGACCCTCAACGGCCAGATCTGCCTGGACGGCCAGGAGCACATCCTCTTCGACGCGCCCTTCCCTCCGGCGGACGCCCGGCAGGCGGTCTCCATCTTCCGGCGGCGGGAGGCGCCGGCCATGCTCGTCCAGCGGGACCGGATGTACATCAACTTTGTGGACGGCGCGGTGCGCCAGGCCCAGAGGGCCATCTCCTCCCCCATCCCCCCGGCCGGGACGTACCAGGAGGGGCCCATCTACCAGCTCATCGTCTACGGCGGCGGCGCGGAGGCCGGCGCCGCGCTCCGCCAGCTCCCCGGCTGCAAGATGAGCCGGTGGAATGACCACGCCGTGGACATCCTCCCCAGGAGCGGTGGCAAGGTGCTGGGGATCGGGCAGTTCCTCCGCCGCCTGTCCCTGGACTGGAGCGAGATCATGGCCTTTGGCGACGGGGAGAACGACGTGGACATGCTCCGCTGCGCCGGTGTGGGCGTGGCCATGGGCAACGCGGAGGCCGCGGTCAAGGCAGCGGCGGACTATGTGACGGCGGACGTGGACCAGGACGGAATCTACAGGGCCCTGGAGCACTACGGACTGCTGTAGGCGCGAAAACAGGGGCGGCATGGCGATTGCCATGCCGCCCCTTCTATTATCATTTTAATCAGTAGGGGATAAACGCCAGGTCCATGTCCACGTTGCCCTCGATCCCCGGCACGCTGCCCTTGTCGCTGTACTGCCAGATGCGGTAGTTGTAGTACATGCTGGGGGTGGAGGCGTACTGGGCAAACCACACGTCGTAGCCCACCAGCCGGTCCAGCTGGTAGTGGGTGTAGCCCACGGGGAGGTTGTAGTAGATCATGGGCGTGTACCCCGCCATCGCCACGCTCTGGCAGAAGGTGACGGCGCAGTCGGTGAGGGTGGTGTTGCTCAGGCCGGCGGTCCTGGCCCCGCTGGCGCTGATGACCTCCCAGTCGTAGACCACCGGGTACTCCAGGTACGCGCCGTTCAGGTTCTCCAGTACGAACCGGGCCTCCTCCTCCGCCTCGGCGGTGGTGATGGCCTGGGAGAAGAAGTACACGCCTATCTTGATCCCCGCCGCCCGTGCGCCGGCCAGATTCTTCTGGAAGCAGCTGTCCAGGTTGATGGTGCCCTCGCTGCCGTAGCCCCGGTAGCCCAGGCGGAGGAAGGCGAACTCCACGCCGGAGGCCGCCACCTTCTGCCAGTCGATCTCCCCCTGGTGGGAGGAGACGTCGATGCCGATGGCGGTGACGTAGGCGGGGTCATTGTAGTGCATGATGCTGCCGTTCTGCACAAAGAGGTTGCGGTTGTAGGGGGCTGCCGGGACGGAGCGCAGCAGGGGCAGGGTCTTGTCCCGGTACTGGATGAACCCAGACTGGGCGGGATCATTCTTCGGCGTATAGCTCCAGCTGCTGACCCGGGACACGATGGCGCACATCTCCGCCCGGTTGATGCCGTCAAAGGGGTAGTAGAACCGCTGGCCGCCTACGGCGGTGCCGTTGAGGATGCCCTCCTCGTAGAGGGCCAGGGCGTAGCCGTCGTCAATGTCCGCGAAGGGGGTCGCCCCCTCCCGGGGCAGGATGTCCAGGGCGATGGCGGTGATCCGGGCGATGGTGAGGCGGCTGATGGTGCCGTCCAGGTCCATGATCTCCCCCGGGGCCACGCACCCCAGGCTCTCAGCCAGGGCCAGATAGTTCCCCGCCCAGTGGCCGCTGGAGGTGTTGCCCGGGTCCTGATATCCGGCGGCCGTGAGAATCAGCTTCAGGGCCTCCCCGGCCTTCAGCTGTCCGGCGGCCTGGAAGGTGCCGTCGGGATAGCCGCCCACAATCTTCTTGGCGCTCAGCTCCCGGACGTAGTCATAGAACCAATCCGTGGTCTTCACGTCGCTGTAGGGGTTGACCCAGGCGGACAGGTCGACGTCGCTCCCGGTGCTGCCGCTCCCCTCCCCGTCCCAGGAGGCGGTGGCGTACAGGGGGGAGAGGGCCGGCTCCTCCCCGGTGAGGGCCACGTTCCCGGCCGTGGTGTGCCAGCCCAGGAAGGTCCGGCCCCGGAGGGTGGGCTGGGGCAGCTGGCCGTAGGGCAGTCCCACGGGGTAGAACACGGTCCGGCTCTCCATCTCCCCGCCGCCGGGATCGAAGTGGATGTAGGTATAGGCCTGGGGCCCGTCGTTCTGGTAGCTGCCGTAGAGGAACAGATACGCCTCCCGCAGCCGGCGGGTCACCAGATTCTCCAGCACCGTGGTCCCCTGGTGGCACCAGGTTGCGATGGCGTTGACAATCTCCGCCTCCGTGTACTGGTGGACGCCGCTGATGAGGTAGGAGCAGAACCGGTGGGCCGGGTTGAGCCACTGTGTGCCCAGATTGTAGGTCATGTCCACCATGGCGTCAAACTGGTACTGGGTCACCTGGATGCCGTAGGTAATGAGCAGGTGGTTCACCAGGTCCTCCGCCGTGACCACGGCCTCACGGAGCAGCCGCTCCGCCTCCTCCTCGCTGACGCCGTTGGGGTAGTCCGCCGGATCGCAGAGGGTGCCGTAGCCTATGTACCACTCCCCCTTGTCGCTGTAGGCCATGGACTTGAAGCCCTCGAACTCCTTGATGAACGCGACGCCCTCGTCGCTGGTGGTATAGGTCTCCACCGCCAGGGCCGCGGCCGGCAGCAGCGTCAGCACCAGCAGCAGGCACAGGCCCATGGATATTATCTTTTTGATGGGGGCGCTCTTTTTCATTAGATCGTCTCACTTTCCCGGGTCTTATGCCGCATAGATTTAGAAGCGACAATAGTTTACCATAATCGACAGGGAATGGGAAGCAAAACATTTCGAAATTAATAAATTTGTAATATGGGCGGGCTCCCACCGTCCCTTTTAAGATAAGTGCTGCTGGCGTATGACTCCGGCGGCTTCTGCAGAGGCATATTGATATGGCAGGAGCCTTGTGCTATAATCAGGTCAACAAATCGGAATTTGGAGGCCTCTATGAAAGACATATCTCTATGTATTATGACCA
>CAJTWF010000010.1 GCA_910579965.1 uncultured Oscillospiraceae bacterium
AGTATCGGATCATTCAGGACAGATTATATGAGAGCGACTACGACCGCTTTCTTGCCATGGAACAAGGTGCGGCCTCCGATGAGGATGGGCAATCCGGTCAAGGGATGACGCTGTTTTGAAATATGAAAAATCGATTTTGTCCACTTATTGCACGTCGGAGCAAGCTGCATATCGCTTGCTCCGACTTTTTCAAAAGTCAGAGCGCGCTCATTGCGCTGCTCCTCCTTTCCAAATCGAACCCGCTTCGCCGGGCTTCGATTTGGTTTTGGGCGCAATCTCGAAAGAAAATCGATTTGACCCACTTATTGCAACATGTGTTGATAAAAATATGCACAGCAAAAACGCCGCATGAAAATGCGGTGTTTTTGTGTCAATACGAAAAAGCCGAGAAAATATATGCCGGAAAGCTGAAAAGCAAAATCTGACTCCGTTTTTTCAAAATAACGAAGGTAAATTTAAAACAGGTCATTCCCCTGTGATAGGTAGCGTGGAACATATGAGAAGCGATACAACGTCTCCAGCGACTGCATCGCCGGTCTGACCAACACGCCCACGCCGCCGGATAAGAAAAAGAAATAAGCCGGGGAGTGGGACGGCAGTCCCACTCCCCGGCTTTTCTCACGTATTCCGCTCCCGATAGAAGCTGATAAGGTCCACCGCGCCCTCCCCGGGCAGAAAAAATCCCTTGTGGATTCGCCCCTCCCGGGTAAAGCCCAGCTTCTCCAGCAGGGCCAGGGAGGCGGCGTTTCCCGCCGCCGCGCCGGCCGTCACCAGGACCGTGTCCGTCTCCTCGAAGAGGTACCGGATAACCCGCTCCACCGCCTCTGCGGCGTAGCCCCGGCGGCGGCAGGCGGGGCTGATGACGTAGCCGATCTCCATGGCCGGCACCCGCCGGAGGGCGTCCTTGAAGATGTGGACCGTGCCCACCACCCGGCAGGAGGCCCGCTCCTCCACCATGTACCGCCCCTCCTGGCCGGCGAGCTTCTCCATCAGCGCGTCGTAGTCCCGGTCCATCTCCCGGAAGGGCTCATAGCCCCCGTCCAGATGGCAGGTCTCCGGGTCCGAGAGGAAGGCGAAGCAGTCCGCCCGGTCCTCCGGGCGGAAGGGCCGCAGCAGCAGGCGGTCCGTCTCCAGCGTTCTTCCCACGGCTACTTGGTCCCGAAAATCCGGTCCCCCGCGTCGCCCAGACCGGGGACAATGTATCCGTTCTCGTTTAGCTTCTCATCCACCGCACCGCAGTAGATCTCCACGTCCGGGTGCTCCCGCTGGATGCGTTCAATGCCCTCCGGCGCGGCCAGCAGCACCATGAGCTTGATGTTGGCGCAGCCGTACTCCTTCATAAACCCGATGGCCGCCGCGGCGGACCCGCCGGTGGCCAGCATGGGGTCCACGATCAGCACGTCCCGCTCCGCCACGTCCTTGGGCATCTTGCAGAAGTACTTCACCGGCTCCAGGGTGTCCTCGTTCCGGTACAGGCCGATGTGGCCCACCCGGGCGGAGGGCACCATCCGCAGCACCCCCTCCACCAGCCCCAGGCCGGCCCGGAGGATGGGCACCACGGCGAACTTCTTGCCCCGGAGCGTGGGGGCCATGGTCTTGCAGATGGGGGTCTCCACCTCCTTGTCCACCAGGGGCAGATCCCGGGTGGCCTCGTAGGTCAGCAGCATACCGATCTCGCTGACCAGCTCCCGGAAATCCTTGGTGGCGGTGTCCTTGTCCCGCAGAATGGTCAGCTTATGGCTGACCAGGGGGTGGGTTACCACATGGACATTCTCACTGAACATAGCATTCTCCCTTCTTTTGTACGGCGTTTCTCACTTCATCCGGAGGCGGCGCGGATGGAAAAGCGCCTCTCCGATTCCCTTTCATCTCTATGTTGCCTTCTCCCGCTCCAGCCGCTCCCGCTCCGCCTGACTCAGGCGCAGATACACCGGGGCCAGGGCCTGGGGGTCCACAGCCCCGTCCGGCCAGAGGCGGCAGGCGGCCAGTCCTACGCCCACGGCGCTCTGGAGGCGCAGATGGACCGGGGCCAGACGGCAGGAGATGTTCTGTTCCCGGAAAAAGTCCCCGCACAGGGCGGCCCCGTCCCCCACAATGGTGAGGGGCTCCCCCAGCGCCGCCAGATCCGCCGCCGCGTCCTCCAGGGAGACGGCCCGATCCTCCCGCAGACGGGTGAGGGTCCCGTCCCCGGCCCGGAAAACGGCGTTGTAGATCTGCTGCCGCCGGGCGTCCATGGCGCACACGATCACGCCCTCCAGGTGGGCCAGGGGCCAGGCCATGGCCTCCAGGGTGGACACGGGGACGCAGGGCTTGTCCGACGCCCAGGCCAGCCCCTTCACGGCGGCCATCCCGATGCGCAGGCCGGTGAAGGACCCGGGCCCCGCCGCCACGGCCAGCGCGTCCATATCCGCCAGGGAGAGCTCGCTGTTTTTCAGCATGTCCTCCACCATGGGCAGCAGGGTCCGGCTGTGGGTCAGGCCCGCGGCCTGCCAGGAGGAGGCCAGGACCTCGCCGTCCCTCAGCACCGCGCAGGACGCGGCCTTAGCTGTGCTCTCAAGGGCCAGCAGCTTCATCGCCCGCCCTCCCTTCGATGGTAATGCGCCGCCAGTCCCCGCTCTCCGCGCACCGGCGGATGGAGACCCATACCGTCTCCCGGGGCAGGGCGGCCTCCGCCCGCTCGCTCCACTCCACGGCGCACACGCCGCCCCGGTCCAGGTAGTCCTCCCAGCCGACGTCGTAGAGGGCGTCCTCCCCCTCCAGGCGGTAGAGGTCAAAGTGGAACAGGGGCAGCCGGCCCTCGTACTCGTTGACCACGGTGAATGTGGGGCTGGTGACCCGGCCCGTGCAGCCCAGCCCCCGGGCCAGTCCCCGGGTGAAGGCGGTCTTGCCCGCCCCCAGGTCCCCCCGGTAGGCCACCACGTCCCCGGGCCCCAGCCGGCGGGCCAGGGTCTCGCCCAGGGCCTCGGTCTCGATTTCGTTGTGGGTGAGATAGTCCATGCCGTCCTCCCGCAGCGCGTGTGTATTGATTTCATAGTATAGCACAGATTGTCCCCGGGGAAAAGGGGTAGGCCGGGATTTTTTGACGAATTTCCCTACAGCCGCCAGAAGGGGACGCCCCGGACCGGGCGTCCCCTGAAAAGGATCCTGATGATTACCGCAGCACCGCGCCCAGCTCCGTCTCCAGGGCGGCCAGGATGGTCTTGACCTCCTCGTCCGCCTCCCCGGCGGTGATGGACCGGTCATCGGCGCGGAGGGTGAGGCTGAAGGCCACGCTCTTGCTGCCGGCGGCCACGCCCCGGCCGCGGTAGATGTCAAAGAGGGCCGCCTCCCGCAGAAGCTTCCCGCCGGCGCGGCGGATGCAGGCCTCCAGGGCGCCCACGGTGATCTCCTCCCGGCAGACCACGGCGATGTCCCGGGCCGCCGCCGGGAACCGGGGCAGGGGCGCGTACTCCACCCCCGGGCCCTGGTGGGCCAGCAGGGTATCAAAACTCAGCTCGGCGCAGTAGAGGTCCTCCTCCACGCCGTAGGCGGCGGCCGTCAGGGGGTGGATCTGACCCACCACGCCCAGCCAGTCCTCCCCCGCCCGGACGGCCGCGCAGCGGCCGGGGTGATAGGAGGGGTCCTCGCCGTAGGCCTCAAAGGTCACGTCCTTGACCCGCAGCTCCTTCAGCAGGGCCTCCACGGCCCCCTTGACGGCGAAAAAGTCCATGTCCTCCCCGTAGGCGCCCAGGGTGAGCATCCGGGGCTCGTTGGCCAGTCCGCCGGGGCCGCCGGGGAGATAGATCTTGCCCACCTCGTAGAGCCGGGCGGCCCGGTTGCGGTAGTTGACGTTCCGGGCCAGCACCTCCAGCATGGAGGGCAGGGTGGTGGTGCGCATGATGGAGGTGTCCTCCCCCAGGGGGTTGAGGATGCGCAGGGACTGGCGCAGGGGCTCGCCGGGGGCCCAGCGGATCTTGTCGTAGCAGGAGGGGGAGATGAAGGAGTAGGTGATGATCTCGCTGTACCCGCAGGCCCGGCACACCGCGCCCAGGCGGCGCTCCGCCTGCTGGGCCGGGGTGTAGCCGCCCCGGGTGGTCTCCCCCCGCATGAGGGTGGCGGGGATGTTGTTGTACCCGTGGAGCCGGGCAACCTCCTCCGCCAGATCGGCAATGCCCTCCACGTCGCTCCGCCACGAGGGGATGGACACCTGAGCGGGGCCGTTGGGGAAATCCCGCTTCTCGGTATGGATCTCCACCCGCTCAAGATAGCAGTACATGTCTGCCGGGTGGATATCCGTGCCCAGCAGGGCGTTGACCCGGGCGGGGTCCATGGTGATGGTCCGGGGCTGGGGCACGTGGTTGAGCACATCGATCACGCCGTCCACCACCTCGCCGGCCCCCAGCAGCTCCACCAGCTCGCAGGCGCGGTCCACGGCGGGGAGGGTGTTGAGGGGATCCAGGCCCTTCTCAAACTTGGCGGAGGCCTCGGTGCGCATACCCAGGGCCAGAGCCGCCTTGCGGATGCAGGTGCCGTCAAAGTTGGCGGACTCGAAGACCACATCCACGGTGTCGTCCACGATCTCGCTGTTCTCGCCGCCCATGATGCCCGCCAGACCCACGGCCCGGGTCTCGTCGGCGATGACCAGCATGCTGGGCGTGAGCTTGCGCACATTGCCGTCCAGGGTGGTGAGCTCCTCCCCCTCCTGGGCCCGGCGGACGACGATCTTCCCGCCCTTTACGTAGCGGTAGTCAAAGGCGTGCATGGGCTGGCCGTACTCCAGCATGACGTAGTTGGTGATATCCACGATATTGTTGATGGGCCGCACGCCCATGGCCCGCAGCCGCTCCCGCATCCACTTGGGGGAGGGTCCGATCCTCACATTGCGCACCATCCGGGCGGTATACCGGGGGCAGAGGTCCGGGTCCGGAGTCTCCACGTCCAGCAGCTCCGCCAGGTTACCGGCGCCGCCCCCCTTCACCACCGGCTCGTGGAGGGTGAGGGGCGTGTCGAAGGTGGCGGACACCTCCCGGGCCAGACCGATGACGGACAGACAGTCGGGGCGGTTGGGGGTGATCTCGAACTCTACCACGTGGTCATCGGCGTTGATGACGGGACGGATATCATCACCGGGCTGGCAGTCCTCGTGAAGAACGAAGATGCCGTCGTTGATGCAGTGGGGGAACTCCCGCTGCTCCGCGTGGAGGTCTGCCAGGGTGCAGATGGTGTTTGTCTTTGTGTTGTAAGCCACCAAGTCCCACTGGTGGAGGTTTTGGCAATCTGTCACCAGCGTAGTAGCGCAGGGACTGTCATCCTCTGTGCGGATCAGCGTACACTCCCACTTGCCGTCTCCGGCGGATGAAACATTGGCCACGCCTGCGCATATAACCGGACCGCAGACCTTATCCCCCGGCTTGATGCCCGCCGGGATGGAGGGCTTCTCCGGATCAATGGGCTTGTAGTCGTTCAGCAGTGCGGCGGCGGTAATGGCGGCATAGGGGAAATCCCGCTCGTCCAGACCCAGCTCACTGAGGGAGCAGAGCATTCCGTCGGAGAGGATGCCCCGGAGCTTGCCCCGCTCGATCTTCTTCCCGCCGGGGAGGACCGCCTTGTGAAGGGCCACGGGCACCATGTCCCCCACGTGGATGTTCCAGGCCCCGGTGACGATCTGGACCGGCTCGTCCCGGCCCACGTCCAGCTGGCAGATCCACATGTGGTCCGAGTCCGGGTGGCGCTCCATGGCCGTGATCCGGCCTGATACCACGTTGGAGATCTCTGCGCCCAGGTCCTCCGTCCCCTCCACCTTGGAGCCGGAGAGGGTCATGGCCTCGGCGAAATCCTTGTCATTGGCGTCAACGGTGACGAACTCGTTGAGCCATTTTCTGCTCAGTTTCATATATCGCAAACATCCTTCTATGTTGTGTTTTTTCTCTTCTTTTCTTTGTGAACAAAGAAAAGAAGCAAAAGAAAAACTTTAGCGCTTTATCGATAGACAGGCCCGCAGGGCAGATAACGTTCTTTTTGCTTCTTTTTCTTTCAGGAAAAAGAAGGGAACGCCCTAAAACTGCTCCAGGAATCGCACGTCGTTCTCAAAGATCAGCCGCATGTCGTCGATCTTGAACCGCCGCAGGGCCAGCCGCTCCAGGCCGAAGCCGAAGGCCCAGCCGGAGTAGACCTCCGGGTCAATGCCGCTCATCTCCAGCACCCGGGGGTGGATCATCCCGGCCCCCAGCAGCTCGATCCAGCCCTCCCCCTTGCAGGTGGAGCAGCCCACGCCGCCGCACTTGTGGCACTGTACGTCCATCTCGCAGCTGGGCTCGGTGAAGGGGAAGTGGTGGGGGCGGAAGCGGGTCTTCGTGCCCTCGCCGAAGAGCTGCTCCGCCACGGTGTTCAGCGTGCCCTTCAGATCCGCCATGGTCACGCCCCTGTCGATGACCATGCCCTCCACCTGGTGGAACATGGGGGAGTGGGTGGCGTCCACCTCGTCCTTCCGGTACACCCGGCCCGGGGCCACCATGCGGATGGGCAGGGGCAGGGCGTCCATGGCCCGGACCTGGATGGGGGAGGTCTGGCTGCGGAGCATCACCCGGCTGTCCCGGTCAAAATAGAAGGTGTCGGACCAGTCCCGGCTGGGGTGGCCCTCCCCGGCGTTGAGCCGGTCAAAGTTCAGCTCCGCCAGCTCCACCTCCGGCCCGTCCAGGACCTGGAAGCCCATGCCGATAAAGATGTCCTTCAGCTCGTCCAGGGCGATGTTCATGGGATGCTGGCGGCCGATGGAGACCGCCTTGCCGGGGATGGTCACGTCCAGGGCCTCGTTTTGCAGCCGCCGCTCCAGGGCGGAGGCCTCCAGCTTTTTGGAGCTCGCCTCCAGGGCCCCCTCCAGGGCGGCGCGGACGTCGTTGGCCAGCTGGCCCATGACCGGCCGCTCCTCCGGCGTGAGCCTGCCCATCTGCTTGAGCAGGGCCGTCAGCTCCCCCTTCTTGCCCAGATACTTCACCCGCAGCTCGTCCAAGCGGGCGGCGTCCTGGACGCTCTCAAAGGCGGCCAGCGCCTCGGCGCGGATTTTTGCCAGTTGTTCTCTCATGGTATGGTAAACTCCTTTGTATAGTAAATTACTGCTGTTCCCGCTCAAAGCCCAGATAACGGGAGCCCTGGAAGGTGAGATACCCCCGGTCCCCCTCCGCCAGCAGGCCGTAGTCCTGGCCGCTGAGCTGGAGCTCCATCCGGTCCCCGCTCTCCACCTCAAAGGTGGCGTAGTAGGTGGTGGAGCGGGTGGTGTGTCCCACGCCGCCCGCTCCGCTGTGGCGGTGGTGGGAGACGTTGGTTCGCTTGGCCGTCACCAGGGCCCCCACGGTGAGCCGGGGGGAGCGGTTGTCCCTGCTCCACTGGCTGATTCCCCGGAGCAGCATCGCCAGAAACGTGCCCAGAATGGCCAGAAAGACCAGGATAAACAGGGCCATGAACACACTGCCGCCCATCCCAAAGCCGTTTGTCATCATCATTGTCCAGCGCCTCCCTCTTGTCATGGGGCAGAAAATAAGCGCCCTCCGTCCCTCAAACAGGGACGAAAGGCGCAAACCCTCCGCGGTACCACCCGCATTCGCGCCCCACGCCGGGCGCGCACTCACTCTCCGGTAACGGCGGAGAAAACCGTCCTGCTCTCGCAGGCCGCTCCCGGGCGAACCAAACGGCGCTGGCCAGGGCGGCTCTCAGCCAGCGGCCGCCCCTCTCTTAGAGCCCTCGAACCCGTTATTTTCCCGTTCCTCGCATGTATCAGGTATTATTTATAGCACAAAAGCCGGTCCTTGGCAAGGGGAAGTTTTGTTTTTTCTGTGCTTTTTCTTAAGAAACCGGGAATAACTGATATAAATTTCATTTTCTTTGGAAATTTTCGTTGTCTCCGGGCATATTTCCCTTTATAATGGACAGGCAGGGCGGAAGATGCCTTCGCCTGTGAAACCACTTTAGGAGGAAACAACATGCTGTTTGAAATGTGGCTGGGCCACCCCCTGATCGAGGCGGACAACGTCTGGGGCCTGCTGGGCGTCATGTGCGTATCTGTGGCCCTGGCAATCGGCCTGGAGCAGAAATACCAGTGGGCGTCCCGGGTCTCCGGCTCCATCATCGCCCTCATCCTGGCCATGCTGATGGCCAACGTGGGCATTATCCCCACCCAATGCCCCCTGTACGACGACGTCGTGTGGGGCTATGTGGTGCCCATGGGCATCCCCCTGCTGCTGCTCCAGTGCGATATCCGGCGGATCTGGAAGGAGGCCGGGCGGATGCTCACCATCTTCCTCATCGGCGCGGTGGGCACCGTGGCCGGCGCGTTTCTGGCCTACTACCTGCTGCGGGCCCCCTTCGGAGACGCCCAGGGCCTGGCCAAGGTGGCGGCCATGATGACCGGCTCCTATATCGGCGGCAGCGTGAACTTCACCGCCCTGGCCAACGCCTTCCACGCCGGCGGCCTCACCGCCTCCGCCACGGTGGCGGACAACCTGCTCATGGCCTGCTACTTCTTCGTGCTCATCGCCTTTGCCGGAATGCGCTTCTTCCGCCGCCAGTTCCGCCACCCCCACATCGACGAGGTGGAGAGCGGCGCGTCCGGCGGGGACGCCGCCAAGACCCAGGCCGCCGCCTTCTGGAGCCGCAAGGACATCTCCCTGCGGGACATTGCCGTCAACGTGGCCTACGCCATTGTGGTGGTGTGGGCGGCCAACCTGATCGCCGGCCTGTTCAGCCCCCTCACCCCCGGCGCGGAGGCCCAGGGCGTCTCCGCGGTGCTGATGAACTTTGTGGGCCGTTTCCTGGGCAGCCAGTACGTGTGGATCACCACCATCTCCGTCATCGCGGCCTCCTGCTTCTCCCGCCAGGTGGAGCGGATGCACGGGTCCCAGGAGATCGGCACCTACCTCATCTACCTGTTTCTGTTCGTCATCGGCGTGCCCGCCAACATCTACACCGTGGTCACCGAGGCGCCCCTGCTGCTGGTGCTGACCTTCCTCATGGTGGTGGTGAACATGGTTTTCTGCTTCGTGGGCGCGCGGCTGCTGCGCTTTGATCTGGAGGACGCCATCATCGCCTCCAACGCCAACATCGGCGGTCCCACCACCGCCGCCGGCATGGCCATCTCCCAGGGCTGGTCCCGTCTGGTGGGACCGGCCATGCTGGTGGGCACCCTGGGCTATGTCCTGGGCACCTACGCGGGCACGATGGTCGGCATCGCCCTGGGGGCGTAGGGGGCGCTAGAAGCAGAAGCGCTCCACGGCCTCGGCCACGCCGTCGCTGTCGTTGCCGCCGGTCACATAGTCCGCCGCCGCCAGCAGGCGGGGATCCGCGTTGGCCATGGCCACCCCCACGCCGGCGGCCTGGAGCATGGATATGTCGTTGCTGCCGTCCCCGCAGGCCATGGCGTCCCTCGGGTCAATGCCCAGATGCCGGCAGAGGAACCGGAGCCCCTCCCCCTTGCTGGCCGGCTTGGCGTTGATTTCGATGTTGAGGGGGTAGGAGCTGGTCACCGACATGTCCGGAAAATCCCGGATCATCCGCTCCAGCTCCGCGTTCCGGGCCGCCGCCTCCCGGAAGAACATCTGGGTCTTCTGCACGGGCGTGCCCGTCCGCACCACGTACCCCCGCAGATCGTCCACCGGCCGGCGCAGCTCCAGGATCATCCGCCGGAGCCCGGGGTCCTCCACAAAGGACTCCACCTGCTCGTACTGCCGCCGGTCCATGCAGCCCCAGCCGTCGATGAAGCAGTCATAGAGCACCGGCAGCTGCTCCATGCGCTGGAAGAGCCGGTCCGCGTCCTCCGGGGCGATGTCCGCCCGGCGGAGTACCTTGTCCTCCGCCGCGTCATAGATCAGCGCGCCGTTGATGGACACCACGTAGCGCACAAAGGGCAGCTCCCGCACCACCTGGGGCATCCCGCTGTAGAACCGCCCCGTGCTGGGCACGATATGTACGCCCCTGGCCGCCGCCCGCTCCAGGGCGGCCCGGTTGCCCGGACTCAGGCGCTTGTCGCTGGTGAGCAGCGTACCGTCCAGATCCAGCAGTATCATTTGAATACCCATTCTTTCCACTCTCCTGTTACAGATATGCAGCCACAGTATACCACACTCCGGCGCGGCCGTCAAAGCGCGAAAAAGAGGAGGCCGCTTCTCTTTTCCCCCGAAACCGCATAGACTGTACCAAAAAACGGAGGAGGGCCGGTCATATGAAGAGGGACAGCCGCATGAGAGTCTTTTTGCTGCGCAGGCGGTATCTGCTGCTGGGCGCGGCGCTGGCGCTGGCGGCGGCCATGCTGTTTGCCGCCTGTCTGCCGGAGCTGCTGATTGGATAGGGACGCCAGGGGGCGGCCGGGAATTTTCCCGGCCGCCCCCTGAAAATCGTCCCTTATCGCCAGAAAACAGCGTGAATGCCTATTCTTCGTCATCCCGCAGCAGCCAGGCAAAGCCGTTGGGCCACAGCTCCACGTCCCGGAGGCCCTGGCGCTTTCCGCCGTACATCAGCTCCGTGTAGGACTCGTCCCGGTTCAGGCTGGCGTGGACAAACTGGCCGCTGAAATTGAACAGGCACACCAGCTCCCGGCCCTCCATCCGCCGGCACAGGGCCAGCACATGGGCGCTGCCGCTCTCCTCCACCCACACGTCCGCCTGGCCGTCAAAGCAGGGCTCCGAGGCCCGGATCCGCTCCAGCCGCCGCAGGCCCTGAAAGAGCTTGCCCTGGCGGGTGGACTCGTCGGCGCGCAGAGCGGCCAGCTCCCACTGGAAATCGCCCCGGTGGATGTACCGGCTGTCCTCCCGCTTGGCCGGATCGCTGTGGTAGGCGTAGTCGTTGAGCTGGCCCACCTCGTCGCCGCTGTAAATCACCGGGATGCCGCTCTGGGAGAGCATCCAGGCGTGGAGGGTCAGATCACAGGCCACGGCCCGCTCCAGCTTGAAGGGATCCCTCTCGTAGTCCGCCGCCTCCATGCCGCACAGGGAGGCCGTGGTGCCGCACAGCCGGGCGTCCCCCAGCCGGGGATCGTCGTTGTACAGCTCCCCCCGGGCGCCGCTGCCCGGCCATTTGCCGGTGAAATAGTCGTTGAGATACCGCTTGTGGGCCACCTCCTCCGTGCCGAAGCGGGCCTTCAGCCAGGGGTAGTCCAGGCCCCAGCCGATGTCGTCGTGGCAGCGCAGGTAGTTGAGGAAAAGGAAATCCTTGGGCAGGGCGCAGAGGGTCTCCATCTGCCGCCGCAGCAGGGACACGTCCCCGGTGGCCAGGGTGTGCCAGGTGGTGGCCATGGTGGTCACGTTGTAGAGCATGTGGCACTCCGGCTTCTCCGTGGTGCCGAAGTAGGGGGCCACCTTGGCCGGCTCCATCACCACCTCCCCCAGCAGCAGCACGCTGGGGCAGACGATCTCGCAGGCGATGCGCAGCATCCGGGAGAGGGTGTGGACCTGGGGCAGGTTGCGGCAGTCGGTGCCCAGCTGCTTCCAGATGTAGGGGATGGCGTCCAGGCGGATCACATCCATGCCCCGGTTGGCCAGATAGAGCATGTTCTCCGTCATGTCGTTGAACACCACCGGGTTGGCGTAGTTCAGATCCCACTGGTAGGGGTAGAAGCTGGTCATGACGATCTGGCCGCCCTCCAGCTGGGTGAAGCTGCCCGGGGCGGTGGTGGGGAACACCTGGGGCACCGTTTTCTCAAACGCCCGGGGGATCTCCCAGCTGTCGTAGAAGAAGTACCGCTCCCGGTACCCCGGCTCCCCGGCCCGGGCCCGTCTGGCCCAGTCGTGGTCCTCGCTGGTGTGGTTCATCACAAAGTCCAGGCACAGGCGGATCCCGGCGGCCCGGCAGGCGTCCGCCAGATGCTCCAGATCCGCCATGGTCCCCAGCCGGGGCTCCACGGCCCGGAAGTCGCTGACCGCATAGCCCCCGTCGCTGCGGCCCTCCGGGGAGGCCAGCAGGGGCATCAGGTGGAGGTAGTTGACCCCGCACTCCTGGAGGTAGGGCAGCCTCTCCTCCACCCCCCGCAGGGTGCCGGCGAAGGCGTTCACATAGAGCATCATGCCCAGCAGATCCCGGCGGCGGTACCAGCCCGGGTCCTCCTCCCGGACCCTGTCCTGGGCCCGGAGGGGCTCCTTCCGCGCCTCCCAGCACCGCCGGAGCATGGTCAGAAAGTAGTCAAAGGCCCCGGTGTCGTTGTGGTAGAGCTCACAGTAGAGCCACTTCAGCTCCTCCCGGCGCGCTGCCAGACGGCGCTGGAAGTCATCCGGCGGGACCGCCTCTCCGGCGGCAGGCCCCGGCGCGGCGGGCTTTACAGCAAGGGGTTTCTTTTTCTCCTTTCTCGGTTTTTTCACGTTAAAGCGCTCCTTCCACTTCCGCCAGCGTGGGCATGGCGGGGATGGCTCCGCTGCGGGAGCAGGTCAGGGAGGCGGCCCGGTTGGCGAAGGCGACGATCTCCCGCAGCTCCGCCAGCTCCAGGCCCTCCAGGGGCTTCCCGCCCCGGCGGCAGAGACGGTGGAGCACCGCGCCCATGAAGGTGTCCCCGGCGCCGTTGGTGTCCGCCACCCTGGTGGGGAAGGCGGGCACGGTGAAGGTCTCCCCCCGCCAGCGGCAGAAGGTGCCGCGCTCTCCCAAGGTAATCATCACAAGGGCCACGCCCTGTTTCTCCAGACGGCGGCTGCCCTCCTCCAGATCCCCGGTCTCCGTGAGCAGGGGCAGCTCCTCGTCGGAGAGCTTGATAACGTCCACCAGGGGCAGGGGCAGGGTCATCCACTCCAGGGCGTCCCGCTTGGTCCGCCAGAGGGCGGGGCGGTAGTTGGGGTCATAGCTCACCAGCACGCCGGCCTTGTGGGCCGCCCGGGCGGTAAAGATGGTGGCGCTGCGGGCCACGCCCTGGGTCAGGCTCACGGAGCCGAAGTGGAGGATCTTGCTGCTCTGGGCCAGGGCCTCGTCCACGTCCTCGGGCACCATCTCGCAGTCCGCGCCCCGGATGAAGCGGAAGCTCCGCTCCCCGGTCCCGTCCACGGACACAATAGCCATAGTGGTGGGGCTGTCCGCCATCTGGAGGCCGGAGTGATCCACCCCGTTCTCCTCCAGCACCTGACGGAGATAGCCGCCAAAGCCGTCATTGCCGATCTTGCCGATGAAGGCGGTCCGGCTGCCAAGCCGGGCGGCGGCTACCGCCACGTTGGCCGGCGCACCGCCGGGATTGGCGGCAAAGAGGGGGACGTCTGCGTCGTTCTTCCCTGTCTGTGTCAGGTCGATCAGGATCTCGCCGATGGATGTGATGTCTGTCATAGCGCCTTACCTTCCTTTCTGCTGTTTGGCCGGAGAACAGGATGCGGCTCCCCGGCAGATGCTCCCATGGTTTGACAAGAATACGCATTATTTGCGATAATATCCGTTTTCTGTTCCGCTCAGGCGCTCTCCCGCACCACCAGCTCGGCGGGGAGGGCCAGATCCAGGATCTCCTCCGCCCGGGGGTGGTCTATGCGCCAGAGGAGACGGGACACCGCCTCTCCCGCCATGGCGGCGATGGGCTGGGACACGCTGCTCAGGGCCGGACGGAGATAGCGGCCGGTGGAGGTGTCGTCAAAGCCGATGACGCCCGCCTGCCGGGGCACGGACACCTCCAGCATCCGCAGGGCGCTCAGGGTTCGCAACGCGAAGATGTCGTTGCCGGCGAACACAGCGGTCCGCCCGCCGGGACGGCGGAGCCACGTCTCCAGGAAGTGGATGAGCTGTCTGTCGCTCTCATAGGCCACGCTGCCTGTCCGCTCCGCCAGCCCCCGCTCCGCCAGCTTCTCCCGGAAGCCCAGATACTTCCGGTCATACTCCTCCCCGATGAACAAAAACCGCCGGTATCCCCGCTCCGCCAGGTGCTCCGCCACCAGCGCGCCGGCGCTTCTGTGGTCCACGTACACCGCATCCAGGGCCGCGGCGGGCTTGGTGATGGCCACTACGGGTATGTCCAGACTCGCCGCGAAGTCCGGCAGCTCCTCGCCGTTCTCCTTCACCGGCACCACCAGCACGCCGTCCACCCGGTAGCGGCTGACCACGTCCAGATAGGACCGCTCCTTCTCCAGGTCACAGTCGCTGTTGAAGAGGATGATGGTATATCCGGCCTTTCGGGCCGCCGCCTCGATGGCCTTGGCCAGATCCGCGAAAAAGCCGTTGGAGATATCTGTAACCAGCACGCCCAGCAGCATGGTCTTGCTGCCCTGGAGCCCCTTGGCCAGGGCGTTGCACTGGTAGTTGTGTTCCTTGGCGCAGGCCAGGACCCTTTCCCGGATCTCCTGCCCTACATTCGGATTTCCGTTGAGCACCCGGGAGACCGTGGGCTGGGATACGCCGGTGAGCCTTGCGATCTCGGTCATTGTAATCATAGATACACCGCCATGAATGCGTATTCTAAAATTCTGGAGATACTTTACCAAAACTCACAAAAATTTGCAATCCGCAGGTTCAACAAAGTTGCAGGTCCTTTTTTGTGCAGAACAGGAAAGAGACGTTACTTCCAACCCTTCGGACGGGTGACATCGCAGTGATGGACAATATGCGTTCTCACCGTGTAAAGGCCGTTCGCGAAATTCTGGAGGCAAAGGGTATGAAAATACGGTACCTTCCGCCCTGCAGCCCTGATCTCAATCCTGTTAAGAAGATATGGTCCAAGATGAACGTCATCCTGCGCTGCTGGGAAATCCGCTGCTTGGACCTCCTCCCGGATGCCATCCAGAAGGCTCTCTCTTGCGTTTCTCCCCGGGACTGCTCCCATTGGTACGCCGCTTCTGATTATTGTTAGGTTTTTTGATGATTGCTACAGCGGTTTCAGCGGGAATGGAGCCCGTGATTCCACCGAAGAAGAACCGCAGAGAACAGCGCGGCTATGACAAATATCTCTATAAACTGCGTCACCTGGCAGAAAACTGCTTCCTGTCTTCGAAACGCTGGAGAGGTATTGCCACCCGCTATGCCAAGACCTCGGATGCTTTTATCGCCGCAGTTCATGTTCGTTGTATCGCTATTTGGGCCGCTATACGCGCCTAACACGTGTAGGCGCTATATAAAATCCCGCTCTAAATTCATTAGTTTCCCAGCCTGCTCCAGCCCTTTTCCTGCGCTTCCCCCGGGCATCACGCCCTTTCCCGGTTTTCTCATTTATCCTGTACAATCTCCGCCCGGCCTGCCCCCCTACCGCCACTGCACCGTCACCGCCGTGCCCTCCCCCTCCCGGCTCTCCAGCTCCAGGGCCGCGCCGTGGTAGGCCGCCGCGTGCTTGACAATGGACAGGCCCAGGCCCGTGCCGCCCACCTCCCGGGAGTGGCTCTTGTCCACCCGGTAGAACCGCTCGAACACCCGCTGCTGGTGGGCCGGAGGGATGCCGATGCCCGTGTCCCGGACCGTGAGCCGGGCCAGGCCCTCCCGCCGGCCTACGGCGACGGCCACGGAGCCCCCGGGGCGGTTGTACTTCACCCCGTTGTCCACCAGATTGCCGATCATCTCCTCCAGCACGTGGCGCACCCCCTCCACCTCCGCCGGCTCCCCCTCCAGGGAGAGGGTCACCTGGGCCCGGGCGGCGGCGGGGGCCAGCCGGGCCAGGACCTCCTCCGCCAGGGCGAAGAGGTCCAGCGGCTCCCACGCCATGGGCAGGGCGTTCTCATCCAGCTGGCTCAGGTGGATGATGTCCTCCACCAGGGCGATGAGCCGCTGGGCCTCCCGGTAGATGTCCGAGGCGAACTCGGGCACCGTTTCCTGGGGCACCAGACCGCCCTTCATCAGCTCCGCAAAGCCGGAGATGGAGGTGAGGGGGGTCTTCAGCTCGTGGGAGACGTTGGCCGTGAACTCCCGGCGCAGGGCCTCCCGCCGCTGCCGCTCCGTCACGTCCAGGATGGCCACCACCGCCCCGGCGGGGCGGCCCTGGTGGCTGACCGGGCTGGCCAGCAGCTGGCAGCACCCGCCCTCCCCCTCCAGCAGGGCCTCGCTGTGCCGGCCGGAGAGGGCCTCCTCCACCACCCGGCAGAAGCTCTCCGCCCGGCTCAGCCGCAGCACGCTCTCCCCCGGCGCGGCCTCCGGCGCGCCCAGCAGCCGCAGGGCGCTGGCGTTGCAGGAGAGCAGGTCCATCCGCCGGTCAATGAGCAGAAAGCCCTCGCTCATGTTCTCAGTGATGGCGGTGAACTCCTCCCGGCGCTGGCGCAGCTCGTCGGTCTGGGCCCGGATGGTCTCCTGCTGGGAGCGCAGGCGGCACAGCAGGGGCGCAAGCTCCTCGTAGCACCGGCACTGGTCCGGCCGGCTGAGATCCAGCTCCAGAATGGGCCGGATGATCCGCCGGGCCAGGGGGCCCGCCAGCAG
This sequence comes from uncultured Oscillospiraceae bacterium, assembly GCA_910579965.1. Taxonomy (GTDB): domain Bacteria; phylum Bacillota; class Clostridia; order Oscillospirales; family Oscillospiraceae; genus Pelethomonas. The sequence continues at coordinate 16,312 of CAJTWF010000010.1, forward strand.
GGCGGACAGAAGGGCCGTGGCCGCCACGATGAGGGCCGCCTCCGGCGCCAGCGCCGCCAGCAGGGCGGCGGCGGACTTCTGCCGGCTGGCCACCCGGAGTACCGTGCCGTCCTCCAGGGCCAGGGCCGCGTACAGGGTGCGCTCGGAGAGGGTGTCGGACAGGCGGCTGTCCCGGCCCAGCCCCCGGGAGAGGGCGTCCCGGATCTCCGGCCGGTCCAGGTGGTTGTCCATGCCCTCCGCCTGGGCGGCGGTGTCGAAGAGCACCGTGCCGTCCCCGCCGATCCAGGTGAGCCGGGCGGGGGAGCTCACCGCCTCCAGGTAGTCCCGTCCCCCCAGGCGCACCCCCTGGGCGGCCAGACGGACCTCCACCATCAGCTCCTCGTAGACCTTGGCCGTGAAGTGGCGGACCAGGGCCCAGCTGAAGAGGCCCGCGCTGAGTGCCAGGGCAGCCAGCCCCACCAGCAGGCTGGTGCGGAAGATTTTTCTGGTCATGGCGTCTCCTCAATCTTATAGCCCATGCCCCGGACGGTCTGAATCAGGTTTCCCGCCTCCCCCAGCTTCTGGCGGAGGGTGCGGATATGTACGTCCACGGTGCGGCTGGCCCCGTCAAAGTCGTAGCCCCAGATGGTGCTGAGCAGCTGATCCCTGGTGAACACCGCCCCCGGGTGCTCCAGCAGGAGGACCAGCAGCTGGAACTCCTTGAGGGTGAGGGTCACGCCGCACGCCCCGGCCTGGACCACGTGGCGGGCCGGGTCCACGGTGAGGGGCCCCATGGTCAGAACGCCCCGGGACGGGGCGGGGGTCCTGTCCCCCGCCCGGCGCAGGGCGGAGCGGACCCGGGCCATCAGCTCCATCATGCCGAAGGGCTTGGAGACGTAGTCGTCCGCCCCCGCGTCCAGGCCCACCACCTTGTCGTACTCGCTGCCCTTGGCGGTGAGGAGGATCACCTGGACGGACCGGGTGCGCCGGTCCTCCCGGAGCTTCTTCAGGATGGAGATGCCGTCCTCCTCCGGCAGCATGATGTCCAGCAGCACCACCTCGGGCCCCCGCCGGTCCAGCGCGGCCCAGAAGGCGGAGGGCCGGGCGAACCCCTCCGCCTCCAGTCCCGCGCTGGTGAGGGAGTAGAGCACCAGCTTCCGGATGCTGTTGTCGTCCTCAACAAAATAAATCATAGGCGCGTACAGCGGGCCCTTTTACGCCCGCACTCTCCCCGTAATGGAATAGGACACCCGCTCCGCCAGGTTGACGGCGTGGTCTCCGATGCGCTCCAGGTACTTGGCCGCCATGAGCAGATCCAGGGCCTCCCACGCCCCGGCGGCGTCCTGGCGGATGAGCTCCGTCAGCTCGTCCTTGACCCGGACAAACAGCTCGTCCACTATATCGTCATATTGTATCACGTCCTGGGCCGCCTGCAAATCCTTTTTTACAAACGCGTCCACGCTGCCGTCCACCATCCTGGCCGCGGCCTGGGCCATGTCCCGGATATGGATCTGGCCGGGCAGGGGACAGCCGGGGCTCAGGTGGCGGGAGATCTCCGCGATGTCCGCGGCCTGATCCCCGATGCGCTCCATGTCCCCGATCATCTTCAGGGCGGAGGAGACCGTGCGCAGGTCCCGGGCCACGGGCTGCTGCTGGAGGAGGAGGCGCATGCACAGGCTCTCAATCTCCCGCTCCTGCCGGTCAATCTCCACCTCCCGGGCAATGGCCACCTCGGCCATGGCCGGATCGTGGTCCAGCAGGGCTGCCGCGCCGGCGGCGATGGCCTCCTGGCACATGGCCCCCATGCCGATGAGCTCCTGGTGCAGCGTCTCCAGCTGCTGGTCAAAACGGTTTCGCATCAGCCGAACCTCCCGGTAATGTAGTCCTCCGTGCGCTGGTCCCGGGGCATGGAGAAGAGGCGCTCCGTGGGGGAAAACTCCACCAGCTCCCCGGAGAGGAAGAAGGCGGTCCGGTCGGAGACCCGGACGGCCTGCTGCATGTTGTGGGTGACCATGACGATGGTGTATTTCTCCTTGAGGGAGCCGATGAGATCCTCGATCTTGGAGGTGGAGATGGGGTCCAGGGCGCTGGTGGCCTCGTCCATGAGCAGCACCTCCGGCTCCACCGCCAGGGCCCGGGCGATGCACAGCCGCTGCTGCTGGCCCCCGGAGAGGCCCAGGGCGCTCTTCTTCAGCCGGTCCCGGACCTCCTCCCAGATGGCGGCGGCGCGCAGGGAGTTCTCCACCAGCTCGTCCAGCCGGGCCCTGCGGCGCTCCCCGTGGGTCCGGGGGCCGTAGGCCACGTTGTCGTAGATGGACATGGGGAAGGGGTTGGGCTTCTGGAAGACCATGCCGATCCGGCGGCGCAGGGCGGTGACGTCCAGTCCCGGCGCGTAGATTTCCTGGCCCTGGAAGGTGAGGGAGCCGGTCATCCGGGTCCCGGGGACCAGATCGTTCATGCGGTTGATGGTGCGCAGGAAGGTGGACTTTCCGCACCCGGAGGGGCCGATGAGGGCCGTCACCCGGCCGGCGGGGATGTCCAGACTGATGTGCCGCAGGGCCTGGGAGGCGCCGTAGAAGAAATCCAGGTCCCGGGCCGAGAGGATCGCTTGCTCTGCCATGGCGTCGCTGTCCTTTCCAGTGAAGTGTGTCTTTTTTGCAGCGTTAAGGTTTTTCTTTTTGATTCTTTTTCTTTGTTCACAAAGAAAAAGAATGTAAGTCTATCCCCTCCGCAGCAGCCTCCCCGCCAGATGGGCGGCCAGATTGATGAGCCCGGTGAGGATGAGCAGGAGCGTGGCGATGGTGAAGGCGATGGCGAAGTCCGCCCGCTCCTTGGCGTAGACGTACAGGGCCACGGTGAGGGTGGCGCCGGAGGCGCGGAGCAGGCCCTGGATGGTGGAGAAGTCCTGCATGGCCGTGGACAGGCCCGCCGTGTACATGAGCACCGCGCTCTCCCCCACCACCCGCCCCACCGCCAGGATGCAGCCGGTGACGATGCCGTCCACCGAGGAGGGCAGCACCACGGTGCGGATGGTGCGCCACCTGCCCGCCCCCAGGCCCAGGGCCCCCTCCCGGTAGGACCGGGGCACGGTGCGCAGGCTCTCCTGGGTGGTACGGATGACTGTGGGCAGGGTCATGATAACCAGGGTCAGGGACCCGGCCAGCAGGGTCTTCTGGAGGCCCAGGGTATTACAGAAGAGGATGACCCCCACCAGGGCGTAGAGGATGGAGGGGATGCCGGAGAGTGTCTCGGCGGCAAACTCCACCGCCCCCGCCAGACGGCGGTTTTTGGCGTACTCGGTCAGGTACACGGCCGCCCCCACCCCCAGGGGCAGGACCACGGCCAGGGAGGCCGCGATGACATAGAGTGTGTTGAGGATGCTGGGCAGGATGCCCACCGTGCCGCGGAGGACGCTCTCCTGGCTGGTGAGCAGCTCCCAGCTCAGGCCCGGCGCGCCCCGGAGGAAGATATAGCCGATAACCAGCAGCAGCAGGGCGCAGGTGACGGCGGCGCACAGCCACAGCGCCAGCTTTGCCAGTAGATTCCAGGCCCGGCGGGCCGGGGAGAGATTCGCGCCCATGGTCAGCCCTCCTTGCCCCGCTTCAGGGCCAGATTCAGCAGGATGTTGATGAGCATAATGAACAGGAAGAGCACCAGACCGATGGAGAAGAGGGCCTGCCGCTGGAGGGAGCCCGGAGCGGCATAGTTCATCTCAATGGCAATGCCCGTGGTGAGAAAGCGGACGCTGGAGAGCAGGGAGGGCATGTTGGCCACGTTGCCCGCCACCATGAGGATGGCCATGGCCTCCCCGATGGCCCGGCCCACCCCCAGCACCACCGCCGCCGCCACCCCGCTGCGGGCCGCCGGGGCGGTGACCCGCAGATAGGTCTCCACCGGGGTGGCCCCCAGGGCCAGACTGGCCTCCTCGTACTCCCGGGGCACCGCCGCCAGGGCCGCGTCGGACACGGAGATGATGGAGGGCAGGATCATCACCGCCAGCACGATGATGGACGCCAGCAGGGAGTCCCCCGCCGGCAGGTCCAGCCAGGCGCGGAGGGCCGGCACCAGCACGCACATGCCCACCAGGCCGTAGACCACAGACGGGATGCCCGCCAGCAGGTTCACCGCCGGGCGGATGAGCCCCGCCAGCCGGGGCGGGGCCGCCTTGGCCAGGAAGAGGGCGGTGAAGAAGCCCACCGGCACCCCCAGCACAATGGCCCCGGCCGCGCCGTAGACAGAGGCGAGGATCATGGGCAGGATGCCGAACCGGGGATCCGTGGCGTGGGTGGAGGCCCAGGTGCGGCCGAAGAGGAAGCTCGTCAGGCCGATCTCCCGGATGGCCGGCAGGCCGGCCAGGATCAGATAGACGGTGATGAGCAGCACAAAGGCGATGGCCGTCAGGCCGCAGATCAGAAAGAGGGTCTGCATGGCGAACTCGGCTGGTTTTATCCGGCGCTTCATAGGGCGTGCCTCCTCTAAAGTTTTTCTCTTGATTCTTTTCTTTGTGAACAAAGAAAAGAATGACTGCCCCCGCTTCACGGCGCAACCGCGCCGGCCCGGGCGATATAGGGCCCCGCCTCGCCGCCGCAGGCGTAGTCCAGGAAGGCCTGGGCCGCCGGGGAGAGGGCCGCGCCCTCCCGGGTCACCAGCAGGAAGGGCCGCTGGATGGGGTAGGCCCCGCTCCGCACCGTCTCCTCCGTGCAGGCCGCGCCCTCCACCGCCAGCGCCGACACCGTGCCGCCCACGGAGGCCAGGGAGGTGTAGCCGATGGCGTTGGGATTGCCGGACACGTTGCCCACCACATCCCCGGAGGAGCCGTACTCGTTGGTGTAATCGCACCGGTCCGTCACCCCCAGCAGCTCCTCAAAGGCCCCCCGGGTGCCGCTGCCCGCCTCCCGGCCATAGACCGCGACAGGGGCGTCCGGGCCCCCCAGGGCGGACCAGTTGTCCACCTGGCCGGTGAAGACCTGCTCCAGCTGGGCCAGGGTCAGGCCGGACACCGGGTTGGAGGGGTGGACGATCACCGCCACCCCGTCCAGGGCCACGGTCCAGGCCACGGCCCCCTTGTCCAGCTCCGCCTCCTTCAGCGGGCGGCTGGACAGGCCGATGTCCGCTCTGCCTGTCAGCACCGCCTCCACCCCCGCGCCGGACCCGGTGCCGGAGTAGTTGACCGTAATGCCGGGCTCCCGCTCCCGGAAGGTCTCCTGGAGCACCGCCATCACGTCGGCCATGGAGGTGGAGCCGTCGGTGTTCACCGTGCCGGTGAGGCCCTCCGCCGTGCTGCCGCCGCAGGCGGCCAGCAGGAGGGCTGCCAGCAGCAGCAGGGGAAAAATTCGTTTCTTCATAGGCGGGCGCTCCTTTCCTGGATGGGCGGCGGTACTGCCATGATAAGCCGGAAATGTAAAATGGAAAACAGCGGGGAGGTTAAATGGCGGTAAAATAGGGTTAAAGAAGAGCAGCCGGATGATCCGGCTGCTCCTGCAGGATCTGTATTAGTGTATCGCAAAGGGCGTTGTCCTATGCGGGGGGCTGGGGGTTTTCCTCCGCCGGCGGGTGGGCCCACAGGTACACCGCCGCGGCCGCATTTCGGGGCACCACCTCCTCCAGCTCCTCCAGGCTGGCCTCCCGCACCGCCTTCACGCTCTTGAACCGCCGCAGCAGGGCCGTGCGCCGGGCTTCTCCCACGCCGGGGATCTCGTCCAGGGCGGAGCCCCGCACGCTCCTGCCGTGGCTCTGGCGGTTGTAGGTGATGGCGAAGCGGTGGGTCTCCTCCTGGATGCGGCCGATGAGGGTGAACACGGCCTGGGTTCCCTTGATGCCGATCTCCCGGCCCTCCGGGGTCACCAGGGCCCGGGTGCGGTGGCGGTCATCCTTCACCATGCCGAAGATGGGGATGGCCAGGCCGAACCGCTCCGTCACCCGCCGGGCCACCTTGGCGTGCTGCTCGCCGCCGTCGATGAGCAGCACGTCCGGCAGGGGCATGAACTTCTTGTCCTGCTCCATGTAGTGGGTCAGCCGCCGGGTGAGCACTTCCTCCATGGATTTGTAGTCGTCCGGATGGCCGTCCAGCTCCTTGATGCGAAAGCGCCTGTACCGGTCCTTGGCGGGCCGGGAGCCGCGGAACACCACCATGGAGGCCACCACGTCCTCCCCGCCGGTGTTGGAGATGTCGTAGCTCTCCATCCACTCCGGCGGCTCCTCCAGGCCCATCAGCTTCCCCAGCAGCTCCAGGGTGCGGTCGCTGCGCTCCTGGCTGGTGGTCTGCCGCTCCGCCTCCTCCCGGGCGTTGGCGGCGGCCAGGGCCAGCACCTGGGCCCGGTCCCCCCGCTGGGGCGTGCGGACTGTCACTCTGTGCCCCGCCTTCTCCCCCAGCAGCTGCTCCAGCACCTCCTGGTCCTCAATGGCCGCGGGGATGAAGATCTCCCGGGGCAGCGCGGACCGGGAGCCGTAGTATTGCAGCAGCAGGGCCGAGAGGATCTCCCCCTCCTCCTCCAGGGCCGAGGCGGCGAACAGCTCCGCCTCCTTCCCCGTCAGCTGCCCCTCCTCGTAGTGGAGCACCGCGAAGCAGCACTTGGCCTCCAGGTACAGCCCCCACACGTCCGTGTCCGCGCACACCCCGGCGATGACCTTCTGCCGCTTGCCCAGCACCTTGATGGCCGCGATCCGGTCCCGGAGGGCGGCGGCCTCCTCGAAGCGCAGCTCCTCGGCGGCGGCCCCCATCTCCCGCTCCAGCTGGGCCGTCACCAGCCGGATCTTGCCCTCCAGCAGCTGCACGGCGATGTCCACCCGCCGCTCGTACTCCTCCCGGCTCATCTCCGGCCGGCAGAACCCGTCGCACCGGCCCATGTGGTGGTTCAGGCAGGGCCGCTCCTTGCCGATGTCCCGGGGGAAGCTCTTGTGGCAGGTGGGCAGGCGGAGAGCCGTGCGGATGGCGTCCAGGGCGGAGCGGGTCTCCAGCCGGCCGCCGTAGGGACCGAAGTACCGGGCCCCGTCGCCGGCAACCCGGCTGACCAGGGAGAAGCGCCGGTACTGCTCCCGGCTCAGGCGCACAAAGGGGTAGCCCTTGTCGTCCTTGAGGAGGATGTTGTACCGGGGCATGTACTGCTTGATGAGGGCGTTTTCCAGTACCAGGGCCTCAAACTCGCTGCCCACCACGATGGTGTCAAAGGTATCAACCAGCTTCACCATGGTCTGGGTCTTCAGGTTGTGGCCCCGGCCGGCCTGAAAGTACTGGCTCACCCGGTTTTTCAGCCGTTTCGCCTTGCCGACATAGATGACCGTGCCCTCCTTGTCGTGCATCAGGTACACCCCCGGGGCCAGGGGCAGGCTGTTGGCCTTCTCCAGCAGCTCCTCCTTGGTCATGGGTCTCTCCTCCTTTTTGGGTGGTCCGGGGGCGGGCCCCCGCCGGACGGTTCTGCTCAGACAGAAAAAGACTGTTTCGTTGCCGAAACAGTCTCCTCATCCGTCGATATGTGCGTTATTCGCCGAATTCGCCGGAACGAACCAGCTCGGCCAGCGCCTCAACGGCCTCCTTCTCATCGGAGCCGTCAGCGATCAGGGTGATGGTGGTGCCCTTTACGATGCCCAGAGACAGAACGCCCAGCAGGCTCTTGGCGTTCACCCGGCGCTCGTCCTTCTCAACCCAGATGCCGCTCTTGAACTCATTGGCCTTACGGATGAAGTAGGTGGCAGGTCTTGCATGCAGACCAACCTCATTGTTGATGGTGACTTCCTGAGTATACATAGACCATTATCTCCTCTTCAATCTCAATCTGCGCGATGGTTGGCAGCGCGGGAGTATATGTGTTATGTTAGCAAATTTCCTTTTCCCCGTCAATAGCACATTCTACAAAATTAGCGGCATATTCTTCACCTGTCCACGCCATTTTGTGGGAAAATCGACGAACCGGCTTTGACGCCGCCTGGAGAAAGCCGCCTGCTCTGGGAAAGTATTCCCCCGCCGCCCCGGGTTTATGCCCGACAGCGTATTCTATGCCCCGCCGGGGCCCGCGGTCCGGCCCCGGCGGGCCCCCTCCCGGGGGGGCGGAGAGGCGCTACAGGAGCCGCATCTGCTCCCCGTCCTCCTCCCGGAGCAGGGCCCCTGCGGCGGGGATGGCCCGGCAGCGGTAGCGGGGGAGATTGGTCAGGGGGGCGTCCTCCACCGCCGCCGCCTCCGTCAGGCGGTGCTTGGCCTTGAGGGTCATCACCTGCACCCCCTGGGTGGACCGGGTGGACTTGGGGGCGAGCAGGGCGGTATTGAAGATGAGGACCCGGTTCTCCGAGGAGAACAGCGCCAGCTCCCGGTCCTCCTTCAGGTGCAGCAGGGCCGCCAGGGGGCTCTTGTCGCTGTAGGCCCCCGTGAGCCGGCGGCGGTTGGAGGTGGTGGCGTAGGCGGTCAGCTCCACCCGGGCGGCCTTGCCGTTTTCAAAGAAGAACAGCAGCGCGCCGCTGTAGTCCCCCGGCAGGACCATGCTCACCACGGCCTCCTCCGGGTCCATGCCCAGCCTGCTGGGCAGGTAGTCCCCCAGGACGCTGGCCTTGGCGTCGTCAAAGTCGCTCAGGCGGCACTTGTACACCTGCTGCCGGTTGGTGAAGAACATGACCTCCGCCCGGCTGGTGGTCTCAAAGCTCTGGCGCGGGCCGTCCCCGTCCTTGTACTTCTGGGTGTCCGCCATGCGCAGGGACTGGGGGGTGATCTTCTTGAAGTACCCCTCCCGGGAGAGGAAGACGGTCACCGGGTAGTCCGGCGTGTCCTCGCTCTCGTCGTAGGCGGGGAGCTCGTGCTCATAGACGATGGTGGTGAGCCGGGGCTGGCCGTACTTCTTTTTCACGTCCTCCAGCTCCCGAATGATGAGCTTTTTCACCCGGCCGGGGCTGTTGACCAGATCCTCCAGGTCCTCGATCTCGTCCCGCAGGGCCTCCTCCTCCCGCACCCGCTTGAGGATGTACTCCTTGTTGATGTTGCGCAGGCGGATCTCCGCCACGTACTCCGCCTGGATCTGGTCAATGCCAAAGCCGATCATCAGGTTGGGCACCACCTCGGCCTCCTCCTCCGTCTCCCGGATGATGCGGATGGCCTTGTCGATGTCCAGCAGGATCCGCTTGAGGCCCTTGAGGAGGTGGAGCTTGTCCCGCTTCTTGTTCAGGGTGAAGTACACCCGCCGCCGCACGCACTCCGTCCGCCAGGAGCACCACTCCTCCAGCAGGGAGCGCACCCCCATGACCCGGGGCGTGCCCGCCACCAGGACGTTGAAGTTGCAGCTCACCGCGTCCTGGAGGGTGGTGGACCGGAAGAGCTTGGCCATGAGCTTCTCCGGGTCCACGCCCCGCTTGAGGTCAATGGCCAGCTTCAGGCCGCTCAGGTCCGTCTCGTCCCGCATGTCGCTCACTTCCTTGAGCTTGCCGGCCTTGATGAGCTCGGAGACCTTGTCCATGATGTTCTCCGTGGTGGTGGTGTAGGGGATCTCGTAGATCTCCACCACGTTCTCGCTCTTCACGTAGCGGTATTTGCCCCGGATCTTGATGGAGCCCCGGCCGGTGCGGTAGACCTCCTCCAGGGCGGACTGATCGTAGATGATCTCCCCGCCGGTGGGGAAGTCGGGGCCCAGGAGGGTGGCGGAGATGTCGCAGTCCGGGTTTTTGAGGTAGGCCACCGTGGTGTCGCAGACCTCGGAGAGGTTGAAGCCGCACAGCTGGCTGGCCATGCCCACGGCGATGCCCTGGTTGGCGGAGACCAGGATGTTGGGGAAGGTGGTGGGCAGCAGGGCGGGCTCCTTCATGGAGTTGTCGTAGTTGTCCACAAAGTCCACCGCGTCCTGGTCCAGGTCCCGGAAGAGCTCCTGGCAGATGGGGGAGAGCTTGGCCTCCGTGTACCGGCTGGCTGCCCAGGCCATGTCCCGGGAGTAGACCTTGCCGAAGTTGCCCTTGGAGTCCACGAAGGGGTGGAGCAGGGCGCCGTAGCCCTTGGAGAGGCGGACCATGGTGTCGTAGATGGCCGCGTCCCCGTGGGGGTTGAGGCGCATGGTCTGGCCCACGATGTTGGCGGACTTGGTCCGGGCCTTGGTCAGCAGGCCCATCTCGTACATGGTGTACAGGAGCTTGCGGTGGCTGGGCTTGAAGCCGTCGATCTCCGGGATGGCCCGGGACATGATGACCGACATGGCGTAGGGCATGAAGTTGGTCTCCAGGGTCTCCGTGATGGGCTGCTCCAGCATGGCCGCCCGCAGGCCCATCACGTTGGGGTTGCTGACCCGGGGCTTGTTCTCGTCTGGCTGCTTTTTCTTTGGCATATGGCGTATTCCTTAGTACGGTTTTCTCTTCTTTTCTTTTGTGAACAAAAGAAAAGAAGCAAAAGAAAAAACTTTAGAACCTGTCTTCATAACCGTGGGATGCCGGATGGACGAGGATTTTTCTCGTCAGACAAGGAGATTTTCCGCAGCCATACTGACGTATGGCAAGGGAAATCGACGCAGTATGGCGGGAAAAAGACCGGCCAGACGGCGTGCAACGGTTGTGAATACAGGTTCTTAACTGCGCTCAGGCGCTCAGGCCGCAGGGCTCATCACCAGGGGAGCCGCGCCCATGTCCACGATCACCGCGTCCGCCGGGGGCGCGGGGAAGGGGGCCGTCTGCCCGGCCTGGACCGCGGCCGTGGCCTGGAAGGTCACGTCGCACACGTTCTTCACCTGGACCCGGCCCTGGAAGGCGCTGTCCGTGGCGGTGGACGTGCCGGACATGGTCATGGTCAGCGCCAGCGGCGCCTCGTCCACGGTCAGATCCAGGGAAAACGCGCTGCTGCCGTCGGCGTGCAGGGTCATCTCCATGGTACCGGGGAAGGCCGCGCTGGCTGCGCCCAGCGCCTCCGCCAGCGTGTCCATGGCGGCCTGATCCAGCGTCCAGACGTAGTCCCCGCCGTCCCTGGCAAAGGCGCCGTCCCCCACCAGGGCCGTCAGCAGGGCGGCGGCCTGGGTCACGTCGTCATAGATGTTCACAGGGACCTCCAGATCGCTGTATTCCGCCATGGCGTAGAGCATGCCGCCCATGGTGACGGCCTCCCTCTGGGCCGCCAGGGCTATGCCGTAGAGGTCCATCATGTCGCCGGCCCCGCTGCCGTCCAGCTGGAACCACACCTCGCCCTGGGGCACGGCCTCGCCGCCGGCGCGGAGCATGTCCATGACAGCGGGCATCTGCATCCAGAGGCCCGCGCTGCTGCAGATCATCTGGAAGTCAAAATCCTTGAGCAGGCCGGCCATCTCCTGGGGGACCTCCTCGTCCATTGCCTCCATCAGCGCGGTGAGGATGGAGAGATCCATGGACCCCTGGGCGTTGATGGCGGAGGGGCCGTACAGGCCGGTCATCTCCATGGAGAAGGGGTACTCCTTGTCGCCGCCGATGGAGTCCAGCACCTTGGCCGTGCCGTCAAAGTTCATGGTCATGGCCAGGTTTTCCCCCCGGCCGGCGGCCTGCTTTTCCTGGAAGCCGTTGAGGATGGCAAAGCCGCTGTCGATCTGGCTGATGAGCTTCTGCTTGTCAATGACCACCGCCGTGCGCTGGCCCCGGTCCCAGTAGACCTCAAGGCCCAGGGCCTGGGAGAAGAACCGCACGGGCACCATGACGCTGCCGTTTTTCACGTAGGAGGCCCCGTCCATGGTCAGCACCTGTCCGCCGGAGACGGTGATCTCCTCCGTGCCGATCGTGTGGCGCAGGGAGACGCCGCCCAGAGCGGCGGTGACGGTCTTGGACGGGTGGTCATAGTCCACCTGGGCCCCCAGGGCGTCCAGCACACCCCGCATGGGCACCATGGTCCGTCCGCCCACAATCTCCGGCTCCGCGCCGGTGAAGTCGATGTACTCGCCGTTGATCTGCATCTCCACCACGCCGTTCCCGGCGGAGGTCTCCCTGGCCGCCGCCGTGGGAGCGCTGGTCACAAAAATGCCGGTGGGTCCGTCGGCCCCGCCGATGACGCTGAGATCCGCTTTGCCGCTGGCGGAGGCGGTTGCGGCCAGCGCCAGCGCCAGCACCAGGGTCAGACACAGGGTAATGCACTTTTTCATGGGGTAGCTCCTTTCGTCTGTTTGTTGTATCATGACTGTTCTTTTCTTTATGGATAAAGAAAAGAACCAAAAGAAACACTTTTTAGATGTGCTCTGTGGAGCACTAGGAGATGTCCGCCAGATCCAGGAACTTGTATCCCTCGTTGGCAATGTGCTCCTTCCGGCCCTGGAGGTTGTCCCCCAGCAGGAGATCGAACATCCGGCCCGTGGCCTCCGCGTCCTCCGGCATGACCTTGATGAGCCGCCGGGTCTCCGGGTTCATGGTGGTCAGCCACATCATGTCCGGATCGTTCTCGCCCAGACCCTTGGACCGGTCAATCTTTACCTTCTTCCCCTCCAGCTTCTTCACGATCTCCGCCTTCTCCTTCTCCGAGTAGGCGAACCACGTCTTTTCCCCGCTGGTGATCTCAAAGAGAGGGGACTCGGCGATGTATACGTACCCCTCCTGGATAAGGGTGGGGCACAGCCGGTAGAGCATGGTGAGGATCAGTGTGCGGATCTGGAAGCCGTCCACGTCCGCGTCCGTGCAGATGACCACCTTGCTCCAGCGCAGGGAGCCCAGATCGAAGGTGCTCAGATCCTTCACGTGCTTGTTCTGGACCTCCACCCCGCAGCCCAGGACCTTCATCAGATCGGTGATGATCTCGCTTTTGAAGATCCGGGCGTAGTCCGCCTTCAGGCAGTTGAGGATCTTGCCCCGCACGGGCATGATCCCCTGGAACTCCGCGTCCCGGCTCAGCTTCACGCTGCCCAGGGCCGAGTCGCCCTCCACGATGTAGATCTCCCGCCGGGAGACGTCCTTGGTCCGGCAGTCCACAAACTTCTGCACCCGGTTGGCGATGTCGATGGACCCGGAGAGCTTCTTCTTCACGTTCAGCCGGGCCTTCTCCGCCTGCTCCCGGCTCCGCTTGTTGATGAGCACCTGCTCCGCGATGCGCAGGGCGTCGTTGGGGTTCTCGATGAAGTAGATCTCCAGCCGGCCCCGGAGGAACTCTGCCATGGCGTCCTGGACGAATTTGTTGGTGATGGCCTTCTTGGTCTGGTTCTCATAGCTGGTCTGGGTGGAGAAGTTGCTGGACACCAGCACCAGACAGTCCTCGATGTCCCCCCAGGTGATCCTGCTCTCGCTCTTCTGGTACTTATTGTTCTGCCGCAGCCAGCCGTCGATGGCCCCCACGAAGGCGGACTTTGCCGCCTTCTCCGGGCTGCCGCCGTGCTCCAGCCAGCTGGAGTTGTGGTAGTGCTCGATCACCGCCGTCCGGTTGGAGAAGCAGAAGGCGGCGCTCAGCCGGACCTTGTACTCGTCCTTGTCCGCCCGGTCCCGGCCCCGCTTCTCCGTCTCCCAGAACACCGGGTCCGTGAGGGTCCCCTCCCCGGCCAGCTCCCGGACATAGTCGGAGATGCCGTTGTCATAGAGGAACTCCGTGGTCTCGAACTTCCCCGCCCCGGTCTCCACCCGCAGGCGGAAGGTGACGCCCGCGTTGACCACCGCCTGCCGCTTCATCACCCCGGCAAAGTACTCTGGGGGAATGTTGATGTCCGTGAACACCTCCAGGTCCGGCAGCCACCGGGTCCGGGTGCCGGTCCGCCGGCGGGTCAGGGGCGTTTTTTCCAGCTCCTGGCCCTTTTTGCCGGTGATCTGGCCCTTTTTGAAGTGGAGCTGGTACTCAAAGCCGTCCCGCCAGACGGTCACGTCCATATATTCGGACGCGTACTGGGTGGCGCAGGAGCCCAGGCCGTTGAGGCCCAGGGAGTACTCGTAGTTCTCCCCCTCGTTGTTGCCGTACTTGCCGCCGGCGTAGAGCTCGCAGAACACCAGCTCCCAGTTCCACCGCTTCTCCTTCTCGTTCCAGTCCACCGGGCAGCCCCGGCCCTGGTCCTCCACCTCCACGCTGTGGTCCAGGAAGCGGGTGACGGTGATGAGGCGGCCGTGGCCCTCCCGGGCCTCGTCGATGGAGTTGGAGAGGATCTCAAAAACGGCGTGCTCGCAGCCCTCCAGCCCGTCGGAGCCGAAGATGACCCCGGGCCGCTTCCGGACACGGTCCGCCCCCTTCAGGGCGCTGATGGACTGGTTGCCGTAGTTTTTTGCTTTTTCAGATGCCATAGGTTCCTCCGGTTGCGTCTACTTTTCTCTAGTTTAACAAATTTATGGGGCAATAGCAAGGGAATTTCGCCGCAGGCGGTCAAACGGCGCTCCTGCGGCGCCGGATGAGGCGGAGCGCATCGCGGTACAGCGCGCCCTCGTCCTCCAGACCGATCACAGGCCGCCGCCCGTTTCCCTCCCGGCTCTGACGGTATATCCCCCGGAGGGCGGGCCCTCCTATTCGCTCTTCTGTCTTTCCCGCAGCTTCTCCTCAATGCGGAAGGCTGTCTCAATGCCCGGATAGATCAGCAGAACCGCCGGCAGGGTTGGCAGCCACAGGCTGGTGAAGGGCAGCAGCGGCGCCGCCAGGGGGAAGAACCAGATGACCACGGCCCAGTACAGCACCTCCACGGCCAGCGCCGCCGCACTCCGGGGCAGCTGGCCCAGAAAGAGCAGCGCCGCGTCCTTTATCAGCAGAGGGAAGGGCAGCTCCATCAGCGCCAGCAGGGGCCACAGGTACGTCGAGAGCCCCGTCAGCAGCAGAAAGCCCGCCACCAGGGCGGCCTCCACGGGGGCGGTGATCCCCAGGGCCCCGGCGTGGACGAAGAGGAAGATCTGGGTGCTCAGCAGAGCGCCCGCCAGCGCCCCCGGCAGCAGGGCCGCCCGGGCGGAGCGCCGCCAGGACCGCCTGTAGACCTTCCACCAGGAGCCGGGCTCGTCCCGGAGGGAGCGGAGAATGGTGTCCGCCAGGGCGCACAGCTGGGGCCCCGCGATCAGTCCCCCCGCCAGTCCCGCGGCAGGGGCCATAACCATCTGCCGGGCGTACAGGGCGAAGATCGTGCCCACAATGAAGGGGACCGCCCCCAGCAGGGCGAGAAAGCCCGCCTTGAAAAACGACATGAAATCCCGGATCACCAGCTCCCCCAGCCGGGGCAGACCTCTCTTCCGGGGCAGCTCCGTCCCCTCCCGGGGAGCCTTGCAGTCATCAGAAAAAAATCCCATAGTTCCCCTCCGTTCGTCTGTATATCACAGTGTATATGTTTTATTATACCGGATAGGCCCCTGTTCGTCAATGGGCCCCCGGCTCCGGCGCGGAATGTCCATATAGCAAGTGATTTTCTGTTTTGGAGAATTCCCTCTTGACTCCTACGTTACGTCATAGTTTATGATGTAGGAAAACAGGAAAGGAGCATAGCGATATGAAGATATCTGCTGTACGTTCAGACGGCGTTTACTCTAAAATAATGTGCGCGCCTCCGGACAAGAAAAACGACGTCTATCGGTATGAGCTGATGACGCCATTTGAAAGAAAGTGGGCCTGTTATCACGTCCCCATGCGGGCGAAAACGCCTGGCGGCTATGACGTAATCATGGCCAGCGGTATGCTTGGACATATCGCCCCAGCCAAGGTAGACGAGACGCAGAAGCATCCGATCAGCCTCATTTCCGATGATACGCTCTGGAAAGAATGCGAGCTGTCCATCCAGAGGTCCCTGCGCTGTTTTACAGAGCGCGGAATTGCGCTGCCCGTTCAGGAGTATCTGTTTACCATTCTGCTTGCAAATCCCGAAAGCCCTTATATCATGATGAACGAGGGCTATTGTGGAGACGGCGGTATTCCCGGCTATATTTTCGCATGGCTCACGCCCAATGAATACACGTTAAGCCGTCTTCCGGCCGCATTCGCCCATGAGACAAATCACAATGTACGGTTTCAGTTTATGCAATGGAGGCATGATATCACCCTTGGGGAAATGATTATCAGCGAGGGACTGGCAGAAAACTTCGCCGCTCTCCTGTACGGAGAGGACAAGGTGGGTCCCTGGGTGACAAAAACGGATCTGACCACTCTGAACGAATCTGTCAAGCCTGTTATCCATGCCGGATTACAGGTTCAGGGCCTTGAACGCCTCAACGCCTATCTCTACGGCGATGCGATGGCGGAACTGCAAAATGCGCCAAAAGCCGGGCTGCCTTACTGCGCCGGATATGCCTGCGGCTACCATTTGGTGAAGCATTACCTGCAAAAAACCGGCAAAAGCGTGGTTGAAGCCACACTTTTACCTGCAAAAGAAATTTTAGACGCTGCGGAGGACTTTTGGAATGACTGAAAAAATGAGGTCTGTCCGCGAGGTTGTTCAGCTGACCGGGATCACCGCGCGCACGCTTCATTACTATGATGAGATCGGACTTTTGAAGCCGGCGGCAGTAACCGAGGCAGGCTACCGGATGTACGGCGATGCCGCGCTGAGCCGTTTGCAGACCATTTTATTGTTTCGTGAATTGGAGTTTCCCCTGAAAGAAATCAAAGCAATTCTGGACAGCCCCGATTTTGACGTATCCGAAGCGCTCTCCCAGCAAATCCGGCTGTTGGAATTACAGTACAAGCATCTGGGGGAGCTGATTGCCTTTACCCGTGAAATCCAAAACAAAGGAGTGGCAGCCATGAGGTTTGATGTTTTCGACAGGAGCGAGATAGCGCAGTATGAGGCGGAGGTCAAAGCAAGGTGGGGCGGCACCAGGGCGTATCAGGAGTACCGGCAGCGGAAGGCCGCGCGAAATGGGGACGGCAGCAGGATGGCAGAGGAGCTGACGGCCATGTTTTCTCAGCTGGGGGAATTAAAGCACTTAAGACCTGACGGCGACGAGGTGCAGAGGCGCATCGCAGCATTACAGAAATGGATAACCGGCAGCTGCTATGTATGCACCAATGAAATCCTGAGCGGGCTGGGTGAAATGTATGTATGTGACGAACGCTTCCGGAGCAGCATCGACAGAGCGGGGGGAGATGGAACCGCTGATTTTGTCAAGCAGGCGATTGCCGTGTATTGCGGCAGGCAGGAAAGCGGGACGCGCGGGTAACGAAAATCCCGGAGCGCCGCACACAAAGCCGCTCCCCATGTCTTGTCAAACCCGGTCCGGGCGGTTATAATAGGGGAATACTCAACGAAGGGGAGCGAAAACGCCATGGGTATTCCCAGAATCGAGCCGCTGGAGCTGCATGCCACCCTGCCCAGCGGACCGCGCAATCTGATTACCGACGTAGCCGGCGTGCGGGTGGGCCACGCCACGGTACAGCAGGGGGAGGTGAACACCGGGGTCACGGCGGTGCTGCCCCACCCGGGGAACCTGTTTCTGGACAAGGTGATGGCCTCGGCGGCGGTCATCAACGGCTTTGGCAAGAGCGCAGGTATTTTGCAGGTCCAGGAGCTGGGGACCATCGAGACCCCCATCCTCCTCACCAACACCCTCAGCGTGGGCACGGCCTTCACCGGCCTGTGCCGGTACGTGCTGGAGCAGAACGCCGGCGCGGGAGTCTACACGGGCTCGGTCAACTGCCTGGTGACAGAGTGCAACGACGGCCGCCTCAACGACATCCAGGGCCTCCACGTCCGGGAGGAGCACGTCCTCCAGGCCATCTCCGCCGCCGGGGAGACCTTTGAGGAGGGCGCCGTGGGCGGCGGCACCGGCATGTGCTGCCTGGGCCTGAAGGGGGGCATCGGCTCCGCCTCCCGGGTGGTGGAGCTGGACGGGACGGCCTGCACCGTGGGCGCGCTGGTGATGGCCAACTTCGGCCGGGCCGGGGATCTGATGATCGGCGGGCGGCACATCGACACCCGCTCCGCCGGGGACCGGCTGGCGGTGAAGGACGACGGGTCCATCATCATGCTCCTGGCCACGGACGTTCCCCTCTCCGAGCGGCAGCTGGGCCGGATGGCCCGCCGCACGGCGGTGGCCCTGGGCCGCACCGGCTCCTACTGCGGAAACGGCAGCGGGGACATCGCCATCGCCTTCACCACCGCCAACCGGGTGCCCCACCGGGGCGGGGCGGCGGTGGAGGCCTACCGGATGGTCCGGGACGACAGGATTGACCCGGTATTCCTGGCCGCCGTGGAGGCGGTGGAGGAGGCCATCATCAGCGCCCTCTACCACGCCCGGACCCTCACCGGCTTCCAGGGCAGGACCTCGGTGGGCCTGCGGGATTTCCTGGGTCTGGCGTAGCCGCGGCAGGAAAACGGAGGAAACCATGGAAATAGAGAGAATCGACGGCTATACGGACCCCCGCTTTTCGCCGGAGGTCCTGCGCCAGCACGGCGCGTTTCTGGCGGACGGACAGCCCTGGTCCTTCCGGATCGTCTCGGACCGGGAGGCGGTGGTCTCCGTCCCGGACGGAAATCTGGCCGGCCTGGAGGAGGCGGCGGCCTGCTTCCGGTTCTACGCGGAGCACATCACCGCCTTTTACGACGAGGCCGGCCAGTGCCTCCTCCGCCTGCCGGAGGTGGCCCGGCGGGAGGTGGAGATCGCCGCCCTCCAGCCCACCCAGTTCTCCGTGGACCGGGAGAAGTGCGCTGCCGTGGGCAGCTTCCTCCGCAGCGGCTCGGATCTGGTGATCCCGGTGGCGGAGCTGGAGGGAGCGCTGTGTACGCTGGACGGCCACACCCGGCTGTACACGGCCTGGCAGAGGGGGATCCGGACAGCCATGGTCTTTGTCTCCCAAAAGGAGCCCGCGGATCTCGCCTGGCTTGCCGGCCTCGTGGCCGAGGCCCGGCGGCGGGGGGTGTTCCATGTCCCGGACATGGCCCTGTACGGCCACCAGGAGCAGGAGGAGAAGTGGACCGGCTGGTGTCAGTCCTATTTTGCGGGCAAAACTGGATCGAATGAATAGGCCGGGCGGCCGGAGGAGAATCTCCTCCGGCCGCCTGATTTTTTCAGCGAAAAAATGCAATAAATGCCGCCCGGCCGCCGGGGATATTCTCCCGCTTTGGGGACACACTACGCCCAAAGGGAGGGAGAACGGGAACATGAAAAAAATGAAATCCGCGCTTCTGGCGCTGCTGCTCCTGCCGGTGTGGGGCTGCTCCCGGCCGGCGGAGCTGGAGAGCCCGGCCGCCGGACCGGCGGAGATCCCCCTGGAGATCCTGGGGGAGCTGGACGGGGACACCCTGGAGACCCTGGTGGAGGAGCCCAAGTACGTGGCCCTGACGTTTGACGACGGCCCCCGGGCCAGCACCACTTCCCGGCTGCTGGACGGCCTGCTGGAGCGGGGCGCGGCGGCCACCTTCTTTGTCATCGGCCAGCAGATCCCGGGCAACGAGGCCCTGCTGCGGCGGATGGCGGCGGAGGGACACCAGATCGGGAACCACACCTACTCCCACGTCCGGCTGGCGGGCGCGGACAAGGACGCGGTGGTGGAGGAGATCCACAAGACCGAGGTGATGCTCCAGGCCGCGGTGGGCCAGGGGAGCTTCTGGCTGCGCCCGCCCTACGGCCGCATGGACGAGCAGCGGGCGGAGCTGGTGAACACCCCCATGATCTACTGGTCCGTGGACCCCCAGGACTGGAAGCTCCTGGACGCGGCCAAGGTGGCGGACGCGGTGACCGGGTGCGTGCGCCCGGGGGACATCATCCTGCTTCACGACTTCTACCCCACCAGCGTGGACGCGGCCCTGGAGATCGTGGACAGGCTCCAGGCCCGGGGCTTCGCCTTTGTCACCGTGGAGGAGCTCTTCCGCATCCAGGGGGTGGAGCCCCAGGCCGGCTCCCTCTACGCCTGCCCGAACAGGACCCGGTGTCTGGAGTGACCTCGTTCAGAATTTGTTCAAATTTACCAATCCGACACAGAAAAAATCGGCATTTTGCGAGGCTTGACATTTGAAAATCTTCTTTGTATAATAATCCCATCAAAAATACTGCTGTTATCGTGTTACTGTTCAATCAGGCATGAGTTCTTACAAATGGGGGGACCATTTTAGGGATTCGTGCCTTTTTATTTCGCTCTCAGGTGTGAAGAGGTGTTGGTGTGCGTTCCATCAAGATTTTCAATAACAATGCCGTCTCCACCGTGATGCCCGACGGCCGGGAGGCCATTGTGCTGGGGCGGGGGATCGGCTTCAACAAGCGGCCCGGGGACCAGATCAGCGAGGATCTGGTGGAGAAGGTCTACTATGTCCAGGACGAGATGCAGACCAAGTTCCTCCAGATGCTCCAGGACGTGCGGCCCGACGTGATGGAGGCCGCCGAGCGGATCATCGCCGCCGCGGAGACGGACGGCTTCTCCATGAGCAACCAGGCCACCATCTCCCTGATAGACCACATCAGCTTCGCCATCGAGCGCCAGAGCAGCGGCGTGAGCCTGCCCAACCTGCTTCTGAGCGAGACCCGGCTCCTCTACCGCCGGGAGTTTGACCTGGGCCGCCGGTCCCTGGACATCATCCGGGAATGCTGCGGCGTGTCCCTGCCGGAGGACGAGGCGGGTTATATCGCCCTCCACCTCATCTCCATCTCCGTGGACCAGAACGCGGCCTACGACATCCTGAAATTCGTCAAGGGCACTCTGGACATCATCAAGGAGACCTACGGCGTGTCCCTGGACGCGGACAGCCTGGACACCATGCGCCTCATCACCCACCTGAAATTCCTGGCCCAGCGCATCTTCCAGGGCCAGGGCTGGGAGGACGAGGGCATGGAGGACATGTATGAGCTGCTCATCGGCCACCACCCCCGGAACCGGGTCTGTCTGGACCGTCTGGACCAGTACTGCCGCTCCGCCTTCAGCTACGCCCTCAACCAGCAGGAGAAGTTCTACCTGCTGGTCCATCTGACCAAGGTGTTCTGATTTCTCATATGGGCAGTCCCCCGGCCCGGCGCCTGACGCGCGGGGAGCCGGACCGGGTGAACATAGATTATCTTTCACCTCAATCAATGATCGAAGGAGAAACAAGCTATGAAAGAACGTGTCATGGGCGCTCTGGAGAAATTCTCCAAGGCCATGGTGCAGCCGCTGATGTACCTGTCCGCGGCGGGCATCCTCATTGTGGTGGGCGTGCTGCTCACCAATAAGACCATCACCGGCGTGCTGCCCTTCCTCCAGTGGGGCCCCATCCAGGCCCTGGGCCAGCTGATCTACAACGCCGTGATGGGCATCATCAACAACCTCAGCGTGGTCTTTGTCATCGGCATCCCCGCCGCGCTGGCCAAGAACGAGAAGCATAAGGCCGCCCTCATCGGCTTTATGACCTACCTCATGTACCTCATCTGCTCCAACACCCTGCTCACCCTCACCGGCTCCCTGGCCGAGGAGGCCCCCATGCTGGGCCTGTTCGGCACCGGCCAGGCCAAGATCCTGGGCGTGCAGTGCGTGGACATGGGCGTGTTCGGCGGCATCATCCTGGGCTGCCTGGTGGGCTACGTGTTTAACCGCACCTATCAGAAGCGCTTCAAGGGCGCGCTGCAGATCTACTCCGGCGCAAACTTCACCCTCATCTGCCTGGTCTTTGTGGCCATCCTCTTCGCCCTGCTTGCCAACAACATCTGGCCTGTGGTTCAGGGCTGGATCAGCGCCCTGGGCGGCGTCATCAAGGACACCGGCGCCTTCGGCATCTTCCTCTACGGCTTCCTGGAGCGGCTGCTGCTGCCCACCGGCCTGCACCATCTGGTATACACCCCCTTCCAGTTCTCCGACATGGGCGGCGTGCTCCAGATGGGCGAGACCACCATTGTGGGCGCTTACCCCATCATCATGGCGGAGATGAACATGCCCATTGAGCGCTTCTCCGACAGCATCTACTATATGTCCATCGGCTTCACCAAGATGTTCGGCTATATCGGCATCGGCGGCGCGTTCATCTACACCGCCTATCCGGAGAACCGCAAGCGGGTGGCCTCCACCATCATTCCCCTGGTCATCACCGCCTCCCTGGCCTCCATCACCGAGCCCATTGACTTCATGTTCATCTTTGCCGCGCCCCTGCTCTACTTCCTCCACGCGGTCATCGCCGGCGCCTTCATGGCTCTTCTCAAGCTCCTGGACGTGACCGCCCTGTGGAACGCCAACCTGCTCACCAGCGTCATCACCAACATCGCCAACGCCGACAAGACCCACCGGATGCCCCTCATGTTCGTGCTGGGCGCGCTCCAGATTCTGGTCTACTTCGTGGTGTTCAGCTTCCTCATCAAGAAATTCAACTACCACACCCCCGGCCGTGAGGGCGAGCCCGCCGGCGCTGGGGCCGCCGCGCCCGCCAAGGCCGCTCCGGCCAAGACTGTCAAGGCGGCTCCCGCCTCCTCTGTTCCCGCCGGCGCCATCGCCCTGGACGGCGGCGGCACGGCCCTGGACATCATCGAGGGTCTGGGCGGCAAGGCCAACATCAACACCGTGGAGAACTGCATCACCCGCCTGCGGGTGAACCTGAAGGACCCCTCCCTCATCCGCGAGGACCTCATCAACCGCACGGAGAACCGGGGCATTGTGAAGAAGCAGAACGACGTGCAGATCATCTACGGCCTCCAGGTGGCGGACGTGCGCCGGGCCGTGGAGGAGCAGCTGGAGAAGCTGTAAATACACCGGAATTTTCCCGCTGAAATTAAAGGAAACATCTTGCTGAGAAAGGAATTACGACTATGATTATCACTCTGGTAGGCGGCGGCAGCACCTTCACCCCGGGCATTGTGAAATCCATTGCCCTGCGCCGGGAGGAGCTGGACGTAAACGAGGTCCGCCTGTTTGACATCGACAAGGAGCGCCAGGACAAGGTGGCTGTGGTGGTGGACTGGATCCTCCACCAGGAGCTCAAGTGCGACATCAAGCTCACCGTCACCAACGATCCGGAGACCGCCTACACCGACGCCTCCTTCATCTTCGCCCAGATGCGGGTGGGCAAGTACGCCATGCGGGAGCAGGACGAGAAGATCTCCCTGCGCCACGGCTGCGTGGGCCAGGAGACCTGCGGCTGCGGCGGCATGGCCTACGGCATGCGCACCATCTTCCCCATGATGCAGGTCATTGACGACGCGGCCAAATACGCCAAGCCTGACCACTGGATCCTCAACTACTCCAACCCTGCCTCCATCGTCTCCGAGGCCTGCCGCCGCCTGCGGCCCAAGGCCCGGATCATCAACATCTGCGATATGCCCATTGCCATCATCGACGTGGTGGCCGCCGCCATGGGCATCGAGAACAAGAAGGAGATCGTCTACGACTACTACGGCCTGAACCACTTCGGCTGGTTCACCGCCATTGAGCACAACGGCAGGGACATCATGCCCGAGCTGCGCGCCTATATCAAGGAGCACGAGATCCTCCTGCCCGCGGCCTACCTCAAGGACAAGGCCGCCCTGGCCCCCAACAGCAGCAAGGGCAACCGCCACGCCAAGGGCAGCTGGTACTATGTGTGGAAGGGCGTGTATGAGATCATGGAGAACTTCCCCGACACCCTGCCCAACACCTACCTGAACTACTACCTCCAGCAGAAGGAGTTCGTGGAGCACTCCGATCCCACCCACACCCGGGCCAACGAGGTCATGGAGACCCGGGAGAAGAACCTCTTCGATGGCATTGACCACTATCTGGCCACCGGCGTGGTGGACGAGAATGTGTTCTACGCCGGCAGCCACGGCGACTGGATCGCGGATCTGGCCATTGCCCTGAAGAACGACACCAAGGCCCGCTTCCTGGTCATCACCGAGAACCGGGGCGCGCTGCCCAACATGCCCTATGACGCCATGGTGGAGGTGCCCGCCTATATCGGCAAGAACGGGCCCGAGGTCATTGCCCAGGATCCTATCCCCCTGTTCCAGCAGGGTCTGATGATGCAGCAGCTCACCTGCGAGAAGCTGCTGGTGGAGGGCTGCATTGAGGGCAGCTACGAGAAGGTCCTCCAGGCCTTCACCCTCAACAAGACCGTGCCCAGCATGAAGGTGGCCAAGGAGGTCCTGGACGACATGATTGAGGCCAACAAGGCGTTCTGGCCCGAGCTGAAGTAACCGGTCAGCCGTGGTCCGGCTTCGTCTCCGCGTACCAGAGGTTCCAGTAGAAGGAGTAGACCCTGTAGCTGACCTCGTCCCCGCATAATATCGTCAGACTTTCCGCCTCCGGGTGGTCGTAGAGCACATCTGCGGCCACCCGGAGTACTGCCTGCGCCGCCTCGTCCAGGCTGATGCCCATGGAGGCGGCGCTGTTGAAGCAGGAGATGGACAGCGCCCGCTCCCCGTGGTCCAGGGCCCAGAGGAGGCCGCTCCGGTACCAGGACGCCAAGTCCTCCGCCGAGGCCAGATAGATGAGGGGCATGGGCAGGTGGTCCTGCCGCCGGATTCGCACCTTTTCTGTCATATGCTGTCTCCTTTTTACAGAATGTTCATACCTTGTTCACCGCTGGGACACTTCCCCGGCTTGAGCCCGGGGCGAAAATCTGGTATACTGGAGGAAACCACTGCCAGAAGAGAGGAGGCCTGCTATGCAGAAAATCGTACCATCCTACAACGGCACCCTGCGCAGCCATCAGGTGGAGGTCCCCGCCTGCATTGCCGAGTGCAGCGGCATTCGCATCTTTGGCCGGCGGATCAAGTCCCTGGTCTTTTCCACCGACGTGGCCATCATCAAAAACGTGAACGCAGACGCCATCATCGCCGTCTACCCCTTCACCCCCCAGCCCATTATCGCCCAGGCCATCATCAACGTCTCGGACGTGCCTGTGTTCGTGGGGGTGGGCGGCGGCGTGACCAACGGGCCCCGGTCCGTGCGCCTGGCGGCCTACGCCGAGCACCAGGGGGCCTTCGGCGTGGTGGTCAACGCCCCCCTGGCGGACCAGACCATCTCTCAGATCAAAAATGTGGTGGACATCCCCGTGATCGCCACCATCGTCTCCGCCAAAATGGACGTGGCCCGGCGCATCGCCAGCGGCGCGGATATCCTCAACGTGTCCGGCGCGGCGGAGACCCCGGCCATTGTCCGGCACATCCGGGAGCAGTTCCCGGACGTGCCCATTATCGCCACCGGCGGCCCCACGGAGGAGAGCATCCTGGAGACCATCCGGGCGGGGGCCAACGCCATCACCTACACACCGCCCACCAACGGCTCCCTGTTCGCCGAGAGCATGCGCCGCTACCGCAGCACCTACGCGCCGGACCAGGGGGAGCCCTGACAGACCCGCCGCCGGGGAGGCAAGCCTCCCCGGCGGCCTCCTGTCCGCAGGCGGGCGTCCCGACTCTATGATAACCAGACCGGGGATAAAATGCAAGAAGAATGTCCGGCGGCGGTTGCCATTGCCGGGGAAGTATGGTATGATGTCTGCAACACAGGACGAAAGAGAGGCAGAGCCGATCATGATCGACGTATTTGACATCATGGGGCCTATCATGGTGGGACCCTCCAGCTCCCACACGGCGGGCGCGGTCCGCATCGGCCGCATGGCCCGCACCCTTCTGGGGGAGGAGCCGGCCGCCGCCGCCCTCCATCTCCACGGCTCCTTTGCCGAGACCGGCGTGGGCCACGGCACCGACAAGGCCCTGATCGCCGGCCTGCTGGGCCTGTCGCCGGACGACATGGACATTCCCAGCAGCTTTGAGATCGCGGCCAACCGGGGGATGAAGTTCTCCTTCGACGAGACCGATCTCCGGGACGCCCACCCCAACAGCGTGAAGATGGAGGTTACGGGCGTGTCCGGACGCCTCCTGAAGATGCAGGCCAGCTCCACCGGCGGCGGACGGATCCGGGTGGATAAGCTGGACGGCGTATATGTCAGCTTCTCCGGGGACTACCACACATTGATCGTACAGCACATGGACAACCAGGGGAATCTGGCCAACGTGACCAACGCCCTGGCCCTGGCCCGGGTGAACGTGGCCAACATGAGCCTGCACCGCAGCAGCAAGGGCGGCAATGTGATGATGATTATCGAGACGGACGACCCCATGCCCGACGCCATTGTGGCGCTGATCGAGAAGCAGCCGGGCATCTTGCAGGTCATCCACTACAGGAGGGAGATCTGAGATGAATCTGGATTCCATGCAGGAGATCGTGGCCGCCGTCCGGCGGGAGGGCAAGCCCTTCTGGGAGATCATTCTGGAGACAGACATGGCTAACCGCGGGGTATCCCGGGGCAACTCCCTGGAGAAGATGTCCCGGACCTGGCACACCATGAAGGAGGCCTCCGAGGTCTACACCGGGGACCGGCGCAGCCTCAGCGGCCTCTCCGGCGGCCAGGGCAAGCAGATGCGGGAGTACGCGGCCAGCAGCGCCCCCATTGGCGGGGAGTTCATCGCCCAGGTGATTGCCGAGGCCCTGTCCATGGGGGAGAGCAACGCCTGCATGCGCAGGATCGTGGCCGCGCCCACCGCCGGGGCCTGCGGGGTGATGCCGGCGGTGCTGGTGCCCCTCTACTGGCGGGAGAACCTCTCTGAGGACAAGATGCTGGAGGCCATGTTCACCGCCAGCGGCATCGGCGCGGTGATCGCCTACCGGGCCTGCATCTCCGGCGCGGCCGGCGGCTGTCAGGCGGAGATCGGCAGCGCCTCCGCCATGGCGGCCGGGGCTCTGGTCCACCTGAAGGGGGGCAAGGAGGAGCAGATCTGCCACGCGGTGGCTATGGCGCTGAAAAATCTGCTGGGCCTGGCCTGCGACCCGGTGGCCGGTCTGGTGGAGGTGCCCTGCGTCAAGCGCAACGTCATCGGCGCCATGAACGCCGTCGCCGCCGCGGACATGGCCCTGGCGGGCATTGAGAGCCGCATCCCCGTGGACGAGGTGATCGACGCCATGGGCGAGGTGGGCCGCCGTCTGCCGGTGGAGCTGCGGGAGACCGCCCTGGGCGGTCTGGCCGCCACCCCCACCGGACGGGCCGTGAAGGAGCGGATGGCCTCCGGCCAGAAGAAGCAGCGGATCCTGACCATCAAGGACGCCCGCTGGAAGCTGGAAAAGGATGGGCAGAAGACGGCCCGCTAGTTAAAAAGGATCAGGTCCGCCCCCAGGGGCGGACCTGATCCTTTTCATAACGAGGGGGCGTTACTTGCCGAAGATGATCCCCTCGCTGTTGAACATCCGGGTCAGGACGAACACGCCCAGCAGGGTGGCCGCGCCGTTGATCGCGGCGGTCAGCGCCACGGCCTGACCCAGCAGGCTGAAGGAGAAGATCCCCACGATGCACTGAACACTGTTGTAGAGGGGAATGGCGTACACAGCCAGATTCTGGGATGCGCCGCCGCCGAACATGCCGGTGATCCCCAGTACCATCACCAGGATCATCAGGGGCACGGCGTAGGTCTGGGCCTCCTTCACCGTCTTGGCAAAGGCGGAGAGCAGGGCCACCAGCGTCACCAGCAGCAGCACCGTGGACAGGATCACCGCCGCCAGAAGCAGATAATCCCGCACGCCGTAGATGTTCGCGTTCATCTCCCCGGCCGCCCCGCCCATGAGGTTGGGCAGAGACAGGATGGTCCCCAGGGCGCTGGACGCGCCGGAGAGCACGGTGATGACCGCCAGGGCCAGGATCTTCCCCACCGCAATGTCGCTGCGGCGGATGGGCGTGACCAGCATCGTGGCGATGGTGCCCCGCTCCTTCTCCCCGGCGATGGACTCGGGGGCCACGGCGGAGCAGCCGGAGTAGAGGAACATCATCAGCAGCATGGGCATCAGCATGGCGAAGAGGGCCCCGGTGCTCTCCTCGGCCGTGGCCAGATCATAGACGCCCTCCCCGGCGTTCACGTCGAATTTGTTGGCCAGCAGGGACTCGTAGCTGTCCAGCAGGCCGGTGAAGGCCATGTAGGCGGACTGGGAGGCGGTGGAGACGGAGCTGTAGTAGACCTCCACGTGGGGCGCAGGCTCCCCGGACGCCACGCTGTAGTCCGCCACCGCCTGGTCAAAGTCCTCCGGGAACACCACCAGCAGGTCCAGCTCCTGGCCGGCCACCTGATCCATGGCCGCCGGCAGGCCGGCCTCCTCCCCCTCTGTCAGCGCCATGCCGGCGCTGTCCGCCAGGGCGGCGATGGACTGGGGCAGGCGGACGGCCTGTATGCTGGGGACGTAGTCCTCCTCCACGCCGAAGACGCTGCCCATGGCCGTACCCATGAAGCTGTAGAGCACGTAGATCATCACCCCCGGCAGCAGAACGCCGGCCACGGTCCGCTTGTCGCCGAAAAAGCGGGCCAGCTCCTTTTTCATGATGGTCAGAATACCGCTTTTCATACCCCGTCACCTACCGTTTCTCTGTAGATCTCAAAGAACCTGTCCTCCAGGCTCTCCCCGGCGGTCACCCGGTCCAGGGCATCGCACAGGACCATCCGGCCGTTGATAATCACGCCCACCCGGTCACACAGCTTTTCGATCAGGCTGAAAATATGGGTGGAGACGATGATGGTCTTGCCCTGGTCCCGCAGCTGCTGGAGGAAGTCGGTCACCACCTTGGCCGTCAGCACGTCCAGGCCGTTGGTGGGCTCGTCAAAGATGATGATGTCCGGATCATGGACAATCGACACCACCAGGGACACCTTCTGCTTCATGCCTGTGGACAGGCTGGCCGCCTTCACCTGGGCGTACCGGTCAATGCCGAAGCGGACGAACAGCTCCTCCTTCCGCTTCTCCCGCCGCTCCCGGTCCACGCCGTGGAGATCGGAGAAGAAGTCGAAGAGATAGTCCGGAGTGAAGCACTCCTCCAGCTTCAGCTCGCTGGTGAGAAAGCCGATCCGGGAGCGGACCTGCTCCGGCTGGCGAACCACGCTGGCCCCGTCTACCAGGGCGTCGCCGCTGTCGGGCCGGATGAGGGTGGACAGCATCCGCAGGGTTGTGGTCTTGCCGGCCCCGTTGGGCCCCAGCAGGCCGAAGATCTCCCCCTCACAGGCGCTGAAGCGGAGGTTGTCCACCGCCCTGCGCACCTTCTCCCCCGTCCGCTCCAGCCGCTGCTGGCGGGCGGAGAGACGGAAGGTCTTGGTCAGACCCTGTACCTGTAGTATCTCTTTCATGGTACCTCCTTGGTTTGGGATGATGATACTGGATTGCGATGGCTTAATATATCACCATCCGATATATATGTCAAGAATCTCCTCCTGATTGAGGGAGACGATCCTGGCAACGGGGACAGTATAGCACTTCACCCCCGGAAAGTCAACTCAAAAGGGGTAATCATACTGCACAAAAAAGGGTAACCTCATGTTATCTCATTTGAGTTAGGATGTGGAGAGATGACGGATAGCAGCACAGCGGTGCGGTCCCGCATATTGGAGCTGTGCCGGCAGCGGCACATCACCATCAACCGGCTGGCCACCCTCAGCGGCGTAACCCAGTCCACCCTCAACAACATCGTCAGCGGGCGGAACAACAGCGCCACCGTGGCCACCATCAAGAAGCTCTGCGACGGGCTGGACATCACCCTCCGGGATTTTTTCAATGTGCCCGCCTTTGACGATCTGGAGCAGGAGATCAAGTAGGGAAGGGCCCCTTCCGCCGGCGGCCCCCGGAGTCCGGGAAATTCCCCTTTACAAAAGGGGGCGGATTGGGTATAATATGGGATGTTGACGGGCGGGTATGATGAAATTGGTAAACATGCTGGATTTAGGTTCCAGTGCAGAGATGCTTGTGGGTTCGAGTCCCACTACCCGTACCACGTCGGAGCGAAATCCGCTCCACTCCGTTTCAAGGCGGTCCCTTTGGGGGCCGCCTTGAAACTGCGTTCCGCTCCTTTGCTCCTCCTTTCCAAATCGAACCCGCTTCGCTGGGCTTCGATTTGGGTGCAATCTCGAAAAAAATCGATTTTATCCACTTATTGCACGTCGGAGCGAAATCCGCTGCGCTGGGCTTCGATTTGGGTTTGCCTTGCCCCTGATTGCTGCGCCTCTTTGACCGGCACGCAATAAAAGGCCAGATACGCCCCGGCGTATCTGGCCCTGATGGACAAGTCTGAGACCCGGCGGACACGCTCGTGTCCGCCGGGTCTGTTTTGCTGTTCGTACTCCGGCGGGGCCCGTCACATCCCCGCCCTGTCCGGTTACTTTGCGTACTCCACCACTTTGGTCTCCCGGATAAGGTGGACCTTGATCTGGCCGGGATACTCCAGCTCGTCCTCGATCCGCTTGGCCAGATCCCTGGCCAGAATGACCATCTGATCCTCGCTGACCTGCTCCGGCCGGACCATGACCCGGACCTCCCGTCCGGCCTGGATGGCGTAGCTCTTCTCCACGCCGGGATTGGAGCTGGTGATCTCCTCCAGCTTCTCCAGACGCTTGATATAATTCTCCAGGTTCTCCCGCCGCGCACCGGGCCGGGCCGCGCTCACCGCGTCCGCAGCCTGGACCAGGCAGGCCATCAGGGTCTTGCACTCCACGTCCCCGTGGTGGGCCTGGATGGCGTTGAGGATGTCCTCTTTCTCCTTGTACTTCCGGCAGAACTCCACGCCCAGATTCACATGGGTACCCTCGTACTCGTGGTCCAGGGCCTTGCCGATGTCGTGGAGCAGGCCGGCCCGCTTGGCGGCGTGGACGTCCAGCCCCAGCTCGGAGGCCATCAGCCCCGCGATGTGGCTGACCTCAATGGAGTGCTGGAGGACGTTCTGACCGTAGCTGGTGCGGTAGTGGAGGCGGCCCAGCATCTTCTGGACCTCGGGATGGAGCCCCCGCACGCCGGTCTCAAAGGCGGCCCGCTCGCCCTCGCTCTTGATGACCGCGTCCACCTCCCGGCGGGCCTTCTCCACCATCTCCTCAATGTGGGTGGGGTGAATGCGGCCGTCGGCAATCAGCTTCTCCAGCGCCACCCGGGCCACCTCACGGCGCACGGGCTCAAAGCAGGAGACGGTGATGGCCTCCGGGGTGTCGTCGATAATGAGATCCACACCCGTCAGAGTCTCGATGGTGCGGATATTGCGGCCCTCGCGGCCGATGATGCGTCCCTTCATCTCGTCATTGGGCAGGGGAACCACACTGACGGTGATTTCGGAGGCATGGTCTGCGGCGCAGCGCTGGATGGCGGTGGCCACGATCTCCTTGGCCCGCTGGTCAGCCTCCTCCTTGGCGCGCTGCTCGATCTCCTTGATCTTCAAAGCTGTCTCATGGGTAACCTCGGTCTCCACCTGGGCGATGAGGTAGTTCTTGGCCTCCTCCACGGTGAAGCCGGAGATGCGCTCAAGCATCTCCGTCTGACTGCGCTTGATGAGCTCAATCTCCTCCTGGGCGCGGTCAGCGTCCGCGTGCTTCTGGACCAGCGCCTCCTCTTTCTTCTCGATGTTTTCCGTTTTCCTGTCCAGGTTCTCCTCTTTTTGCTGCAAGCGGCGTTCCTGCTTCTGCAGGTCAGCCCGGCGGCTTTTCTCTTCCTTCTCGTACTCGGTGCGGCTGTGCAGGATCTCCTCCTTAGCCTCCAGCAGGGCCTCGCGCTTCTTGCCCTCAGAGGCCTTGATGGCCTCGTTGATGATGCGGCGCGCTTCCTCCTCCGCGCTGGAGATCTCCTTTTCTCCTACCATCTTGCGGTAGGTGATGCCGAGAAAGAAGGAAAATACCGCCGCCGCAAGCGCGATTATCGCTGTATTCACTAATGGCATGTACGGTTTTCCTCCTCATTCGATTTTGCGTAAAAACTGTATGGGATGGGGGTTTGTGCGGGTCCGGCGGTGACAGTCGCCGGACGCGGAAATAATCGGCGGATACCCCTTATTACCCACCGACAAAAATCCTATTCAATAATACTCGCTCCACCCGCTCCCTGTCAAGTAAAACCGTAGCTTTTGGCGGCAAATTTCCTGGAAAGATTTCTCATCTGCCCCTCCGGGCGGCCCTTTGGCCGCCCGGAGCGCGGGTCACAGCTCCCCGTTGGCCGCCTTCCGGTCGATCTCCTGGTACAGGCGCCGGAGGGTCAGCAGGGCCGCCGCCGCCAGGATCACCTCCGTCACCGCCTGGGCGTAGGCCAGGCCGTAGAGGGGGAAGAGGGCGTTGAGGATATAGAGGGCGGGGATCTCCATGATGATCTTGCGGAGAATGGCGAAGAAGAAGGCCTTCCGCCCCATGCCCACGGCCTGGAACACGCCCACGGCCATGAAGTCGATATTCAGGAAGGGCAGGGCCAGACACATGCCGTGGAGGAACCGGGCCCCGTAGGCGATAATGGCCTCGTTGCGGATGAAGAGGCCCACAAAGAAGGCCGCGCCGAAGTAGTAGCACAGCGCCACCGCAGTGAGGAAGGTGACGGTCAGGCGCATGGAGAAGCGGACGCAGGACTGCATCCGCTCCCGGTTGCCGGAGGCGTAGTTGTAGCCGATGATGGGCATGACCCCCTGGGACGCGCCGAAGGCGATATTCATGGGCACCATGTTGATCTTCTGGGCGATGCCCATGGCGGCCACCGCGTCCGCGCCGAAGCTGGAGGTGAAGTTGTTGAGCACCGTCATTCCGGTCACGTTCAGCAGGTTCTGGATAGCCGCCGGGATGCCCACGGCGCACACGCCGGAGACAATGGCCTTGTCCAGCCGGAACATGCTGGGGCGGATGCACACATAGGTTTGGCCCCGGCGCACGAAGAGCAGCACAAAGAAGTAGGCGCAGGCGGCGCAGTTGGACAGGAAGGTGGCCAGCCCCGCCCCGGCGGCCCCCATGTTGAGCCCCCAGGGCAGGATGAAGAGGGGGTCCAGGACGATGTTGAGCAGACAGCCGCTCATGGTACCGATGCTGGCGTGGAGGGTGGCCCCCTCTGAGCGGACCATATAGGCCATCACCACGTTGAGGATGGCCGGAGCCGCGCCCCAGGTCACGGTCCAGTGGAGGTATGCGCCGGTGGCGGCGGCGGTGCCGGGGTCCGTGCCCAGCAGGGCCAGCAGGGGGCCCTTGGCGGCGAGCATCAGCAGGGTGAACACCAGTCCGCCGGACACAGCGCCGTAGAATCCAAAGGCGGAGGAGCGGCGGACGGTGTCATAGTCACGACGGCCCAGGGCCCGGCTCATCATGCTGGAGGAGCCCACGCCGAAGAGGTTGTTCACCGCGTTGAAGGCCAGCAGCACCGGAGCTGCCAGGGTCACGGCGGCGTTCTGGATCGGGTCCCCCAGCATGCCCACGAAATAGGTATCCGCCAGATTGTAGATGACCATCACCAGGGAGCTGATGATGGTGGGCACGGCCATGGACACCACGGCCTTGGAGATGGGAGCCTCCTCAAATAAGTATTCTTTCTTCTGATCTTCCATGTAATCTCTACTTCTTTCTTCGTTCGCGTTTTCTCTTCTTTTCTTTTTTGAAAAAAAGAAAAGAAACAAAAGAAAAACTCTGGAGGTGTTTATACAGGCTGCCGGAGCGTACTGATATCACTGGAATTGCGCGATAGAGCCCGCTCGAAGAGCCTCCGAACGTTCTTTTTGCCTCCTTTTTCTTTCAAGAAAAAGGAGGGGTTCTTTTTGATTCTTTTTCTTACCAAGAAAAAGAATGATTACCTCTCTGCCGCCATCCGTCTCCCGAACGCCGCCCCCCGCTCCGCTATGCCGGGCAGGCGGACGAGACTGCCCTTCTCGTTGGCCGTCTCCAGCATACAGAACCGGGGCGGCAGGTAGAAGCTCTTGTTCATGTTCAGGGCGGAGATGAGCTGCCGGGCGATGAGGTCCCCGCCGGAGTAGCCGGAGACGATGAGCCCATAGAGCCGCTTGTCATAGAAGCGGCTCTGGCGGAACAGGGCGGTGAGGCGGTTGACAAAGGCGGTGAGGTTGGCGGACAGGGCGTCGTTGTAGTTGGCGCACAGCATCACCAGCGCGTCGCACTCCCGCACCGCCGGGAACACCTCCTCCACCATGGGTCCCCCGTAGAAGCACCCGCCCTGCTGGCCGAAGTGGAGGCAGGCGGTGTAGCTGCACCCGATGCAGTCAGCCAGAGCGCCGTTTTGCAGGCACAGCTCCCGCACCTCCGCCCCCTCCGGCAGTCCCGCCTTCACCAGCTCCCACAGGGCCAGGGTGTTGCTGGTGGCGCGCACGGAGGCGTGGAGGGCCAGCACGCGCCTCAGCGGAAGCGGGCCCGTCCACGCCTCCAGCCGTCCGATGAGCTCTGCCGCCGCCAGGCGGAAGGCGGTGGCCTCGTCAGTGCCCTGGATCTGGGCCTGGACCCGGAAGTTGCGCAGGGACCCGGTGGCCTCCACCAGGGGCCGGCCCAGAAAGGCGCACCCGGCCAGATTGGCCGCCAGCACCACGTCCCGGGCCACGTCCTTGGTGTACAGCTCCCCCACCCCCGTGACCACGACGCCGGCGGTGCACCCGTCCAGCAGGCCCTCCGCCCGGCGCAGGACGGAGAGCATCCGGTAGCAGGCGGCGTTGCACCCGCCCTCGTCCAGGGCCACGGCAAACAGGAGCTTCTCCCCGGCCAGACCCTCCCAGCCCCCGTCCGGGTCCAGGAAGGCGCTGCCCGGCGGGACCAGGGGCTCCAGAAATGCTCTCAGCTTCCCGCTGTATTGGTCCGGGGGCAGAATAATCTTCATAGCGCTCCTATCCTCCACGCGAAGAGGAGGGCGGCCTCTCAGCCGCCCCTCCGTTCCTCATCGCTCAGTCCTTGGTGTAATTGCGGCCGAACTGCAGGTCATCCAGGTTCAGCACCCGGGTGTCCTCCAGATCCCCCGCGCCGGTCCCCTCCTCGGCAAAGGGGTCTCCCACCGGCTCCCCGGCCTCCGCCGCCGGCTCGGCGGCGATAGCGCTGAGCACGTCCTGAAGGTTCCGCTTCACCTCGTCCTCCTCTGTCTCCGGAGGGGCCGCCTCCTCCGCCGGCTCCTCCGCCGGCTCTGCCGCCGTCATGGCGGCCATGGCGGCCACAGCCAGAGGCGGCGGCGCGGCGGGCTCCGGGGGCAGCTCCGGCAGCAGATCCAGCGCGGCCAGCTCCTCGTTGCACACCGCGCGCACGTCCCGGATAAAGGCCCGCAGCTGCTCCTGGCCGGCGGCCAGACGGCCCCGCTCCACCTCCAGCTCCCGGTTCACCTGGGCCCGGACCTCCTCCAGATGGCGCTCCTGGGCCGCCACCTCCTCCTTCAGGGCCGCCAGCCGCTCCTTGGCGGTCCTGGATGCCTCGACGATCATGGCGTCCCGCTTCTGCTCCGCCTCGGTCATCATGGCGCTGGCCATCTTCTGGGCGGTGAGCAGGGTGGTGCGGATGGCGTCCTGCTCCTCCCGGTACTCCGCCATCTTGTCCACCGTCACCTTCAGCTTGGCCTTCAGCGCGGCGTTTTCCTTGTAGAGGCCGGCGTAATCCTCTGTCAGCTTGTCCAGAAAGTCGTCCACGGACGCCATGTTGTAGCCGCCCATCATGGACTTTGCAAAGGTGCAGTTGGCCACTTCCTGTGGAGTCATCATTGCGCGATTCCCTCCCCATTCTCTTTTGGTTTCCGCCCAGGCGCGGCGTATATCTCAGAGCCTGCGCGGCGTCTCCCCACCCGCACCGAAGCGCGAAGCGGGTTCTCAGCTGAAGGACTTGAAGTTGTTCTCCAGCTCGTCGATCAGATCCCCCTGGATCTCCACGGAGTAGGGGGTGATGATGTATGTATTGGCGGCCACCCTCTTGATCTTGCCCTCCCCCGCGTAGGCCACGCCGGAGAGAAAGTCGATGAGGCGGCGGGCGATGTCCTTGTGGGTGGACTCCAGGTTCACCACCACGGTCCGCTTCTCCTTGAGGTGGTCCGCAATCTCGCTGGCGTTCTCAAAGCGCTCCGGCTTGACCAGAACCACTTTCAGCTGGGTGGTGGCGTGGATATTGACCACCTTGCCCCGGCGGCTGTCCACCACGCCCCGGTCCATACCCCTGGGCCGGTCCTCTACAAAGGGGGACTCTTGATCGTCAAAAGCCTCGTCATAATCGTCGTCCTCATCGCTGATGGGACTGATGATCCGCTTGATATTTTCCATCCAGCTCATTGTGGAAACCTCCCAAATTGTCTTTAGTGGTACTGTCTATGACCAAAGATAGCCGATCCCACCCGGACCACGGTGGCCCCGGCGGCAATGGCGTCCTCAAAATCGTCGCTCATGCCCATGGACAGATAAGTAAACTCATTATCGTACAAATTCCGGCTTATGTCAACATAGAGGCGGGCTATTTTTGCAAAAAAGGGTAAATTCCCGTGGGGCTCCCTCTGGATGGGGGGGATGGTCATGAGGCCCCGGACCCTGATATTCTCCAGGGCTTTTGCCCGCTCCGCCGCCTCGTACACCGCCTCCGGGGCAAAGCCGCTCTTGCTCTCCTCCCCGCCCACGTTCACCTCCAGCAGCACCTCCTGGGTCAGCTCCCGCCGCTCCGCCTGCCGCTGGATCTCCTCCAGCAGCGGCCAGGAGTCCACGGAGTGGATGAGGGAGACCGTCCCCACCACCTGCCGGACCTTGTTGCGCTGGAGGTGGCCGATAAAGTGGAGGGGCGCGCCCTCGTAGGCGTTCCGGGCCAGCTTCTCCGTCATCTCCTGGACCCGGTTCTCCCCCAGCGCGTCGACGCCCCCGGCGATGGCCGCCCGGCAGGCCTCCGCGCCGTTCATCTTGCTGGCGCCCACCAGGAGGATCTCCCCCGGGTCCCTTCCCGCCGCCTCCGCCGCGGCGGCCATGCGGCCGCGGATGGCGCGGATGTTTTCCGCGATGCTGTTCATCGTATCACCTTCCCGTCATATAGATCCGCCGCAGCGGTAATCACCTCGTCCCCCGCCCGCAGGCGGCGGCTCTCCTTGGTCTGCTCTGCGGCGTACTTACCCAGGGCCTCCTCGTCCGGAGCCACCAGGATGTACTCCTCCTCCTGCCAGAGGATGGTCACCGGCTTGGACCGGGCCTTCTCCCCCCACAGGCAGTACACGCACGTCAGATTCCGGGTTATGGGGTTGCCGTTGCTGTCCAGCAGGGCCTCGCCGTCCTCATCCGTCAGGGGCTGGGCGTTCACCCGCACGGCGGAGCGGGGCACCCGGATGCCGTCGTAGCTCTCGAAGATGATCTGGGCGTTCTGGAGCCGCAGGAGGGTGGTCAGGTGGAGGTACTTGTCCGAGGTGAGCACCACCACCCGCCGGCCGTCCTCCTCGGCGCTGACGGAGGCCACCTCCACGGCCATATCCCGGTCCAGCCCCTTCTGAAAGCGGAGGGTGAGATTGTCCCCGGGCTGCATCCTGCCCACGTCCTCTGTGCGCATCATCGTCACAAAGGACCAGCCCGTGCCGTACACCAGCCGGCCCACCCCGGCTGCCCCGGCCTCCGGGGTGATGGCCCGGTAGCTGGAGGGGGTGAGCGCCAAAATATTCTCCCGGGTGAGCACGCTCTCATACCCGTCCACCAGACTGGAGAAGAGCCCCGCCCTGGGCGCGGTGATCCGGGCGGTGCCGGGATCGGCCGACGCGGCCAGGGCGCTGATGCGCTCCCGGAGCGCGGCGGCGGAGGCGTCCAGGCCCCCGGAGCCGGAGTAGGCGTAGCTGCGCTTGAGCACGGCGGTGCGCAGGGCGGCGCTCTGGTCCGCGGCGGCGGTGAGGCCGCCGGCGGACATGGACTGGCGCACGCCGATGAGGGCGCTGGTGATCTCGTCGTCCAGGCGCACGCTTGTCCGGGATCCGGCGGCCAGGGCGGCGGCGTAGTCCAGCTGCTCGGCCTGCTCCTGGAGAGAGCGCAGGATGTTGGCGTCCTGAAGGGCCTGGGCGCTCTGGTAGATCTGGGCCACCGTGCCCCCGGCGCTGACGCGCTCCCCCTCCCTCCGGTTGGAGTAGACCAGCTCTCCGCCGCCGGGCAGCACCTCCTCGTCCCGGACCACATAGCCGGAGACAGTGACCGCCCGCTCCCCCACGAAGCTGTAGGCCAGGGTGGCGGTATAGGGGTCTGTGAAATAGGAGGCGGCGCTGAAGCCGAAATAGATAATCACGGCCAGAAAGACGGCCGCCATGGCCAGCCTGGTGGCGAGGGTGCTGTTTTTCATATGTACTGGTCTCCTTGGACGGCGGGGGTGTGTTTCTGCGGGCCTAGGGCTTGTTTGATAATTGGCGATATGTCCGGCAGCAAGGAATTTTTTTGCCAGACAAGGCAAATTTTCGCAGGCATACTGTCGTATGACAAGAAAATTTAACGCAGTATGGCGGAAAAAGGCCTGCTGTTTGGGCGTGTTGCCAATTTTCAAACATGCCCTAGAGGGTGTCCTCCCACTCGGTCAGATCCACGCTCCTGCTGGGGCTGACGGTGGAGATGGCGTGCTTGTAGATCAGGTTCTGCTTGCCCTCGGCGGTGAGGACCACGGTGAAGGCGTCGAAGCCGGTGATGGTGCCCCGCATCTGGAAGCCGTTGACCAGAAACACGGTCACCTGGGTCTCGGTCCGCCGGGCGGATGCCAGGAACACGTCCTGAAGGTTGGGGGATTTTGCCATAGTTGTTCTACCTCTCTTTCATTGGTGAGGGGCATTGCCCCGGGGTCCCGGCCATACCGGCGCGGGCCCTGGGCCTATTGTAGTCCCTGGGCGGTGAGGATTTCTGTCGCAATTTGGAGAGCCGCGTGAAAATCCCTCTTTTTTTCCCAGTAAATCCAGTGGATGTGCTGATTTCGCCGCAGCCAGGTCAGCTGCCGCTTGGCGTACTGCCGGGACCGGCGCTTCACCAGGTCCACAGCCTCCTCCAGGGAGCACTGTCCGTCCAGGGCGGCGAGGAGCTCCTTGTAGCCGATGGCCTGGAAGGCGGTGGCGGAGCGGGGCACCCCCGCGGCCAGCAGTGCGCGGACCTCCTCCAGAAGCCCCGCGGCCAGCATCCCGTCCACCCGCCGGTCGATCAGCTCCCGCATGTCCGCCCGGTCCCGGAAGGCCAGACCGATATACACGGGAAGATACCGCGGGGGCAGCTCCCGGCTCTCCCGGTCGTGCTGGGAGATGGTCCGCCCGGTCTCCCGGTAGACCTCCAGGGCCCGGAGGATCCGCTTGTGGTCCGCCGGGTGGAGCCGCCGGGCCGCCTCCGGGTCCACCCGGGACAGCTCCTCCAGCAGCGGCCCGATCCCCTCCTCCTCCAGCTGGCGCTGGAGGGCATGGCGGACCGCCCCGCCGGCGCTGCCGGGGGCGAAGGTCCGCCCGGCGAGGATGGCGTCCAGATAGAGGCCCGTGCCGCCGGCCAATACGGGGAGTTTATTTCTTGATAAAATATCCTGTATGCACTCATCCGCCGCCGCCGTGAACCGGGCGGCGGACCAGCTCTCCGCCGGGTCCGCCACGGCCACCATGTGGTGGGGAACCCCCTCCATCTCCCGGGGGGTGGGCGCGGCGGTGCCGACGGTCATGCCCCGGTAGATCTGCATGGAGTCCACGCTGACCACCTCACCGCCGAATGCTTGGGCCGTCAGCACGGCCAGTCTGGTTTTTCCGCAGGCCGTGGGGCCTACGATACAGGGGAGGACAGGGGGCATGGCTTCTCCTTTTACGCAGTCGTTTCAGCAGAACCGGGGTGCGGTTCCGCCCGTTGATCCCGGGGCTGGCGATATGTTACACACGCATCAAAAGCAGGTATCCTTCTATTTTACGCTCTTTTAAACATTTTTTCAATCTCATATTTTGACAATTTCACCTTTACGGGTCTGCCGTGGGGGCAAAACTGCACCTCCCCGCTCTGTACCTTGTCCATCAGCGCCCGCAGCTCCGCGGGATCGCTTTTCCAGCCCCCCTTGATGGATGCCTTGCAGGCCATGGTGTGGAGCATGGCGTCCCGGGCGGCGGCGGGGTCCGCCCCGCCGGAGAGGAGCTTGTCCGCCAGCTCCTCCAGGGTCTCCCGGATGCGCCCGGTCTCCAGGTCCGCCGGCGCGGCCCGGACCACGAGGCACCCCGCGCCGAAGTCCTCGGCCTCAAACCCGAACTCCTCCAGCAGGGGCAGGTTCTCCAGCAGCACCGCGTACTGCTCCCGGGCCAGATCCACCGCCGCCGGGGCCAGCAGCCGCTGGCCCATGATGGGCTCCGCCCCCGCCTTCATGCGGTCAAAGTTGATCCGCTCGTGGGCCGCGTGCTTGTCGATGAGCCACACGTCCTCCCCGTCCTCGGCGATGATATATGTGTGGAGCACCTCCCCGGCAAACCGCCAGGGCGCGGGCTTCTCCGCCGCCAGAGCCGTCTGCTCCGGCGGGGCGGCGGCAGGCTCCGGCATGGGCTGGGGCGCTGGGGGGATGGGTGAGGGCTCCCGGGCCGGCGGCCGGTCCACGGCCCTGTCCAGAGGCGCAGGCCGCTCCTGGGGGTCCGGACGGCAATTCATGGGCGCGTCCTGGTCCGGGGGCAGCGCCCGGGGGACCGGGGCGCTCTGCCGGGGCGGCCGGGCCCCGTCCCGGAAGGTGAGCCGGCCCGGGGACTGCCCCGTCTCCCGCTCCCGGAAGGTTCTGGCGTCCATAGTCTGGTAGAAGTCCCCCCGGGGGGCGGCGGCCAGCGCCCCGGCCTTTGGCGCGGCAGGCCGGGCGGCCGGGCGGATCTCCTGCCGGGCGGGCGGCCGGTCCTGACTGTCGGGGACCGGGGACGCGCCTTCTCCGGCCCGGTCCAGAGCGTCCTTGACCGCGTGGTGGACGGCGGAGAACACGGTCCGCTCGCTGACAAACTTTACCACCGTCTTGGCCGGGTGGACGTTCACGTCCACCTGGTGGAGGGGCAGGTCAATGTGGAGCACGCAGCCGGGGAACTTCCCCTTCATCTGCCGGTTGGCATAGGCCTCCTCCAGGGCGGCGGTGAGCAGGGCGGACTTGATGGTCCGGCCGCAGCAGAAGAAGGTCTGCATGGCCCGGGTGCCCCGTCCGGCCAGGGGCTCGGTGACAAAGCCCCGGACCCCCACGCCCTCGCCGCCTCCGTCCACCTCCGTCAGGCGCAGGGCGAACTCCCGGCCCCTGGCGGCGTAGATGGCGGAGAGGAGCTTGCCGTCCCCGGGGGTGTGGAGCTCCTCCCTGCCATCCCGTATGTAGCGGATGGACACCTCGGGATGGCTCAGGGCCAGCTGGCCCAGCATGGCCGCCACGGCGGCGGCCTCGGCGCTGTCGGTTTTCAGGAATTTCAGCCGGGCGGGGGTGTTGAAGAAGAGCTGGCGCACCATCATGGTGGTGCCCTCCGGGCACCCCGCCTCCTCCACGGAGCCCGGCGCGCCCCCCTCCAGGGTCAGGGAGGCCCCCATGGGGTCCCCCTTCCGGCGGGTGAGCACCTCCAGGCGGCTGACGGCGGAGATGGCGGCCAGGGCCTCGCCCCGGAAGCCCAGGGTGCCGATGGCGGCCAGATCCCCGGCCTGACGGAGCTTGCTGGTGGCGTGGCGGAGGAAGGCGGTGGGCAGCTCCTCCGGCGCGATGCCGCAGCCGTTATCGGTGACACGGATGAGGGCCATGCCGCCGTTCTGGATCTCCACCACCAGGGCGGACGCGCCCGCGTCGATGGCGTTCTCCACCAGCTCCTTGACCACGCTGGCGGGCCGCTCCACCACCTCGCCGGCGGCGATCAGGTCCGCCACGTGGGGGGACAGCTGCTGAATATGGGGCATAATGCCCTCCTTTCCCTGCCTGGGCAGGCTGATTTTCAGTCCTTGGGTCCGTACTGACGGACGATATAGAGGTGGGTCCCGGTAAAGAGGCCGGCGAAGACGGCCAGGATCCAGTGGCGCAGGAGGGCCGCCTGGAGGAGGAACACCCCGCAGGGGATCAGCGCCAGAGCCAGGGCCAGCTTCCGCCCCGGGCCCCTGACGGCGTAGAGGACCCAGCAGACGTAGTAGGCCGTCAGCAGCGCCGCCATGCCGGTCACCCAGACAGCCACCTCCTCCAGGGCGTAGAAGCCGAACTCCCCGCCCGGCACGCCCAGCGGGACCACCATGAAGATCATGGAGCCGAACCGACCGATCTGCTCCA
This sequence comes from uncultured Oscillospiraceae bacterium, assembly GCA_910579965.1. Taxonomy (GTDB): domain Bacteria; phylum Bacillota; class Clostridia; order Oscillospirales; family Oscillospiraceae; genus Pelethomonas. The sequence continues at coordinate 57,967 of CAJTWF010000010.1, forward strand.
GAATATTGATGGCCCGGTTGGGGCTGGAGATGCCGGCGTCTCCCCGCCGGAGGGCGTAATAGAGGACATTGGGGAGCAGAAGCAGGACCACGATCCCGGCGCTCCACAGGTTAAAAAGACTGTATACCATGTCAGATCCCTCTCAAATCCAGATGCCGAAGTCGCCGTAGTCGAACTGTCCGCCGCCGTGATGGAGGAGGCCCCGGGCCTCCAGGGAGCGGAACGCGTCCCGGATCCGGACCAGGATTTCCGGCTGAATATCCAGGCTGTGGTGGCCCGGGAACACCCGGCTGGCCGGCAGCGCCGCCACCCGCTCCATGGACGCGAGGTAGGCCGCCGGGTCCGTGGAGGGGTAGTAGGCGAGGAGCACGTCCTTGTACACCAGATCGCCGGTGAAGAGATACCCCCGCTCCCGCTCAAAGAAACACATGTGGCCCGGGGAGTGGCCCGGCGTGTGGAGGACCTCCAGCCGCCGCCCGCCCAGGTCGATGATATCGCCGTCCTCCAGCAGCCGGGCGGGCGCGCCCTGGAAAACCCGGTAGTTTTCAACATGAAAGTCCTCCGGCGGGGCGCACCGGTCCAGGACCATCTCCCGGACGGTCTCCATGGTGAGGGGGAATCCGCCCTGGAGCCAGGGGAGCTCCGCCCGGTGGGCGTAGAACTCCGGGTAGTACTGGTGGCCGCCGATGTGGTCCCAGTGGATGTGGGTGGCCGCCGCCGCCACAGGCCGGTCCGTCAGCGCCTTCACCGGGGCGCTGATATCGCAGATGCCCAGACCGGTGTCAATCAGAAGGGATTTCTCCTGACCCTGGAGGAGGTAGCAGTGGGTCTCCTCCCAGTGGCGGTACTCGCTGATAATGTATGTATCCTTGTCGATGGTGTCAATGGTGAACCAGTTGTCCATGATTTGTATCTCCTTTTTGGCAGAGTGCCTGTCTGGTTGCTAGTCCCGGGGCCTGCGCGGCCCCGGACCCCGCGGGTACTTTTTGTGCAGACAAAAAGTACCCAAAAAGCTGCTGGACCTGCGGTCCAGACCCTCTTATTTATGACGGGGGTTATTTTTTTCGCTACGAGCTGTCAGGCGAAGCCTCTCCCCACCTGCCCTGGGCCGTTGGGCTGCCCTGCCTTTGAAGGACACCTTCTCAGCAGAGATTGCCGTGGGCGAAGCAGTATCTTACCTTGCTTGCTTGACATTCCGTCTGACTATTGCTGTTACTGCCCGGCTCAGATAGTTCTCCGCTGGACGCAGAGGTCCTCCACGTCCAGATCAATCCTATCGCAGAGTCCAGGTAACGGACGGAGGCGATAGGTAACGAGGAGAAGAGTGACAAAAGCGGAGATTCGCTTGCGGGAATGTAGGTCCAGAAAGGGTCCTTCAAAGGCACCGTAGCACAACGGCCCAGGGCAATCGGTCAGAGGCTTCGCCTGACAGCTCGTAGCGAAAACAAAAAGGCGGGGGGTCCAGCCCCGGAGGGGGGCTGGCGCATTTTTGGTACCTTTTTGTGCGCACAAAAAGGTACCGCGGGGTCCGGGGGCGGCGTTAGCCCCCGGGACTGCCGTCAAGATACCCACAATCCCCCAAAAGCTATAAGACCCTGACCACCGCCAGCCCATTGACCACCCCGTGGAGAAGCACACTCCCCCACAGGGAGCCGGATCTCTCATAGGTCCACGCCATCACCGCGCCGGGAACCAGATACTGAACCATCAGCAGCAGATAGGTCAGATCCCCCCTGGCGGCGGCGAACTGCCACACATGGAGAAGCGCAAACAGCAGACAGGAGACCAGGTACGCCAGCCCCCGGTGGACCTCCCGCAGGTTCCCGAACACGTACCCCCGGAACAGGGTCTCCTCCACCACCGGAGCCAGTACCACCACAATGAGGATCGTGGTCCTGGGCGCGTCCACCATCCGTCCCACAATGGCCTCGTCGTTGAGATTGACCTGTCCCTCCAGCACCAGCCCCAGCAGGCGGCCGCAGATCTCGTTGAGCCCATAGAAGGCCACCAGTCCCAGCCCCGCCGAGGCCAGCACGCCGCCGGGCCGGTCCAGAAACGCCCGGGTGGTCCGCCCCAGGTAGCCCCAGAACACGATCACCACCAGGGCGAACACCACGTAGTAATAGATGGCGTTTCGCACGCTCTCCCCCAGGCGCGTCCCCAGCAGCCGCTCCAGCAGATCCAGGGCCGGCCCGGACACGTAGGGCAGCACCGCCAGATACAGCGCCAGCACCGCGCCCCCCAGGGCCTTCTCCCTGCCGCTCATGCCGGCAGATAATCCTCTCCTTGCCATAGCCGCCTCCTGTCAGAAGCCTATTTCAGCTTCTCCTTTAATTCGTATAACAGCCCCAGGGCCTCCATGGGCGTGAGCACATCCGGCTCCGTCCGGCGCAGCCGGTCAATGACCTCCGCCTCCCCCATGGCCTCCAGGGATACCTGCTCCTCCCTGGGCGCGGCCAGCAGGGGGGCCGCGTGTCCGGACTGGCTCTCCAGATCCTTCAGGATGGCCCGGGCCTTTTTGACCACCGCCTCCGGCAGCCCCGCCAGCTTGGCCACCTCGATGCCGTAGCTCCGGTCCGCCCCGCCGGGCAGGATCTTGCGCAGGAAGATCAGCTCGTCCCCCCGGCTGCGGATGGCGATGTTGTAGTTGGTCACCCCGGGCAGGGTGCTCTCCAGCTCCGTCAGCTCGTGGTAGTGGGTGGCGAACAGGGTCTTGGCCCCCAGCTTCTTCCGGTCCGCACAGTGCTCCAGCACCGCCTGGGCGATGCTCATGCCGTCGAAGGTGCTGGTGCCCCGGCCGATCTCGTCCAGAACAAGGAGACTCCGGCTGGTGGCGTGGCGGAGGATGTCCGCTACCTCCGTCATCTCCACCATGAAGGTGGACTGGCCGGCGCTGAGATCATCGCTGGCCCCGATGCGGGTGAAGATCCGGTCCACCGCGCCGATCCTGGCGGACCGGGCCGGGACAAAGGAGCCCACCTGGGCCATGAGGACGATCAGGGCCACCTGCCGCATATAGGTGGACTTGCCGGCCATGTTGGGGCCGGTGATAATGGCCACCCGGTTCTCCTGCTCCCCCATGTAGGTGTCGTTGGGCACAAAGAGGCTCCCCTTCAGCACCCGCTCCACCACCGGATGGCGGCCCTCATGGATCTCGATGCCGCCCCCCTCGTCCACAGCCGGACAGCAGTAGCTGTTCTTCACCGCCACAGCCGCAAAGGAGCACAGAGTGTCCAGCTCCGCGATCACTGCCGCCGCGGCCTGGATGCGGCCCATCTCCCCGGCCACCTGCTCCCGCAGCCTGGTGAAGAGCTCAAACTCCAACGCCACCACCCGGTCGCTGGCCGTGAGGATGGTGCTCTCCAGATCCTTGAGCTCCTGGGTGATGAACCGCTCGCAGTTGGCCAGGGTCTGCTTGCGGATATACTCCGCCGGCACCTGGCCGTAATAGCTCCGGCTGACCTCAATGTAGTAGCCGAATACCTTATTGTACCCCACTTTCAGGCTCTTGATGCCCGTTTTTTCCCGCTCCCGGGCCTCCACCTCGGCGATGACGCCCCGGCCGCCGGTGAGGACGCTGTGGAGCTTGTCCACCTCCTGGTCGTAGCCCGGGCGGATGAATCCCCCCTCCCGGACCGAGAAGGGCGGCTCGTCCACAATGGCCCGGCACAGCAGCGCATGCACGTCCTCCAGCGTCTCCAGCCGCCCGGCCAGCTCCCCCAGCCGCCCGGCGGCGAAGGGGGCCAGACAGTCCTTCAGGCGGGGCAGCTTCTCCAGGGCGGAGCGGAGGCTGGCCATGTCCCGGCCCCCGGCGCTGCCGTAGACCACCCGGCCGATGAGCCGCTCCATGTCGCCGATGCCGGTCAGGGCCACGATCAGCTCCTCCCGGCCCACCGTGTCCCGGGTCAGGGCCTCCACGGCGTTCAGGCGGCGCTGGATGGCCGCCACGTTCAGCAGCGGACGCTCCAGCCAGGACCGCAGCAGCCGGCCCCCCATGGCGGTCTTGGTCCGGTCCAGCACCCACAGCAGGCTCCCCCGCTTCTCCTTGCCCCGCAGCGTGGCGGTGAGCTCCAGGTTCCGCCGGGTGTTCAGATCCAGCTCCATGAACCGGCCCTGCTCGTAGTACTCCAGATCGCTGATGTGGCTTAAATCGGTCTTCTGGGTCTCGTAGAGGTAGCTGAGGAGCCCGCCCAAGGCCATCACGGCGGCGGGGTTGGCCTTGGGCAGCCGGGCGGCCGCCTCCCGGCCGTACTGCTTGACCGCCATCCGCTCCGCCTCCTCCAGGCGGAAGGGCCGGTCCCCCCGGTTCTCCGCCCGGCAGCGGAACTTCTCCCGCAGCGTCTCCACCAGGGCCCGCTCCCCCCAGGCGCACTCGCTGAGCACCGCCTCCACCGGGCTGAAGCGGCCCAGCTCGTTCATCACGTGCTCCACCCGCTCACTGCCGGAGAAGGCGGTCACGTGGGTCTTGCCGGTGGTGATGTCGCAGAAGCACAGCCCCGCCCGCTCCTGGTCCAGATAGATGCCGCAGATGTAGTTGGACTGGCTGCCCTCCAGCATGGACGCGTCCACCGTGCCCGGGGTGACCACCCGGATGATGTCCCGCTTCACCAGCCCCTTGGCGGCGGCGGGGT
>CAJTWF010000011.1 GCA_910579965.1 uncultured Oscillospiraceae bacterium
ATCCTGCGTGTATGCCCGTAAATCAAGGCTTTTTTGAGATAATCAACCATTTTATGATGAATAATTAGCCTGAAAGTGAATGCTGATGTGAACCTATATGCCATTTTTAGTTGCTCTATATCACATAACATGGAATAAATTGTTATATCTATAGGCAGAAGGAGGCGTTTACTATCGAAAAGGGCTGCGTAACTTGACAGGGGAATCATGCTTTGAAGATTTCTGTCCATTCAGGTCATCTGCCTTACTCTACGGAAGATATCTCTCATAAGATTCAGTCATTTATGCGGTAATTACAGCATCATCCGTCTCTCGTGTCCAGATTTTTCCTTCATCCAACGATTTCCTGCCTTTAGACGCAGAAGTAATATCATGAATTCTGAAGATTGCTATAGAAAACCAGGGACACCAAGGGCTGCCCTGTGTGAGCACCATCAACCGGATACCGGACCGGAACCACCTGATTACTCGAGAGGACAGTCTGGCGGCAGCACCCCAACAGCGCCTCGAGAAGCTCCGGCCCAACGGGATAAGGAGCGTCCCCGCCATGCCCTGAACCTGGACACTCCCATCCAGAAATATACCCCCAGTGAACGGCTCTATCCGGAGAAAATCTCCCAGTGGGAATACCCGGAAGACTGCAAGATACGGCGGGTTCGGGGGAACGGATTCTTCACCTGCGAGGGACAGGGCTGCTTCCTCAGTGAGATCTTTGATGGTATGATCCACCGGAACTGTACATGTCATTTCTGATCTATTGAGACCACTTAGCAAAATCGGTTAGTTGTAAACCATGTAGTGCTTGACATAGTACCTGCCCCTACACAGATCCAGCAAAGGTCCATCTGCCGCAGCAAAAATTGATCCCGCTGATTTCCCCCTGTTACTTTCGCCTCCGCTCTGTAACTTTTGTAACCTCCGTTGTAACTATTTTCTGTCGAGCGGCCCCTTTTTTCCTCGTCATAAGCCGAAAATATTTCCTTTATGTCAACCAATGCCCGGCGATTGTGCAAAAAAGCTTGACAAATTGGCGGTTATCTGGTACACTACATCCAGTTTTCAAAAAAGTAACAAAAGTTACAAATCAGCGCATACACTATTCAGACGGAGGAAATCTGATCCATCCTCCTCTGGAAGTCCGCCTTGGCGGCGGGGCCCCGTTGTCCCGTTCTCCTCAGCGGACCCGTGCAAAGATTCCACGCTTTGCCCTTTTTTGAAAACAATGGAGGTTCAAGTATCATGTTTGAAAGAAGCAAGAAAGCCGCTTCAAATTTGAAACGGCTGATCGCTGTCGCAGCTGTACCGGCTCTCTCCGTGCTCGCGATCTCCCTCTCTCCTCACCCCAGCAACGCCGACGCCCACGCGCTCTACGTGGTCAGCGACGAGTCCTACCTGCGGGTGGACGAGGTGGCGGGGGACGTCTTCCTCACCGACGGTTCCGCCAGCCTCGTGTCCCGTCAGGGCGGGAGCGAGCTGGCCCTGGCCTCCGGCCGGACCGTTACCGTGACCCACCAGGACCTGACCTTCTCCACCGTGTCCCGGCAGGAGACGGTGACAGAGCTTCTGGCCCGGCTGGACGTTCGGCCCAGTCCTCTGGAGATGGTCTCTGTGGCCATTCTGGACAATGGAATCGAGATCATCGTCAACTCTGAATTTGTCTTTTATGAGCATATAACCAACACCACCGAGCACGAGACCGTCTATCAGTACAACGACAAGCTGCCCGACTGGCAGGAGAACGTTCTCCAGGAGGGCCGCGACGGAGAGCGGCGGGAGGTCTACGAAGTCATCTACCAGGACGGCGAGGAGACCGCCCGGCAGCTGATCGACGTAGTGGACACCCCGGCGGAGCCCACCATCATTGAAAAGGGCACCCGGGCCAACTTCGCCAACAACGGCGACGAGGTCTCCGCCATCAACACCAACGCTGACGGCTCCGGCACCATCACCCTGGACAACGGCCAGACCCTCACCTTCAGCTCCTCACGGACCATGAAGGGCACGGCCTACACCACCGGCGGCAAGGTGGGCACCCGCACCGCCTCCGGCACCCAGGTCCGCGTAGGCGTGGTGGCGGTGGACAGGAGCGTGATGCCCCTGGGCACCAAGGTCTATGTGGTCTCCAACGACGGCAGCTATGTCTATGGCTTTGCCGTGGCGGAGGACACCGGCGTGCGGGGCAACATCATTGACCTGTATATGGACACCTACAACGAGTGCATTCAGTTCGGTGTGCGGGACTGTACCGTATACATTCTGGACTGAGGAATACAAGCTGCGACATGATCAAAAAGAGCCTGCTGGAAAACCCAGCAGGCTCTTAATATTTACCTAATCAAATCCGCCAGCATCTTCACAAACATCATCCCCAGCACCACAAAGATCATAATCCGGATCCGCTGGCCGCCGCCCCGGATAGCGTAGCGGGCGCCGCAGTAGTTGCCCAGGATGCTGCAAGCCGCCGCCGGGAGCACGATGGACCACATCACCTGTCCCCCCAGGATGAACGCCACCGCGGAGGCCACGTTGGAGGCCACGTTTGCCACCTTGGCGGAGCCGGAGGCGGTGACCATGTCCATGTGCAGCAGGGCGGTGAAGGCCATAATCAGCAGGGTCCCGGTGCCCGGTCCCACAATGCCGTCATAGCAGCCCACAGCCAGGCCGATAGCCAGGCTCACCAAGACAATGTACTGACGGCTGTGATCCCGCTCCTCCGGATCCTTCCCGAAGTCCTTCTTCACCACCAGGAACACCGCCACCACCGGCAGAGCCACCAGCATCAGCCCCTGAAGCACCCTGTCGCTCAGGTGCATGGCGATCCTGGCCCCGAAGGACGCGCCTGCCAGCGCTCCGGCTGCGGCCCACAGGGAGGGACGCAGCTGGATCTTCCCGCTGCGGAAGTATTTCACCGACGCGATGGCAGAGCCGGAGCCGTTTACCACCTTGTTGGTTCCGGCGGCCAGATGGACGGGCAGTCCGGCCATCAGGTAGGCGGGCAGGGTGATGAGCCCGCCGCCCCCGGCCACGCTGTCCACAAAGCCCCCCAGAAAGATGAGGGGGCAGATGAACAGGCAGAGCTTCAGTAATTCAGGCATATGCGTTTTCTCCTTTATTGATACTCGCGGCGTGATTATACCATAACCGGAAAATTTATGCTACCCCTTTTTCAGACATCCTTGTCCAAATTCGTCAAAATTTCCATTGCCTTTGGCCGCCTTTTCTGCTATAATTTGGACAATCACGATCTGAGGGCGACGCCGGACGGAGGAGGGCGGTCCGCACCAGAACGGGCGCATGGACGATTCAAAACCGGCGGGAACGGGGAGTTCCGCCGGTTTTCTAGTATATGCTGCCCCATCCCTCCGCCGTGCCCGCGGCTGTCCCGGAAAATAAAAGCTTCAGGAAAGGAACCCTATGGAAACGATTGTTCAAATGCTCGCCCGGGAGCTGGACCAGAGCGCGCAGCATGTACAGAATGTGGTGGACCTTCTGGACGAGGGCAACACCATCCCCTTTATCGCCCGCTACCGCAAGGAGCTCCACGGCTCCATGGACGACACCACCCTGCGCACCCTGGAGGAGCGCCTCCAGTACCTGCGCAGCCTGGAGAAGCGGCGGGAGGAGGTCCGCTCGGCCATTGAGGCCCAGGGCAAGCTGACGGAGGCCCTCTCCGCCGCTATCGCCTCCGCCGTGACCCTGGCGGAGGTGGAGGACCTGTACCGCCCCTACAAGCCCAAGCGCCGCACCCGTGCCACTGTGGCCCGGGAGCGGGGACTGGAGCCTCTGGCGGAGCTCCTCTTCGCCCAGGGGCCGGACTGCCCGGACCCCCTGGCGGCGGCTGCGGCCTACGTGGATCCGGAGAAGGGGGTGGAGACCCTGGCCGACGCCCTCCAGGGGGCCAGCGACATCATCGCCGAGACCATCAGCGACGACGCGGCCATCCGCAAGAGCCTCCGGGAGCTGGTGCTCAAGCGGGGCCAGCTGGTGAGCAAGGCGGCCACGGAGGAGGACACGGTCTACCGGCTCTACTATGACTTCGCCCAGTCCATCCCCCGCCTCCAGGGCCACCAGATCCTGGCCATCAACCGGGGGGAGCGGGAGGGGGCTTTGAAGGCCGTCGTGGTCACTGACCGGGACCAGGCCCTGCCCCTGCTCCGCAGGGCGGTGGTCCGGCCCGGAACCCGGGCCATGGAGTTCATGAAGGCCGTGGCGGAGGACGCCTATGACCGGCTCCTGTACCCCTCCCTGGAGCGGGAGGTCCGCAATACCCTCACGGACCAGGCCAGCGAGGGGGCCATCCACAACTTTGCACTGAATCTCCGGCCTCTGCTGATGCAGCCGCCGGTAAAGGGCCGGGTGACCATGGGCCTGGACCCGGGCTACCGCATGGGGTGCAAGGTGGCGGTGGTGGACGCCACCGGGAAGGTGCTGGACACCACCGTGGTCTATCCCACCCACGGAGAGCGGAAAAAAGCGGAGTGCATCGCCGTCCTGGCGGACCTCATCCGCCGCCACGGCGTGGCGTGCATCGCCATCGGCAACGGCACCGCCTCCCGGGAGACGGAGCAGATGACCGTGGAGCTGCTGCGGCAGGTGGGCGGCGGGGTCAGCTATATGATCGTCAGCGAGGCCGGCGCGTCGGTGTACTCCGCCTCGCCCCTGGCGGCGGAGGAGTTCCCGGAGTACGACGTGAACCTGCGCTCGGCGGTGTCCATCGCCCGGCGGCTTCAGGACCCTCTGGCGGAGCTGGTGAAGATTGATCCCAAGGCTATCGGCGTGGGCCAGTATCAGCACGACATGCCCGGCAAGCGGCTGGACGAGGCCCTGGGGAACGTGGTGGAGGACTGCGTCAACTCCGTGGGTGTGGACGTGAACACGGCCTCCCCGTCCCTGCTCCAGCGGGTGGCGGGGCTTACCGCCGCCACGGCCAAAAATCTGGTGAAATACCGGGAGGAGAACGGCCCCTTCACCGCCCGTAAGCAGATTTTGAAGGTGCCCAAGCTGGGCCCCAAGGCCTTTGAGCAGTGCGCGGGCTTTCTGCGGGTGCCGGAGAGCGGAGCGGTGCTGGACAACACCGCCGTCCATCCGGAGAGCTATCAGGCCGCCGGGAAGCTGCTGGAGCGCACGGGCCACACCATGGAGGACGTGGCCGGCCGGCGGCTGGGGGACCTGGAGGCCCAGATTCGGGCGCTGGGGGCGGAGGAGCTGGCGGCGGCCTGCGGCGTGGGCGTGCCCACCCTGCTGGATGTGGCCCGGGAGCTGCAAAAGCCGGGCCGGGATCCCCGGGACGAGCTGCCGCCGCCCATCCTCCGCACGGATGTGCTGGAGATCAAGGACCTCCAGCCGGGGATGGTGCTCACGGGTACGGTGCGCAATGTCATCGACTTCGGGGTGTTTGTGGACATTGGGGTCCACCAGGACGGTCTGGTCCACATCTCCCAGATCAGCGAAAAGTTCCTCAAGCACCCCTCCGAGGCCCTGGCCGTGGGGGACGTGGTGAAGGTAAAGGTGCTGGAGGTGGACGAGAAGAAGAAGCGGATCTCCCTGTCCATCAAGCAGGCCACATAATCAGAAGGAGGGGCCATGGACTCTATTTTTTACCACTACACGGATTTTCAGGCCCTGGACGGCATCCTCCGCAGCGCCCAGCTCCGGGTGAACAACGTGCTGCGGATGAACGACTCCGCAGAGATGCGCCACTTCATGGGCCGGCTCTCCAGCGCCATCCAGCGGCGGCTGGAGGAGGGGGGAGACCGCGGCCGGGCCAAGGCTGTGGCCGCTCTTTTCCGGGAGGAGATGGAGAAGGAGTACTCCGCCTACGCGGCCTGTTTTTCCTTCCGCCGGGAGGACGCGGCCCAGTGGGAGCGGTACGGGAACCGGGGCAGGGGGGTGTGCATCGCCTTCCGGGGCCCGCTGCTGCGGCGGATCGCCGCCGGGCCCCTGTCCCTCCACCGGGTCTTCTACGCCGACGACATGACCGGCCACCATATGGTGGAGCGGTTCTGCCAGCTGGCCCGGAGCCGGGAGGAGCTTACGGGGGAGGACCCGGAGGTGGGGCGGGCCATGCGGGACGCGTGGGCCTGCTCGGTGGCCTTCAAGCACCCCTCCTTTTCCTCGGAGAACGAGGTGCGGCTGGTGGTGGCCCCCTTTGAGGACGAGGAGTTTGCCATCAAGCCCTGCTACCACGTGTCCAAGGAGCGGGTGAAGAAGTACTACCCTCTGCCCCTGCGGGAGATGTGCCAGCGGGTGGGGGCCTCTCTGGAGGATCTGGTGGCGGAGATCATCATCGGGCCGGAGTCCACCCAGTCCCCGGCGATTCTGCGGGACTACCTGCGGGACAACGCTCTGCCGTCCCTGGCGGAGCGGGTGTCCCTGTCCGACTGCCCCCTGCGGGGTATGCCGGTGTAGGGGCGGCCGCATTCTGCCGGTACGGTCCAGCGGAGCACAGAAAACGTCCCCGGGGCAGATGCCCCGGGGACGTTTACGCTTTTTATGCTGCAGGGGAGGGATATTAGAAGATACCCTGCTCCATCATGGCCTCTGCAACCTTCTTGAAGCCGGCCAGGTTGGCGCCGGCCACCAGGTTGTAGCCCAGGCCGTACTCCTCGGCGGCCTCCATGGACACGCGATGGATGTTCTCCATCATCTTGTGCAGCTGGGCGTCCACCTCCTCGGCGGTCCACACCAGACGCTCGCTGTTCTGGCTCATCTCCAGAGCAGACACGCCCACGCCGCCGGCGTTGACGGCCTTAGAGGGGGCCACGATCATGTTCTTCTGCTCCATGAGGTAGAAGAGGGCGTCGTTGGTGGTGGGCATATTGGCCACCTCAATGTAGTACTTCACGCCGTTGGCCGCGATCTGCTTGGCGTGCTCCATGTGCACGTCGTTCTGCATGGCGGAGGGCATGATAACGTCGGCCTTGACGCCCCAGGGCTTTTCGCCGGGGTGGAACTCCACGCCGAACTTGTCCGCGTAATCCTTCACCTTGTTGCGGCCGGAGTTGCGCATGGTCACCAGATAGTCCACCTTCTCCATGGAGGAGGACACGCCGTCAGGATCGTAGACGTAGCCGTCGGGGCCGGACAGGGTGACAACCTTGGCGCCCAGGTGGTGGGCCTTCTTGCAGATGCCCCAGGTCACATTGCCGAAGCCGGCGCAGGCGATGGTCTTGCCCTTGATGTCCTCGCCCTCGTGCTTGAGGACCTCCTGGAGGTAGTACATAGCGCCGTAGCCGGTAGCCTCGGGGCGGGTCAGGGAGCCGCCGTAGGAGAAGCCCTTGCCGGTGAGCACGCCGTTCTCCCACACGCCCTTGAGGCGGCGGTACTGGCCGTACAGATAGCCGATCTCCCGGCCGCCCACGCCCATGTCGCCGGCGGGCACGTCGATGTCGGGCCCGATATAACGGTAGAGGGCGGTCATGAAGCTCTGGCAGAAGCGCATGATCTCCGCGTCGGACTTGCCGGTGGGATCGAAGTCAGCGCCGCCCTTGCCGCCGCCGATGGGCAGGCCGGTGAGGCTGTTCTTGAAGATCTGCTCAAAGCCCAGGAACTTGATGATGCCGGGGTAGACGTTGGGCTGGAAGCGCAGGCCGCCCTTGTAGGGGCCGATGGCGCCGTTGAACTGGCAGCGATAGCCGATATTGGTATGATAATTGCCGTTGTCGTCCATCCACACCACGCGGAAAGTGAACATACGCTCGGGCTCCACGATGCGGCCCAGCAGGTCAGCCTTCTCGTACTCGGGGTGCTTATCCACCATGGGGGCGATGGAGGTGAGGACCTCCTCGACGGTCTGGACAAACTCGGGCTCGTTGCTGTGCTTCTTCTTGACGTTTTCGATCACGCTGGCGACATAGGCATTCATTGGTAGTTTCCTCCTCAAAATTTCCGTTACAGAGCGGGCGGGATATGGGCCCCGCCCAAGTCTCCATCCACCGTTCATGGTACCACGCTTTTCCAGAAAACTCAATAATATTTTTTGGAAAACGCCTTGGCGAAGTGTGAAATTTTAACCGGCTTTTTTGTGCAACTTTTCGGATGGCGGTCCGGGGAGGACGGCGCGCCCTCAGCAGAGGGTGGCGTAGATCACCGCCTTGATGGTGTGCATCCGGTTCTCAGCCTCGTCGAAGACCACCGACTGGGGGGACTCGAAGACCTGGTCCGTGACTTCCATCTCTGTGATGCCGAATTTTTTGGCGATGTCCGCGCCGATGGTGGTGTTGGTGTCGTGGAAGGAGGGCAGACAGTGCATGAACACCGCGCCGGGGTCCGCCTTGGCCATCACGTCCCCGTTGACCTGATAGGGGCGCAGCAGCTTGATCCGGGTCTCCCACACCTCGTCAGGCTCCCCCATGGAGACCCAGATGTCGGTGTAGATCACGTTGGCCCCCCGGGCCCCCTCGTCCACGTCCTCGGTGAGGCGGACGGTGCAGTGGTTTTCCCGGGCGATGGCCTGGGCCTGCTCCACCAGCTCGGGGGCGGGGAAGAGCTCCCTGGGGGCGCAGGCGGTGAAATGGACGCCCATTTTGGCGCAGGCGATCATCAGGGAGTTGCCCATGTTGTTGCGGGCGTCCCCCATATAGGTGAAGCGGAGGCCGGGGAGGGAGCCGAACTTCTCCTCCATGGTCAGCAGGTCTGCCAGCATCTGGGTGGGATGGAACTGGTCCGTCAGACCGTTCCACACCGGCACGCCGGCATAGGCCGCCAGCTGCTCCACCAGCTCCTGGCTGAAGCCCCGGTACTCGATGCCGTCGTACATCCGGCCCAGCACCCGGGCGGTGTCGGCAATGGACTCCTTCTTGCCCATCTGGGAGCTGCCGGGGTCCAGATAGGTCACCCCCAGGCCCAGATCGTTTCCCGCCACCTCAAAGGCGCAGCGGGTGCGGGTGGAGGTCTTTTCAAAGAGGAGGACAATGTTCTTGTTCTCCAGATAGCGGTGGGGTACGCCGCTGCGCTTGAGCCGCTTGAAGTCCTTGGAGAGCTCCAGCAGATAGCGGATTTCGGCGGGGGAGTAGTCCAGCAGCTTGAGGAAGCTCCGTCCTCTGATATTGACAGGCATGTCTTACCCTTCTTTCTCTCTTTTTCCTCTTCTTTTTCTCAAAAGAAAAAGAAGCAAAAAGAATTTTAGAACCTGTATTCATAACCGGGGGATGCCGGATGGACGAGGATTTTTCTCGTCAGACAAGGAGATTTTCCGCAGCCATACTGACGTATGGCAAGGGAAATCGACGCAGTATGACGGGAAAAAGACCGGCCAGACGGCGTGTAACGGTTGTGAATACAGGTTCTTAGAGGCTCTTCGGGCGTGTTTTGCCGCACAATTCTGTGCTTTTCATACACACGCCTCAGAACATCTCGATATACGCGTCCCGCTCCGGGCCCACGGACACATACTTGATGGGGCAGCCCACCGCCTTCTCCAGGTATGCCACATAGTCCAGGGCAGCCTGGGGCAGGTCCTCCCGCTTCCGGCAGCCGGACACGTCCCCGAAGCCCGGCAGGTACTCGTATATGGGCTTGGCCTGGGCCAGACGGCGGCCGGTGGGGAAGCTGTCCGTCCGCTCCCCGTCCACCTCGTAGGCCACGCACACGGGCACCCGGTCCAGAGAGCTCAGCACGTCCAGCTTGGTCAGGGCCAGGAAGGTGCAGCCCTGGGTTTTCACCCCGTAGCGGCTGGCCACCACGTCGAAGCCGCCCACACGGCGGGGCCGGCCTGTGGCCGCGCCGTACTCGCCGCCGGCCTCCCGCAGCTGCTCCGCCTCCTGGCCGAAGAACTCGCAGGTGAAGGGGCCCTCGCCCACGCAGCTGGAGTAGGCCTTCATGATGCCGATGGTCTCGTCCAGCTGCCGGCCCGGGATGCCCGCGCCGATGGGGGCGTAGGCGGCGATGGTGGAGGAGCTGGAGGTGTAGGGGAAGATACCGTAGTCGATGTCCCGCAGGGCCCCCAGCTGGGCCTCAAAGAGGATATCCCTGCCCGCCTCCGCGGCCTCGTCCAGAAATTCGGTGGTGTCGCAGATATAGTCCCGCCAGGGCGCGCCGTACTGCCGCAGCCAGTCCATCAGCGCGGCGGCCTGGACGGGCTCGTGGCCGTAGCCCCCGGACACGGTCAGGTTCTTCCACTCCGCGATGTCGCCCACCCGCTCCTCCAGATTCTCCAGCTCCAGCAGATCCTCCATGCGCAGGGTCTTTTTCATATACTTGTCGGCGTAGACCGGCGCGATGCCCCGGCGGGTGGAGCCGAATTTCTTCCCCGCCAGCCGGTCCTCCTCCAGGCAGTCCAGCAGCTTGTGGTAGGGCATGCAGATGGTGGCCTTGCCGCTGATCTTCAGCGTCTCCGGCGAAATCAGGATGCCGCCCTGGCGCAGCCGCTCCGCCTCGCCGCACAGGTGCTCCAGGTCAATGACCATGCCCGGCCCCAGCACGTTGACCGTGCCGGCGCGGAGAATGCCGGAGGGCATCAGGTTCAGGATGAAGCTGCCCCGGTCATTGACCACCGTATGACCGGCGTTGTTTCCGCCCTGATAGCGGACCACGACGCCGTAGCGCTCGCTGAACAGGTCCACCATGCGGCCCTTGCCCTCGTCGCCCCAGTTGACGCCCACGATTGCAGTAAGCATTGTCTTATCCCCCAAAATGTTCGTATCGTTTACGCGGAAGGCGCGGCCAAAAACCAGCGCCGTACACTAGGATACCACAATTTTTGGGAAAAAACAACGCAGGATTCCCCTTTTGCCAATAAAATTCAGAGGGAGCGTGAAATGGAAATTTATGCAAACCATACAGGATTACAGTGAGAATTTATAAATGCACTTCCGGGGCTCGCCCCGCAGGGCCATGTCGTTGTCCGGGGGCAGGTCCACCACGGCCTCCAGTCTGCCGCCGGCAAATTCGCAGGTCCTGCGGGAGGGGATGTTCTCGGGATTGCAGGTGATGTATAGATAGGTGAGGCCGTGGCGGCGGGCCAGCGCAAAGAGCAGCAGGCAGGCCTTCCCGGCGTAGTGACGGCCCCGGTGCTGGGGGTGGACCCGATAGCCGATGTTGCCGCCGTAGTATACGCTCTCGTTGTGACCAACGCGCAGATCGCACACCCCCGCCTCCGTGCCGTCGGGCAGGCAGATGCGGAAGTGGTAGGCGGGGAGCCAGTCCGGCCGGCCCGCGTCCGCCGGGTCCACGGTGCGGTCCAGCTGGAGGAAAATCTCCTCGCTTTTTAAGAAGCTTGTGTCCAGAAACTGCATGGCAGTCCACCTCCAAAAAATTTTCTCAAAAACCGCTTGACATTCTCACTGTGTCAAGGGGTATTCTATCATACAGGAACCGGTTCCGCAACAAACAGATGCAAGGAGGATGCTATGCTGACCATCGGTGAATTTTCCCGCCTGAGCCGCGTGTCGCCCCGGATGCTGCGCCACTACGACGCCTTGGGCCTGCTGCGCCCGGAGGCGGTGGGGGAGAACGGCTACCGCTACTACCGGCAGGAGCAGCTGTCCGCCCTGATCCGGATCCAGTGGCTGAACGGCTACGGCTTTTCTCTCCACGAGATCGGCCCCCTGCTGGAGCTGGAGGACAGGGCGCTGCTGGAGCGCCTGCGGCAGCGGCGGCTGGATCTCCGGCGGGAGCTGCGGGCGAAAAAGGCGCTGCTGGATCAGCTGGAGCAGGACATCCTCCGGCTGGAAGGAGTGGAAATCATGGAAAATACGTATCATGTCGTTCTATTGGAGGACCCGGAGCAGAGGGTCTTCTCGATCCGGAAGACCATCGGCGTGGACCAGTACCACGCCCTCTTTGAGGAGCTGCGCCGGGAGGCGGCGGCCCGGGGGCTTCAGCAGGCGGGGCCCATCCAGATGCTCTACCACAGCCCGGCGTTCAGCCAGGAGAGCTCCGATGTAGAGGCGCAGATGGTGGTGGCCCAGGACGGGCCGGGCGTGACGGTCAAGCCCCGGTTCCTGTGCGCCTCGGTGCGGCACAGGGGGTCCTATGAGAACCTGCACCGGGCCTACGAGGCGCTGTGCGGCTGGCTGGCGGAGCATGTGGAGTACCGGCCCTGCGCGGCGGCCATGGACCGGTATCTGAACGATCCCCACCAGACGCCGGCGGAGGACCTGGAGACAGGGGTTCTCTTCCCGGTGGAGCGGGTGACAAGGTGACAAAAGGGGCCCGGAGGACGATCCTCCGGGCCCCGGTCTGTTATTCGATGCTGATAATGTAGTAGTACACCGGCTGTCCCCCCGGCAGGACGGACAGCTCCGCGCCCGGACAGTGTCCGGCAAAGAGCTCCTGGGCCGCCCGGGCCTGCTCCTCCGTCACGTCCTCGCCGCAGAAGAGGGTGACGAACTCCGCCTCGGCGGCCTTCTCCGCCAGCTTCTCCAGCAGCACGGTGATATCCCGGTCCGTGCCGAACAGCTTCCCGTCCAGCAGGGCCAGATAGTCCCCCTCGCTGATCTCGAAGCCGTCGAAGTCGCTGTTGCGGGCCGCGTAGGTGATGAGGGCGGTGGACACGTTCTGAATGGCCCCGCTCATGGTCTCCAGCAGCGCGTCGGGCTCCAGGCCCGGGTCCACGCTCATCATGGCGGTGACGCCCTGGGGGATGGTCTCGGTGGGGACCACCACCACCTCCCGGGAGGCCAGGCCCACGCACTGCTGGGCGGCCATGATGATGTTCTTGTTGTTGGGCAGGACAAAGACAGTCTCTGCGGGGACCTTCTCAATCTCCTTGAGGATGCTCTCCGTGGAGGGGTTCATGGTCTGGCCGCCGGAGATCACCCCGTCCACGCCCAGATCCTGGAACACAGTGGACAGCCCCTCGCCGGCGCACACGGCCAGAAAGCCGTACCGCTTCTCCGGCGCGGAGGGGGCGGGGCGCTCCAGCTCCTCCTCCACCTGGTCCAGATCGTCCACGCTCTGGGCCTTTTTGCCGGCGGCCACGTCCTCGGCCTGGGTGCGCATGTTCTCGATCTTGGCCAGCTCCAGGGTGCCGAACTTCTGGGCCTCACTGAGGGCGTCGCCGGGGATGTTGGTGTGGACGTGGACCTTGAAGGCCTCGTCGTCCTCGCCGATGACCAGGCTGTCCCCGATGCTGTCTAGGTAGGCCCGCAGGGGGGTCAGATCCACGCCGGGGCTGGACTTGCGGACGATGAACACGGTGTCAAAGGCAAAGGTGATCTCCTCGGCGGAGAAGGCGTTGAAGTCCGCCTTGGCCGGCTTGGCAGCCTCGTCCAGCTCCGGCATGGGCTCTCCCCGCAGGGCGGAGAGCATCCCCTCCAGGATGACCAGATAGCCCCGGCCGCCGGCGTCCACCACGCCGGCCTTTTTCAGCACCGGGTTCATGTCCGTGGTCTGTGCCAGCACCTCGTAGCCCACCCGGACGGCCTCGCTGAGGACGAACTCCACGTCGTTGTTCTCCGCCGCGGCCTCCACCGCCCGCTTGGAGGCCAGGCGGGAGACGGTGAGCACCGTGCCCTCGGCGGGCTTCATCACCGCGCCGTAGGCGGCGGCCACGCCCTCCTGCATGGCGGCGGCCAGCAGGGCGCCGTCGGCCTCGTCGTGGCCCTTGAGGGTCTTGGAGAGGCCCCGGAAGAGGAGGGAGAGGATGACGCCGGAGTTGCCCCGGGCCCCCCGCAGCAGGGCTCCGGCGGTGATGGAGGCGGCCTGGCCCACGGAGGAGGCGCCGCCCTTGCGCAGCTCGGCGGCGGCGGTGCCGATGGTGAGGCTCATGTTGGTGCCCGTGTCGCCGTCGGGAACGGGGAAGACGTTGAGATCGTTGATCTGCTGCTTTTGCAGCGTAATGGCGGCGGCGCCGTGGAGCACCATCTGCCCGAACTGGGTTCCGTTGATTGAAAGCGTCATCTCCCGTTATACCCCCTTGGAATTGGACACAATATAGTCCACACAGACGTCCACGCTCTTCACGGGGATACCGGTGTACTTGCTGACCTTGTACTGGACCTCGCTCATGATGGAGCGGCACACGGCGGTGATGTTGATGCCGTGCTCGACGATGATGTGCAGGCGGATGGACACGGTGGAGTCCTCGTTGTAGATCACCTGCACGCCCTTGCTCATGGCCTCCTTGCGCAGCAGATGGACCAGGCCGTCGGTCCGGGAGCGGAAGGCCATGCCCTTGACGCCGAAGCAGTTGGTGGCGGCGTTGCCGGTGATGTTGGCGAACACGGCCTCGCTGATGCTGATCTCACCCTTTTTCGTTTGTAGCTTTATCATGGAAAACACCCTTTCAGCGGAAAAATCGGTTTATGCGGGAAGTATTATATACTATTTTTTCCGGGATAACAAGTAGAAAAAGGAAAAAGAGTAAAATGTGTGAAAAAGCGCCTATCTGCCTATTGAAAAATGGGCCGATTTGACATATTATCTTATTAATAGATTTTTATTGCCAAAAGGAGCGAAAATATGCGAGTGATAACAGGTTCCGCCCGGGGCCGCCGTTTGCTGGAGCTGGCGGGCGGCGAGACCCGCCCCACCGCCGATCGGGTGAAGGAGGGCATATTCAATATTATCCAGTTTGACATCGAGGGCCGCCGGGTCCTGGACCTCTTCGCCGGCACCGGCCAGCTGGGCGTGGAGGCCCTGAGCCGGGGCGCGGCGGAGGCTGTGTTCGTGGAGCAGCGCCGGGACGCGGCCAGGCTGGTGACGGAGAATCTGAAGCTGACCGGGCTGGCGGACCGGGCCCGGGTGGTCAACGGCGACGCGCTGTCCTACCTGGCCGGGGCGGGGGAGCGGTTCGACATTGTTTTCATTGATCCTCCCTACGCGGACCGGCTGTGGGAGAGCGCGATTTCTGCCATTTACCGGTTTGACATTTTGGCGAACCATGGTATAATAGTCTGTGAATCTCCTGTGGATCAGGAGATGCCCGCCGTGAAAGCGCCCCTGTTCCTCCACCGGACCTACCGCTATGGCAGGATCAAGATCACCACCTATCATCGGGAGGAGGGGCGCGAGGCATGAGGACCGCTGTTCTGCCCGGGAGCTTTGACCCCATCACCGTGGGGCATCTGGATCTGGCGGCGCGGGCGGCCGCCCTCTTTGACCGGGTGATCCTGTGCGTCATGATCAACGGCGAGAAGCGGTCCCTCTTTACCATGGAGCAGCGCCTGGAGATGGCCCGCGCCGCCCTGGCCGGTATCCCCAACGCCCGGGCGGAGGCCTGGGACGGGCTTCTGGCGGATTTTGCCAGGGAGCGGGGGGCCGCGGCCCTGGTGAAGGGGGCGCGGGGGGAGGCGGATTTCGGCTGGGAGCTCCAGCTGGCCCAGATCAACCGGGATCTGAACCCGGACCTGGACACGATCCTTCTGCCTGCACGGCCGGAGCACCTGCATATCAGCTCCACCATGGTGAGGGAGATGATCCGCTGCCATCAGAAGTTAGACGCGTATGTGCCCGCCGGCGCGGCGGAGGTGCTGCGCGGGTTTTTGAAAGGGAAGGTTTGATGCTGTTATGGCCAACGATGTGGAATATCTGATTAATATGCTCTACGAGATGGTGGAGGGGGCCAAGAGCGTGCTCATGAGCCCGGACAAGTGCACCATTGTCCGGGACGAGGCCCTGGATCTGCTGGATGAGCTGCGGGGCCAGCTGCCCCTGGAGCTGAAGAAGGCCCAGGATCTGATCCGCGCCCGGGACGAATATGTGGAGAACGCCAAGAAGGAGGCCGAGCGGATCCGCCGCCAGGCCGACCAGGACGCGAAGGCCATTGTGGGGGAGAGCGAGATCACCCGCATCGCCAGGGACAAGGCCCACGAGATCCTCCGTCAGGCCGACGAGCGGCACAAGGCCATGATCGGCGTGGCCAACGAGTACACGGACGACGCCCTGCGCCGCACGGAGGAGGCCATCCAGATGGCCCTGGATGAGGTCCGGGAGTCCCGGGCCCGGTTCCGGGCGGTGTCCAACGAGAAGCTCCAGGCCCAGAGGGCCCGTATAGATGAACAGAGCGGCGGGGACTAAAATATAATCAATGAAGCGGAAAGCGTGTGATGTCAGCCAAGACATCACACGTTTTTTTCATGCCTGAGTATGGAAGAAGCCGCCGGCAAATCTGCGGCTTGCGGGGGAGACCGCCCCGTTCCGCCGCGGCTTTTTATCTGCCGTCATTTTACAGAACAAGCGTTTTAAATCTTAAGAAAGGTCAGTTTTTGGCGAAAAATGCAGTTTTTTTCTGTAAAAAAATAAAAAATTTGTCCTTGCATTTCAGCCCGCTATGCCTTATACTAGTCAGTGAAGTGGTGGGAAGTGGGGGGAAGTAGGGCGCTTGCCCTCTACAGACCGCCGCCGGCCCACAATCCGGCCGCTGGGCAACCGCCCGGCAAAGGGCGCAGACGGGTCCGCTTCGGCGGCCAGGAGAGGCAGGTGGGAGCAGTGATCGGCCAGTACCAGCACAATATCGACGCCAAGGGCCGCCTGTTCATTCCCGCCAAGTACCGGGAGGAGCTGGGGGAGACCTTCTACGTCACCATCGGACTGGACGGCTGCCTCTCCGTCTACTCGGACGCCAAGTGGGCGGAGCTCACCGCCAAGTTCGACGCCCTGCCCCTGTCCAAGGCGCGGAGCATGCGGGCGCTGTTCGCCAACGCGGCCAAGTGCGAGCCGGACGGCCAGGGCCGCATTCTCATCCCCGCCAAGCTGCGCCAGTACGCGGCCCTGGAGCGGGAGGTGGTCATCAACGGCGCGTCAAAGTGCGTGGAGCTCTGGAATCCGGAGCGCTGGGCGCCCATCGAGACCGCCGGCCTGGATCCGGAAAACCTGGCCGCCGCCATGGAGGAGCTGGGCTTTTAGCTGGTATTTTCCTCTTTTTTCATAGGAGGGGGAGTATTAAAACGATACTGTGATTATACTTACAATAAGCATGAATATCCCGGCCTGACCGGCCCGGCGGGGGACGTGAAGCATGGAAGAGAAGAACTACGGACATAAGCCGGTGCTGCTGGAGGAGAGCCTCCGGGCGCTGGATATCAAACCCGGCGGCACCTATGTGGACGGCACCCTGGGCCGGGCGGGCCACTCCCTGGCGATTCTGCGCCGGCTGGAGGGCGGACGCCTCATCGGCATTGACCGGGACCAATCCGCCATCGACGCGGCCCGGGAGCGGCTGGCGGACTTCGCGGCCCGGGTGACCCTGGTTCACGGGAATTTCCAGGACCTGGGGGACATCCTCCGGGACCTGGGGGTCCGGCGCGTGGACGGGATGCTCTTCGATCTGGGGGTGTCCTCCCCCCAGCTGGACGAGCCGGAGCGGGGGTTCAGCTACATGCACGACGCGCCCCTGGACATGCGCATGGACACGTCGGCCAGCCTGGACGCGGCCCAGGTGGTGAACACCTGGAGCTATGAGGAGCTGCGCCGCATTCTCTACGAGTACGGCGAGGAACGCTTCGCCCCCCAGATCGCCCGGGCCATCGTCCGGCGGCGGGAGGAGGGGCCCATCGCCGCCACCGGGGAGCTGGTGGAGCTCATCCGCTCCGCCATGCCCGCCGCCGCCCTGCGGGAGAAGCAGCACCCGGCCAAGCGGACCTTTCAGGCCGTCCGCATCGCCGTCAACGGCGAGCTGGAGGCCCTGCCCCCTATGCTGGAGGCGGCTGCGGAGGCCCTGTCGCCGGGAGGACGGCTGGCGGTCATCACCTTCCACAGCCTGGAGGACCGGATCGTCAAACAGACCATGCGTACACTGGCCACGGGCTGTACCTGCCCGCCGGAGTTTCCAGTGTGCGTGTGCGGAAAGAAGCCCAAGCTGCGCCTTTTGAGCCGCAGGCCAACTGCGGCTGGACCGGAGGAGCTTCAGGAAAATCCCCGCTCCCGCAGCGCCAAGCTGCGATGGGCGGAGCGGACCGGATACTGACCGGGTAGAAGCGTAGGCCCATAGGGCAGGAAGGGGGGACCGTCTGTGGCGGACCGGAGAAATCGGACAAGGCAGAGCTACCGCACACCCGGCGTGGTGGACGGGAACCTTGCCCGCCGCTTGGACGGTCAGGAGCTGGAACGGCGTCTGGAGCGCAGCGGCCAGCTGGACTTTGACCAGCAGTACCGCCGCCGGAGGGAGACGGAGGCGGAGCGGATCTCCCGCCGGCGGGCCAAGGCCAAGGCCAGAGTCCGCCCGGCCCAGAAGGTGAACGGCGCGGCGGTGCTGGGCTTCGTGGGGGTGGCGGCCATGATGGTGGTCCTCCTGCTCTGTTACGTGAGGATCAACGCCATCTCCCGCAGCATCGTGCAGATGAAGGAGGAGATCAAGGCCCTGCAGGTAGAGCAGGTCTCCCTGCTGACCCAGTATGAGCAGAAGTTCGATCTGGCCTCGGTGAAGGCGGCTGCAGAGGCCGCCGGCATGTCCCGGCCCAGCGAGAGCCAGATCTACTATATTGACCTGCCGGGGGCGGATCAGGCGGTGGCCTACGGCAGCGAGAGCGGCGGCGTACTGGACAAATTCTTCGCCTCCCTGGGCCGGGATGTGTACGCAGTTATGGAATATTTCCGATGATGGAAAGTATACTCATTGTTGAGGAGCGCCGGAGGGCCCCGGAAACCCGGCGTGAACACATCCGACAGCCCGGGGAGCAGGAGGACGCCTCTTGCTCCCTGGTTATTTCATGGGGGATCCCCTGGAAAAGGAGGCGCTTATGTTAAAAAATTCCCAGCAGAAGCAGGGTTCCGGCGGAAAAAAGAGAAAAATCATGCAATCCTCCCGCCTGGCCAAGCTGATGATCCAGCGGCGCACTCTGGCGCTGATGCTGGTGTTCGGCGTGGCGGCCTTTCTGGCCCTCTTCGCCCAGGCCTACGATCTGGCCATCAA
This sequence comes from uncultured Oscillospiraceae bacterium, assembly GCA_910579965.1. Taxonomy (GTDB): domain Bacteria; phylum Bacillota; class Clostridia; order Oscillospirales; family Oscillospiraceae; genus Pelethomonas. The sequence continues at coordinate 18,794 of CAJTWF010000011.1, forward strand.
CCAGCACGACGAGATGAAGCAGCGGGCCGCCAACCAGCAGATGCGCAGCACGGTGATCTCCGCCTCCCGGGGCTCCATTCTGGACCGGAACGGCACCATTCTGGCCATGTCCGCCTCCGCGGACACCGTGTTCCTGGACCCCCGGGCCATTGAGAGCCGGGCCGCCGAGCTGGAGACAGCCCGGGCCAAGGCCGTGGTGGCAGGGGTGAAGGAGGGGGAGAAGCTCCCGGTCAGCGGCCAGGAATACAGGGACCTGATTGCCGTGAATCTGGCCCGGATTCTGGAGCTGGACGAGGAGACGGTCCGGGACAAGATGAGCAAGACCAACACCGCCTACCAGATCCTCAAGCGGCGGGTGGAGAAGACCGTGGGGGATCAGGTGCGGGAGTTCATCACCACCAACGACACCGGCTCCAGCATCCAGGGGGTCCACCTGGAGACCGACTCCAAGCGCTACTACCCCTACAGCTCCCTGGCCTCCCATGTCATCGGGTTTCTGGACGCCGACAACCACGGGGCCTACGGCCTGGAGGCCCTGTACGATGAGGAGCTGGAGGGCAGCACGGGCCTGACCGTCACGGCCAAGGACGGCAACGGCTCGGAGATCATGTTCCAGTATGAGCAGTACTACGACGCCGAGGACGGCCACAGCCTCCAGCTGACCCTGGACAGCACCATCCAGTACTACGTGGAGCGGGGCCTGGAGGACATGATCGCCAAATACGGGGCCAAGAACGGGGCCGCGGGGGTGGTTATGGACCCCAAGAGCGGGGCCATCCTGGCCATCGCCGCCAGCCCCACCTACGACGTGAACGCCCACCGGGAGATCTATGACAGCAAACTCCAGGAGGAGCTGGCCAAGGTGGACGAGGAGAATCCCCCCGCCCCGGACCAGGAGCACTCCGACGCCTACCGGGAGAAGCTGGGGGAGCTGCAATTGAAGCAGTGGCGCAACAAGGCGGTGAACGACACCTACGAGCCCGGCTCCACGGCCAAGATCCTCACCCTGTCCATGGCCCTGGAGGAGGGGGCGGTGAACCCCAGCAGCACCTTTGACTGCAGCGGCTCCGTGACCATCAGCGACTACACCATCCGCTGTTCCAACCACAGCGGCCACGGGCATCAGGTGCTCAAGGAGGCGGTGGGGAACTCCTGCAACCCGGCCTTTATCAGCATCGGCCTGGCCATGGGGACCGACAGGTTCTACGACTACATGAAGGACTTCGGCCTGATGGACAAGACAGGCGTGGACCTCCAGGGGGACGTGGGGGGCATCTTCTCCACCCGGGAGGCGTTCACCACCCTGGATCTGGCCTGCTACGCCTTTGGCCAGAACTTCAACGTCACCCCTCTCCAGCTCATCACCGCCCAGGCCGCCTGCATCAACGGCGGATACCTCTACCAGCCCCACGTGGTGGATAAGGAGCTGGACAGCGACGGCAACGTGGTCAAGCAGCACGACGCAACCCCCGTCCGGCAGGTCATCAGCGAGGAGACCTCCGCCACGGTCCGGGAGATGCTGGAGTACGTGGTCAGCAGCGGCACCGGCCGCAACGGCCAGGTGGCGGGCTACCGGGTGGGCGGCAAGACCGGTACCGCCGACAAGCGGGGCACCAAAGATCCCGCCACGAATCCTCAGGGCGATATCGTGGTGTCCTTCCTGTCCTTTGCGCCGGCCGACGATCCCCAGGTGATTATGCTCCTCACCCTGGACACCCCCCGCCGTGACACGGGCACCTATCCCTCCGGCGGCAACATGGTGGCCCCCACCGCCTCTGCGGTCATGGGGGATATCCTGAGCTACCTGGGCATTCCGCCCCAGTACACGGAGGATACCCAGACCGCCGCCGAGGGCGCTGTGCCCTACGTGGTGGATATGAGCAAGGAGGAGGCCGCGGCCAAGCTGGCGGAGTACGGCTTCACGTCCTACCGCACTGTGGGCGACGGCGCCGCGGTCACGGACCAGACCCCCTCCGGCGGGGCCATCGTCCCCACCGGGGCGGAGATCATCCTGTACATGGGGGCGGAGAAGTCCGACGCACCGTGCAAGGTGCCCAACGTCATCGGCCTGTCCGCGGCGGACGCCAACCGGAAGCTCACCGACGCGGGGCTCATCATGAAGGCGGCCGGAGCCAGCGGCAGCGGCGTGAAGGCCATCAGCCAGTCTGTGGGCCAGGGCGCGGAGGTGGCCGCCGGTACGGTGATTACCGTGCAGATGGGCCAGACCTCCAACCGCGCGGACTAGAAATCCCATAAAAAAGAAAGCATCCACCGATAGAACATGCCCGAAGGGCGTCTGAAAAGTTCTTTTTGGTCACTTTTTCTTGAAAGAAAAAATGACAGAATGACGAAAGAGCAGGCTGCATATCATGAAGCTAGGCGAATTGCTGCACAATATTCCCATACTGGAGACCAATGCGGATCTGGAGCAGGAGATCACCGGGGTCAGCTACGACTCCCGGCACACGAGCCCCGGGGACCTGTTCATCGCCCTGGAGGGCTATGAGACCGACGGCCACAGGTTCATCCCCATGGCCCGGGAGAAGGGGGCGGCCTGCGTGCTGTGCCAGAAGGCGCCCCAGGACGGGGGCCCCTATGTGCGCACCGGCGACAGCCGGGGCGCCCTGGCCCAGGCGGGCCGGAACTGGTTCGGCGATCCGGCCGGGGAGATGACCATGGTGGGCGTCACGGGCACCAACGGCAAGACCACCACCACCTATCTCCTCAAGGATGTGCTGGAGAAGGCGGCCGGGGCCAAGGTGGGCCTCATCGGCACCAATCAGAACATGGTGGGGGATGAGGTTCTCCACACCGAGCGGACCACGCCGGAGTCCTTCGAGCTCCAGGCCCTGTTCCGCCGGATGGCGGACGCGGGGTGTACCCACGTGGTGATGGAGGTCTCCTCCCACGCCCTGTGCCTGCAAAGGGTGGCGGGGATCCGGTTCGCGGCGGGCCTGTTCACCAACCTGAGCCAGGACCACCTGGACTTCCACGGCTCCATGGAGGACTACTGCGGCGCCAAGGCCCTGCTGTTCCGCCAGTGCGAGAAGGGCGTGTACAACGCCGACGATCCCTGGGCGGACCGGGTGACCCGGGACGCGCCCTGCCCCCTGTCCTCCTTTGGAGAAAAGGCGGGGGAGCTGCGTGGGGAGAATATCCGGCTGGCCGTGGACGGTGTGGACTTCGACGCCTGCCGGGACGGGGAGACCGTGCCGGTGCGGGTGAACATCCCCGGGGGATTCACCGTTTACAACGCCCTGGGGGTCATGGCGGCGGCCCGGGAGCTGGGGGTTTCCCTGGCGGACAGCGCACGGGTTCTGCGCCAGAGCGCCGGGGTCAAGGGCCGGGTAGAGGTGGTGCCCGTGCCCGGGGAGTACACCGTGCTCATCGACTACGCGGTGACGCCGGACGCCATTGAGAACGTGCTCGCCACGGTGCGGGACTTCGCCAAGGGCCGGGTGGTGATCCTCTTCGGCTGCGGCGGGGACCGGGACAGGGGCAAGCGCCCCAAGATGGGGCGGATTGCCGCCCGGATGGCGGACTTTGTCGTCGTCACCTCCGACAACCCCCGCACCGAGGTCCCCGGGGATATCATCGCGGATATTCTGCCGGGCCTGGAGGGGACGGAGACCCCCTATGTGGTGGTGGAGGACCGGGTGGAGGCCATCCGGTATGCCCTGGACCACGCCCGGAAAGACGATGTGATTATTCTGGCCGGAAAGGGCCACGAGACCTATCAGATTGTGGGCCACGAGAAGCGCCACCTGGATGAGCGGGAGGTGGTGGCCGCCTATATCGCTGAACACAAGGAGAGAGCCTGATGCGTCAGGACAGAGGGAGACTGCCATGGAAATGATTATCGCTTGCGTCCTCAGCTTCGCTGCCACAGCCCTTCTGGGGTGGCAGGTGATCCTGCCCGCCCTGCGCCGGCTCAAGGCCGGCCAGGAGATCCGGGAGGTGGGGCCCAGGTGGCACTCCACCAAGGCCGGCACCCCCACCATGGGCGGGCTGATGTTCATCGTGGGCACGGCAATCTCCATCCTGCTCATGGGCTGGCCCCGGATGGCGGCGGGGGATCTCACCCACATCTATGTGTTCCTCTTCGCCCTGGTGTTCGGGGTGATCGGCTTTCTGGACGACTACGAGAAGGTGAAGCGCCACCAGAACCTGGGCCTCACGGCGATCCAGAAGTTTCTGCTCCAGCTGGCCGCCGCCATTCTCTTTCTCATGCTCATGCGCTGGGAGGGGCTGCTGTCCCCTCACCTGTACGTGCCCTTCCTGGACGCCAGCATTGCCCTGAGCTGGCCGCTGTACATGGTGTTCGCAGCCTTTGTCATCGTGGGCACGGTCAACGCGGTGAACATCACCGACGGCCTGGACGGCCTGAGCACCTCCGTGTCCATCCCGGTGGCCCTGTTCTTTGTCTCGGCGGCCACATGGTGGGGCTATACCCAGCTGGGGATCTTCGCCGCCGCTCTGCTGGGGGGGCTGCTGGCCTTCCTGCTGTTCAACGCCCACCCGGCCAAGGTGTTCATGGGGGACACGGGGTCCCTGTTCCTGGGGGGCGCGGTGGCCGGCATGGCCTTTGCCTTTGACATGCCGCTGATTCTGCTGCTGGTGGGCGTTATATACATTGTGGAGACGCTCTCCGATATTATCCAGGTTGGATATTTCAAGCTCAGCCACGGCAAGAGAATCTTCAAGATGGCGCCCATCCACCATCACTTTGAGATGTGCGGGTGGAGCGAGATCAAGATCGTCACCGTCTTCACGGCGGTGTCCACCCTGTTCTGCGCCCTGGCGCTGTTCGGGGTGATGAATCGGATGATGTAGGCCGCCGGGCGCGGCCTGCCCGGAAGGAGGAGAGCCCATGACCAGAGAGGAACAGCGCCAGATCAAGAAGGCCCGGGAGCGGGAGGAGCGCAGAAAGCGTCAGGAGGCCTGGGAGGCCGCCCGGGGACCCATGGATATCCCCTTTCTGCTGCTGGCCCTGATGCTGCTGGTCATTGGCCTGATTATGCTCCTCTCCGCCAGCTTCCCCTCCGCCCAGGCCCACAAGAGCTCCAACTATGACCCCCTCTACTACTTCAAGCGGCAGGCGATGTTTGCCGGCGCAGGGCTGGTGGCCATGTTCTGGGTGTCCAAGATCAACTACGAGCGATTCCGGGGGCTGGCGCGGCTGGCTCTGATCGTGTCCATCGCCCTGCTGGTTCTGGTGCTGATCCCCGGCCTGGGCATCACCCGCAACGGCGCTACCCGCTGGCTGGGCATCCCGGGCCAGGCGGTGGTCCAGTTCCAGCCGTCGGAGATCGCAAAGCTGGGCGTGATCGTCTACTTTGCCGAGTCCATCTCCAAGAAGCGGGAGAAGATGCGCTCCTTCCGGGAGGGCTTTCTGCCCCACTTTATCCTGCTGTGCGTGGTGGCGGGGCTGACGCTGATTGAGCCCCACTTCTCCGGCGCGCTGCTGATTGCCGGCATGGGCGCGGCCATGATGGTGGTGGGGGGCATCCACTGGGGCTGGATCGCGGCTGGCGTGGGGGGCCTGTGCGGCGGCGGATATCTGATGCTGTTCACGGACCTCATGGAGAAGATCGGCTACAACGCCTCCCGCATCGCCGTGTGGAAGGACCCCTTCGGGGGGGATCTGGAGTTCCAGCGCAATCAGGCGTGGCAGGTGATTCAGAGCCTCATCACCGTGGGCTCCGGGGGCCTTCTGGGGGTGGGTCTGGGCAAGAGCCGGCAGAAGTTCATGTTTCTGCCGGAGGAGCACAACGACTTCATCTTTGCCGTGGTCTTCGAGGAGCTGGGGCTGGTGGGCGCGGGCCTGATTATGCTGATCTTCGCCCTGCTGGTGCTCCGGGGATTCTGGCTGGCCATCCACGCCCGGGACCGGTTCGGGAGCCTGATGGTGGTGGGCGTGACGGTCCAGATCGCCCTCCAGACCTTCCTGAACATCGCCGTTGTCACCAATTTTCTGCCCGCCACGGGCATATCCCTGCCCTTTTTCAGCTACGGCGGCACGGCGCTGTCCCTCCAGCTGGTGGAGATCGGTATCGTGCTCTCCGTGTCCCGGCAGATCCCCGCGCCCAAGGCGGGATAGAGCCCGCTTATAGAGTTCTTTTTGACCCTTTTTCTTTGAAGAAAAGGGGTGATGACCAAAACGACGGGAGGCGGTCTCTCTGAACGTGATCTTTACCTGCGGCGGGACGGCGGGACATGTCAATCCCGCCCTGGCCCTGGCGGGACTGCTGCGGGAGCGGCGGCCGGACAGCCGCGTGCTCTTTGTGGGGGCCCACCGGGGGATTGAAAAAAAGCTCATTGAGGACGCGGGGTGGCCCTTCCGGGCGGTGGAGGTGTCCAATTTCCACCGCTCCCTCCGGCCCCGGGAGATCCGGCACAATCTGGTGTCCCTGCGCAACTTCCTCTGCTCCCCCGGGGAGGCCCGCCGCCTGCTGGGGGAATTTCCCGCGGATCTGGTGGTGGGCACCGGGGGCTACGCCAGCTACCCCATGATTCAGGCGGCCTCCAAGCTGGGTATCCCCACGGCCATCCACGAGTCCAACGCCATTCCGGGCCTCACCACCCGGCTGCTGGAACGCCACGCGGACCTCATCATGGTGGGCTTTGAGGAGTGCCGGAAGAACTACAAACGCCCGGATAAGGTGCTGGTCACCGGCACGCCGGTCCGGGGGGACTTCTTCCAGCTGACGAAAAAGGAGGCCAAGGGGAAGCTGGGCATGGACGACGGCCGGCCCCTCATCGTCTCCTTCTTCGGCAGTCTGGGGGCCTCGGAGATGAACCGGGAGATGGCCCAGTTTTTGGCCCTGGAGAGGGAGGAGGGCCTGCCCTTCCACCACGTACACGGGGCCGGAGCCGTGGGCTGCCGGCGCATGGGGGAGTATCTCTCCGAGGCCGGGGTGAGCCTGGAGGGGACCGGGGCCCTGGAGGTGCGGGAGTACATCCAGGACATGGGCGTTCTCATGCGGGCGGCGGATCTGGTGATCTGCCGGGCCGGGGCCAGCACCATCAGCGAGCTCACCGCCCTGGGCGTGCCGGCGATCATCATTCCCTCGCCCAACGTCACCAACAACCACCAGGAGTCCAACGCCCGGGTGCTGGAGCGGGCCGGGGGCGCGGTGGTGGTGCTGGAGAAGGACAGCGGCGGCCGGCTCCTCTACGACGCCGCCTGCCGGATCCTCCGCAGCCCGGACCGGCGGCGGGAGATGAGCCGGGCCATGTCGGAGCTGGGCTCCATCGACGCTGCGGAGCGGATCTACGCCGCCGTCACAGCCCTGGCGGGGAAAAAGTAGCAGTTTCCGCCCATCCGCATACCATGGATTAGTCTGGAAAAATCCATGTGCGGAGGGGTAGTTATGAGCCATATCGTTATTGAAGGAGGCCGACGGCTGGAGGGGACGCTGACCGTCCAGGGGGCGAAAAACAGCGTCCTGCCCATTCTGGCGGCCACCATCCTGCACCCGGGACGCACGGTGCTCCGGGGCTGTCCCCATCTCAGCGACGTGGAGGCCAGCATCCGCATTCTCCGCCACCTGGGCTGCGAGGCCCGGTGGGAGGGGGAGGCGCTGACGGTGGACGCCGGCGTCATGAGCCGCGGGGATGTGCCCGAGCACCTGATGCGGGAAATGCGCTCCTCGGTCATCTTCCTGGGGGCGATCCTGGCCCGCCTGGGCTGGGCGGAGATGTCCTATCCCGGCGGGTGCGAGCTGGGCCCCCGGCCCATTGACCTGCACCTGACCGCCCTGCGGCAGCTGGGGGCGGAGCTGGCGGAGGAGGGGGGAGCCCTGCACTGCTCGGCCCGCCGCCTGACGGGGCGGGAGATCGCCCTGAGCATGCCCAGCGTGGGGGCCACGGAGAACGCCATTCTGGCCGCCTGCGGCGCGGAGGGGGAGACCGTCCTGCTCAACGCCGCCCGGGAGCCGGAGATCACGGACCTCCAGGACTTTCTGTGCGCCATGGGGTGCCGGGTGCGGGGAGCGGGCAGCTCCACTATCTGCATCCTGGGCCGGCGGCAGACCAGGGACGCCGTACATACCGTCATGCCGGACCGGATCGCGGCCGCAACCTATCTGGCTGCGGCGGCGGCAGCCGGCGGCGAGGTGGAGCTGCGGCGGATCAACTACCGCCACCTGTCCACAGTCACCGCCGCCCTCCACGAGGCGGGGTGCCAGATCGCCGGCGGCGAGGGGACGCTGACCCTGCGCTCTGACGGCGCGCTCCGCTCCGTGCCCACCGTGCGCACAGCCCCCTATCCCGGCTTCCCCACCGACGCCCAGGCGGTGCTGATGGCGGCGCTGCTGCGCAGCCAGGGCGCAACGGTGTTCGTGGAGAACATGTTTGAGAACCGCTACCGCCATGTGGATGAGCTGCGACGCATGGGCGCGGACATCAGCGTGGCGGACCGGGTGGCGGTGGTCACCGGCGTACCCCGCCTGTGCGGGGCCAGCGTCCGGGCCACGGACCTCCGGGGAGGGGCGGCGCTGCTGGTGGCCGGCCTGGCGGCGGAGGGCGTGACCAGAATCGGGGACATCCACCACATCCAGCGGGGCTATGAGGACCCGGTGCGGGATCTGGGCCTGCTGGGAGCCCGCATCACCCTGGAGGAGGAATAGGGCCTCCGGGGACGGCGCATACTGCGAAAAACACCGCTTTTAAGAAAGAGAGAAGAAGGGAGGGGGCGCGATGCCCAAAAAGCGCAAAACCCGCCGCAGGCGGCGGAGAGGCGGCCTGGGCCGCCTGCTGCGCCCCCTGTCGGTGCTGCTGACGGCGGTGGCCGTGGTGGCGGCGCTGACCATGTTCTTCAAGGTCAGCACCGTGGAGGTCACCGGCAGCAGCCGCTACCGGGAAGGGGAGGTTGCCGCCGCCTCCGGCGTGGAGCTGGGGGACAACCTGGTGCTGCTGGACAAGTACCGCATTGCCCAGCGCATCTACACCGAGCTGCCCTATGTCACCGAGGCCCGGATCAACCGGAAATTTCCCTCCACCCTGGTGCTGGAGGTGACGGAGACCACCGCCGTGGCCTCCATCCAGGGCGCGGGGGGCTACTGGCTGCTCAGTGCGGGGGAGAAGCTGCTGGAGGCGGTGGACGAGACCGGGGCCCAGGACTACCTGCGGATCACGGGCCTGGAGGCGGTGAATCCGGCGGTGAGCGCCCGGCTGGAGCTGCCGGAGGACAGCCCCATCACCCTGGAGCGGCTGGGCCAGCTGCTCTCGGCCATGGAGCGCCTGGAGATGCTGGGCCGGGCGGACGGACTGGATCTCAGTGACCGGTCCGATCTGGTCCTGGGCTATGACGGACGGTTCCAGGTGATCATCAGCTACGACGCGGACTTTGACTACAAGCTGCTCTGCCTGCTGGAGGCGGTGAAGTGCCTGGAGCCCAACGAGCGGGGCACCATCCGCCTGAACATGAAGGAGGCGAACAAGGCCCATTTCATCCCCGCTTCGGAGTGAGGAAAGAGGTATTTTTTCCCTATCGCCGCAATTTGCTCCAAATTTTCAAAAAAACAGAGAATCCCCTATTGACCTGTCGGGGAAAAAAGCATACAATGAAGTATAAAAAGCAGACAGTTTACTCCGGGGCCTTCAGCCCTGTTTCTGTACGCAAGATACGATTGGTAGGAGGATTCCAATTATGGCATTTGAACTGGTGACCGCCCCCGAAAGCGTAGTGAAGATCAAGGTGATCGGCGTGGGCGGCGGCGGAAATAACGTTGTCAACCGCATGGTGCGCGCCGGTGTGACCGGCGTGGACTTTGTGGCGGTGAATACGGACAAGCAGGCGCTGAACATCTCCAGCGCGGAATATAAGATCCAGATCGGTGAGAAGCTGACCCACGGCCAGGGCGCGGGCTCTGACCCGGAGGTGGGCCGCAAGTCCGCAGAGGAGAGCCGCAGCCAGATCAGCAAGGCCCTGGAGGACACGGACATGGTCTTCATCACCGCCGGCATGGGCGGCGGCACCGGCACCGGCGCGGCCCCCATTGTGGCGGAGGCCGCCAAGGAGCAGGGGATCCTCACTGTGGGCGTGGTGACCAAGCCCTTTGGCTTTGAGGGACGCCGCCGGATGATGCAGGCGGAAAAGGGCATTGAGGATCTGCGGGGCAAGGTGGACTCCCTGGTCATCATCCCGAATGACCGCCTCAAGCACGCCACGGACCAGAAGATCACCTTTGCCAACGCCTTTGAGATCGCCGACGACGTGCTCAAGCAGGCCGTCATGTCCATCTCCGATCTGATCCGGGAGACCGGGTTCATCAACCTGGATTTTGCCGACGTGACCGCCATTATGAAGGACGCGGGCCTGGCCCACATGGGCGTGGGCCGCTCCGCCGGCAAGGGGAAGGCCGAGGAGGCCGCCCGGCTGGCCATCTCCAGCCCCCTGCTGGAGACCAGCATCCAGGGCGCACAGGGCATCCTGGTCAACGTCACCGGCGCGTCGGACATCGGCCTGGACGAGGTGTACGAGGCGGCCAACATGGTCAAGGAGCTGGTCCATCCCGACGCAAACACCATCTTCGGCGCAACCTTCGACGACTCCCTGGGCGACGAGATCCGGGTCACCGTCATTGCCACCGGCTTTGACGAGAAGCGGACGCTGGACCCGGTTACGGCGGTCATCGGCCGCCCCGGCGACAGCTCCAAGGATAAATTTGACAGTCTTTTCCTCAAGCCCAGGACCGACGAGGAGCGCAAGGCCGAGGAGAAGGATCCCTTTGACGATATTATGCGCATCTTTAACAACGATCTGTAGACGCGCTTCCAGCGAAATACATAAAAATTTGACAAACACCACAGACTTTTGCCTGTGGTGTTTGTTTTTTTGTGAAAACAGGGGGAGTTCCGCGTTTTTCCATGACAAAGCAGCCGCATTTTAGAAATTTCCCAGGAGAGTATTCTTGCCCGTATCACACAAAGTAAAGGCGCTGACCGAAAAAAACGGCGGCGAATTTTTGGAAAGGGGTGGTGAAATGGATGATTGGACACAACTGGAGAGCGGGGACGATTTTTTTTCTTAGCAGTCTCCTGTGCGTCTCCCCCCTGCTGGGGCAGACCGCCCGGGCCGCCGCGCTGGATGCGGAGCGCCTGGTGCCGGTGGGACACACCGTGGGCATCAAGCTGTTCGCGGAGGGCGTGGTGGTCATCGGACTGGCGGAGGTGGATACGGCCTCCGGCGTGCTGACCCCGGGCGCGGACTGCGGCCTGCGGGTGGGGGACGTGATCGAGGCGGCCAACGGCAAGCCGGTGGATTCCTCGGAGCAGTTCGCGTCCCTGCTCCAGTGCGGCGGCGTGGTGAAGCTGGACGTAAGCCGGGACGGGGAGGATCTGACCCTGGCGGCCCGGCCGGTGCTGGGTGACGACGGCACCTACCGTCTGGGAGCCTGGATCCGGGACAGCATGGCGGGCATCGGCACGGTCACCTTCTATGACCCGGTCACCGGCACCTTCGGCGCGCTGGGCCACGGCATCACGGACACAGACACGGGGATGCTGATGCCCCTGGGGGACGGCGCGGTAATGGACGCCACGGTGAAGGCGGTGAAGCGGGGCAGCGCCGGCGCACCGGGGGAGCTAAAGGGTAATTTTGACCTGACCCGGGATACGGGTCAGCTGTACGCCAACACAAACCGGGGTGTGTTCGGGGTGCTGGAGAACGCCGAATACACCCAGGCGGACGCCGTGCCTGTGGCCAGACCCGGAGAGGTCCGGGAGGGCGCGGCCACCATCCTGGCCAACGTGGCCGGGGATGGGGTGGAGGAGTACCACATCCGGATTGCCAAGGTGCTGGACGGCTCCCAGGTGCAGAACCTGCTGCTCCAGGTGACTGATGAACGGCTCATTGAGCGCACCGGAGGGATTGTGCAGGGGATGAGCGGCAGCCCGATTTTGCAGAACGGGAAGATTGTGGGGGCGGTGACCCACGTGATGGTCAACGAGCCCACCAAGGGCTACGGGATCCTGATTGAGAACATGCTGGCGGAGGCCGGACAGGCGGAGAAGACGTAAAAAAAGCGGGGGCAGGCACAGTAAATGTGCCCGCCTCCGCCCGCTGGATCTTAAGCTTCCAGGGTCAGGCCCACGCACTGAGGGATCTGGAGACAGCCCGCCTCGCCGCCCACAGCGCCGTCCTCCTCCAGGCGGCGGCACACCAGCTCGCCGCTTGTCCGGTTGGCGGTCAGCAGCAGGGGGCGGCCGGGAACCGGGAGAATATCCCAGGGGTCACGGCCCAGGGCGTCCGCGTGCTGGACCAGCCGGGGCAGATCCCCGTCCAGAGAGAACACGGCGATCAGATCCGCCCCCCGGACAGAGATATAGAGCATATCCCCCCGGAGCCGGATGGCCGCGGCGTCCGCCCTGCCGGCAAATCCGGCGGGCAGGACAGGGACCACGCCCTCCAGCGTAAAATCCGGGCCGCTGACGGCGTAGGTGAACAGCTGATTGCTGGTCTCGCTGACCAGATAGAACCGGCGGTGATCGGCGGTGAAAACGCCGTGGCGGGGACCGGTCCCGGCGGGGAAGGCCAGTTCGCCCGCCGGGGCGCGGCCGTCCTCCCGGTCAAACAGGAATACCCGGTCCCGCTTCAGGCAGGGGACCAGCAGCCACCGTCCATGGAAGATGACCTGATGACAGCCGGACTCCTCCCCCAGGAGGAGGCGGCGGACAGGCCGCAGCGCCCCATTTTCCACGCTGTGGATCAGCACATGGCCGTCGTGGTAGTTGGCGGAGTAGAGCAGGCCCTCCTGCCAGGCGAGAAAGCAGGCGGTGGTCCTCTCGCAGATGCGCTCATCCAGCACCGGCACGCCGGGCGCGGATGGGTCCAGCAGGGCGAGGCCGCATCCCTGGCTGTTCTCCGTCACCGTAGCCAGCAGGCCGTTGGCCCAGACGGCGTATTTGGTGTTGGTCTGGGGGTAGATCAGCTCCGGCTCGCTGAGCCGGCCGCTCTCCGCGTCCAGCTGAAAGCGGTATGTGCCCGCCGCTCCCGGGGAGGCATAGGTGCCCACATAGCCTGTTAAGTGTGTCATAGCGGTCTCCTTGTCAGTTATTTTCTGGAAAGAGAGGGCCTCCCGCGTGGATGTGCGGGAGGCCCTCTGGATCATGGCTGGGGGTGGAGGGGCTGGCCGTCCCGCTGCCGCCACAGCTGGCCCAGAGCGGGGTAGTCGATCTCCCCGGTCTCCAGGTACCGCAGCAGCAGCGCCTTCATCCGCTCCCCCCAGGTATCGCGGACCGCGTCCACCACGCCCCAGTAGGACTCGGAGAGCTCCAGCAGGCGGCAGCCGGAGAGCAGCTGGATGAGGGCCTCGTCCTCAGCGGTCTCCGGCGCGCAGGGGCCGCCCGCCGCGCGGTAGCCCTTGAAGAACGCCGCCTCGGCCTTGGGGAAGGTCTCCGCGTCAAAGAAGTTGAAGAGAAAGAACCGGAAGCCGTAGAACTCCAGGGCGGCGGGGGCCGCCTGGGAGGACTCCAGGTCAAAGTACCCGCTGGGCACGCCCGCCTCATCCACAAAGAAGTTGCGCCCGTGCATATCGGTAAAGACCATCACCGGGCGGCAGACGTCTGCGGAGAGAACCGGGCGGAGCGCGTCGAACTTCTCCTGGAAGAAGGCGGCGGTCTGCCGGGCCTCCTCCCTGGAAAAGGTTCCCTTTTTCACGCCCCTGGCAATGCGCATCTCGGTGACGGCCATAAAGCGGTCAGCAAAATTGCCGCAGCCGGGCTCGATGGTATCCCCGTCGATGATATCCCCAAAGGAGGGGAGACGGATGTTTCTGTGCAGCCTGCCAAAATCCCGGCCCAGGGCCTCTAGGCTGGTCAGGAAGGGCTCCAGGCGGAAGCCCTGGGCGGCCTGCCACTCCGTAAAGGAGACGCCCGGGCACTTTTCCAGGACAATGCAGCGGCCTAAGGGGGAGTCGTGGGTCCCGTGGACCCGGGGGACAGGGAGCTGGCCCTGGGTTCTGGCGAGGCCCAGCAGGTAGGACTCCCGGTCCAGGGAGAGCCGGCCGCCAAAGAGCGTGTCCAGGTGGGGGGCGGTGAGGCCCTTTTCCGTGTCCCGGACCTTGGCGAATTTACAGATGACCTGATCGCCGTTTTCCAGCGTCACGTCATAGACGTAGTGATTGGAGCCCTCGGCAATCCCGGCGGCAGAGGCGGCGGGATAGCCGGCGGCGCGAAGAGCGGAGCAAACAGCGGTCATAGGGATGACCTCTCCTTTCTGATGTACCTATTGCAGATATCGGTAGATGGTAACCTCTGAGCAGCCCAGCCGCTTGGCCACCTCGGCAATGGAGCCCTTGACCAGAAACACGCCCCGCCGGTCCAGCTCCTGGACGATCTTCTGGCGCTCGGCGCTGGTCAGACGCTCCGCGGGAACGCCGAAGCTGGCCAGATATTCGTCTGTCACGGCCTGGATGATGTCCTCCACCATGACCGTTACGCCCTCGTAGCGGTTGAGCAGCTCGGGCTGGGCGTCCGGAACCCGGGCGCTGGCTCCGCCCGGGCTGTTGATGAGGGCGTCCAGCATGTCCCGCATCCTCAGCAGCTCCTCCACCCGGACGTTGATCGTAAGAAAGCCGGCCAGGGAGCCGTCGTCATTTTTCAGAAACATGGTGGACGCGCGCAGCCTCTCCCGGGAGGGCAGCAGGGCGCGGTAGTTGGCTACGCAGTCCCGCGTCTTGTAGGTGCCCTCCTCCAAAAAGGACCGTTCCATGTCGCCCAGCCTGTTGCCGGGCTTGACGCGGTCCGTGGTAGGATTTTCCGCGTACAGAATGCGCTCGGTGTCACAGAGCAGGATCTCGGCGTCTGAGCCAATGACCTCCCGCAGGAAGGGCAGCAGCTTTGCGGTCTTTTCAAAATCATACATGGGGGAACTCCTCCCTAGTATCCGAATTGGGGCCGTGAAAAGAAACTTTCATATGGAAAACATTTTAGCACAAAATTTTCCTGCCGCCAACAGGAAATACCGGAAAAATACGGAAATTGCCTTCCGCCGTCCCGTGTCTCCCAGCAAATCGGCTCCGGAATATGCGCCATGGAAGCCTCCTCCTTCATCGGTTTGTCACACAGACTGCCGCGCCCGCTCAAGACAATATTATCATTTCAATAATAAATTGTCAACTATAAGATAAATTTTATATCATGATGAAAAATTATTGACATGCGCAAAATAATATGATATGCTGACAGGGACGCAAGAACAGCGCGCTCGTTTTGGAGAAGATTACCAAAAAAGCAGCAGGCCCTTGCCGCGGCCGGCTGCAAAGACGGGAGGAATTTGATCAACATGCTGCGCTACACAGTCAAGCGATTCCTATCCATGCTGTTGACGCTGTTTCTGGTGGCAACGGCAACCTTTTTCCTGATGCACGCGATCCCGGGACAGCCCTTTGAAGTGACCCGCGAAACGCCGGAGAGCGTCAAGGAGGCGATGATGGCCAAGTATGGCCTGGACAAGTCCCTGTTCGAGCAGTATCTCATCTATATGAACAATCTGCTGCACGGCGAATTCGGTGTGTCCATGAAGTACAAGGGGCAGACGGTGGTTGGCACGGTGACCTCCGGTATGCCCGCCTCCGCCGTCATCGGCTTCGGCGGCGTGCTGCTGGGGTGCCTGATCGGATCGGTCCTGGGCGCGCTGGCCGCCCTGAAGAACAAGGGGGCGGTGGACTATTTTGTTATCGTGCTGGCCATTCTGGGTGTCTCCGTGCCCAACTTCGTGTTTGGCTCCCTGATCCAGCGGGTCCTGGCCGTGGAGTGGAAGCTGTTCCCCATTCAGGGCTGGAAGGGCCTGAGCTGCATGGTGCTGCCCATTCTGGCGGCCACATTCACCAACATCGCCCACTACGCCCGGATGCTCCGCACCAGTATGCTGGACACCATGGGTCAGGACTACATATGCACCGCCAGAAGCAAGGGCCTGAGCCAGGGGGAGATTGTCCGCGGACACATGCTGCGCAACTCCTTCCTCCCCCTGGTCACCTCCCTGGGGCCCATGCTGGCCGGCTGCCTCACCGGAAACTTTGTCATTGAAAAGATCTTCAACGTCCCCGGACTGGGCCAGTCCATGATCCTTGCGATCCAGAACTCCGACTACACCATGATTATGGGTCTGACCATCATCTTCTCGTTCATCTCCATTGTGGGCTACTTCCTGGTGGACATTGTATACGGCCTTGTGGATCCCCGGATCCGCATTGCGAAATAAGGGAGGCGAAAGGACTATGAAAGATCATCGCAGCGCCGCCGTCCTTCCTGCGGAGCAGGAGCTGCGGCTGACGGACGACATGTTCGTCAAGGACGACTCCGCCTACACCGACGCGGACAAGATGACCCGCCCGTCCCTGAGCTACTGGAGCGACGCCTGGCGGCGCTTCAAGGAGAACAAGCTGGCCATGATCTCCGCGGCCATTCTGCTGCTGATCCTGCTGCTGGCGGTCTTCCAGCCCCTCCTCAGCCGCTACGAGTATGACCAGACCGACTATTTTGCCATCAACCAGGGCCCCAGCCCGGCGCACCTCTTCGGCACGGACGAGCTGGGACGGGACATCTTCACCCGCTGCTGGATGGGCGCGCGGGTGAGCCTGAGCATCGCGCTGGTGGTGGCGCTGCTGAGCGGCACCATCGGCATCCTCTACGGCGGCGTTGCCGGATACTTCGGCGGTCTGGCGGACAATGTGATGATGCGATTCTGTGAGCTGGTGGCCTCCATCCCCCAGATGCTGTGGGTGGTGCTGCTGGTGCTGGTCATGAAGCCGGGCGTGTTCCCCATCATCCTCGCCATCGGCGCCACGGGCTGGATCGGCATGGCCCGCCTGTTCCGGGGCCAGGTGTTCTCCCTGAAGGAGAGCGAATTTGTCCTGGCCAGCCAGACCATGGGGGCGGGGAGCCTGTGGATCATCCTCAAGCACCTGCTGCCCAACGCCATGAGCCCCATCATCATCAGCATGGCCAACGCCATCCCCGGCGCGATTTTCTCCGAGTCCTTCCTCAGCTATATCGGCCTGGGCGTTCCGCTGCCCATGGCCAGCTGGGGCTCTCTGGCCAGCGACGGCGCAAACAAGCTGCTGACCTATCCGTATCAGCTGATTTTCCCCGCGCTGCTGATCTGCGTGACCATGCTGTGCTTTAACCTCATGGGCGACGGCCTGCGGGACGCGCTGGACCCCAGAATGAGACAGTAAGGAGGAAGAGAAGATGGAAGGAACAAAACACGCCGGCGTCCTGCTGGACGTGCGGGAGCTGACCTTCTCCTTCAGGACCTACGCCGGCGAGGTGCAGGCAGTCCGGGGCGTCAGCTTTCTCCTGAAAAAGGGCAGGAGCCTGGGGCTGGTGGGGGAGTCCGGGTGCGGGAAATCCGTAACAGCCAAGTCCATTGTCCGGCTGAACCCGGAGAAACCCCGGGGCCTCTACAAGAGGGGACAGGTCCTCTTTGAGGGCCGGGATCTGATGGCCATGCCGGAGAAGGAGATGCGGAAGGTCCGGGCACAGGATATCCGCATGATCTTTCAGGACCCCATGACCAGCCTCAACCCCACTATGACTGTGGGCAGGCAGATCGTGGAGGGCATTATGAAATATGGCAGTAAGTCCAAGGCGGAGGCCAAAAAGACCGCTCTGGAGACGCTGGCCCTGGCCGGTATCCCCAGCCCCGAGGACCGCTTCAGACAGTATCCCCACGAGTTTTCCGGCGGCATGCGCCAGCGGGCCATGATCGCCCTGGCCATGGCGGTGAATCCGAAGCTGCTGATTGCGGACGAGCCCACCACGGCCTTGGACGTGACCATTCAGGCCCAGATCCTGGACCTTATCAAGGACATTCAGAAGACATACGGCACCGCCCTCATCATGATTACCCACGATCTGGGCGTGGTGGCCAACATCGCGGACGAGATCGCGGTCATGTACGCGGGGAAGATCGTGGAGTACGGCGCGGCGGAGGACATCTTTGCCCGCCCCGGCCACCCCTACACCTGGGGCGTGCTCCAGTCCATCCCGCCGGAGGACACCAGTGACCGCAGGCCCCTGCACCCCATCCTGGGGTCCCCGCCGGACCTGTTCAACCCGCCGGCAGGCTGTCCCTTTGCCGCCCGCTGTCCCTACGCCATGCGGGCCTGCGGCCAGCTCTATCCCAGGACCTATGGGCTGGAGGGGGAGGGGCACTGGTGCTCCTGCTGGCTCTACCACGCCAAGGCGATGGACGCGGTCAATCCCATTACCGGACAGGGGGTGCTCAAAGGTGAGTGAGAACGTTATCCTGCGCACAGAGGGTCTGAAAAAGCATTTCCGCATCAAGGGCGGCCGCACCGTCAAGGCGGTGGACGGCGTATCTATCCAAGTGGAGCGGGGCAGGACCCTGGGGCTGGTGGGCGAGTCCGGCTGCGGAAAGAGCACCCTGGGGCGGACGATCATCCGCATCTACGATCCCACCGAGGGGGTCATCACCCTCAACGGCAAGGACGTCAGCGGCAGGAGCAGCAAGCGGTTCCGTCAGGAGCTGGCCCGCAGCGTCCAGATGATCTTCCAGGACCCCTACGCCTGCCTCAATCCCCGCATGACGGTAACGGACCTCATCGCGGAGGGCTGGGATCTGAATCGGGAGCTCCGTCTCTCCGCCGGGGAGCGGCGGGAGAAGGTGATCGAGCTGCTGCGGATCGTGGGGCTCAACGAGGAGCACGCCAACCGCTTCCCCCATGAGTTCTCCGGCGGGCAGCGCCAGCGGATCGGCATCGCCCGGGCGCTGTCCATGGATCCGGAGCTGGTCATCTGCGATGAGCCCATCTCCGCCCTGGACGTGTCCATCCAGGCCCAGGTGATGAACCTGCTGCTGCATCTGCAGCAGGAAAAGGGTCTGAGCTATATCTTTATTGCCCACGATCTGTCCATGGTGCGCTATATCTCCGACACAGTGGCGGTTATGTATTTGGGAAGCATCATGGAGTACGCCGGCAACCGGGAGCTCTACGAGCACCCCCAGCACCCCTACACCAAGGCGCTGTTCTCCGCCATCCCCGTGGCCGATCCGGCGGCGGAGAAGCGCCGGAAGCGGATCAAGCTGGAGGGGGAGATTCCCAGCCCCATCAACGCGCCCAAGGGCTGCAAGTTCTGCACCCGCTGCGGCGGCGCCAAGCCCGTCTGCTTTGAGCAGGCCCCGCCGCTGAGGGAGTGCGCTCCGGGCCATCTGGTGGCCTGTCACTGCATCAATGGCTGATTACGCGGCCGGCCGCGAATCAAAGAGCCTGCGTTCACAGCCGGCGGCTGCGCATACGGGCTCACCAAAGAAAATCCATGAGAAAAAAGAAGGAAAACGGAGGTCTTATGATGAAAAAGAGAATGCTGCCCCTGCTGTTGATCCTTGCCATGACCCTGTCCCTTGCCGCCTGCGGCGGAAAGGACGCCCCGGACGGCGGCCAGGGAGCCGATCAGAACGGACCCGGCAGCGCAGCCACCGCTCCCGCCGGCCCCGGCGGGGAGGAGCTGGCGGATGAGCAGGTCTTCCACTACTACACGGGAAACGAGCCCAGCACCCTTGACCCCTGGATGAACAACTCCGGCGCGGCCAGCATCATCATTGCCGCCATCCACGAGCCCATGCTGCGTCCCAGCCTGGAGGGCGAGGGCTGGGAGCCCGGCCTGTGCGACAGCTATGAGAAGAGCGAGGACGCCACCGTCCACACCCTCCATCTGCGGGAGGGGGCCAAGTGGCAGGACGGCACGGACATCACGGTGGAGGATATCTACAACAGCTATCTGCGGGTGCTGAACCCCGAGCTGGGCTCCTCCATGGCCTACCGCTACTTCCCCATCCTCAATGCGGAGAGGTTCTACATGGGCGAGGTCCCCGCCGGGGAGCTGGGGGTGAAGGTCCTGGACGGCAATCGGATCCAGTTCACCACCGCCAAGCCCTGCGACTACTTTGTGGACATGATGACCGCCGACAGCTTCGCCCCCGTCCAGGCCGCCGCTGCCGGGACCTTCGGGGAGATGTACGGCACGGACGTGGACAAGGTGGTGGCCTCCGGCCCATTCAAGCTGACGGAGTGGACCCATCAGCACAGTCTGGTCCTGGAGAAGAACGAGAACTACTGGGACGCGGAGAACGTCAAGCTGGAGAAGCTGGACGTCACCATTACCGTTGACCAGAATACCATCCTGGGCATGTTCCAGAACGGCGAGCTGAGCCTGCTCAAGGTGAGCAACGAGCTGCTGCCCCAGTATGCGGAGGACCCCACCCTGGAGACCGACAGCCGCCTGATGGTCACCTTTATTGAGTTCAACCCCAAAAACGAGTTCCTCGCCAACAAGAACATCCGGGAGGCCCTCTCCATCGCCTTTGACCGCAGGGTCTACGCCCAGCAGGTCATGCACAACGAGCATCTGGCGGCCTACGGCCTGGTGCCCTACGGCGTCAAGGGTCTGGACGGCGGCGACTTCCGGGAGCAGAACGGCAACATCGTGGCCGACGCCTCCGATCCCGCCGAGATCGAGCGGGCCCGGCAGCTTCTGGCCACAGGGCTGGAGGAGCTGGGCAGGACGGTGGAGGAGCTCCAGGCAGGCTTCACCATCCAGTGTCTGGACAGCGGCAAGACCCAGGCCCAGGCCATTCAGAACATGTGGAAGACCAACCTGGGCGTGGAGATGCCGGTGAGCGTGGTGGACTTCAACGTCCTGCTGCCCATGCTGATGGAGGGCACCTTCGACTGCGTCATCGGCGGCGGCCAGGACTCCAACTACCGGGATCCCGAGGGCTTCATGAACTTTATCTATGAGGAGGGCAAGTGGGACGATCCCGAGTATCTGGCCCTGATGGAGAAGGTGCAGACCCAGACCGGCGACGAGCGCATTCAGACCTGGATGGACATTGAGCGGCTGGTCCTGGAGAATTTCATCTACATTCCCCAGGTCTACTCCGAGAACAACTGGGTGTTCCAGACCAACGTGCGGGGCGTGCAGATCTTTACCTACGGCTATGAGTTCGACTTCAAGAACGTCTGCATTGTAAAATAAACGGGAACGCAGTGACGGGCTGGGCAGACGGCCCGCCCGTCACTGCGCGGAAAGGGAGAGAAAGGAGGTGTCCGCATGGGGGCGGCCACGCTGCTGGAGGGGCCGGTAGGCCGCGGGCTGCTGCGGTTCGTACTGCCTATACTGGCAGGCAATATTCTTCAGCAGCTGTACAATTCCGTAGACGCCATGATTATCGGCCGGTACGTGGGAGAGGCCGCCCTGGGGGCCATCGGGGCCAGTCAGCCCATTATCAGCATCGTCCTGGCGCTGGTGATCGGGCTGGGCATTGGAATGGAGATCCTGCTGGGCGTGTACATCGGACAGCGGGACGGGCAGAAGGCCAAGCAGGTGGTGGACACCATGTTCACGGCCGTCATGCTGCTGGCGGTGGTGATGGCGGCGGCAGGGTGGTTCGGTACGCCGGCCATGCTGCGGGGGATGCGGACCCAGCCGGAGCACATGGAGGCGGCCACCGCCTATCTGCGCATTATCTTCCTGGGCCTGCCGGGCATCACCGGCTACAACACCATGACCGGCGCGATCCGCGCCTCCGGGGACTCCAGGGCGCCGCTGCTGTTTCTGGCCGTGTGTACGGCGGCCAATCTGGCGCTGGACCTTCTGGCCGTGCGGGCGCTGGGCATGGGCGTGGAGGGGGCGGCCTGGGCCACCGCTCTGGCCCAGATGCTCTCCTTTCTGCTCATCCTGGGCTACGCCAACCGCCGTCCCCACGGACTGCGCTACAACGTGCGGGATCTGGATCTGTCCTGGCACATGCTGCTGCGGGGCCTGGGCTACGCCATCCCCGCGTCCATCCAGCAGTGCGCCACCAGCGCGGGGACGCTGTTTCTCCAGACGGTGGTCAACGGCCTGGGGGGCAGCGCCGTGACGGCCTACACCATCGGCTGCCGCATCGACTCCTTTGCCGCGGCCCCCATCGTGAATATCGGTCAGGCGCTGACCATCTTCACCAGCCAGAACCTGGGGGCGCGGCAGCGGGACCGGGTGCGGGAGGCCAAGCGCTACTGCCTCCTGTGGGCCTTCTGCATCGGCGGCGCGCTGCTGGCGCTGCTGTGGGGCTTTGGCGGCGAGATGTCCCGCTTCTTCGGCGCTGCCGGGGAGACGGTGGACATGGCCTGGGACTACGTGCGGATACTGAGCCTGGGCTACTTCATGGCCGGCTACTTCACCGTGATGGAGGGGCTGGTCCGGGGGGCGGGGAACACGGTGATCCCCATGGTCAGCACTATTGGGGGCTATTGGCTGTTCCGCCTGCCCGCCGCCGTCCTGCTGCGAGGGCCTCTGGGCTACCGGGGCGTGTGGATGTCGGTGCTGACCGGCTGGAGCTTCTCCTTCCTGCTGGAGCTGTTCTACACCCGCTCCGGGCATTTCCACCGCCTGCTGGACAATTCGGAGAGAGTGGAGGAACGAGAACATGAATAGAGCGTATTTCGCTGTGACGGAGCACCTCCTGCGGGACTGGCCGGAGGACATTGGCCGGCTCCGGGAGCACACCGGCCTCGCCCGGAGCTGGGAGGAGCTGGAGGGGGCGCTCTCTGCGTGGGCGGAGGTCCGCGCTGTGGAGCTGGCCCGCCGGGAGGCGGCCGCCCTGACGGCGGTAGGGGAGGAGAACCCCTGGGAGCAGGTGCTCCGCCGGGCCGGCGGGGAGGATCTGAGCTGGATGGAGGAATACGGCCTGCCGGTTCGGGAGGAGGAGCGGGCCCTCGCCCGGTTTCTCTTCCAATACCCGGCCGGCCGCCTGCGGAGGATGGGGGAGCACATCGTCCAGGCCGTGCTCCACGGCTTTGTCAGTCAGAGCAGGGACCGGCGGGACCGGCGGCTGGTGCGGCTCAGCTACTGCCTGGGGCAGGAGGCTCTGGCCGGGGTGGTGCTCCGCTCCCTGGAGGAGCGGGGGCTGCGGGCCATTGTCCAGAGGCCCCAGTGCCTCGCCTGGTCCGGGGAGTACGCCATGGCTCACGCCGCGGATCTGGCCGCCTGCCTGAGCGAGGGGGCGCTGGAGGCGCTGCTGGCGGCCTATGCGGGGGCCTTCGCGGACCGGTCCGACAGGCTGCTGGACACCTGCGCCATGATCGGCATCGGCCAGTTCGGCGAGGCCGCCGGGATCCCCAGGCCGGAGGCCTACGCGCCGCCGCCGGAGCGTCTGGCCCGGCTGCAGAGGCTGGAGGACGCCAAGCGGACGCTGGAGGCCGCCTATCTGCCCCCCTCGGATCTGTCCTTCTGCAAGGCGGCCTACCCCAACCTGCTGGTGGGAGAGCGCTTCCCCGCGGTTTTTGACGCGTTCTATGAGCTGAACACCATGGACTCCCACCGCTATGAGCTGATCCAGCAGACCATCATTGACGCGCTGGATGTCTGCGCGTATGTGGAGCTGAAGGGGGCGGGGGAGAACCGGACGGATCTGCGCATCAGCCTGCCGCCCCTGGGGGACCCGTCCCGGGAGACCAACTTCCTCAACTGCGGCGGCGATCTGAACATCCCCCACGGGGAGCTGTTCACCACGCCCCGCCTGGAGGGCACCAGCGGCGTTCTCCATGTGCGGGAGATCTATCTGAGGGGCGTGCATTTTCAGGATCTGTTCCTCCGCTTTGAGGACGGCCTCGTGACGGACTACGGCTGCGGCGGCTGCGGGGACGCGGCTGCGGGCCGGGCCTATGTGCGCGAGCACCTTCTCCAGGGGCGCGACACGCTGCCCATGGGGGAGTTCGCCATTGGCAGCAACACGCTGGCGTATGCCATTGTCAGAGATATGGACCTGCTGCCCAGGATGCCGATTCTCCTGGCAGAGAAGATGGGGCCCCATATCGCGGTGGGGGACCCCTGCTTTGCCCGGGGCGAGGACGCCCCTGTCTACAATCTCTATGACAAAAAGGAAATGGTTGCCCGGGAAAATGAGCGCACTGCGCGGCGGGGCGGAGATCAGCCGGTCTACACCAACGTACACACGGACATCACCCTGGCCTTTGACGAGCTGGAGCGGCTGGAGGGCGTTCGGGCCGGCGGCGCCCGTGTGACCATTCTGGAGCGGGGCCGGTTCGTCCTGGCAGGGACGGAGGCGCTCAACGAGCCGCTGACGAGGAGGGAACATCATGAGTAAGGTCTATTACACAGGCAGAAGGCTCTTTGACGGCCGCAGATGTGTGGAGGACTTCGCCATGCTGACGGAGGAGGGGCGGATCCTGGCGGTGGGACCCCAGGCGGAGACGGCCTGCCCGGCAGACGCCCGGCGCTGTCTCCTGGAGGGCGTCGTCACCCCCGGACTGCTGGACTGCCACGTCCATCTGGTCAGCTCCGATCTGGCGGAGGAGGAGCCAATATCCCACCGGGAGATGGCCCGGCTGGTGTGCCAGGGGCTGCGCAACGCCAATCTGCTGCTGTCCGCCGGCGTGGTGGCCTGCCGGGATCTGGGCAGCGTCAGGGGCTGCTCCCTGGGCATCCGGGACGCCATTGACCAGGGCATTGTCCAGGGCCCCAAGGTGCTGGCCGCGGGCCTCTCCATCTCCGTCACCGCCGGCCACGGGGGCTCCATTGCCCTACAGTGCGATGGCCCGGACGAGATGCGCCGGGGCGTGCGGACCGTCATTCGGGACGGGGCGGACGTGGTGAAGCTGATGGCCTCCGGCGGGGTCAACTCCCCGGGGCCGGAGCCGGGGCCCTGCGAGCTGACGGAGGCGGAGTTCTCCGCCGCCGTGGAGGCGGCCCGCGCCATGGGGCGCAAGGTGGCCATCCACGCCCACGGCGAGACGGCCATCCGCCGGGGCGTGAGCGCGGGGGTGGACTCCGTGGAGCACGGCGTATTCATGACAGAGGATATCATGGACGAGATGGCCCGCAGAGGCGTCTACCTTGTGCCTACCCTCTCCGCGCCCTACTACGCGGTGGAGGAGGGGCTGCGGGCGGACCCCGGCAACCCGGACCACCTGCGCAGCAGGAGCGTGGTGCAGCGCCACCGGGATATGCTCAAGCGGTGCAGCGAGAAGGGGGTGCCCATCGCCTTCGGCACCGACGCCGGCAACACCTATGACCCCTATGAAAAGGCCTATTTTGAGCTGGTGCTCATGGTGGAGGCCGGGCTCACCCCCCTGGAGGCCTTTACCGCCGCCACAGTGGGCGCGGCGGATCTGATGGGCCTGTCCGGCAGCCTGGGCACGCTGGAGGCGGGGAAGAACGCCTCCTTCCTGTGCTGGCTGGCGGGGGATCCGCTGGAGGATATCCGGCGGGTCACCGGCGGAAGGACGGTATATTTGAACGGCAGGCGGATTGATGCGCTGTGCTGACAGATCATGAGAGGTGCGTTATGGAAAGCTTCAACTTTTATCAGCCCACCCGGGTGCATTTCGGGGCGGGCCGCCTGAACGAGGTGGGCAGGATCGTCGGAAAATACGGAAAGAAATGTATGCTGGTGACCACCACCAACCAGGAGGATGTGCTCCGCCCCCTCTATGACCGGGTGAAGGGCCTGCTGGCGGAGGCCGGGGTGGAGGTGGTCCACTTTGACAAGGTGGTGCCCAACCCCACCATCGCCGGGATCGAGGAGGCCATTGCCGCTGTCAATCGCGAGGGAGTGGAGGCGCTTCTGGCCGTGGGCGGCGGCAGCTCCATTGACACGGCGAAATCCATCTCCCTCTTCCACGGCGCGGGAGCGGTGGACTGGCAGAGGGTGTTTTCCACCTTTACGGACCCCTTTGCCCAGTACGAGTCCCCCTCCCCCCGGACGCTGCCCCTTGTGGCGGTGCCCACCACGGCCGGCACGGGCAGCGAGCTGACCCAGGCCATGGTCATCTCCGACCAGGAGAACAGCCGCAAGGAGTGCATCTTCCACCACGAGGCCTTTGCCAGGGAGGCTGTCATCGACCCGGAGCTGATGCGCACTCTCCCGCCCCGGCTGACCGCCATGACGGGCTTTGACGCCTTCACCCACGCCTTTGAGAGCTACCTGCGGGACTGCGCCTCCCCCTATACCCGGACCATCGGCAGGAAGGCCATGTCCCTGGTGGTCCAGAGCCTGCCACGGCTGGTGGAGGATACCGGGAACATGGCGCTGCGGGAGAATATGGCCCTGGCGGCCATGCTCTCCGGCATCTCCCTGGGCAACGCCGCCGCCACGCTTCCCCATCCCATCAGCGAGATCGTGGGCGGCGTGGCGCCCCGGCTGGCCCACGGCCAGTGCCTGGCCACCCTGTATCCCCAGTTTCTCCGCTGGCAGTGTACGCAGACAGTGGAGAAGTGCGCCGTCGTGGCCCGCCTCTTTGACCCCGCTCTGTCCGGACGGCCAGACCGGGAGGCGGCGGAGGCTCTGCCGGAGCTGATGGTGGATTTCCTCCGGCGGACGGGCCTCTACAGGAGCTTTGAGGAGCTGGGTATGACGGAGGAGGAGCTGCGGGAGGCGGAGGCGAACCCCCTGTTTGACCACCTGCCCTTTGCGCCTAAGGCTGTCATGGTGGGGATCCTCCACGACAGCTACCGGTTTTAGAGAGGGGGAGAGACGATGATCCAATTTCAGGAGATTCCCTACCTGCGCCCGGACATGGACGGGCTGGAGCGGCAGATGGGCGCGGGTATCGCGGCGCTGGAGGGGGCCGGGGCCTTCCCGGAGGCTTACTACGCGCTGCTCTCCCTGGAGGCGCCCCGCCGCATCTTCACGACCCTGTCCATCCTTGTGGAGGCGCGGAACACCATGGACACCAACGACGAATTCTGGGCCGCCGAGCAGAGCTGGTTTGACCGGATCCGGCCCCGGTGGGACGCTCTGTGCGTCCGGCTGGGGGCGGCGCTCAACGCCTCGCCCTTCCGGGAGGAGCTTGCGCGCCACCTGGGGACAGAGCGCTTCCGTCAGGCGGAGCTGGCCGGCAGGGCGTTCTCTGAGGAGATCGCCGGGGATCTGGCGGAGGAGAGCGCTCTCTCCGCCCAGTACTCCAGGATCAGCGGCAGCCTCTCCGTGGAGCTGGACGGCAGACGCTATACCATGGGGGAGCTGAACGGGCTGCAAAAGCCCGGCGACCGGGCGGACCGGGAGAAGTTCGACAACCTGCGCCAGCAGGCCTTTGCGGAGAAGAGCGCCGAGCTGGATGAGCTCTATGACGATCTGGTCCGCGTCCGTGTCAGGATGGCCGGCCGGCTGGGCTTTTCCAGCTATACCGACATGGGCTACTGCCGCCAGGGGCGCACCGGCTACCACCGGGAGCAGGTGGCGGACTTCCGCCGGGGGATCGAGAGGAGCATCACCCCTGTGGTGTCAGCCCTCTTTGAGAAGCAGCGCCGGCAGCTGGGGTACGACGTGCTCTGGTCCTTTGATGAGGACGTGAGCTTCGCCGGGGACGGCCCCCGGCTGAAGGAGGGCCAGGTCACGGAGCTGTTTGACCGCGTCTTTGACGGCCTCTCTCCGGAGAGCCGGGTATTCTATGGGGACCTGCGCCGATGCCGGTTCTACGATCTGGAGGACCGGCCGGGCAAGATCCGGGGCGCTTACTCCAACTACCTGCCCGTCTACGGAATGCCCTTTGTCTTCGAGACCTTTGACCGGTCCCCGGGCGCGGTCAAGACCTTTGCCCACGAGTGCGGCCACGGCCTCCACTCCTATCTCACCCGGGGGGAGCCCTTCCTGGATGGCGGCAGCGCGACCGCCGATATCAGCGAGATCCACTCCATGGCCATGGAGTTTTTCATCTGGCCCCACCTGGATGCGCTGTACAGCCCGGAGGATGTGGAGAAGTACAAGTTCTTTCACATGAAAAATGCCCTGGCCTTCCTGCCCTACGGCGCGGCGGTGGACGAGTTCCAGACGGAGGTGTACGACAATCCCAACATGACCCCCGCCGGCCGGCTGGCGCTGTGGAAGAGCCTGGAGAAGCGCTACCTGCCCTGGCGGAAGTACAAGAGCGAGGGATTTTTGACGGAGGGCCGGGCCTGGCAGCGCCAGACTCACATCTACAAGTGGCCCTTCTACTACATCGACTACGCCCTGGCCCAGGTGTGCGCCCTCCAGTTCCACTTCATGAACGAGGCGAACCACGACAGGGCCTGGGACAGCTACCTGCGCCTGCTGCGGGGGAGCGGCTTCCAGTCCTTTGACGAGACTCTGGCCCTGGCGGGGCTGGCCTCCCCCTTTGCCCCTGGGGTGCTGGAGAAGGTGGGGCGGCAGGCCATGGAATTTTTAGAGAAGGACAGGTGATGGCATGAGGGAGCTTTTGATTGAAAACGGCCGCGTGCTGACGATGGGCCCCCAGGGAACGCTGGAAAACGGCCAGGTGCTCATCCGCGACGGAAAAATCGCCGCCGTAGGGACCGGCCTGGACGCCCCCGAGGCCCAGGTGCTGGACGCCCATGGGGGCTATGTGCTGCCGGGCCTCATTGACGCCCACTGTCACGTGGGCATCTATGAGACCGCCATCGGCTTCCCCGGCGACGACGGCAACGAGACCTCCGAACCGGTCACGCCCCAGCTCCGGGCCATTGACGGCGTGTATCCCCTGGACCCGGAGTACGGCTTGGCGGTGCGCGGCGGCGTGACCACGGTGGCCACCGGACCGGGCAGTTCCAACCCCATTGCCGGGGAGTTTATTGCCATGAAGACCTGGGGGATGACGGTGGAGGACATGGTCCTGCGGTCCCCTCTGGCCATGAAGATGGCCTTTGGAGAAAATCCCAAGGGCAGCTTTGGCAGGAAGGGGCATATGCCCGTAACCCGCATGGCCATCTCCGCCCTGATCCGGGACACCCTGTACCGCGCCAGGGAGTATGTCGAGAAAAAGGACAAGGGGGACCCCGCCCAAAGGCCCGGCTATGATATCAGGCTGGAGGCATTGGAGCCGGTCATCCGCCGCCAGATCCCCATCAAGGCCCACTGCCACCGGGCGGACGACATTATGACCGTGCTGCGCATCGCAAAGGAGCTGGATCTCCTGGTTACCCTGGATCACTGCACCGAGGGCTATCTCATCGCGGATAAGATTGTGGAGAGCGGCTGTCCTGTCATCCTGGGCCCCCTGGGCGGATTTCCGCAGAAGCCGGAGGTGGCCCTCCAGAGCCTGGAGGCCGCGGGCATTCTCTTCCGCGCCGGCGTAAAGGTGGCCATCATGACCGACCTGCCCGCCAACCACCTGTGGTATCTGCCCATTGCGGCGGGACTGTGCGTGGGCGCGGGCCTGCCGGAGGAGGAGGGCTTCCGGGCGATCACCAGCAGCGCCGCCGAGATCCTGGGCCTTCAGGACCGGGTGGGCTCCCTGGAGCCCGGCAAGGACGGGGATGTGGCCATCTTCAGCGGCAACCCCATCCGGGATCTGTGGTGCCGCTGCACCGCCGCAGTGGTGGACGGCGTGGTCCGCCACGGGAAGGAAAGCGTATCCGGCTGAGGGACGTTTTACAAAAATAATGGAGGAATACAGCTATGAAACACATCAAAATCGCCGCGGGTCTGGCCCATGTAAACTACGGCAACATCGCCGGCGCCGTCAAGGCGGCCGCTGACGCCGGTGTGGACTACATCCACTCTGACGCCGCCGATATGTATGATCTGAAGAATATGCAGCTTATGGGCGGCCACCAGATTATCGAGGGCATCCGCCCTGTCACGGACAAGCCCATTGAGTGCCATTTCTACACCCGGGAGTGCGACCGCCTCTTCATTGAGAAGATCGCCGCCGCCGGCTGCAATATGCTGATCCTGCCCGCCGAGCACTTCATCGGCGCGCCTCTGGCCTATATCATGAACTACTGCCACGAGTTTGGCATGAAGATCGGACTCACCCTTGGCTGCTACACCCCGCTGTGCTTTGTGGACGAGTCCATCTACGACATTGACCGCCTCCAGATCGTCATCCACGGCGTCAGCAAGACAGACGGCAAGGACAACTGGGACTGGCGGCGCAGCTCCATTGACCTGATTAAGCGGGCCCGGGCGGAGATCAATGAGAAGAACCCCGCCTGTGAGCTGGCAGTGGACGGCGGCCTGCGCTGGAACAATATGGACCCTGTTGTGGCCTGCAATCCTGACGTGGTGATCCTCTCCTCCGCAGTATTCAAGGACCCCGAGGGCATCGAGGCCGGTGTGCGCAAGTGCCGCAGATCCCTGGACGATGCGGCGGAGAAATACGGCCTGAACTAGGGCGCGCTTCCGCCTGAAAATGTCTCTCAGCCCCTGGGGCGGGCAGACGCCCATAAAAGAACGCCGGCTTCCTCTCTGGAGGGAGCCGGCGCTCTTGTCATATGAAGAAACAGATGGGGTGGATACAGGCTAGTGGGCGGCCGTATCCACGAATACGATGCTGGAGTCCCCCAGCCGGGCCTGCTCCAGCACGGCCTTTGCCAGCAGCTGGAAGCTGCCGTGGGAGGAGGATGCGCCGCTGAGCGCGTCGATGCTTCCCTCCCCCTGGCCCTCCAGAAGCTGGTTGGCGTAGTAGCGGGTGTACTCGTTGGGATAGGTGCCGTTGGAGTGGAGCATGGTCTGCATGTAGGCGTTGTCCCAGCTCTTGATGAAGCCGCTGGCGTTCTCCGCGTTATACTCCACGGAGACGATGCTGCCCCCCTTGACCATGATGGTGATATACTCCTTCCAGCCGTGGCTGAATTCAGCCGCCTGGGCGGTGTAGTAGCCGTCCTGTAGGCCCCCGCCGCCGCAGGCCGTCAGCGCCGGCACAAGCAGCAGCAGGCTCAGGAGCAAGGCAAGGATCCGTTTCATCTGTCTCCCTCCTCCTTCAACACAAATTTCTGCACCTGGGACTGGAGCGCCTCGGCCTCCCTTGCCAGCAGGGCGCTGGACTGCTCCGTCTCACCCGCGTTCTGCAGGTTCCGCTCCGCGATGGAGGAGATGGCCTCAATGCGCTCCTCCATGACGGAAAGGGCGCTCTTCTGTCCCTGGACGGCCGCCACCAGCTGGTCAGAGATGGCGCTGATCTGGGTGGAGACGCCGGAGATGGCCCGAAGGGACCCGGCGGTATCGGCGGTCAGCTCCACGCCGGTCTGAATGATGGTCCTGGTGCTGCTGACAATCTCGGTGGCGTTCTTGGCCGCCCCGGCGCTCTTGGCCGCCAGCTGCTTGACCTCGTCCGCCACCACCGCGAAGCCCTTTCCGGCGGCTCCGGCGCGGGCGGCCTCCACAGAGGCGTTGAGAGCCAGAAGGTTGGTCTGGAACGCGATATCCTCGATGGCCTTGGCGATCTTCGTGATCTGCTGGGCATTGGCGCTGATGTTGTCCATGGCGGAGGAGAGGTCAGACATCTGCGTGTTGGCGTCCTGAATGCGCCGGGTGATCTCCTCCGTCTGGGTTCTGGTCTGGCTGCTGCTGTCCGACACGCTGGCCAGCCGCTCCTTCACCCTGCCCACCTCCTGGACCAGCGCCTCGGTGGACTGCGTCTGCTCCATGGAGGCGTGGTGGAGCTGGACGGACTGCCCGCTCAGGCCCTCCGCCATGCTGGTGAGCCGGGCGGCGGCGGCGCGGAATCCGGATATGGTCTCGTTCATGGAGCGGGTGATGGTTTGCAGGCTGCCCTGGATGAGGATGAAGTCGCCCCTGTAGTCCATCTGGGGCCCGGTGCGCAGGTTGCCCCTGGCCACCTGGGTCAGCACCTCCTGGATGTCCGATATGTAGCGGTTGACGCTCTCCACGGTGGTCTTGAGGGTCTGGGTCATCACCTCCAGCTCATCCCGGGAGTGGACAGGGACCACCTCCGTGTGCAGATCGCCGTCGGAGAGGGCCACCATCCGGTCCGTCACGCTCTTCACCGGCCGGGAGATGGAGCGGGCAAGACGCAGAACCAGGAAGATGGACAGGGCCAGGCCCGCCAGGGTGGAGAGGATCGCCACCAGCATGGCGGCGTTGATGAAGTGGTCATAGTCCGACTTGGGGATCTGGATGACCAGGGACCACTGGGTCCCCCGGATGGGGGAGTAGGCCACCAGCATCCGCTCCCCATTCATGGGGAGCTCCGTGGCGCCCGTCTCGCCGGTGGTCACCCGGCTCAGCGCCTCCTGGCCGCCGCCGCTGAGGCTGGACAGGGAGGCGCGGTTCAGGGCCAGGGACTGGTCCGGGTGGCCGGTGACGGTCCCCTCCCGGTCCACCATATAGGCCATGCCCTCCCGGCCCAGGTTGATGCTGCTGATCACGTCGTTGAGCGCGTCGTATTTGTATACGCCCACCAGATACAGGGCTGTCTCGCCGTTTTCCTTCACCGGCATACCCATGGTGATGCCCAGCTTTCCCTGGTAGATGGTGGAGGCGTCGGTGGTCAGATTGTCGGTCTCCCGCAGGAGGGAGAGAAGGCCGCCGTCCAGAAGCTCCGGCGCGCCGTCGATGCCCTGAAGAAACCGGCCCTCCAGATCATAGAGGGCGATGGAGTAGAATTCATAAATCTCCGCGGCCTCCTCCAGCACTTCCGTCCGGCTGGCGCGGACTGCCGCCGGGTCCGGCCGGGGGGCCGTCTGGCCGTCCTCCGCAGGGGCGGACGCCTCGTTCATCCGGGGATCGCCCGCAATGGTCATCATCCGGTCCGCCAGCATGTGGATGTTGGCCTCCACCGTCTTGGCCGACTGCCGGGCCATGGGCTGGAGGCTGTCAAGCAGAATGTTGTTTGCAAGTGACTGCAAAGCCAGGGCCATAATCACGCAGCATATGACCACCAATATCAGGACGTTGACCGTTGTGCTCCTCAATATCCGTCTATCCAGGCTCCGTTTGATCTCCCGGGTGGGGTGGGAGCCCGCTTGCTTTCCTGCCACGTTTCTGTCGCTCCTTTTCTTCGTTTTTTTAGAATCTGTCTGCAAACGAGCGATATGCCCCAGGCCCTTCCGCACCCCGGGGCTGGATGTTTCCGTCATACGGCAGTATGCGGGAATCCGTCCTGCGGGACAAAAAATCACCTGCGGGCATATGGCAATGCTGGAAACACTCCCCAGACAGAACATGGACCTCTCAGTCCTCCGGCAGGCCAACGGCGAAGCCGGCGGACGTTAGGCCTTGTTTGAAAAATGTCAAAACGCCCAAACGACGGATCTTTTTCCGCCACTCTGCGTTAAATTTTTTTGCCGGGCGACAGCCCGCCTGCAAAAATTCGCCTTGATTGGCGAAAAAATCTCTCGCCGTTGGGCATTCCGCCATTTATCAAACAAGGCCTAGGCCTCGGGCAATACTATACCACAGACTTTCCGGAAATGGAAGCCTCTTTTTCCAGGATTCTCCGATGAGCGGGCAGCGGCGCGGCAGGGAGGAGCGAGCGGTGATTGGTACAAAAACGGTCTACCCGTTGACAACGCCGATCTGACACATGCGCATGGCGTCCAGGGCGTTGCGGTGGCTGTCCGGGTTGACCCCGGCGCAGCAGGCCGCGTCCACGGTGATCGTCACCTCCGGGAGGAACGCCTTGAGCACCAGGGCGTTGGAGATCACGCAGATGTCCGTACACAGTCCGATGAGCACGATCTCCTCAATAGGCTCCTCCTTCCGCCGCTGGACCAGCACCTCCGCCAGATCCCGGCTGCCGAAGGTGGCCTTTGTCAGGTAGAGGACGCTCTCGTTGCGCCCGGCCCCCTCGGTCAGGGCGGCGCGCACGGAGCTCTCGATTTTCCAGCCCTCCGTGCCCTGGATGCAGTGCTCCACCGGCAGAATGCGGCCCTCCTGGGTCTCCAGGTAGTTAGGGAAATGGGTGTCCTGGGTGGCGTAGATCGGGCCTCCGCTCCAGGTGCGGATCTTCTCCGTCACCCTGGGGACGACAGCCTCCGCCTCCGGCGTGCCCAGGGAACCGGTGATAAAGTCGTTCTGCATGTCGATAACCACTAAAACCTTCATAGTGCCTCCTGCCTGAGCTGTTTTTCTGTACGGACCGCGCTGGGGATTCCGCGCGGAATAGGGCTTGCGCGTCCAACGGGGGACGGCGGTGAATGCTTATACTTTATTTATAGTATAGCCGCTGCCGCTCATATTTGGCCTCGTAGCTCACGTGCATCCCCAGCCGGCGGTAGAGCTTCTCGTCCACGTCGCTGAGCACCACCGTGAAGTGGGCCCCGCAGCCCTTCAGACCCGGCAGCTGCCGCTGGGCCAGGGCGGCGATGGGGTTGGTGAGGGCGCTGACGCACAGGGAGATCAGCACCTCGTCGCTGTGGAGGCGGGGATTCTTGTGGCCCAGGCTCTCCGTTTTCAGACGGCAGATAGGCTCCAGCACCTGGTTGGAGATGAGATCCAGCTCCTCGTCAATGCCGCCCAGGGCCTTGAGCGCGTTGAGCAGCAAGGCCGCCGAGGCGCCCAGCAGGGAGCTGGTCTTGCCGGTGATGACCCGGCCGTCCGGCAGGACCATGGCCCCGGCGGGCGCGCCGGTGATCTCCTCCTTTTTCAGGGAGGCGGCCACGGCGGGGAAGATGGCCGCCGTCACCTCCGCCCGCTTCATCAGCAGCTCCAGCTTGTACACCACGTCCTTGTCCACCGTGCCCCGCAGGCGGCCGTTGAGGGCGGTATAGTACCGGCGCAGGATCTCCATATGGGACGCATCCCGGCAGACCTCGTCGTCCACAATGCAGCTGCCCACCATGTTCACCCCCATGTCTGTGGGGGATTTGTAGGGACACCGGCCCAGGATGGACTCAAAAATGGTCCGCAGGACGGGGAACACCTCTACATCCCGGTTGTAGTTGACTGTGGTGACGCCGTAGGCCTCCAGGTGGAAGGGGTCGATCATGTTCACATCGTTGAGATCAGCCGTGGCCGCCTCATAGGCCAGGTTGACCGGATGCTTGAGGGGCAGATCCCACACGGGGAAGGTCTCAAACTTGGCATAGCCCGCCGTCCTGCCCCGCCGGTTTTCGTGGTAGAGCTGACTGAGGCAGGCGGCCATCTTGCCGCTGCCGGGCCCGGGGGCGGTGACCACCACCAGCGGACGGCTGGTCTCAATGTAGTCGTTTCTTCCGTAGCCCTCCTCGCTGACAATCAGCTCCACATTGTGGGGATAGCCGGCAATGGGGTAGTGGCGGAAGGTCCGCACCCCCAGTGCGTCCAGCCGCTTGAGGAAGGCGTCGGCAGCTCTCTGGCCGCTGTACTGGGTCACCACCACGCTGCCTACGTACAGGCCCATGCCGCGGAATACGTCGATCAGACGCAGCACGTCCTCCTCGTAGGGGATCCCAAGATCCCCCCGGACCTTGCTCTTTTCAATGTCGCCGGCGCAGATGGCAACTACGATCTCCACGTCGTCCCTGAGCTGCTGGAGCATCCGGATCTTGCTGTCCGGCGCAAAGCCGGGCAGCACCCGGGAGGCGTGGTAGTCGTCAAAGAGCTTGCCCCCGAACTCCAGGTACAGCTTTCCGCCGAACTGACCGATTCTCTCACGGATATGGGCGGACTGGGTCTCAATGTATTTCTGGTTGTCAAATCCAATCTTCTGCATTTGTTTCTCCCCCGCACATGATTTGTCCCCGCCCGCATATCCCGCCGGAGGGAACGGTATATCATGTATAGTATACCAGCTCTGCCCGGGGGTTAGCAAGAGCGAGGATGAAAAAATACATGGATTGTATAGATGGCGATGCGACAGAGGAGCAGGAGAGCGGAGGCGGCGCGGGCCTGCTTCCGGCAGATCTGCTGCCAGAGCCCCGCTGCCGGTCCGGGCAGCTTAAAAACAGCTGTCCTCTTGGCCGGCAGAGGAATATCATTCCCTTGCAAGACCCTGACTGCTCCCCCACTCCTCAGCCCGCCGGGTAAAGGTTGATCGGGAGATTCCCAGTTCCTTTCCGGCCTGAACAGCGGATATGTATCCAAACCACCAATCCAAAGCCAACTCCTCGAAGCGATCTGGCATAGGAATACGCTTGCGCCCAAAACGGACGCCCCTCCCTTTGGCAGCGGCAATGCCCTCCGCCTGCCGCTGGCGGATGAACTCCCGTTCCGTCTGTGCCACATAGCTGAGCAGCTGGAGCACAATATCCGCGATTAGCGTTCCGGTCAGATCCCGGCCCTCCCGGGTGTCCAGCAAAGGCATATCCAATACGACAATGGCCGCCTTCTTCTCCTTTGTCAGGCTGGCCCACTGCTCCAAAATCTCCTCGTAGTTACGCCCCAGAAGATCAATGCTCTTGACAACCAGCACATCGCCGGGCTTCAGCATTCCAACCAGCTGGAGGTAGAGCGGACGTACAAAATCCTTGCCGGACTGTTTTTCTATGACAATGTATTCTGCGGGGACGCCGAATTCCTGCATGGCGGCCAGCTGCCGATCTTCCCGCTGCCCCCTGGTCGATACACGGACATAGCCGTATGTTTTCCCTGGCATTCCAATTTCCCTCCTCGTAAAAGGCAGAATGTCAGTTCATTTTAACGTGAAATGCCTGCGCTGTATATTCTATATGCAGCAAAAAATACGAAAAAGGTCTTGCTGAACCCATTGTTTCAGTAAGACCTTTTACTTATTTAACTGAAAATTGCGCAAAACCTATGACTTTTGCGCAGTGTCCAGCAGTGATCGGGCGAATGAAGGAGAGCTGCTCTGCGCGGGCATGAGCAATGGAAAGGGGTGGGGGACGGTGCCGGGAAGAAGAAAAGCTGCCGCTCAGGCGGGACAGGAGATTCAATTCACTACACTCAAGGTCCGCATCTATCCCACCTCAGCCCAGGCGGAGCTGTTTGAAAAGACATTTGGCTGCTGCCGGTATATCTGGAACCAGATGCTTTCCGATCAAAAGAGGTTCTACGAGGAGACTGGGGCGCACTTTATCCCCACCCCCGCCAAGTACAAGAACGGCGCTCCTTTCCTGAAAGAGGTTGACAATCAAGCGCTGATCCAAGAGCACAACAAGCTTTCCCAGGCGTTTCGGATGTTTTTTAAGAAACCGGACTCCTTTGGCTATCCCCGTTTTAAGCGGAAAAAGGATGACCGGGATTCCTTCACCGCCTGCAATCATACGTTTGAATCTGGTCCTACGATCTATACCACCAGAAACGGCATCCGCATGACCAAAGCCGGTATCGTCAAAGCAAAATTCTCTCTCCGCCCCCAGGCTTGGTGGAAGCTGAAGCGGATTACCGTCAGCAAGACCCGCACAGGCAAATATTACTGCTCTATTCTGTACGAGCGTTTGGTGAAACAACCGGAGGCGGCAGTTCCCACAGCTGAAACCACGGTGGGGCTGAAATACTCCATAGGACATTTCTACGTTGCTGACAATGGCGCCATGGCTGATCCGCCCCGCTGGCTGAAGCAGTCTCAGGAGAAGCTGGCTAAAATTCAACGGCAGCTGTCCCGGATGCAGCCGGGTTCCCGAAATTATGAGGATGCGGTGCGGAAATACCATTTCATTCATGAGCACATCGCCAACCAGCGCAAGGACTTTCTCCACAAGGAATCCCGGCGGATAGCCAACGACTGGGACGCCGTGTGTGTGCGGGCCGATGCGTTGCGTGAAATATCGGAAACCTTGATGCGGGACAGAGGCGCTGTCAGAGATTCAGGCTACGGGATGTTCCGGGAGCTGCTGCGGTATAAGCTGGAGCGGCGGGGTAAGGTCCTCATTCTGGTAGATCGCTATACACCTACGACACGTACCTGCTCCGTATGCGGAAAGCCGCAGGACAGCGTCAGCTATAAGAAAAAAACATGGGTTTGCCCCGGATGCGGGACGGTCCATCAGCGGGAGGTTAACGCCGCCCGCAATATCAAACAGGAAGGTTTAGCGCAGTTCTGCGCTTGACTGATATTGCCGCCCGGGACAGCGGTGAATGCCCACCATTCGGCCGGGGAGCGTTGAGCGAAACGGAATACCGCCTGTTGTTCCGCTTCGTTCAGCGTTCTCCGGACCGGAGAATGGGAAACGAGAGGGTGTGTGCGCACGCCCGAAGCCTGAAAGGGCGTCCAAAATATTATGACGATGAAGCCGCGGGAGAATGGAGTGTCAACCGCCATACAAAAAAGGAGTTAAAGCTATGCTCTGCTTAACGCTTGCTGCGGGAGAGTATCTGACGATCGGCAGCGATGTGGTAGTCCAGCTGGAACGCATGACGGGAGACCGCTGCAAGCTGGCCATCCAGGCTCCCCGGGAGCTCCCTATCCTGCGCGGCGCGGTGCTGGAGCGGGAGGGCGGAGAACGTCCGGAGTGCGTGTTTGACGCGCCCCGCTGGTATAAACCAGAGATTCCCTGGGACCGGAGTAAGGCCCAGGCGCTGGCCGCTATGCGGCTGCTGCTGAGCCAGATGGATGGCAGGGACAGCAACGTACAAACCCTGCGGCGGCAGCTGAACCATATATTTCCGCTATCGCGGGAGGGAAAAGAAGCGGACCAATTTCACGAGATTTCAAACGGCTGACGAGCCGGTTGAAATATAATACCTGCGCTGAATGTTTTGGACAGTCTGGCCAGATGGTCAAAGCAGAGGGCGCAACCATTTCATGTTGTGGGCGAACAAAGGAATGTTCAAACACATAAACTTTTGCTAAGGAGGCAAAACAAATGCGTATTCAGCACAATATAATGACTATGAATGCCTACCGCAACTACAACACCAACACCAGTGCTCTGAGCAAGAATCTGGAGAAGCTCTCTTCCGGCTACAAGATCAACCGCGCCGGTGACGACGCCGCCGGTCTGGCCATTTCCGAGAAGATGCGCGCTCAGATCACCGGTCTGAACGCCGCCCAGAAGAACGTCAAGGACGGCGTTTCCCTGGTAAAGACCGCTGAGGGCGCCATGCAGGAGATCCAGGACATGCTCAACCGCATGGATTATCTGGCCACCCAGTCCGCCAACGGCACCTATGACAACGAGGTGGACCGCCTCAACCTCCAGAAGGAGGTTGACCAGCTGAAGACCGAAATCAACCGCATTGCCGACTCCGCTAACTTCAACGGCATCAAGCTGCTGGACGGCTCTCTGGATACGGCCACTGGCGCTGCGGGTACCAGCGTGGATGTGTCCATCAAGATGGACTGCGACATGGCCCAGCTGCACAAGGCCGGCGCTTCCGCCCAGTACGCCAGCTTTGACATTGATTTGAAGCAGGCCCTGGAGGGCGCTGTCGCTACCGCAACGATTGCGGCCAACGCCACGTTCGCGCTGAAGGTACAGGTTGCGAATCAGACACTCACGGTCACGGTGACAGCCAGCGCAACAATCAGCAAGGGCTCTGTGATTGATCTCAGCAATGTATCCTTTGGCTCTGTATCGGCCTCTTCTGTGTCGCTCACGGGCACGCTGGCGGGCGCGGCAGCCTCCGCCACGTTTGCGGTGTCTATTGATGATGGTGTTATTACAATTCAGCAGACAAGCGGCAGCGCGATCACCTTTGACGCCAGACAGCAGGTGACGATTGAGGCATCTGGCAGCGCAAAGTTTGGCGCGGATTACTCCTACAACTGCTATGCCCAGAACGTGACAAACGGCGTGGAGAAGAAGGGCAACCAGCTGGCCCACGGTCACTTCGACATCACCGCAGAGGTGGCGACCGCGCTGGCTAACGGCGGCACCTTGAAGATTGGAGATATGTCCATCACCTTCGACAAGGACTCCTCCTCCGTGTCCGGTCAGGTAATTGGCGTGATGGATCTGCTGGATGATAATGGAAAGGTCAAGACGGATGCCGCGACCCTGGAAGAGATCGCTACCCGCGTCACCAGGGCTGCCGCCAGCAGCAGCGTCTTCACCGTTGGCGTGAATGGAAAGACCATCACGCTGGAGGAGAAGTACGACTACTATGACAAGGATGATAAGGACACCTACCTGTTCACCCAGGAGCAGTTCCAGAACAAGGTGAGCTGCACAGGCAAGGCCGTTGCGGGCAAGCCGCTGACCCTCCAGATTGGCGACACCAGCGACAGCTTCAACCAGCTGCAGGTTGGCATTGGCAATATGCACACCGCCTCCATGAAGTCCGCCACCACCGGTCAGTCCATCGCGGACGTTGACATCAGCAATCAGGACAACGCCGCAAAGGCGATTCAGACCATCAAGGACGCGATCAACTATGTCTCCGGCGTGCGCGGCGACCTGGGCGCTACCCAGAACCGTCTGGAGCACACCCAGAACAACCTGTCCGTGATGGCGGAGAACATTCAGGACGCTGAGTCCACCATCCGCGACACCGACGTGGCTGAGGAGATGATGAGCTACGTGAAGAACAACATCCTGGTCCAGTCCGCCCAGGCCATGCTGGCTCAGGCGAACCAGGTGCCCCAGGGCGTGCTCCAGCTGCTGGGCTAATCAGCGGCCCGGCCTGGACGGTTCTCTTACGAAAACCGATCATATCCAAGCGAGAGAGGGGGCGGGCTCCGGCCCGCCCCTTTTTCTTGTGGAAAGGAATCCGATGGAAGCTATTGAAATTGCCCGCAAGCTGGCCGCCCTGGGCAGCACAGAGGATGCCTGCGACGCATACAGTCTGGTGATTCACCAAAAGGAGGAC
Organism: uncultured Oscillospiraceae bacterium; assembly: GCA_910579965.1. Lineage (GTDB taxonomy): Bacteria > Bacillota > Clostridia > Oscillospirales > Oscillospiraceae > Pelethomonas. The sequence goes on from CAJTWF010000011.1 coordinate 59,181, forward strand.
CCGGCGGCGGAGCTGGAAGCGGCGGCCTATATCCTGCAATCCGGCGGGAACTATAAGGTTTCATATACCTGTTTTCTTGACTTGTACCAACGGGGACATTTCCGGGAGGAAATCTTCCCACTGGTAACCAAGGTGTTCTACGAGCCCAATATTAAGATGATGCAGGGCCGCTACGAGCGGAACTGCAAGCTTTTGAAAAAATATCCCTATCTCTTTCGGAAGGATTTTCTCCCATTTGAGGAGCTTCCCGTTCGCTTTTATCCCTATGACGACAGCCACGGTTATGTACCCTTTTACCGGGAACAGCAGACCTTTGGCGACTATGTAAACTTCAAAAATCCCGTCATCAGCCGGAATTTCTTCAAGGATTTAGAGAATCCGGTTCTGGCCGAGGACGTTACCTCCCAGTATGAACTGGAATATTTGCGCGATAATGTGCGGAAAAGTGAGTATGTAGGGCGGGAAAATCACGTCTACCTGCACTACACAGACTGGTCCGTCTTCTGCTCCTATTTACAATGTCTGAACATGCGCCCTCTGCTGGAGGAGGAGAAGCTGGTCTTTCTGATCGAGGACGAGCGCTCCCTGTACCCCATTGACTTCAAAGCGCGTTTTGGGATTGACTATAGCCAGTATTCTATCAAGCTGGTTGGCATACAGGAGATTACGCGCCTTATTTGGCATACCCAGCTGTCCACCCACAACGGCGGCGACTTTTTTAATGAGGTTTTTGATAATCACCCCAATCTTCTGGTTTTGCCGTCGATTATGATGTCAAATGCAGTAGAGAATGTCAAGGCTTTCCACGCATAAAGAACATTTTGATATTTCGGAGGGAAGTAACAGTT
>CAJTWF010000012.1 GCA_910579965.1 uncultured Oscillospiraceae bacterium
CCGTCTATCGCGCCGTCGTCGCTGACAGCTTGCTTAATATACCAGATCATCCCCCGTTTGTCAACTGCTTTTTTCACTTTTTTGGAAGTTTTTTTTGATTCTTACCAAAGACATTTTCCCCATAACGTGATATAGTATACATGGAACCATTTCCCACTATATCTGGTATACATTATATATGTAAGGATAGGAGCGCCCCATGCAGATCAAACGGCTTGCCGCCACCTTTGGGCGGCTGGAAAACGAATCACTGGACCTGGAGCCCGGCCTCAACGTCATCGAGGCCCCCAACGAGGCGGGCAAATCCACCTGGACTGCCCTCCTGCGGGTGATGTTCTACGGTCTGAACACCCGGGACCGCAGCCCGGGAGCGGACAAGCGCCGCTACCAGCCCTGGAGCGGCAGCGCCATGAACGGGGCCATGGACCTCTCCCTGCCCCAGGGGGAGGTGACCATTACCCGCCGCACGGCCCGGGCCAACTCCCCCATGGGGGCCTTCTCCGCCGTGTACACGGGCACCGCCTCCCCTGTGGACTTTCTCACCGCCGCGGGCTGCGGCGAGACCCTGCTGGGCGTCCCCCAGGACGTCTATGAGCGCAGCGCCTATATCCGGCAGTCCGGACTGGCGGTGGACCAGAGCGCGGCTCTGGAGCGGCGGATCGCCTCCCTCATCACCACCGGGGAAGAGGACACCTCCTTCACTGACGCGGCAGGCCGGCTGAAAAAGCAGCTCAACGCCCGCCGCCACAACAAGACCGGCCGCATTCCCCAGCTGGAGCAGGCCATGGCGGAGCTGCGCACCGCCGCGGAGGAGCTGGACGGGCTGGTCCAGTCGGTGAACCGGGATCTGGCGGAGCAGGACGAGCTCCAGGCCCAGATGGAGGAGATCCGGGGGCTGATGGCCCGCCACGACGGAGCGGACCTCACCGACGAGTACCGGACCGTGGAGAGCCTGCGCCTGGACGTGGCCTCGGCCCATGACCGGGTCAAGACCCTGGAGAGCGGCAGCCGGGGCCTGCCGGACCGGCTGGAGCTGGAGACCCTCCAGGGCCGCATCAACGCCCTGGTCTCGGTGGACCGGGCTGTGGCGGAGTCCAAGTCCCGGCTGGAGCTGGCGGTCCGGGCCTTCCGCACGGCGGAGGCGGCCATGGAGGCCCACCCCATGGCGGGCAAGGACCCCTCCCAGGCCGCCAGCATCCCCCTGAACGCGCCGCCCCGGCCCAAGGCGTCCCCTCTGTTTCTGGTCCTGGCTCTGGCGGCGGGACTGCTCACCGGCGGGGCCCTGGCCTGGTTCACCCGCATCTGGCCGGCGGCGGTGGGGGGCGGACTGGCCCTGTTTGCCGCGGCGCTGCTGCTGCTCTTCATCCCCCTGCGCCGCCGGCAGACGGAGTGGGACCAGGACTATGCGGAGCTGGCCCGGCAGCGCCGGGAGGCGGTGGACGCCTATACGGAGCTCTATGACAAGGCCGTTCAGGCCCGCACGGTCTGCCAGGGGGCCCAGGCCGCCTATGAGGCCGTGGAGGCCACCGCCAAGGCCAACCTGGACCAGATTCTCTCCCAGGTCCGGGCCTTCCGGCCCATGGTCCGGGATCTGGCCGACGCCCGGGCCGCCATGGATGAGGCCTTTGTCCGCTGCGGGGAGCTGGAGCAGGCCCGGCGCAAGGAGGACGAGGCACGTCTGCGCTGGCAGACCCGGCGGGACGAGGCGCCGCCCCCGCCGGCGGAGCCGGTAGAGCGGCCCCAGGAGAGCCGGGAGGAGCTTCTGCGCCGCCAGGCGGACACCGTGGACCGGCTCTCGGCCCTCCGCCGCCGCATCCACACCACCCAGGGCCGCATCCAGGCCCTGGGGGATCCGGAGGATCTGCGCTCCCAGCTGCGGCGCATGGAGGAGCAGTACGCCTTCCTCCAGAAGGAGTACGACGCCATCGCCCTGGCCACGGAGGTTCTCTTTGTGGCCAGCTCCTCCCTGCAAACCCGGTTCTCTCCGGATCTGGGCAGCCGCGCCGCTGCCATCTTTACAAAACTGACCAAGGGGAAGTATAATAAGGTGCTGCTGGACCAGGACCTGCGGCCCTCCGCCCAGGAGACGGGCCAGTTTGTGGCCCACGACGTACCCTTCCTCAGCCAGGGGGCGGCAGACCAGCTGTATCTGGCGGTGCGTCTGGCCATCTGCGACATGGTCCTGCCCGCAGACCGGGCCTGTCCGGTCCTGCTGGACGACGCGCTGGTCAACTTTGACGACCAGCGCATGGCCGCCGCCCTGGACTACCTGCTGGAGCTGTCGGAGCGCCGTCAGGTGCTGCTGTTCACCTGCCAGCGCCGGGAGGGGGAGTATCTCCGCTGGGCCTGCCCGGACCGGTTCCACTGCGTCAGGCTCCAGGGGTAGGCCCCTGCGTTCGGATTCCTTTCTTTTTTACGAGAAAAGGGCATATACTATATGATCCAGAGGTGGTCTCATGTCCCTGTTTTTCCCTGCGTCTCTCGCCTCTCCCCTGGAGCGGGGCTGCTTTGCCTTTCTTCTGCTGATAACCTACAGCCTGCTGGGCTGGTGCGGGGAGATGGTCTACTGCTCCATAGGCCAGCGCCGGCTGTGCGAGAAGCGGGGCTTTCTCAACGGCCCCCTCTGCCCCATCTACGGCCACGGGGCCCTGGTGGTGCTGCTGGTCCTGGACGGCGGGTGTGAACATCCGGCGCTCACCTTCCTCCTGGGCGCGCTGCTCACCTCCCTGGTGGAGTACGTCACCTCCTACGCCATGGAGAAGCTCTTCCGCATGCGCTGGTGGGACTACTCCCGCTACCGCTTCCACATCAACGGCCGGGTGTGCCTTCTCAACTCCGCCATCTTCGGTCTTGCCAGCGTCTTTCTCTGCCACGCCGCCAACCCGCCCATTGCCGCCCGGCTCTCCGGCCTCTTCGCCGCCGGCGCGGGCGTCCCCCTGGCCCTGGCGCTGGGGGTTCTCTACGGGGCGGATATTGCCATCTCCGTGCGCAGCGCCATCCGCATCGGGGACCGTCTGGCCAAGCTCCAAGCCATCCACCGGGAGCTGGCGGAGAAGCTGGACGCCCTGAAAGCGGAGCAGCAGCGGGCGGCGGAGGCCCAGCGGCAGCGGCTGGAGGAGGCGGTGTCCGCCGCCCGGCAGAGCGCCGGGGAGCGGGCCGCCCTGGCCCGCCAGAGCGTTCAGGCCCGGCTGGAGCCTCTGGCGGATCTGGGGGACGAGTTTGCCCTCCGCCTGGAGGAGGCCAAAAACGAGGCCCAGCAGAAGCTCCACGCCCTCTACCAGTGTCAGGACTTCTTTGAACGCCGCCTGCTCCGCTCCTTCCCGGCCCTGCGCTCTCTCCGCCACGGGGAGGCCCTGGCCAGGTGGCGGGAGTATCTGGCCCGCCGGAAAAAGTAGGCATTCGCCCCCCAGGGCCCCGCGGGGCCTTTCGGGGGATGATGAATAGGACACAACCGAAAATGAAAAGCATAAAGGAGAATCACCATGTCAGAATGCACCCATGATTGCAGCACCTGCGGCGAGAGCTGCGGGGAGCGCACCCAGCCCCAGTCCCTTCTGAAGGAGCACAACCCCGCCGCCCGGGTGGATAAGGTCTACGGCGTTGTCTCCGGCAAGGGCGGCGTGGGCAAGTCCATGGTCTCCAGCCAGCTGGCGGTGCTGACCCGCCGGACGGGCCGCGCTGTCGGCGTTCTGGACGCCGATGTCACCGGCCCCTCCATCCCCAAGGTCTTCGGCGTCCACCAGCGGGCCATGGCGGACGAGCGGGGGATGCTCCCCGTGCCCACCTCCTCCGGCATCCAGCTCATGAGCGTCAACCTCCTGCTGGACAACGAGACAGACCCGGTCCTCTGGCGGGGCCCGGTGATCGGCGGCGTGGTCACCCAGTTCTGGACGGACGTGATCTGGGACGTGGACTACCTCTTCGTGGACATGCCTCCGGGCACCGGGGACGTGGCCCTGAGCGTGTTTCAGTCCCTCCCCCTGGACGGAATCGTCATCGTGGCCTCCCCCCAGGATCTGGTGAGTATGGTGGTGGAGAAGGCGGTGAAGATGGCGGAGATGATGGATGTGCCCATTGTGGGCGTGGTGGAGAACATGAGCTACCTGCTCTGTCCCGACTGCGGCCGGGAGATCCCCCTCTTCGGCCAGGGCCGGACCCAGGCCGCGGCGGAGGCCCACGGCCTGAAGCTTCTCTCCCGCATGCCCATTGACCCCGCCCTGGCCCAGCTGGCGGACCAGGGCCGCATTGAGGACCTCCAGGGCCAGTGGCTGAGCCCGGTGGTGGAGGAGATTCTGCGCTGACCGCCCGCAGCCGCGCCGCCCCCTCTTTTGGACCGGGAGAGGGGGCGCTCCGCTGGTCAAAAAAGCGGCTTCGCCGCTTTTTTGAGTAAGGTTTCACTCCGCTCTGCGCCTCGCTGTACGCCTTCAGCGTACAACTCGACGCTCGCTTCGTGCAACGTGTTTTTCCCACGTACACGCCGCGGGAAAAACAATCAAAATTTATTTCGCGCCTGCGGGCGCGAAACTCCTGCGGAGGGCTTCCCTGACGCGCCGCGCCGCCCCCCTCTCCCGGTCCGGGAGAGGGGGCTCTGTCTTTTTCCCGCCCGATCTGGAACTTTTCTTCCCATTTTGCTTGCACATCGCCGCGGTTTGGTGCATAATGTACCCGAACGTCAGAAATCCCGGTGAAGTAAGCACCGATACAAACGAACCGAGGAGGCGCGCCATGAACAAAAAACGCATCCGGCAGATGTCGTCCAGTCTTCTTCGCCGGCTCACCACCCAGCCGGCGGTCCGCTATCTGGCCGGGCGGCGGGAGACGCTCCGGCAGCTGCTGGAGGAGCAGAACTTCCTCCAGCGCTTTGTCCCCCTCTACGACGGGACCCGCATCCGCTGCGGCGGCGTGCTCTCCCTGTGCCGGGAGGAGCTGGACCGCCTCAGCCCCCCGCCGGAGGAGGGCTGGATCCCCTTTGCCTACGACTTTGCCCGCAAGTCCATGTTCCCGGAGAAGGACCCCCGGCTGGAGGAGCATGGGGCGGGTGCGGTGTTTTTCCTCTCCCTGCTCCAGGTCCTCTTTGACGCGGAGCGGTCCCAGCTGGCGGCGGACCCCATGTGGGATCTGGCGCTGCTGGAGGAGGAGGATCTCTCCGGCAGCGCCCACCAGGACAGCTACCGCCTGTTCCTGCGCGCCTACCGGCGGGAGTACGTCTACGAGATGATGCGCCTGGGCCTGGAGGCCACCCCCTGGCGGACCCTGGAGCACATCGCCGGGGTCCACCACGTGGCCATGTGGGCGGCCCGGGGCCTGAAGGCGGCGGGCGCCCCCATTGACCTGGCCCTGGTGTCCGCCGGCGCGGCGGGCCACGATATCGGCAAGTTCGGCTGCCGGCCCGGGGAGCGGGTGCCCTACCTCCACTACCACTATACGGACCTGTGGTTCTCCCGGCGGCACATGGCGGACATCGGCTACGTGGCCGCCAACCACTCGGTATGGGATCTGGAGCTGGACTACCTGTCCGCAGAGAGCCTGGCCCTCATCTACGCCGATTTCCGGGTCAAGCAGGAGCGGGGCCCCGACGGCCGGGAGATCACCCGCATCTCCACCCTCCAGGAGGCCTTTGACGTGATCCTCAACAAGCTGGACAACGTCACCGAGGCCAAGCGGACCCGGTACACCTTTGTTTACGCCAAGCTGCGGGACTTTGAGCGGTACATGGAGAGCCTGGGGGTGGACACCACCCTCTCCGGCGTCTCCGCCCCGGCGGCGGCCCGGCGGGACCCGGCCCTCATGCGCCAGGAGGAGACGGTGGAGGCCCTGCGGCTGCTGGGCGTGGAGCACAATGTCGCCCTCATGAGCCGGCTCACCGGCCAGCGGAGCTTCGCGGGCCTTCTGGAGCTGGCCCGGGGGGAGACGGACTGGCGGCGGCTGCGGGCCTACCTGGGGGTATTCGAGTCCTACTCCGTCTACCTCAGCACCCCCCAGAAGGTCCAGACCCTGGCCTTTCTCTACGAGCTTCTGATGCACCGGGAGGGGGACATCCGCCGGCAGGCCGCCGCCCTCATGGGGGAGATCATCGCCCGATTCCACGCGGGCTACGCCAAGGAGCGGCCGGCCGGCTGGACGCCGGACCCCCGGTCCGTGACGGACATGGACCAGTGGCGGCTGTATCTGGACAGGATCATCTACCCGGACCGGAAGCTGATGGTCCAGCACCGCCGCTGGGTCAGCTTCACCCTGAAGATGGTGGTCAACTCCCTGCTGCGCGCCTGCGAGCAGGCGCGGCGGGAGGACTTTCTGCGGGAATTTCTCCGCTTCTACCGCCGGCCGGAGCGGCTGGAGGACGAGACGGCCTTCCAGCTGCTGGAGACCGCCACAGCCCTGCCCATGGAGGAGCTGGGGGACCGGCAGCGCTATGACCTGCTTCTCTTCGCCCAGGCCCTGGCGGGGCGGGAGGACGCCACGGTGCGTCTGGCCGCAGTGCTGCTGATGGACTACCTGCGCCCGGCCATTGCCACCCAGGACGTCATCCTCCACGCCCTGCGGGACGTATCCTGCGCCGGGGAGCGGACCCTCTCGCTGCTGCGGGACCAGCTGGTGGCGGAGATGGGGGACCCGGACCGGACGGTGGCGCTGGACGAGGACACGGTCTCGGAGACCTTCCTGGACAACCTGAAAACCGCCACCCCCTGGATCGTCAAGGAGGTCAACATCCGCCTGCTCACCGCCTTCGCCCAGACCGGCGGGGGCCGCCTGCTCCACATCGCCACCCACCTGACCAATCTGGTGAAGGTCAGCGACCGGGTGACCGTGCGCCACGCCGCCGGCAGCGCCCTGCTGGTCATCGCCCCCCTGCTCAGCGCCGGGGAGCGCAACGAGGTGGCGGTGGAGCTGGGCCGGGGCCTGGAGATCGGGCAGCAGGAGTTTTCCAAGTACATTCCCGGCTATCTGGGGGCCTTCTGCCTGTGGCTGCCCCCCTCCCAGCTGGAGGAGATGCTCACGGAGCTGGAGGACTACCTCTGCTCCACCAACAGCCGGGTGGTGTCGGCGGCCCTGGACACGGTGGGGGTGATGTACGAGGAGTACGACACCTACCGCTCCCGGTTCCCGGAAGCGGACGGGGACTACCGTGGCCGCCGGGAGCGGCTGCTGGGGATGCTGATGCGGGGCCTGGCGGGCATCCGGGCCGAGGTGCGCCAGGAGGCCATGTTCGTGCTGGGCCGCCATGTGTTCGGATCCAGGCGGCTGGGCGTCCATGAGAAGCGGCAGGCCTTCCTGCTGACCATGAAGAAGATCGCCTCCCTCATCGGGGAGGACCAGGAGGGGGAGCTGACCTTCTACTACCGGGCGGACATGCTGGGGCGGATCTACCGCTTCATCACGGCCCAGGAGATCCTCCACGGCGGCTTCCCTCTCCAGGAGCCCCGGCCGGTGGCCTTCTTCCCCGGCACCTTTGACCCCTTCACCCTCTCCCACAAGGGCATTGTCCGGGCCATCCGGGATCTGGGCTACGAGGTGCTGCTGGCCATCGACGAGTTCTCCTGGTCCAAGAAGACCCAGCCCCACCGGATCCGCCGCCGCCTGGCGGCCATGTCCACGGCGGACGAGTTCCACGTGGACATCTTCCCCGAGGACTTCCCGGTGAACATCGCCAATCCGGAGAACCTCATTGCCCTCCGCCGCGCCCTCCCGGGCCGGGAGGTGGCCATGGTGGTGGGCAGCGACGTGGTGGAGGGGGCGTCCTCCTACCGGCAGGCCCCCTGCGAGGGCTCCATCCACGGCTTTGACCACATCATTTTCCGCCGCGGCCGGGGCGGACGGACCTCCTATGAGGGGATCACCGGCCATGTGACGGAGCTGAAGCTGCCGCCCCACCTGGAGGAGATCAGCTCCACCCGTATCCGGGAGGCCATTGACCAGGGCCGGGACGTGTCCAACCTCATTGACCCGGTGGCCCAGGAGTTCATCTACCTCCACGGCCTCTACCGCCGGGAGCCCCAGGACAAGCCCCTGCTGCGGGTGGAGGAGCTGGACTTCCAGCAGTACCTGGAGCTGACGGAGGAGGCGGAGGCCCTGCTGTGCGCCTCCGTGCTGGCCCAGCACCCTGGCAGGGCGGCCCTGTGCGGCCGGCTGCGGCAGCTGGGGGACCGGGTGCTCCTGCTGCGCCAGGGGGAGGCGGTGCTGGGCTTCGCGGCCTTCCGCTGCCTGGACTCCCACCAGCTCTTCACCCGCCTGGGCAGCGCCCCCCTGTGTGCCTTTGTCCGCCGGGAGACCGGGGGCCGGGTGCTGCTGCTCAGCGGCATCTGGGCGCCCCGGGGGCCGGGGCAGCTGGATCTGTGCCAGCTGCTGCTGACGGAGGCCATCACCCTGGCCCTGCGGCAGGAGTACGCCTACGGCCTCTTCCTCCCGGCGGAGCCCGCCGCGCCCTGTGTGCGGGAGATCCTGGCCCTCCAGGGCTTTGCCGCCCTGCCGGAGGAGACGGGGGAGCCGGAGGCCCTGGCGGTGGACATGCGGCGGCCCATCGTGCTCACCCGGAACGTGGACACGGCCATCAAGGCCCCCCTCTCCTCCAATCCCCGGGTGCTGGCGGCCGTGGCCAACGCCCACCGGCGGCTCCAGCGGTCCCTGACAGAGATGTACCCCGGGTGCCTGGTGCTGAGCATGAGCGCCGGGGTGATCTACCAGCGCCTGCTGCAGCGCATCGCCGCCTGCAACGGCGTCAGCGTCCAGCCCACCCAGCCCCGGACCCTGGGCGAGTGCATCTGCGTGCCCTTCGGCAAGATCCTGCGGGGGGTGGCGGTGCCCAACACGGTGACCAAGACCCTCCACACGGACAAGGTCTACGAGCCGGACCTCTCCAGCTACGCCATTGAGGCCTACCCCTTCTATTCCCCCCTGGCGGATCAGGTGCGCACCATCGAGGCCTTCCGCCGGCCGGTGATCCTGGTGGACGACATGCTCCACGACGGCAAGCGGATCCGGCGCATCGCCCCCCTGCTCGCGGAGAGCGGCGCCCAGGTGCGCCAGGTGCTGGTGGGCTACCTCACCGGCGTGGGCCGGGACACCATGGAGCAGCTGGGCTACCCGGTGGACAGCGTGTACTACCTGCCCAACCTGCGGATGCGGTTTGTGGAGTCCACCCTGTACCCCTTCATCGGCGGGGACACGGTGCGCCGCAGCGAGCCCATGGCCGGCGGCCTCCAGCCGGCGGTGAACCGGATCTTCCCCTACGCGGCCCCGGATCTCAGCGAGGACTGCGCCGACGGCTCCACCTACCGGCTGAGCCTGACGTGCCTGGAGAACGCCCGGGACATTCTGCTGGCCCTGGAGGCGGAGTACCGGGCCCTGTACGCCCGGAACCTGACCCTGGGCCGGCTGGGGGAGGCGGTGATCCTGCCCCTGTGTCCGGACAAGGGCAGCTGCATGGGCTACGATCTCAGCCGCGCCGCGTCCACCTATCTGGACAACGACGTGGAGATGCTCCGGCGGCTCCAGGCCAATTTCAAAATCGTCATCGGGTAGGGAGGATGCACCTGACCGCGGGCCTGTACAGCGCCAGGGCCAGGGCCGCGTTGAGGCCGCCCTTGATGAGGTTAAAGGGCAGAAAGGCCGGCAGCAGCAGCTCCGCCACGGCCTCCCGCGGGCACCCCATGTAGATAGGCGCCGCCAGATAGTTCCACAGCAGCATCACGGGGATCATGCACCCCCACCCGCAGAGAAGCCCCAGCGCGGCGCCGGACCGGCCGGGCCGCCTCCGGTACACCAGGGCGGCGGTACAGGCGAAGGAGCAGCTGGAGATAACGTTCATCATCCAGCCCAGAACGCCGTTTTCACTGATTGTAAGCATCTCCGCCAGGGAAACCGCCAGCGTGACCGCAAGCGCGGCCAGCGGCCCGAGGACCAGGCCGCCGGCCGCAATGACGGCGTCCTTGGGATCGTACTTCAAAAAGAGCACCAGCGGGACCCGCCCCACGGCTGTCGCCGTGTAGGCCAGGGCGCAGAGCGCGCCCATTGCCGTGATCTTCCTTGCCTTGTCCTTCATCGAAAAAAACCTCCTGAAAAAATGGACACCTGAAAGCATGGAATGCCCTTCAGGTGTTCAGATCTCAGGTGTATTGAAGCATGTCAACAGAGCGGCGTTTCCGGATAGGGAGAAAAGAGCGGAGAAAGGCGGACGTATCCTGACGCTTTTCAACACACCTTCTTCGAATCCAGACTATACTGTCGGTTTTGGAGTTGCACCAAATCAGCGCCTGCGCGCTCGCGGACTGTACCGCCGATCGGGAATTTCACCCTGCCCTGAAGACATCATTGCTATGCAGTTGTCCACGCCAGTATAGCAGGCCGTCCGGGCCCTGTCAATCTATTTTCCATAAGGAGCGGAACATGGCATACTATTCGTATAAAAATCATGTAATATACACAGAGGACTTGTTCTCCGGCCAGCCTCTGAACCGCCTGCCGGAGACGGGGGAGGTGATCTGGCTCTTTCGCCGTCCGCCCCTGGCAGGCCGGGAGACCTTTGCCGTGACGGACCCAGCCCTGCTGACGGTCTCGGAGGGCCCGGAGACCCTGGACGCCAGCACCCCGGCGCCCCCCCTGCCGCCGGAGCTTACGGCGGCCATTGCCGCCGGGCGGGTCCGGGCGGTGAACGGGGCCCATCCCCGGTGGGAGGAGCTGCTGAACCTGCCGCCCCGGCGGGAGAAGGTCCGGGTCAGCCTGCTGGCCCTGGGGGACGTGGGGAGCACCCTGGCCATGGGGCTGAAGCTCCTGGGCGGGGACGTGATCTCCACCCTGGGGCTCTGCGACGTCCGGGAGAAGGTCCCGGAGCGGTGGGAGTTTGAGCTGGGCCAGATCGCCACGGAGCTGCCCCGGGTGGAGATCGTGAGGCCGGAGGCGGTCTTTGACTGCGACGTGTTCCTCTTCTGCGCCTCCCGGTTTGTGCCGGACACAGCGGTGAAAAAGGGCGACGTGCGCATGGCCCAGTACGAGCTCAACCGCCCCCTGGCCGCCGCCTACGCCCGGCAGGCCCGGGACTGTGGATTCCGGGGCATGTTCTGCGTGGTCAGTGACCCGGTGGATCCCCTGTGCCGGGCGGCGCTGCTGGAGAGCAACCGCAGCGAGGCCGGGGAGCCGGATTTTCAGGGCCTGTTTCCCCACCAGGTACGGGGCTTTGGGCTGGGGGTCATGAACGCCCGGGCCCGGTACTACGCCCAGCGGGATCCGCGGTTCGCGGACTTCCTGTCGGACGGCCGGTCCTACGGTCCCCATGGGGAGGGGCTGGTGGTGGCCAACTCCCTGTCCCGCTACGACGGGGCCCTGTCCCGGGAGCTGACGGAGAAGACCAAGCACGCCAACCTGGACATGCGGGAGATGGGCTTCAAGCCCTACGTGGCCCCGGCCCTCAGTTCCGGAGCGCTGAGCCTGCTCTCCTGCCTGCGGGGGGAGTGGCAGTACTCGTCCACTTACCTGGACGGGGTGTTCATGGGCGCCCGCAACCGGCTGTCCCCCAACGGTCCGGCGCCGGAGCGGCTGCCCCTGCCGGCGGATCTGCTGGCGCGGCTAGGGGAGACCATGGAGCAGCTCCGAGGGATCGGGTAACCCCGCCGCCCCGCGAAAAAAAGTCCATATGCCGCCCCCACCGGGGGAAAGCGCAAGAAAGAGAGGAGAATATCCATGGAGGGACATAGGACCATCGTTGCCCTGCTCTACGACTTTGACAAGACCCTGTGTACCCAGGACATGCAGAACTACGCCTTCATTCCCAGCCTGGGCATGGCCCCCGGGGACTTCTGGCGGGAGGCCAACACCTTCGGCTGCCGGGAGCGCATGGACAGCGTGCTGGCGTATATGTACACCATGATCCGCAAGACCCGGGAGCTGGGCCTGCCCCTGACCCGGCAGAGCCTGAACCACTGCGGCCGAAGCATCTCCTTCTTCCCTGGGGTGACGGACTGGTTTGACCGGATCAACCGCTACGGGGGGCTGGTGGGGGTGGAGGTGGAGCACTACGTCATCTCCTCCGGCCTGCGGGAGATCATCGACGGCAGCGCCATTGCCGGCGCCTTCAAGGAGATCTACGCCAGCGAGTTCTACTATGACCGGGACGGCGCGCCGGCGTGGCCCCGCCTGGCGGTGAACTTCACCGCAAAGACCCAGTTTGTCTACCGGATCAACAAGGGGGTGCTGGACGTGTCCGACGACAAGACCCTCAACGACTCCATGCCCGACGACAGCAAGCGGGTGCCCTTCACCAACATGATCTACATTGGTGACGGCCTCAGCGACGTGCCCTGCATGAAGATGATGCGGGCCTACGGCGGCCAGGCCATCGCGGTCTACCAGGCGGTCAACCGGCGCGGGGTGGAGCAGCTGCTGCGCCAGGGCCGGGTGGACTTCATCTACCCCGCCGACTACCGTGAGGGCACGGATCTGGAGAATACGGTCAAGCAGATCATCCGCAAGATGGCGGTGAGCCACCAGCTCAGCGAGGAGAATATCCGCCAGCTGCGTGGGGTGTAGGTTTTCTGCTGCTTTTTCTTGAGATGTAATGTATAAAGGGTGGTTTCACCAGACCACTACATTACATTGACTGAGGCTCATTTGTGGCAAAATGACACAGGCTGGAGGGGCGGTGATCGACCAGTAGGAGGGACCGAAGCGGGAGCGTCCGGGAATGACCTGGGCGCTCCGTTCTCTTTGTCGGCCCTCTGCTAAGAGCGCACTGAATCACCAACTGCCAGGGCGCGATGGCGGTACTGCCTGTGGCAGTCGTGCGCTCTCCGAGGGGCGGCCCGCCGGATGTCCCTTCCCTGCCCAGTATGGACAGGCCAGCAGACGCCACCAGCGGCTTGTGTATTGTACGGAGCTGCGCCGATGCACTGGGGGTTTGGGGGGCATCGGCCCCCAACAAGCTGCGCCGGGTATATACTGGTGCATTGCTTGCTACTACTATCAGCATCCAAAAACAAAGATTGAATATTACCTCTATTGGTGCTATACTTTGCTCGTAGCAAGCTGACAAATTGCGATTTGTAGGGGTGGTAAAATTTATGAATCAAAAAGTAAAAAAAATTATATTTTTATTTATAAGCCTTATATTCAGCGTTCCTGCATATATCATCTTGCACGAGGCGGGACATTCTCTGGTGGCTATACTTTGTGGTGCAAAAATAACGAAATTCAGCATTTTTGAAGCGTATATGAATTATGATGGTGGCGTATTTACAGAAACGTCATTATCGCTTTTTAATATTGCTGGTATGCTATTGCCAGTTCTATTATCTATAGCGTATATGATGTTTTATAGAAGTACAAGTGTTAATCAATTTTATAGAATTTTCTCTTTTATCGCTTTGGTTATGCCAATAGGAGCTATCGGTTCATGGATTTTTGTTCCTATATTATATTTGTTTGACATGGCACCCGCAGAAGATGATGTGTCAAAGTTTATAGTATCTTCTGGTATAGCCCCTTGGATAGTGGTGTTGGGTGCTATTACGCTTTTGGTTAGTTGTGTTTTTTTTGCTTGGAAGAAAAAGATTGTGCAAAACTATTGGAGCGCAGTTACATTTGAGGTATAAAATAGATAACCAATAGAACGTTAATCTATAAATTCCAGTTTATCGGGGGATTTCATCTTTTGGGTGAAATCCCCCTTGACAAATGTCCTCTTGAAAGAAAAAGCAGAAAAAAGAACTTCAGAGGTGTTTTACTGACTGCCGGCAGTCTGAATGTCAGCAGTCTGTAAAGCACCTCTGTAATTTAACTTATAGAAAAAAAGAGCCCCCTATTTATGGTACTTCCCGCCCTCCAGGATCTGGAATCCCCGATAGATCTGCTCCAGCAGCATCACCCGGGCCAGATGGTGGGGAAAGGTCATGGGGGACATGCTCAGCCGCAGCCGGGCCGCCGTCTTCACCGACGGATGCAGTCCATAAGATCCGCCGATAACGAAGGCCAGAGCCTTCTGGCTGCCCCAGCTGCCCAGCAGCGCCGCCAGCGCCTCGCTGGAGCGCGTCTCCCCCTCGATGCACAGGGCCGTCACGGCGGCCTCCCGGGGCAGCTTGGCGCGGATGGCCTCCGCCTCCCGGGCCAAGGCCCGCTCAATCTCCGCCGGGGAGGGGTTCTCCGGCAGCCGCTGCTCCGGCAGCTCCACCAGCTCCAGCCGGCAGTACCGGCCCAGCCGCTTCACGTACTCCGCCGCCGCCTCCGCGTAGAACCGCTCCTTCAGCTTGCCCACGCACACCACCGTCACCCTCTGCATGCGGCCGCCCCCTCCAGGGTGTAGATCTCCCCCGCCCCGTCCCGTGGGGACACGGCCAGACGGCCCGTCCAGCCCGCCTGGGCCAGGGGTCTGCCCACGGTCTCCAGGGCCAGGGCCGGGGTGTTGTTGTCCCGGCTCAGGTGGGAGAGCAGGATGGTCCGCGCACCGAACCGGGCAGCGTCCACGGCGTAGAGGGCGGCGGCCCGGTTGCTCAGATGGCCCTGGGGGCCCAGCACCCGCTTTTTCAGGGCATAGGGGTAGGGCCCGGCCAGGAGCATGTCCTCGTCGTGGTTGCTCTCCAGCACCAGAAGGTCCGCCCCCAGCAGGCGGCGGCCTGTCTCGTCGATGATGTATCCCGTGTCGGTGAGATAGCCCACCGCCCCGTCCGGGCCGGCGATGTGGAAGGCCGCGCTCTCCCGGCAGTCGTGGCTGGTGGGCAGCAGCGTCACCTCCGCCTCCGGAAAGGCGACAGTCTCCCCCAGGGCCGCCGGGCGCAGCAGATCCTCGATCCCCGCCAGACGGAAGGCCAGCTGGCGGGCCGTGCCCGGGGTGCACACGATGGGGGTGCGGTACTTTTTGATGTAGGTGGCCAGTCCGCTGATGTGATCGGAGTGCTCGTGGGTGATGAGCACCGCCGCCAGATCCTCCGCCTTCAGTCCCCGGGCCGCCAGGGCCTGGCACACCCGGCGGCAGGAGACGCCGATGTCGATGAGCAGATGGGTCCCCCCGGCGGAGAGCAGGGAGGCGTTGCCGGAGGAGGAGCTGGCAAAGGTCTGGAAGGTGGTCATAGTTACCTCGTCTTATGTCAGTGGTCCGGGCATAGCAAAGCATCCCCCGAAAAGGGGGATGCGCGATCTATCCCGCAGAGCCCACCACCAGCTCCTCCTCCGGCACCTCCACGGCCCGGATGCTGCCGCCGATGGCGCGGATCTTGCCGATCACGTCCTCGTAGCCCCGCTCGATATACTGTACATTGGTAATCTCGCTGATGCCGTGGGCCGCCAGAGCCGCGATGAGCATAGCCGCCCCGGCCCGCAGGTCGCAGGCCTCCAGCTGCGCCCCCGTCAGGCGCTCCACACCCTCGATGATAGCCAGATTGCCGTCCACCTGGAGCTGCGCGCCCATGCGCTTAAACTCGTCGGTGTAGCGGAAGCGGCTGTTCCACACGCTGTCGGTGATGATGCTGGTGCCCCGGGCCAGGCACAGGGCCGCGGCGATCTGGGGCTGCATATCCGTGGGAAAGCCGGGATAGGGCATGGTCTTGATGTTGGTGCGCACCAGGGGCCCGATGCGGCTGACCAGCAGGCTGTCGTCCACCTCCTGGATCTCCACCCCCATCTCGCTCATCTTGGCGGTGATGCAGTCCATGTGCTTGGGGATGATGTTGCACAGCTTCACCTCGCCGCCGCAGGCCGCCACTGCGGCCATATAGGTTCCCGCCTCGATCTGATCGGGAATGATGGAGTAGCTGCCGCCCCGCAGGCGGTCCACCCCCCGGATTTTGATCACGTCGGTGCCCGCGCCCATGATGTTGGCGCCCATGGAGTTGAGGAAGTTGGCCACGTCCACGATATGGGGCTCCTTGGCCGCGTTCTCAATGACCGTCATGCCCTCGGCCAGGGCGGCGGCCAGCATGATATTGATGGTCGCGCCCACGGACACCTTGTCCAAAAAGATGCTGGTCCCCTTCAGGCGGCCGCCGGCGGCCTCCGCCATGACGAAGCCGCTCTGGGTGTCCACCTGGGCCCCCAGAGCCCGGAACCCCTTGAGGTGCTGGTCAATAGGCCGGGTGCCGCCGAAGTCGCACCCGCCGGGCAGGGCCACGTCCGCGCTGCCGAAGCGGCCCAGCAGGGCCCCCAGCATATAATAGGAGGCGCGGCAGCGGCGGGCCAGCTCGTAGGGCACGCGGCCATTGCGGAGCCGGGAGCAGTCCACCTCCACCGTATGCGGGTTTACATAACGCACATTCGCGCCCAGCTCCTGCAAAATCCCCAGTAGGAGGGTAACGTCGCTGATCTGGGGAATGTTCTCAATGCGGCAGGGGCCGCTGACCATCAGGGCAGCGGGAATAATCGCAACGGCCGCGTTTTTCGCGCCGCTGATGTGGATCTCTCCAAACAAGGGACGTCCGCCCTCGACAATATACTTGGTCAAAGATTTGCACCTCTTTTTAATATATCGGCCGATAGGTACAGTTTACCCAGGCCGGAACACTTCATACCGAAAAAATCGGCAATCGGTGGGCATAATCGCAGATGATAATTAGTATAACAGGTTTTCCCATAAAAGCAATGGTCCTCTTCAAAATAAATTCATAAATTTTTAATAATTTCTCCCTTGGATTTGGAAATTCCGATAAAAGGGGGCCGCCGGCTTCAGCGGAATGCGCCAAAGGCCCGGGAAAGGGCCGGTCCGGCGCTTTTTGCCCCCAGTCTTGCAGGGGGGCCTTGCAATCGGCCGGGTTTTCCTGTATCATAGAGCCGTGAAAAAGGCGGGCTCCGGTCCGGGAGGAGGACGAGATGACGCGACAAGCTTTTGCGGCTATGGCCGCCGGCGGCCCGGTGCTGCTGGACGGGGCCACGGGCTCCAATCTGCGGGTGGCGGGGATGCCGGTGGGCGTACCGCCGGAGAGGTGGGTGCTGGACCACCCCACGGCGCTGCTGGACCTCCAGCGGGCCTACGTGGACGCGGGCAGCCGGATCCTGATGGCCCCCACCTTCTCCGCCAACCGTCCGGCCCTGGACCGCTTTGGCCTGGCCGGGGAGCTGGGAGCCCTCAACGCGGCCCTGGTGGGCCTGACCCGGGAGGCCGCCGGGGGCCGGGCCCTGGTGGCCGGCGATCTCTCCACCCTGGGCCAGCCCCTGGAGCCTCTGGGGCCTATTTCCTACGGGGAGGCATATGATGTGTACCGGGAGCAGATGGAGGCCCTGGCGGAGGCGGGGGCGGATCTGCTGGCGGTGGAGACGCTGATGGGGATCGACGAGGCCGCCGCGGCCCTGGACGCGGCGGGCGCGGTGTGCGGCCTGCCGGTGCTCTGCTCCTTCTCCGTGGAGGCGGACGGCACGGTCCCCTTCGGCGGCACGGCCCTGGAGGCCCTGCTCACCGCCCAGGAGCTGGGGGCCGCCGCCGTGGGGGTGAACTGCTCTGTGGGGCCGGACCAGCTGGAGGCGGTGGTCCGCACCCTGGCGGAGGCGGCGGCGGTGCCCGTCATCGCCAAGCCCAACGCGGGCCTGCCGGTGATCGACGAGCTGGGCCGGGCGGTCTACACCATGGGCCCCCGGGACTTTGCCCGCCACATGGCGGTCCTGGCCCGGGCGGGGGCGTCCCTGCTGGGGGGCTGCTGCGGCTCTGCGCCGGACTACATCCGGGCGCTGGCGGAGGTCCTCTGAAAGGTTCTTTTTGATCCTTTTTCTTGAGAAAAAGGATGCTGACAAAAATAATGGCAAAGGAGACGATACAATGAAGGTACTGATTTTAGGCGGCGTAGCGGCGGGCACCAAGGTGGCGGCCAAGCTGCTGCGGGAGAACCGGGACTGCGAGGTGACGGTCCTCACCAAGGGAAAGGATATCTCCTACGCCGGGTGCGGCCTGCCCTACTACGTGGGCGGCGTCATCCAGGACAAGGGCCAGCTCATCGTCAACACGCCGGAGAAGTTCGCCGGCCTCACCGGCGCCAGGGTGATTACCCAGACCGAGGCCGTGGCCGTCCATCCGGCGGAGCACAGGGTAACGGCCAGGGACCTGTCCTCCGGCCAGGAGCAGGATTACGGGTATGACAAGCTGGTCATTGCCACCGGCGCGTCCCCCTTCCTCCCCCCGGTGCCGGGCCTGGAGCTGAAGAACGTGTTCGTCATGCGCACCCCTGACGACGCCATCGCCCTCCGGGAGGCCCTGGAGGCGGGGGAGATCAAGCGGGCCGTGGTGGCCGGAGGCGGCTTCATCGGCCTGGAGGTGGCGGAGAATCTGGCCGCCAAGGGCGTGAAGACCACGGTGATCGACTTTGCCCCCCACGTGCTGCCCAACTTCCTGGACCCGGAGATGAGCGAGTTTGTGGAAAACCGGATGGCAGAGGCCGGCGTGATGCCCCTGACCAACGTAGCCCTGGAGGGCGTGGAGGGCGATGGGAAGGTGGAGAAGGTCCTCACCAGCAAGCGGGCCATGAAGGCCGACGCCCTGGTGCTGGCTATCGGCATCCGGCCCAACACCGCCTTCCTGGAGGGCAGCGGCATTGAGATGTGCAAGGGAACCATTCTGACGGACGCCCACCTGCGCACCAATGTGGAGGATATCTACGCCGCCGGCGACTGCGCCATGGTTGCCAACCGCCAGACCGGCAAGGCGGCCTGGTCCCCCATGGGCTCCACCGCCAACATCGCCGGCCGCATCCTGGCCCAGAATCTGGCCGGCCGGGATCTGGCCTACCCCGGCGTTCTGGGCACCGGCGTGGCCAAGCTGCCCGGCGGCTGGAGCACCGGCCGCACCGGCCTGACCGAGACCGCCGCCCGGGCCGAGGGCCTGGACGTGGAGACCGTCACCACCGTGGTGGACGACAAGGCCCACTACTACCCCGGCGCGGACGTGTTCATCGTCAAGCTCACCGCCGATCGGAGCTCCCGGAAGCTGCTGGGCGTTCAGGTGCTGGGCAGGGGCGCGGTGGACAAGGTGACGGACATCGCCGTTACCGCCATCTCCCTGGGCGCTACGGTGGACCAGCTGGCGGCCATGGACTTTGCCTATGCGCCCCCCTTCTCCACCGCTATCCACCCCTTTGCCCACAGCGTCAACATCCTGCTCAACAAGCTGGACGGCGCGCTGGAGTCCATCACGCCCGCCCAGTACGCCGCCGGCGCGGCGGAGGGCTGGGAGGTCATCGACTGCGCCCAGGCCCCCTCACTGCCCGGCCGGAGGTATCTCAACCTGACGGATGTGACAGGCGAGGTGGCAGGTCTGGCCAAGGACGCGAAGCTGCTGCTGGTGTGCACCAAGGGCAAGCGGGCGTATCTGACCCAGAACCGGCTCAAGCACTACGGCTATACCAACACAAGAGTGCTGGAGGGCGGCGTAACCTTTACGGAGTTTGAGAGCGAGGAGTAACGCGCCCCGCCTGGGGAACACTATGCTATAAAAAACAGGAGGAACAAAGGATATGGCAGCACTAACCGTCAGCCCCACCGATGAGAAGCGGGTCAAGGCCCTGGGATTTCTCAGCAACAAGGGTACCGACAACTTCTCCGGCCGCATCATCACCGTCAACGGCAAGATCACCGCTGTCCAGCAGCAGTGCATTGCCGAGGCGGCGGAGAAGTTCGGCAACGGGAATATCACCTTCACCACCCGCCTGACCATTGAGGTCCAGGGCATCCCCTACGACAAGATCGAGGATTTCCGGGCCTACATCGCCCGGGAGGGCCTTGTCACCGGCGGCACCGGCTCCCTGGTGCGGCCCGTGGTGGCCTGCAAGGGCACCACCTGCCAGTATGGCCTGCTGGACTCCTTTGCCCTCAGCGAGGAGATCCACCACAGGTTCTATGAGGGCTACCACACGGTCCGCCTGCCCCACAAGTTCAAGATTGCCGTAGGCGGCTGTCCCAACAACTGCGTCAAGCCGGATCTGAACGATCTGGGCATTATCGGCCAGCGGATCCCCAACCTGGACCCGGACGAGTGCAACGGGTGCAAGAAGTGCGGCGTGGTCCAGGCCTGCCCCATGGGCGCGGCCACGCTGAGCGACGGCGTGGCGGAGATCGACAAGAGCATCTGCAACAACTGCGGCCGGTGCGTTGACAAGTGCCACTTTGACGCCATGGACGGCGGTACCTATGGGTATAAGATCTATATTGGCGGCCGCTGGGGCAAGAAGGTGGCCCAGGGCCGTGCGCTGAGCAAGGTCTTTACGGATAAGGAGGAGGCGCTCAATGTCATTGAGAAGGCCATCCTTCTGTTCCGGGAGCAGGGCAAGACGGGCGAGCGGTTTGCCAAGACCATCGAGCGCCTTGGGTTTGAGAACGTGGAGGCCCAGCTCCTCTCGGACGATCTGCTCCAGCGCAAGCAGCAGATTCTGGACGCGGAGCTGCATCTGGTGGGCGGGGCTACCTGCTGAGCCGGTGTGACCATTTTTCCTGGATTGTTAAGGCAAGAGCAGCACCCAGGGGAGAGAGAAAGACGAGACCCTTTCGGGGGCGGGTGTTGAGAGAATCGGCCACAGCCTGAAGCGCCGGCGGTCTTACACAAGACCGCCGGCAGCTGTTTTGGGGCATAGTCCGCCGCCATCAGGGCAGACTATAGCAATCATCAGAATTCATGACAAAAAGGAGGGGAGGAGAAATCGCGCAGGGCAAGGCGAAGGATGCGGCTGACGCCCGCCAAAGACGGCGGCGCAGCCTTGCGTGACTGCTCCCCCCGAGCTTTTGCCGGGAACTCTGATGATTGCTATAAGGGCGAGGTGAGAGAGGATGACAGACAGGATCCGACTGCTCCCGCTGGACGAGGAGCCGGCGGAGAACAGGGACAAATGGAAGATCACCCCCCTCTTTACCGGCGGCCTGGGCGGACCCCAGATGGTGCTCATGACCCTGCCGGCGGAGGAAGAGGAGCAGGACCCCAACCCGTAAAGGAAGCGGGAGGACGCGCAGCGTCCTCCCGCTTCCCCCTTTTCTGATGCCGGCAGCGGTCTCTGAATGCACCGGCCTCTTATCCAATTCAGGGCACGAACCCCTCAAAGATGGGCGTAACGCCCTCCCGCTCCAGGGCCTCCATCACCGCCCGGTCCCGGATGGTCCAGCCCACCTCCCGGACCCCATAGAGCCGCCGCATCAGCCGCAGGCTGGGGCAGGCACGGTCCCGGTAGTTGTAGGCGATGAAGTCCGGCCGGGTGAAGACGGTGGTCAGCAGCAGGGTCAGCGCCAGGCGCACCGGCCAGCTCAGACCGCCCGCCTCGCTGCCCCGGAGGAAATTCTGGCTCAGCTGCCCCCGCAGGACCTGTGGATACCGCCCCTTTAGCCGCAGCAGCACCGCCGGATGGAAGGATTCTATGCAGTATGTGCCCTGCCAGCCCTCCAGCCGGGCCATCACCGCGTCCGTGAGGGCGGCGGCGTTGCCGCGCTCCGCCTTCAGCTCAATGATGAGGGGCGCTCTGCCGGCAAACAGCTCCAGCACGTCCTCCAGCAGGGGGATGGTCTCCGGCGTGCCCTGGAGGGGGTAGCCGGCCAACTCCGGCGCAGTCAGATCCTCAATCACCGCCTCCCGGCCGCACACCCGCTTCAGACTGCTGTCATGAACCACAGCCAGGGAGCCGTCCCGCATCAAATGTACATCCAGCTCCGCGCCGAAGCCCAGCTCCACCGCCGCTCGGAAGGCGGCCATGGAGTTCTCCGGGCGGCCCGCCGTCAGGCTGTGGAGGCCCCGGTGGGCGTACCGGGCGCGCCCCAGGGCCTCCCAGCCCGGCGCGCCCTGCCGGGGCAGCAGGAGCAGCAGCCACAGCAGAGCCAACACCAGCAGAGCGATCCCTATCGCCCAAATCACAGTCATTTCCAACACCTCTCCTCATGTGCTTATCACCGGCGAAGCAGGGGCGGGCTCTCCGCCCCTCTCCCCCAGCCTGTCTCTCAGCCAGCGGTCCAGGAAGGCCAGCTGCTCGCCGGTGTGGAACCAGTGCTCTCCGCCCTCCATAACCGTCAGTCCGGCGCGGCGGGCGGCCGCAAAGGCGTCCACGGTCTGCCGGGCGGTGAGGTGGTCCCCGTCTGCGTAGAGAATTTCCGTGGGAATATCCCAGCGGACCGGGTGCTCCCGGACATAGCGCAGGTACTCCCAGGAGAGCGTCTCCCCGAAGTCCGTGGGGATCTCTCCCCGTGTCCGCAGCTCCTCCTCCGTCACACCGGCCCGGCCCATCATGTCCAGAATCAGCCGCTCCATGTCCAGAACCGGCGATATGAACAGCGCCCGGGCCGCGCCGCAGGACCCTAATGCGTCCATGGCAAAATACGCGCCAATGCTGTTGGCCAGGAGGACAACCTGTCCGCTGTCCCTGCTGGCCGCGTCATAGGCGGCTCTCAGCCGGCCCTCCACAACCCACGGGAAATCCACCTCGTAGTCCGCGCCCACCACCGTATAGCCCGGACAGCTTTTCTGGTACTGCGCCGCCTCCAGGTGGCTCCCGCCCTTTCCGTGGATATATAGAATCGTCTTTTTCATCATCATGTCCTCCCAGTTTGCCGCCGGCAGACCCGCCTAATGGATATTGTTCCGTCTCTTTCCCACCATGTTCAGGACCGTCATCCGCATAACCGTGGTGACCTTCATGGGCTTCGTGTCGAAGGCAAAATCCTCCGCGTGGTACTGCCTCATAAGGATCTTCAGCGCCTCGTACTTCTCCTCCTCCGGCAGCAGCTCGATGGTCCCATGGCCAATCACGCTGGCATAGCCCATGGTGCAGCTCATCCGATCCTCGTAGAGGATAAAATGGTGGTCACAGTCCATCTCAAAGGAGGCCCGGTTGTCCCTGGCAATCAGGTCCAGCTTCTTCCCCTCCCTGGCGGCGTGGAAATAGAGGAACACCCGGTCCCCCCGCACCTCCAGCCCAAAGTTGAGGGGCACGATGTAGGGGAAATCCCCGTCGTTGAGGGCGAGTCTGCACACGTCGCACTTCCTCATGATCGCGACGATCTCATCAAAATCCGTGATCTCCCTGTCTTTTCTCCGCACAGCGTCCTCCTTCTCCCGCCCCCGTCCAAAGGATCAGGGCAGGATAAACACATCTAAAGTTCTTTTTGATTCTTTTTCTTTCAAGAAAAAGAATGATGACCAATACGCCTCACGCCAGCGCCCGCACCGCCGCCAGGGCCGCGTCCACATCTGCCGCCGTGGAGTACCAGCCGGGGCTGAAGCGGACCGTCCCTTGGGGGAAGGTGCCCAGGGTTTTGTGGGCCGAGGGCGCGCAGTGGAGGCCGCAGCGGGTGAGAATGCCGTAGTCCTGCTCCAGGCGGAAGGAGACCTCCGCGTTGTCCTGGTCCATAAAGTCCAGGGAGATGACCCCGGCCCGGTTCTCCAGCTCCCGGGGGCCCGCCAGACGGACCCGGGGCAGATCCCGCAGCCCCTCCAGAAACCGCGCCGTCAGCTCCGTCTCGTGGCGGCGCAGGGCGTCCACCCCCGTCTCCAGGATGAAGTCCACCGCCGCCTGGAGCCCGTAGATCCCCGGCAGGTTGGGGGTGCCGGACTCAAACCGGTCCGGCATGTAGGCGGGCTGGCGCTCCGAGTCCGAGGCGCTGCCGGTGCCGCCGGTGACAATGGGCGCGAGGGTCCGGGCAAAGTCCGGCTCCAGCAGCAGGGCCCCGATGCCGGAGGGGCCCATGAGTCCCTTGTGGCCCGGGACCGACAGCGCCGAGAGGCCCCAGCCGGTGAAGTCGATGTCCCAGTGGCCGGCGGTCTGGGCCGCGTCCAATACCAGGGGAACGCCCCTCTCCCGGCAGATCCGGCCCACCGCCGCCCCGTCCTGGACAGCGCCGCTGACGTTGGAGCCGTGGGCGATCACCACCAGGCGGGTGTTGGGCCGGAGGAGGGGCGGGATGGACGCCGGGTCCAGCCGGCCGGCGCTGTCGCAGGGGATGCGGTCAAACGCCACCCCCTGGTCCGCCAGCTCCCGGAGGGGCCGCATGACCGCGTTGTGCTCCATGGCGCTGACCAGGCAGTGGTCTCCTGGCCGCAGCGCCCCCCGCAGCACCATGTTCAGCCCCATGGTGTTCCCCGCCGTCAGCACGCAGTGGGTGGGATCGCCGTGGTGAAACAGGCGGCACAGTCCCTCCCGCAGCAGCAGGGTGGTCATCCCCGCGTCCTGGGCGCTGGCGTATACGCCGCGGTTGATGGAGGCCCCCACCTCCGTCAGATAGCGGACCATGGCCTCCGCCACGGCCGGCGGCTTGGGAAAGGATGTGGCGGCGTTGTCCAGATAAATGGCTGGCATGACATCATCTCCTATAGATTATTTCAATAAATCTCCGCCTGCGCAGTCCAAAACAAAATACAGCGGCACAAGCGGAAAAAGTGACGGTTTTTTCTGCCTTTCGGGGAAATATGGCCTTTTTGTATGATACCACAAAAGGCCGCTCCTGGCAATGGCCTTTTGCGGGGGGAGGCGGCGGGGAAAATGTACTTGCTTTTTTCGCCCCGTTCATATACCATTTATTCATACAGGAAAGTCTGTATCTCTTTCCTGTATTTCCCTAAACCGGGCGGCAGCCAGCCGCGCCGGAATTTTTTCGGAGTGAGAGAGGAGAAACAATCTATGCAAAAAGAGAGCTTTGTCAAGCGCTACGGCCTGCTCATCGGCACGGGTCTGGCTGTGGGCGCGGCGGCGGTGCTGCTGACAGCCCTGGGCAATCCGGCCAACATGGGCTTCTGCATCGCCTGCTTCCTGCGGGACATCGCCGGAGCCCTGAACTTCCAGCGGGCCGGCTTTGACGCGGAGGTGGGCACAGGCATTGTGCAGTACATCCGTCCCGAGATTATCGGTCTGGTGCTGGGCTCCACCGCCATCGCCATGGTGAAGAAGGAGTTCCGGCCCAAGGGCGGGTCCTCCCCCATGACCCGGTTTATCCTGGCGGTGTTTGTGATGATCGGTGCGCTGGTGTTCCTGGGCTGCCCCCTGCGGATGGTCATCCGCATCGGCGGCGGCGATCTGAACGCGGTGGTGGGCCTGGTGGGCTTCGCCGTCGGCATCCTCATCGGCATCCTGTTCCTCAAGCGGGGCTTCAGCCTCCGCCGCGCCTATCAGCAGTCCATGGCCGAGGGCCTTGTCTTCCCCGTGCTGATGCTGGCGCTGCTGGTGCTGCTGATGCTGGGCCCGGACTTCATCGTCTTCAGCGCCAAGGGTCCCGGCTCCATGGCCGCTCCGATTCTGGCGGCTCTGGCTGTGGCGCTGGTCATCGGCGCGCTGGCCCAGCGCTCCCGGCTGTGCATGGTGGGCGGCATCCGTGACGCGGTGATGTTCAGGGACTTCCGGCTGATCTCCGCCTTTGCCGCCATTATTGTCGCGGTACTGGTGGGCAACCTGATCCTGAACAAGTTCAACCTGGGCTTTGCCGAGCAGCCCATCGCCCACTCCGAGGCCCTTTGGAACCTGCTGGGCATGGTCCTGGTGGGCTGGGGCTCCGTGCTGCTGGGCGGCTGCCCCCTGCGCCAGCTGATCCTGGCCGGAGAGGGCAACACCGACTCCGCAGTCACCGTCACGGGCTTCATCGTGGGTGCGGCGGTGTCCCACAACTTCGGTCTGGCCTCCTCCGCCACCGGCATCGGCACAGGTCCTGTGGCTGTCGCCGTGGTGACCGGCTTTGTTGTGCTGGCGGTGATCTCTGTGATGAACCTGCAAAAGCTGAACTGATTTTATCTACATAATAAAGGAGTGTTGCGCTATGGTAGACGCACGCGGATATTCCTGCCCCACCCCCGTGGTGATGGTGCAGAAGGCCGTCAAGGACGGCAGCCCCAGGAAGCTGGAGGTTGCGGTGGACAACCAGTGCTCCGTTGAGAATGTGACCCGCTTTGCCCGGAACGCCGGGTATCAGGTGACGGTTTCCGACTTTGAGGGAGACTTCAAGCTGACCCTGACAAAATAATGACCACAGAACAGTACGTGGCCACCTTCCACACCCATCTGGCGGCTCTGCGCAGCTGCAATGCCCTGAAAAAGGAGGGCATCACCGGCGCACGGCTGGCCCCGGTGCCCCGGAGGCTCAGCTCCTCCTGCGGCACCTGCGCCCTCTATGAGGGGGAGGACCCCATGCTCAAGTGCATGGACACCGACGTGGAGGCGGTCTACCGCCGGACCGGGGATGCGTTTGTCCTGGTCCATCAGGGCGAGGCGTAGATGATGAAGGCCCGGGGGACCGCGCAGCGGTCCTCCGGGCCTCAGCTTTCAAGATAGTGTCCGGGGCATTTGTCATCAATTCTGAAGCTTGCTATAGGTTGCATTTTTCTGTCATCAGTGGTACAATATGACCCGGTAAATGCCGCTCAGGGGCAGAAACAGGCAGAAAAAGCAAGAGCCTGTAGCCACTGCCGAAAATGCCGGCTGGTCAAGGCAGATGATCTGCCATGCTTTGCGCATGGCAAATCGTCTCGCCCAGCGGGGCAAAAAGCCCCAGCCGGCGCTTGAGATCGTGAAGACAGACTCTGAGAAGGAGGGACAGGCTTTTGGAGACCTACCGGCTGAAAAACATAGCGATTCTGATCCTGCTGCTGCTCAACGGCTTTCTTCTCCTGCTGCTGGGCTACCAGTACCTTCAGGCCCGGCGGGCGGAGACGGACACCGCCGGCCAGCTCCAGGCCCTCTACGAGGCCAACGAGCTGAAGCTCTCCGTCCAGATTGATCTGGAGGAGCAGTCCCTCACCCCCCTGAACCTCTCCCGCCGCAGCGAGACGGAGCGGGCCATTGCCTCCTGGCTGCTGGGGAGCGAGGCGGCGGCGGCCAGCCAGGGCGGCGGCATCTACAGCTACGAGGGGGACCACGGGACCATTCAGTTCCGGTCCGGCGGCAGCTTTGACGGCAGCCGCCTCACCCTGCCAGTGGACGACATCACGGAGTTCTGCCGGCAGTTCTGCCAGCAGTTCGGCTATGAGGATCTCCAGTTCCAGGTCCAGAACCGCACCGGCAGCGTCACGGCGGTCCAGCAGCTCTCCGGCGTGCCCATCTCCGGGTGCGGCCTGACGCTGCGTTTTGAACGCGGTATGCTTACCTCGGTGTCCGGAGCCCATGTAAACCTGGAGGACGCCGTGGCCGCGCCGGCGGAGCGGATGACCTGCGTAACCGCTCTGGTGCGCTTTCTGGACTACCGCACCACGGCGGGAATCGTGTGCGGCGCGGTGGAGGAGATCCGGTGCGTCTATGAGCTCCACAGCGGGCCGTCCCTGCGCCTGCTGCCTATGTGGCGCATTGACACGGATACGTATACCTATTTTGTGGACTGCGCCACCGGGGAGGTCACCCGGCACTAGGATTGCAGACCCTAATGCTGCTCCTCCTCCAGGCTCCAGCCGTAGAGGGGGTAGCGCTGGATCGCGCCGAAGATCTTCTTTTTCAGCTGGGGGAACCGCTTTTCCAGCTCCATGAGCAGCTGCTTTGTCTCCTCCCGCTTGGTGGAGCCGTTGGCGGGGCAGGGATTGGACACCACCGGCAGGCCCAGCCGCCGCACAGCGCCCCGCACGTCCCGCTCCTGGACGTACAGCAGGGGGCGGATCTGGGTGACCCGGCTGCGGTCCAGGTAGGTCACGGGCTGGAAGCAGCTGATCCGCCCCTCCAGGAAGAGGCTCATAATCATGGTCTCCACCGCGTCGTCGTAGTGGTGGCCCAGGGCGATCTTGTGCAGGCCCAGCCGGTTCAGCTCTGTGCTCAGGGCGCCCCGGCGCAGCTTGGCGCACAGGGAGCAGGGGTTTTTCTCCTGCCGGTGGACAAAGATGATCTCGTAGATTGGTACGCTGACCAGGTGGTAGGGCACCTCCAGATCCTGGCACAGCCTGGCAATGGGGGTGAAATCCATCCCCGGCGCACCGCTGTCGATGGTGACGGCCGCCACCTCGAACCGCTTGGGATAGAAGCTGCGCAGCCTGGCCAGGGCGGCCAGGGTGAGCACGGAGTCCTTGCCGCCGCTTACGCCCACGGCCACCGTGTCGCCGCTTTCGATCATATGGTAGTCCTCCACACACCGGCGGACCAGAGATAGGATGTGCTGCATAGGCAAACCTCCCGGAGAGAAATTTGAAAATAGAGGCAGAGAAAACAGGAGCTAATTAAAGAAAAAGCGAGATATCAGGAGCAATCTATCTGATAAATTAAAACGCTGTTGACAAAGGCCGCTGAACTGTGGTATAAATGGATTTGCTCGCACAGGGCATTGTACCTGATTTCGGGCGAAAATACAAGGCTTCCTTCGATAGGCCGCCCCAGGCGGCCGGTCTTCCCCGGAGGAGACGCGGTACGGGACGCCTTTCGCGGCGTATCGAAGGAACGAAAGAAGGAGAACACGACATGTCCACTTTTATGGCAAACAAGGGCAATATCGTCCGCAAGTGGTACGTCGTTGACGCCGCGGGCAAGCCCCTGGGCCACACCGCCGTCATCGTCGCAGACCTGCTGCGCGGCAAGCGCAAGCCCTCCTACACCCCCCACGCCGACTGCGGCGACAACGTGATCGTCATCAACGCCTCCAAGGCCACGCTCTCCGGCAAGAAGCTGGAGCAGAAGATGTACCGCACCCACTCCGGCTGGGTGGGCGGCCTGAAGGAGACCAAGTACAAGGACATGATGGAGAAGAAGCCTGAGCTGGCCATGCGGGTTGCCGTGCGCGGCATGATGCCCCGCAACGTGGTCACCAAGGACTCCCTCAAGCGTCTGCACATCTATGCCGGCGACACCCACGAGCATCAGGCCCAGAAGCCCGAGCTCTACGCTGCGGAATAAGGAGGTAGAGGAAAATGTATCAGTCTAAGAAGCCCTATCTGTACGGCACCGGCCGCAGAAAGTCCTCTGTCGCCCGCGTCCAGGTCTATCCCGGCGGCACCGGCTCTATCACCATCAACGGCCGCAATATCGACGAGTATTTCGGCCTGGAGACCCTGAAGATGATCGTCCGTCAGCCCCTGGTGGCCACTGCCAGCGAGGGCAAGGTGGACATTGTGGCTACGGTCAAGGGCGGCGGCGTAAGCGGCCAGGCGGGCGCTCTGCGCCACGGCATCTCCCGCGCTCTGCTGCTGGCCAGCGAGGACAACCGGCCCATCCTGAAGAAGGCCGGCTTCCTCACCCGCGATCCCAGAATGAAGGAGCGCAAGAAGTACGGCTTGAAGGCCGCACGGCGTGCGCCCCAGTTCAGCAAGCGTTAAGTTTCCTGTAACCCCTTGGAGCCACGAGCGATTCCAATTACAAGGAAGTAATTTCAGATCAGGCGGTATAGCCCCGATTGCAAGGGCTGTACCGCCTTTTTGAGCGTGGTTGGATAAGGATTTCCGTTTGACATTTAATATTAAAGATGATAACCTAAAGGCGCGCATTCTGTATTCCCATATCGTTTTACCCATGCAGCCAACCGAATGATAGGTTTTACCCTGTGGAAGACTACCGAATGGTAGGATTTTCGCAGAGGTGATACCGATGAAATTCCCGCGTCTAGCGGATTTACGATATGACCACGATCTCCAGCAAAAGGACGTGGCGGAATATCTGTGCATGAATAAGGAGGTCTATGGGCGGTATGAGCGGGGAAACCGGGAAATCCCCGTCTGGGCGCTCATCCGTCTGGCGGACCTCTACCACACCAGCACGGACTATATCCTCGGCCGCACAGACCGCATGGACCCCATCAAGTAGCGGCCATGCGGAAGCTGATGGTGTTTGCCCTGCCCTTCGGGGCCGGGTGCGCTCTGTGCCACTATCTCCTGCCGGAGCCCTGGCGGCTGTGGACGGCCCTGATCGCCCTGCTGGCCGCTCTGCCGGCCGCTTTTCTGCCGGCGAGGGTGCGCATCGGAGCCGCCGGCCTGGCGGCGGGGCTTGTCTGGTTCACCGGCTATGCGGCCCTGGTCCAGGCCCCGGCCCGGGCGCTGGCGGGTACGGAGGGCCGGGCGGTCATGGAGCTGACCGGCTATCCGGAGGAGACGGACTTCGGCGCGCGCTGTCAGGTGCGCGTCCAGGGCATGGCGGGCCGGGCCGTGTACTACGGCGGCCGGGAGCTGCTGGACCTGGAGCCGGGATACCGGGTGACCGCCAGCGTGAAATATGACAGCGCCGGCGAGCTGGGCGGAGAGGAGAGCGCCTACTTCTCCTCCCGGGGCGTGTTTCTGCGCCTGTACGGCCGGGGCGAAATGGAGGCGGAGCCCGGCGGAGGCTATCTGCCCCAGCGGATGGCCCGGGCGCTGAAAAGCACCGCCGGAGCCGTCTACGATCAGCCGGAGCGGGGTCTCCTCCTGGCTATGCTCACCGGGGAGCGGGACGGCCTGGACAGCCGGAGCCAGCGGCAGCTCTCGGAGGCGGGGCTCATGCACCTGACCGCCGTGTCCGGCCTCCACTGCGGCTTTCTCATCTCCCTGCTGGGCGTGCTCACCCTCCGCCGCCAGCGGCTCACCGCCCTGGTGGGATATCCGGTGCTGCTGACGTACATGCTCATGGCCGGGTCCACCCCCTCGGTGGTCCGGGCCTGCGTGATGGTGGGCCTGACCCTGCTGGCTCCGCTGGTGGGACGGGAGGCGGACGCACCCACCTCCCTGTCCGCCGCCGCTCTGGTGATTCTGCTGGTCAATCCCTTTGCCATCGCGTCGGTGAGCTTTCAGCTCTCCTTTGCCGCCGTGGCGGGCCTGCTGACCCTCTCGCCCCGGGTCTACCGGGCCATGAAGGCCGGACCGGCCTTTGTCCGGGCCACCCTGGCCGCCAGCGCCGGGGTGACCGTGTTCACCGCGCCCCTGAGCGCGGCCTATTTCGGCTCCCTGTCCCTGGTCTCTCCCCTGGCCAACCTCCTGGTGCTGTGGATGGCCCCGGTCCTCTTCGCCCTGGCCCTGACTGTCACGGCCCTGTGCGCCCTCCTGCCGGCCGCCGCGCCTCTGGCCGTTCTGCCGGCGGCGCTGGCCCGGTACGTGCTGTGGACGGCGGAGCTGCTGTGCCGGATCCCCGGCCACAGCCTCCGGTTCAGCACCCCGGCGGCGGCCATGTGGCTGGTGCTGGTCTATGGACTGCTGGGCGTGTGTCTGCTGGGCCGGGTCCGGCGGCGGGGATATGTGCTGGCCGCCCTGCTGGCCCTGGCGAGCCTGGAGGCGGCAAGGGCCCTGCCCCGGCTGACGGTGCGAAACGACGCCCTCACGGCGGTGGTGGTGGACGTGGGCCAGGGCGCGGCGGCCCTGCTCCACGCCGGAGACAGCACCATTTTGGTGGACTGCGGCAGCCTCAGCCGCCCGGAGCGGGCCGGGGACGCGGTGGCCGAGGCCATGGAAACCTACGGCTGGACTGCCCTGGACGCCGTGGTCCTGACCCACTGCCACGCGGACCACGCCGGGGGCCTCCCCTCCCTGCTGGAGCAGGTCCCCGCGGAGCGGCTCCTGCTGCCCCGGACAGACCCGGAGGAGGATGCTGCGGACCTGCTGGCCCGGGAACGGGGCGTGGCGGTGGAATATGTCGAGGAGCCCAGCCGGACAGACCTGGGCCAGGGGACGCTGACCGTATATCCGCCGGTGACGGCGGGGGAGACCAACGAGGAGGGACTGAGCGTCCTGTGCTCCCTGGGGGATTTTGACCTGCTTATCACCGGGGACATGGACAGCGCCACCGAGGCGGCCCTTCTGGAGACCTACCCTCTGCCGGATGTGGAGGTGCTGCTGGCGGGACACCACGGCAGCAAGTACGCCACCTCCCAAACCCTGCTGGAGGAAACCCGGCCGGAGGTGGGGATTATCAGCGTGGGGCCCAACACCTTCGGCCACCCCACGGCGGAGGCCATGGGCCGCATGACCGGCGCGGGTATGGACCTGTACCGCACGGACCGGCAGGGAAACATACTTATTCGCGTCCACGGAGAGGGGGAGACAGCGCATGGGGTATATTAGAACGCATCTGCTGGAGAAATTCGAGTTTCACAGCTACGGCCACGCCCTGGAGATTCTGGAGGCGGCCTTTCCCGGGGAATGGGCGGAGCTCCAGGACGCGCTGGAGCGGTTCACCATCTCCCTGGACGAGCTCCGGGCCGCCGGGGGCAACGAGACCGCCATCCCCAAGAAGTTTGACGACGTGCTATACCCCCTGGGCTGGCGGGAGATCCGGATCACCGGGGATCTGGTGGTGAACATGTACCCCCGGCGGTCCAGCCAGCGGGGGCGGTTCGCCCAGGACCCCTGTGAGCGGATGGTCATCGAGGGCTATATTGACGGCCACAACATCGACTTTATCAAGGGCAGGGTGGCCTTTGACCTGGAGTGGAACAGCAAGGACCAGACCTTTGACCGGGACCTGCTGGCCATGCGGACCTATTTTGACTGCGGCATCATCGAGGTGGGGGTGATTGTCACCCGTTCCCAGGAGCTCAACGACGTGTTTCGTGAGGTGACGGACCGGAGCGGCAAGCCCCTCATGGCCAAGTATGGGGCCAGCACCACCTGGATGGGGAAGCTGGAGTACCGGCTGAAATCCAGGCGGAACGGGGGCTGCCCCATTCTGGCCGTTGGGATCAGACAGCCTTGCATAGAAGGGTATTAAGCTATGGAGAACACAAAGATGACCGAGCTGGAGCGGACCATTGCGGATTTCCGGGCCTTTACGGCGGGGAAGCGGTACAGGACCATCTACGCGGACCCGCCCTGGCAGTTTCAGAACCGGACCGGCAAGGTGGCCCCGGAGCACAAGCGCCTGAGCCGCTACAGCACCATGACCGTGCCGGAGATCTGCCGCCTGCCCGTGGCCGAGGCGGCGGACGAGAAGAGCCACCTCTACCTCTGGGTGCCCAACGCCCTGCTGCCCGAGGGCCTGGAGGTGATGCGGGCCTGGGGCTTTGCCTACAAGACCAACATCATCTGGGAGAAGGTCCGCAAGGACGGGATGCCCGACGGCCGGGGCGTGGGCTTCTACTTCCGGAACGTGACGGAGATCCTTCTCTTCGGCATACGGGGGGAGAAGAACCGGACCCTGGATCCGGGGCGGAGCCAGGTGAACCTCCTCCGGGCCATCAAGCGGGAGCACTCCCGGAAGCCGGACGAGTTCATCAGCCTCATCGAGCGGTGCTCTCCGGCCCCCTTCCTGGAGATGTTCGCCCGGGGCAGCCGCCGGGACTGGGACATGTGGGGCAATCAGGCCACCGAGGACTACGAGCCCACCTGGAGCACCTACGCCAACCACACCGTAGCGGCGAAGACGGAGGGATAGGCCATGGCGGTGAAGAAAACGCAAAACGACGGATACGCCCAGCTGCGCGCCGACATGGCGGCGGGCACCCTGGCCCCGGCCTACCTGTTCCACGGCGAGGAGAGCTACCTGCGGGAGTTCTGCCTGTCGGAGATCCGCCGCCAGCTGGTGCCGGAGGGGTTCGAGGCCTTCAACTTCCACAGGCTGGAGGGCAAAGGCCTGACCGCCCAGGCCCTGACGGAGGCGGTGGAGGCCATGCCCATGATGGCGGAGCGGACCATGGTGCAGGTGGTGGACTGGGACGTGTACAAGCTGCCGGAGGAGCAGCGCAGGGGGCTCATCGCCCTGCTGGAGGACCTGCCCCCCTACTGCTGTCTGGTGCTGGTGTACGATCTTCTGGAGTACAAGCCCAACCGGACCTACAAGAAGCTGTACGGGGCCCTGACCGCCCATGTGCGGGAGGTGAAGTTCCAGCCCCTGAACCAGGACCAGCTGATGACGTGGGTGGCCCGCCGCCTGAAGGCCGCAGGCCACACCATCGACGTGCCCACGGCGGAGCACCTGCTCTTCACCTGCGGCGCCCTCATGAACCAGCTGATCCCGGAGATTGCCAAGATCGCCGCCTACGCCCAGGGGGAGCGGATCACCCGGGCGGACATTGACGCGGTGGCCTCGCCGGTGGTGGAGGCCCAGGTGTTCGACATGACCCGAGCCGTGTCCCGGGGGGACTTTGACCGGGCGGCGGAGCTGCTGGGCCAGCTGCTCACCCTGCAGCAGGAGCCCTTCATGCTCCTGAGCCTCATGGGCGGGGAGCTGCGCCGCCTCCACAGCGCCCGGATCGCCCTGGACGCGGGCAGGGACCGGTTCTGGCTCATGGAGCAGTGGAACATGCGCTCGGACTACCAGGCCAAGCTGCTACTGGAGAACGCCCGCCGGGTGAGCCGGCCCTGGTGCGCCCGGGCGGTGCGGCGCTGCTGTGAGACGGATCTGCGCATCAAGAGCGTGAGCGGCGCGGACGGCGCCGGGGAGCTGAAGCTGCTGCTCATGGAGCTGGCCCAGACCTCCCGGGCCTGACGGAGATGATTTCTTATCAAGGAGGACGGGGACATGCGGCGGGTCCGTGAGGTGATCGTGGTGGAGGGCCGGTACGACAAGAACGCCCTGCGGCAGGTGGTGGACGCCACCGTGGTGGAGACCCGGGGGTTCGGCATCTTCAACGACAGGGAGCGGCTGGCCCTGCTGCGGCGGCTGGCGGAGGAGCGGGGTCTGATCCTGCTCACGGACAGCGACGGGGCGGGGTTCGTGATCCGGAACTTTCTCAAGGGGGCCATCCCCAAAGACCGGCTCAAGCAGGCCTACATCCCCGATGTGTACGGCAAGGAGCGGCGGAAGGCCGCCCCGGGCCGGGAGGGAAAGCTGGGGGTGGAGGGCATGAATCCCGGCGTGCTGCTCCAGGCCCTGGAGCGGGCGGGGGCCACCTTTGAGGAGGAGCGCCCGGCGGAGGCCCGTCAGGGCGTCACCAAGGCGGACCTCTACCAGCTGGGCCTCACCGGCGCGCCGGACAGCGGCGCGCGGCGGGAGGCCCTTCTGCGGCGGCTCAGGCTGCCGGAGCGGATGAGCGCCAACGCCCTGCTGGAGGCGGTGAACGTGCTGTACGCCCGGGATGCCTTCCTCGCCCTGGCGGAGGGGGCGGAAGGGGACAGCTGAGCCGGGGAAATCCCGGTGGAAATCCATCCTCCGAAAAACGCGGCCTCCCGTAGGAGCGAGCAATGCCTGCCCCTGCGCGCGCCCCGCAAATGAGGGTTGAATGTCCTCTGTATTGGTGGTATACTTGGCTCATGGCAAATGCGGATTTGGAGGATTTGTTCTGTGGAGAAATTTGAGCAGGATACCCTGCGCGGGATGCTGGTAAAGGGGAACCTTCGGGCAGCAATGGCGTATTGGGAGCAGTTCCCGGAGACGGCGGCACTCTATGAAAAGGGCGTGGCTTTGTTTCAAAAAGAGCACTACCTGACTTATGATGCAGATGAGGAGCTGAACGAGATTCTCCTGGTCTATCAGAAGTATTACCGGGATGTCTTTTATCTGGAGCTCTCTGCCGGGGAGGCCGCCCGGCGGCTGCGGGAACGGCTGGCAGAACTGTTCCAGGCTGCGTCCGATTTTTCCCTGGACAAATTGGAGGAAATGGCCGGGGACGCGTTCCGCCAGAAGTCGTTCCACGCCCTGATGGGACGAACCAGCGGGTATTACGGTCCCTATATATGGAAGGACGAGGAACTGAGGCGCTACAAGGTGGAGCTGCCGGAAGGCACGCAGGACTATGCTGTTAAATTTCTGGACGGGTTCCTCATGAAAAGCTGGCTGGACTACATTTCCTTCGGTGAAACAGGTACCGGCGGATGGTCCAACGGCGACGGTTTGATTCACTGCGTCAGAACTGCCTATGATTTGGAATCAGAGAATTTCCAGGTGTCCCTCCTGAAGCACGAGGCCCAGCATGCCATGGACCATGCCCGTTATAAGGGCATTACAAACGAGGAGCTGGAATATCGGGCCAAGCTGGTGGAGCTGATTTATTCCCGAGAACGGAGGATGCTGGAGCGTTTCCTGGGTCAGGCTGACACAACAAGAGCAGACAACGGGCATGGACTGTCCGCTGAACGCATTGTAAGAGAATTTGAGATACGTCAAAAAAGAGACCGCGGCAGACTGGCTGAACTCCCTGTTGAGACAGTGCAGACAGCTGCCCAGTCACTTTTTGCAGAGAGCTGTCAGGAAATGGCGGCAAAGTACCGCCAATCCTGAGCTTCCTTGATTTTAGCAAAGGAAAAAGCAGACGGTTTCCGGCTTGCCGGGGGATTTCATCCTTTGGGTGAAATCCCTTGACAAACGGCGTCTTGTGATACACTGCGGAAAAGACTCTTTTCTCAGAATCTGTATGCACACCGGGGGATGCCGGCGGGGCTGCAGGTTCTCACTTCTGATTATTCTGGGAGGACGGTATGAAGCGCTGGAAACGCCGCCTGACGGCCTGGCTCCTGGTCCTGCTCCTGGCCCTGGGACTGGGGCCGCAGGAGGGACGCGCGGTGCTCTCGGAGGTCTACTTCACCGCCGTCAACGAGCAGCTGCTGGACCTGAACAGCGAGACCATGCCCTTCCTCTACGGCGGGGTGTGGTACGTGTCCAGCCGCCTCTTCGAGGGCACGGACCTGGGGGTGAACTACGCCCGCATCTACAACGCCAATCAGGCCATGCTCTACAACGCCAAGATTGATCTGCGCTTTGACCTGGACACACAGACCACCACGGACCGCAACGGCAAGTCCTACAACGGCTACGCCATTGAGCGGGGGGGCGTGATCTTCTTCCCCCTGCCCCTGGTGTGCAGCCGCTTCGGCCTGCGCTGGAGCAAAACGGAGACGGAGACCGTGCCCCTCATCCGGGTCACGAGCTCCAGCGCGGTGCTGACGGACCGGGAGTTCGTGGACGCGGCCAGCCAGATGCGCGCCCGCTACAACGAATACGAGCGGTCCGTCACCGCCGCCGAGGAAAATACCGGCGGCCCGCCGCAGACCGAGGATCCCCCCCTGGCGGCGGAGGGCCAGAAGGTCTATCTCATCATCGACAGCCAGTCCCCGGAGGAGACGCTGGAGCTGCTGGGCCGCCTGGGGGACCATCAGGCCACCTTCCTGCTCACCGCGGAGGAGCTGGAGCAGGCGGATCTGGTCCGGGCCCTGGTGGCCGGGGGCCACGGCCTGGCCCTCCAGACCCGGGGGGAGACGGAGGCGGAGATGGAGGAGGAGATCGTCCGGGCCCGGGAGCTGGTGTGGCAGGCCGCCTGCGCGTGGCTGGAGCTGGTGTGGTGCGGGGACGGGGCGGAGGAGCTCCTCTCCCAGCTGGGGTGCGTCCGGGTGACGGCCCAGATCTCCGCCTCCGGGGACCTGGACCGGGCCGGTCAGGCCGCCGCCCTCATGCGCGCTGTCAGCCGGTACCGGGAGGACGTGTCCCTCTCCCTGGGGGGCGACGGGAGCGGTCTGGGAGGCCTGGGCGCGCTGCTGGAGGATCTGGATGCCGGCGGCTACCGGCTCAGCGCCTGGAGGCTCACGGCCTAATTTACAAAAAGTTCAACATTATTTCTCCTTTTGGGGTATAATTGGGATAATCACCACTTTGAAGTCCCCGTATGCAGCCGGCCGCGGGGCGGGAGGACGTCTATGGCAAGAAAGATTCTCGTTGTGGAGGACGACCACAATATCTCCGATCTGATCCGGATGTACCTGGAGAAGGAGGGCTTTGAGATCCAGGCCGTCTTTGACGGCGGCAGCGCGGTGGAGACCTTCCGCACCATGCAGCCGGATATGGTGCTGCTGGATCTGATGCTGCCGGTGATGGACGGCTGGGCCGTGTGCGGCAAAATCCGGGAGACCAGCCGCACCCCGATCATCATGATTACTGCCAAGAGCGAGGTCTTTGACCGCATCCAGGGCCTGGAGATGGGGGCGGACGACTACATCGTCAAGCCCTTTGAGATGAAGGAGCTCATTGCCCGCATCAACGCCGTGCTCCGGCGCACGGAGATCCCCGAGGACACACGCAAGCGCCTGGTGTTCGACAAGCTGGAGATCAACCTGGACTCCTACGAGCTGACCGTAGACGGGAAGAAGGTGGACACGCCCCCCAAGGAGCTGGAGCTGCTCTACCATCTGGCCTCCACCCCCAACCGGGTGTACACCCGGAACCAGCTCTTAGACGAGGTCTGGGGATTTGATTACTTCGGGGACAGCCGCACCGTGGACGTACACATCAAGCGGCTGCGGGAGAAGGTGGAGGACGTGTCCCCCCAGTGGGCGCTGAAGACCGTCTGGGGCGTGGGATACAAATTCGAGGTGGCGGGGAAATAGCCCGCCGCCGTGCAGTCATGCCGCCCCGGGGCGGCAACGGAAGGAACCGCGATGAGCAGATTCAAAGGCATCTATTGGCGCACCTTCACCGTCACCGTGGGCATGGTGGCGCTGACCCTGGTGCTGCTGGGGGCCTCCTTCTTCGCCCTCACCTACAGCTATATCATGAGCGAAAAGCGGGGCGAGCTGGAGGACAAGGCGGAGGTCATCGCCCAGATGGCCGTCGGCGTATACAACAAGCGGGATGTATTTCACCTCATCAGCGGGATGCGCTCGGATATAGAGGAGCTGGTGGACGTGGCCAAGCGGATGAGCGACACGGAGTTCCTGGTCTGGATGCCCAGCATGGACCTGTTCATCAGCACCGACGCCAGCGTCAGCAACACGGAGATGGTGGTGCCCGGGGACATTGTCGCCCGGCTGGAGCGGGGGGAGACCTATGCCGGCACCACCGATCTGGGGGTCTACGACAAGGCCCGCTTTGTGGTGGCCGTCCCGGCCCGGTCCACCCAGGACGGCGTGCTGGTGGGGCCCGTGCTGGCGATTGCCGAGCCCAACGCCATGACGGAGATGTGGGGCGCCTTCATGGGCATCTTCGGCATGACCTCCATCACCGTGCTGCTCATCGCCTTTGTGGCCTCCGCCACCACCGCCATGCAGCAGACCAAGCCCATCCGGGACATGGCCGCCGCGGCCCGGCGCTTCGCGGACGGCAACTTCGACGCCCGGGTCCACAACACGGGCCGGGACGACGAGACCGGCGAGCTCATCGACGCCTTCAACGCCATGGCCGACTCCCTGCAAAAGACGGAGCAGCAGCGCCGGGAGTTTATCGCCAACATCTCCCACGAGCTGAAGACCCCCATGACCACCATCGCTGGCTACGCCGACGGCATCCTGGACGGGGTCATCTCCCCGGAGGAGGAGCGCCAGTACCTGTCCATCATCTCCGCCGAGAGCCGGCGGCTCAGCCGCCTGGTGCGGCGGATGCTGGACGTGAGCCAGCTTCAGAGCCTGGATCTCATCAAGCAGAAGGCCCCCTTTGATCTGTCCGAGTCCATGCGGCGGGTGCTGGTGAGCATGGAGAAAAAGATCACCGCCCGGGGGCTGGACGTGGACGTGGACATCCCCGAGGACCCGGTGATCGTGCTGGGGGACAACGACCTGCTGACCCAGGTGGTCTACAACCTTCTGGAGAACGCGGCCAAATTCGCCGCCCAGGGCAGCACCCTCTTCCTTGGCCTGGAGAAGCGGGGGGAGAAGGCTCTGGTCACGGTGCGCAACACCGGGCTCACCATTCCGCCGGAGGAGATTCCGCTGCTGTTCGAGCGGTTCCACAAGTCCGACAAGTCCCGCAGCGAGGACAAGGACGGCGTGGGCCTGGGCCTGTACATTGTGCGCACCATACTGGAGCAGCACCGGGAGAAGATCACCGCCACCAGCCAGGACGGTGTGACCACCTTCTCCTTTACCGTTCAGCTGGCCGAGGAAAAGGGAGGAACAAAGAGTGTGTGACAATCTGATCCATCGGGGGCGTCCGCCGGAGGAGGTGGTGCTCACCTACCGCCAGCGGGAAAATCTGGTCCGGCCGGTGGTTCTGCGCTATGAGCGGGAGCTGCCGCCCTGTATGCGGGAGGAGGAGCCCCAGGCCCTGCCGCCCCGGCAGGCGGCCATTGCGCCGCAGGAGAAGAAAAAGCGGTGGGGGGTGCGCCTCTTTGTGGGCGTGTCTCTGCTGGTGTCCCTGGTGTGCCTGGGCACGGGGATCTGGTATGTGGGCCAGTACGGCTGGGCCCTTCCCCAGGCCAGCCAGGCGCCGGACAACCGCAACATCCCCCCGGAGGAGGATTACTTCTACTTCGACCAGGGTCCGGAGAACAAGGAGATCTCCATCCGCCGCTACCCCACCGGCGGCGCGTACCGGCTGAGCCTGGTCTCCGCCGGGGAGCTGCCGGTGCTGAGCCCCTCGGAGATCTATGACCAGGTCACCGCCTCCACGGTGACGGTGCTGGGCCACCAGGGGAACTACCGGAGCGTAGGCACGGGCATCATTTTCAGCGAGGACGGCTACGTGCTCACCAACTGCCACGTAATCGAGGGGTGCAGCGCCTGCACGGTGCTGATTACGGACCGCTATGGGGTGGACACCCGCTATGACGCCCGGCTGGTGGGCTGCGACGAGGACGTGGATCTGGCGGTGCTGAAGGTCAGCGGAAAGGACCTGCCCGCGGCCCAGTTCGGGGTCAGCGACGATCTGATGGTGGGCGATCCGGCCTACGCCATCGGCAATCCTCTGGGCGTGGAGCTGCGCAACACCCTCACCAGCGGCATCATCTCCGCCATCAACCGGGACGTGGATGTGGACGGGGTGACCATGACCCTTATCCAGACCACCGCCGCCCTCAACTCCGGCAACTCCGGCGGCCCCCTCATCAACCAGTATGGACAGGTGGTGGGCGTGAACACCATCAAGATGATGAGCGAGTACGACACCATCGAGGGCCTGGGCTTTGCCGTGCCCTCCAGTCTGGCCCTGCGCTGGGTCAACGAGCTCATCGCCTTCGGCCAGCTCCAGCCCCAGCCCGTTCTGGGGGTGAGCATCTCCCGCATCCCCGACACCCTGCCCGACGGCACCAGCGCGCTCCGGGTGGAGAAGGTGTTTGAGGGTCTCACCGGGGACCGGGCCGGCCTGCGGGAGGGGGATTACGTGGTGGCCTTCAACAACCAGCGGGTCACCAGCACGGAGCAGATCCTCGCCATCCGCCGGGACCTGTCTGTGGGGGATCAGGTGCCTATCCGGGTGTACCGGAACGGCGAATATCTGGACCTTATGATGGACATGATGGCGGAGCAGTAGGAGGGAGCCCATGGATCCGGACATTCTGTTCTTTTTTGACAAGCACCCCGGCGCGCTGCCCCTGTACCAGACATGGGAGAGCCGTGTCCTGGCGGAGGTGGAGCATGTGACCATCAAGGTGCAGAAAACCCAGATCACCTTTGCCAACCGCCGCCAGTTCGCCTGCGTCTCCTTCCTCCCCGCCCGGCGGGCCAAGGACCGGCCGGAGGACTACATCACCGTGACCCTGGGCCTGAACCGCCGCCTGGACTCCCCCCGGGTGGACAAGGTGTCGGAGCCCTACCCCGGCCGCTGGACCCACCACCTGCTCATCGCCTCCCCGGAGGAGATTGACGGCGAGCTCATGGGCTGGGCCCGGGAGGCCGCCGCCTTTGCGGAGAGCAAGCGGTGAGATTTTTCTCTTCTTTTCTTTTGTGAACAAAAGAAGCAAAAGAAAAAACTTTAGAGGGCATCATGCTGACTGCCGGCAGCCTATCGGAACAGGACCGATAGACTGCCGGCAGTCAGTTGCTGATCTCTAAAGCTCTTTTTCGGTTCCTTTTTCTTTCGAGAAAAAGGAACGCTTCTTTTTGCTTCTTTTTCTTTGAAAGAAAAAGAAGTCAATTACAGCTTGCTCATGGCCGCCTTGTCGCCCACCAGGACAACGTTGGGGTGCATCTGGAGGATGGAGGCGGGAACATGGGGGGTGACAGGGCCGGTAAAAGCGGCCTTCACAATGTCCGCCTTGTCCTCGCCGCTGACCACCACCAGGATCTGACGGGCCAGCATGATGGACTTGATGCCCATGGTCATGGCCTGACGGGGCACGTCGTCCCGGGAGGCGAAGAAGCGGGCGTTGGCGTTGATGGTGCTCTCCTGGAGGTCCACCACATGGGTTTCCAGCTCGAAGGCGTCCCCGGGCTCGTTGAAGCCGATGTGGCCGTTGTGGCCCATGCCCAGCACCTGCACGTCAATGCCCCCCAGGTCCCGGATCACCTGGTTGTAGCGCCGGCACTCCGCCGCCGGGTCCGCCGCCAGGCCGCTGGGAACGTTGGTATTGGCGGGATCAATGTTGATGTGGTCAAAGAGGTTGGTCTGCATGAAATAGCGGTAGCTCTGGTCATGGGTGGGAGCCAGCCCCGCGTACTCGTCCAGGTTCACGCTCTTCACCTGGGAGAAGTCCAGATCCCCGGCCTTGTACCACTCAATGAGCTGCTTGTACATGCCGATGGGCGTGGAGCCCGTGGCCAGACCCAGCACACAGGCCGGATTGAGGTGCACCTGGGCGGCGATGATGTGGGCCGCCCTGCGGCTCATGGCCTGATAGTCCTCTGTGATGTAAGTTCTCATGACGTTTTCCTCCTTCTGCTCTCTCAGGCGGCCCCGGAGTGCGGAGCCGCCTGTGGTTGATAATGGATTCGCTGATGAAATTTTTTACCAGATCTGCACCCGGGCCTCCTGGGGCAGGTACATGCCGTCCCCGGGCTGGATGTCGAAGGCCTCATAGAACTCGTCCAGGCTCTGGAGGGCCCGGTTGCCCCGCAGCTTGTCGGGGGCGTGTACGTCCATCAGGGCCGAATAAGACCGCATCTCCCGGCTGCCGGTGCCCCGCCAGGTGCGGGCGGCGGTGCGGTAGAGAGTCTGGTAGTCGGGCTCCTCCTCCTGGCTCTCGATATCGGTGATGCAGGCCAGAGCTCCCAGGTCTGCCACGTTCTCGCTGATGGTCAGCGTGCCGTTGCAGGCGATGCCGGGGACCACCTCCACGCCGTCGTAGAAGCCGATCACCTGCTGGCACAGCGCCTGGAAGGCCGCGTAGTCCTCCTCGGTCCACCAGCTGCTCTGGTTGCCCTGGGCGTCAAAGGTGGAGCCGTTGTTGTCAAAGGCGTGGGTAATCTCGTGGGCGATCACGTAGCCGATGCCGCCCAGGTTCTCCGTGCGGTCCGCCTCCACATCGTAGAGGGGGGCCTGGAGGATGCCGGCAGGGAAGTTGATGGAGTTGTTCTGGGGGGAGTAGTAGGCGTTGACCGTGTAGGCGCTCATGGCCCACTTGTCCCGCTCCACCGGCTCGTCCTGCTCCGCCGCCAGCTCGGCCATGGTGGCCTTGCCCATGGCGAGGAGGTTCTCAAAGTAGCTGCCGCCCTCCTCCACGGAGCGGAACTCCACATCGTCGTAGAGATCGTCCCACTGATCGGGGTAGCCCACGTTCACCGTAATGGCCTCCAGCTTCTCAATGGCCTTGGCCTTGGTGGTCTCGCTCATCCAGGTCAGATTCTCGATCCGCTGGGCGTAGACCGCCAGCATCTCGTCAATCATCTCCTTCACGTCCGCCTTGGCCTCATCGGAGAAGTATCTCTTCACGTACACCTGGCCCAGATAGTCGCGCAGGTTGAGCTGCACCGCATTGGATGCCTGCTCCTCGTCGGAGAGGGTGCCCTCCACGCCCATGAGGGCGGCGTTGTAGGCCTCAGCGGCCTCGGTGAACTCACGGTTCAGCGCCTCGCCATAGTGGGAGAGAATGTACAGCCGGAGGTAAAGCTTCAGCTCCTCCAGATGCTCCTCCGCCATATACTCTGCGCTCTTCTCCAACAGGCCCACATCGGTGACCACGTACCGGTCCTCGCCGTGGAGGCCCTGGGCGGCAAGAACGGCGTCCAGATCCACGTTGGGGAACAGCTCCGCCAGCTCCTTGGCGGTCATGGTGTTGAAGATCTTGGAGATGTCCGCCTGCTCCTCCTGGGACATGCGGCTCTCCGCCAGGGCCTTGTCCATGGCCACGTAGGTCTCGGTCATAGCCGCGGCCTCCTCCTCAGAGGCGCCGCCCAGCTGGAAGAGGGTGTTCACATAGTTGGCAAACACCGCCTCCACGCCCTCCATGGCGTAGAACTCCTTGGTGAGGCTGGCGCCCATGGCGCCGAACACCAGCACCTTCTTTGTGCTGTCCTCCACGCTCTGGGTGGGGGCGAAATAGAGCAGACCCACGCCTGTCTCCGGCAGCAGCTGGTTGCTGACCTCCATCAGCGCGTCCAAATCCTCCGCGCCGTCAATCTTATCCAGATAGGGCTGGATGGGGGTGATGCCCGCCTCGTTCCGGGCGTCCCAGTTCAGGAAGTTCTCATAGAGGGTCTTGATCTT
This sequence comes from uncultured Oscillospiraceae bacterium, assembly GCA_910579965.1. Classification (GTDB taxonomy): domain Bacteria; phylum Bacillota; class Clostridia; order Oscillospirales; family Oscillospiraceae; genus Pelethomonas. The sequence goes on from CAJTWF010000012.1 coordinate 43,986, forward strand.
CTGCTCCGGGGAGCCGGCCGCCGGATTGCTGGCAACGATATCCTTGATGAGCTTGTCCAGCTGCACGTCCGTGGCGTCCATAATCTCGTAGAGGGTGCCGGTCATGGCGCGGCCGGCAGGGATCTGGGTGCTCTCCAGCCACTCCTTGTTCACGTTGGCGTAGAAGTCGTCCTTCAGATTGGTGCCCTCCAGGGCGTAGACGTGGCTCAGCAGGTTCTCCAGCTCCTGACGGCTCACCGTATCCTTGGGCCCCAGGTTTCCCTCGGCGTTGGGCGCGGCAACGCCCGCGTCCAGAACGTTTTTCAGCTGGGTCTTGGCCCAGTTGGGCACGTCGTCAAAGGCGGAGGCGTCCACAGCCCAGCGGGCGCTGTCGCCCTTGGGGGCGGGCAGCTCGCCGAAGGCCCGCTGAAGCATGGCCAGGACCTCGATCCGGGTGACGGCCTCGTCCTCCCGGCCGCCCTGGAGGACCGGCTCCCGGGCGGCGCCGTAGTCGTCTCCGGCGGCCACGAGCATTTCCGCAGCCTCGGCCCGGGTGAGCTCCGCATCCGAAGCAAAAGCCGCAGGCGCGGTCCCGACTGCCATCACGCAGACCAGCACCAGCGCCAGAATCTTACTGAGAACATTGTGTTTCATGGTGGGTATCCTCCTATTCATTTGGGTCCGCGGCGCGGATTCCAGTAAGGATTTTACCACGGGCAACGCCGGTGCGCAACAGGTTTCTTTTAAAGATTTCTTAAATTTACCGGCCGCTGCTCTCCGTCCGACATATTCTGCGCAGCTGCGGAGGCAATCATACGCTTTTTTTGCCGCGGCGCTGCGGAGTGTGCCGGCAGCAAATTTTTAACGCGAGCTGCGGGGCCATGCGGAAGAACGGCGCCGGCAGACAGGAAAAAATATCAAAAAGAACCGGCATAGAGGCTGCCGGCAATCCGGCGGAGAATATGATGAGATACCCCCCGGACTGCCGGCAGCCGCAGTTGACCAGCCGCTCTTTTTGTGTTTTCTTCCAGAGGAAAAAAGGGCTTAGCAGTACTTGGCAATGGCGTCCGCGATCATCTGAGCGGCCTGGGCCGTGACGGCCCCGTCGCCCTCCGTCAGGTTCAGCAGGGGCGCGCGCACGCCGCCCACGTCCGGACCGCCCTGGAGGCGGATAATCTCCTTGATGACCGCGTACATGTTGCCCTGGGCGGAGCACATCTTGTAGATGATGCGGCAGCACTCGTTCTGGATCTCCCGGCCCTTCTCCAGCTGGCCGGATTGGAAGCACTTGACGATCTCCATGTACAGCTCCGGCATGGCGGCGTAGGTCCCGCCGATGCCGCCCACTGCGCCGGCGGCCAGACCGGAGAGGAGCTGCTCGTCAGGCCCGTTGAATACAACGGCCCCCTCGTCCCGCCACATCTGGATGTCCTGGACGGGCATGGAGGAGTTCTTCACCCCCACCACCCGGGGATTTTTCAGCATCTCCTGGAGCAGGGGCGTGGTCAGAGCCACACCGGCCAGCTGGGGGATGTTGTAGATGATGAAGTCCGTGTTGGGGGCGGCGTCAGAGATGTCGTTCCAGTACTTGGCAATGGCGCTGGGGGGCAGGTGGAAGTAGATGGGCGGAATGGCTGCAATGGCGTCCACGCCCAGGCTCTCCGCGTGGGCGGCCAGCTCCCGGCTGTCGGCGGTGTTGTTGCAGGCCACGTGGGCGATGACGGTCAGCTTGCCGCGGACCACCTCCATCACGCTCTCCAGGGTCTGCTTCCGCTCCGCCACGCTCTGGTAGATGCACTCGCCGGAGGAGCCGCCCACATAGAGGCCCTTGACCCCCTTGTCCAGCAGGTACTTGGCCAGGGCCCGGACCGCCGGGGCGCTGACCTGTCCGTCCTTGTCATAGCAGGCGTAAAACGCGGGAATGATCCCCTGATACTTGGTGATATCCTTCACTCTTATTCTCCTTCGCTTTCTTTTATTCTCACTTTGAAGACGGCCTTGCTCACCGTCTCCGGGCCGCTGACCTGCATCTTGATCCGGTGGGCGTCGTTGGGGAACACCACCAGGAAGTCCCCCGGGGAGAGGACCAGCCTGTACTGGCCCTGGCCCCGGTAGGCGTAGAAGTCGTTGGCCTCCACCCGGTCAAACTCCGTCAGATCCGCCGGCGGGGCGATCTCCACCCCCTCGGACCCGGAGAGCATGATATGGATGTCCAGATAATTCCTGTGGGCCTCGAAGAAGCTCTCCTCCTCGGGAACCGTCTCGTAGGTGAAGCGGGTGACGTACACGTCGCCGCCCTTGAGTTCCTGCCGCTCACAGCCCACGCCGGAGAGGAACCGGTCATTGATCCGCTCCAGGGCCATGTCCAGGTTGGGGTGGATGCCCCGATAGGTCAGCGCGTCGGTATTCTTGGCATAGATCATACTTAAAAATTCCTATAAAGTTTTTCTTTTGATTCTTTTCTTTGTTCACAAAGAAAAGAATGACAACTAGCCCTTCACCGCGCCCATGGTGATGCCCTGGGTGAAGTACTTCTGGAACATGAGGAACACGACGATAATCGGCACAGAGGCCAGGGCCGCGCCCGCCATCAGCAGGCCCATGTCGATGCTGGTTTCCGCCTGGAGGGAGGCAATACCCAGAGGCATGGTGAAGTTGTTGCCGCTGGGCAGCATGACCAGCTGCATGAAGTAGTCGTTCCAGGAGTTGATGAAGGTGAAAATGGCCAGAGCGCCGATGCCCGGCTTGACCATGGGCAGCACCACGGTCATGAAGGTCTTGGCCTCGCTGGCCCCGTCGATGCGGGTTGCCTCCAGAATCTCTCCGGGAATGCTCTCAGAGAACTGCTTCATCAGGAACACGCCGAAGGGCCAGCCCACAGTGGGGAAGATCACCGCCCAGAGGCTGTCGTACAGCTTCAGGGCCGACATCTCCTTGAGCAGGGGGATGAGGATGACCTGCTTGGGCAGGGCCATGGCGCACACGATGAGGGAGAAGATGATAGCCCGGCCGGCGAACCGCTTCTTAGCCAGGGCGTAGCCCGCCATGGCGGCGGTGATGCAGGTAAGGATCATGGCCATGACGGACATGAACACCGTATTGATGAGCCACCGGAAGGCCGCCGGGGCCGTGGGACCCTCCATGCCGAAGATGGAGAACAGAGGGGCCGTGCGCTTGGTGAAGAGGTTGCTGAAGTTGTTGACTACCCAGTCCGTGGGCCACCACACCGGCTTTGGATTGTAGATATCCTGGGCGGGCTTGAAAGCGCCGGTGATAATCCAGTACAGGGGGAACAGGAACAGGAAGGCCAGGATAATCAGCAGGATCAGGGAAAAAATTCGGTATGCGCGGCTGCGCGGATTTTCGATTTTCATACTCGCACCCCCTTACTTTTCTTTAGCCAGCTTGAACTGGATAGCGGACAGCGCGCCAATGAAGATGGCCAGCACCACGCCCATGGCGTTGGCGTAGCCGAAGTGGCCGGCCTGCTCGGTGAGCTTGAACGCGGTGTAGTAGATGTAGTACATCACCGTGTCCGTGGAGTGGTTGGGTCCGCCCTGGGTCAGCAGCTGGATCAGGGCGAAGCACTGGAAGGAGTTGATGGTGGTGATAACCAGGATATACAGGGTGGTGGGCATCATCTGGGCCCACTTGATCTTCCAGAACACCTGGAGATCCGTGGCCCCGTCCACCTGGGCCGCCTCCACCAGGGTCTGGTCCACGTTGCCCAGAGCGGAGACGTAGAGCACGATGGGCTGGCCCACAGAGGTGGTGAACAGGATGAGGATGATGCACCACAGGGCCGTCCTGGGATCGCCCAGCCAGTTGACGCCCTTTTCCAGGATGCCCGTGCCGGTGAGCACGCCGTTGAGGATGCCGTTGTAGTTGTCATACATCCACTTCCACACCACCGTCACGGCCACGGAGCCGGTGACCACAGGCAGGTAGAAGATGCAGCGGAAGGCGGAGAGCAGGGGCCCCTTCAGCTTGTAGATGGCCGAGGAGACCCACAGGGAGAAGGCGCAGACGGTGGGAACGCTGACAATCACGATGACAAAGGTGTTTTTCAGTCCCTTGAGGAACACCTCGTCCTGGAAGAGATTGGCAAAGTTGGTCAGGCCGATGAAGCCGCCGAACATGCCGGGATCGTGCATATTGGTGTTGGTCAGGCTGGTGATGATGCAGATGAACATGGGGATAATGACAAAGCCCAGGAAGAAGATCAGGCTGGGCAGCATGAACAGGTAGCCGGCGATGTTCTCTCGCCGCTGGAGGGCCCGGCTCATGCTCGTCTTGGATGAATTGGCCAAAATGGGACACCCCTTTCTCAGTCAAACCTCTCTCGTTTTGGGGAAAGCGGGGAAAAAAGCGCGCCCCCTCCCCGCGCTGGCGGGGTGGGGGCGCGCAAACCCGTTCAGTATTGCTACGCGTTGTTCAATTAGCCCGCGGCAGTGTTAGCGGCGGCCACGTGGTTGGCCACGGACTGGGCAATGTCGTTGCCGGCGCCAACCTCCTGGAGCATGTTCCACCACTCGGTGCGCGCGCCGGCCCAGCCGGTGGTGACCTGGTAGTAGTCGCCCAGGAAGGGCATGAGCTTGGTGTACTCGTTCATGATGGCGTTGTCAGCCCAGATGGTGGAGAGATCCGTACCCTCGGCGGAGTTGCGCACCGCGAAGTAGCGGGCGGCCTGCACCGCGTCCACAGTGTGGGCGCTGTCGCACATGAACTTGATGAACTGCTTGGCGGCGTCAATGCGGGCCTGATCGCCGTTATCGAAGATGCCGAAGCCCCAAATGCCGCCCTGGAGCTTGGAATTGCCGTCCTGGGAGGGGAAGCTCATGAAGGCGATCTGCTCGCCGGTGACGGTCTTCTCCGCGCCGGTCTTGGCGCCGTTGGGATCCAGCTGCTGGGCAATGTTCCAGCAGAAGGCCATCTTCAGAGCGCCCTGGTAGAACTTGGCGATCTCGTCGCCGCCGGCCAGGGAGGCGTCGAACTCAATGCCGTTCATGCTCTTGAGCTGCTCCAGGGCCTGGATGTTCAGGGGATCGTCCCAGGTGTACTGGGTGTGCTCGGCGTTGGTGAAGGTTCCGCCGTAGAGGTTGTTCACCAGAGCGCGGGTGCCCTGGTCGCCGCCCTGGCCGGCGCAGAAGACCGCGCCCACGGTGGCGTTGTAGTGGCTGTACAGGGCCTCAACGGCCTTGATGAAGTCGTCGGTGGTCCAGGTGTGGGTGTCCAGGTTCAGGTACTGGTCAGCGCCGGCCTCCTTGAAGGCGTCCAGGTTGACGGCCATGCAGTGGGCGGTCATGACCAGGGGGTACTCGTAGATAGCGCCGTTGGTGTGGGTGCAGGCGTTCATCACGCCCTCGTTGACGGCGTTGATCTCGGCCATGTCGGTGTCGTCAAACATGTCCTTCAGGTCAACCAGGTAGCCGTTGGCGCCCCAGTTGGCCACCAGGCGCTCGGGACCCTCCATGATGAGGTCCGGGGTGCTCTTGGCGGTGATGGCGGTGTTGACCTTGTCGTCGCCGTCGGCGTAGGCCAGATACTCCACCTTCACGGCAATGCCGGTCTCGGCGGTAAAGGCGTCGGTCAAGGTCTTGACGGTGGCCTCAGTGCCCCAGTCGCCGATGGGGTAGGTCCACAGGGTGATCTCGCTGGCACCGGCAGGGGCGGGCTCGGGATCGGCGGGAGCGGGATCCGCGTCCGCGGGCTGCTGGGTATCCGCCGGCGGAGTGGTGGGCTCAGTGGGCTTCGGGTCGCCTCCGCAGGCGACCAGGGCCATGACCATGGTCATGGCCAGAAGCAGTGCAAGAAACTTCTTCATGTCATGTCCTCCTTCTCAATAGCAAAAAATGGCCCCGCGAAGCAGGGCATTGCTGTTGAAATTGTACAAGAATTTCCTGCGATTGTCAATAGGAATGAAAAGATTTTCCTGATAATTTTAAAATTTATGGGATCATACAAAAATTATTTCGATTTTTCGGCGTTTTAATCCCAGGATTTCCCGGGAAATTCGATTGCCGGCCTTGACATTCCATGAAAAGCTGTTAGCCTATAGGGGAAGAAAACAAGGAAAGGAGCGCACTGCTTTGAAAAAGCATATTTTGTGCCTGGGCGACTCCAACACCCATGGCTACTGCGCCGACCCCAGCGACTGCGCGGACAGCGTGGCCCGGTTCAACGAGGACGAGCGGTGGACGTGCCTGCTCCAGAAGGCCCTGGGGGAGGGATATCTGGTGACGGAGGAGGGGCTCTCGGGCCGGACCACCGTGTTTCAGGACGCCCTCCACGAGAGCATGGACGCGCTGAGCGTCATCTACGCCCTGCTCAAGAGCCACGAGATCATTGACCTGCTGATTATCATGCTGGGCACCAACGACACGAAGGAGCGGCTGGGGGTCAACGCGGCCTGCATCGGCATCGGCATGGAGCGGCTGGTGCGCAAGGCCCAGAGCGTGGACTGCTGGGGTGAGGGGAAGCCCAATATCCTCATCGTCTGCCCGCCGCCCATCCTGCCGGAGATGGAGCGCAGCGAGTGCGGCCTGCCCATGGGCCGGGGCTGCCTGGAGAAATCCCGGGAGCTGCCCGCCTTCTATCGGAAGGCCGCAGAGCTGACCGGGGCCCACTTCCTGGACGCCGGCGGGTGCGAGTTCAACCGCCTGGACGGCATGCACCTGACCCGCCGGGGCCACGCCCAGCTGGCCCGGCGTCTGGCGGAGGCCGTGCCGGGACTGCTGGTCTGAGCCGGTGATACCATAACTATGCAAGCTGCGCCCCCGGAGAGCCGCAGGGCTCTCCGGGGGCGCAGTCCGCGAGACGGGGCGGGGACCTGTGGTCCCCGCCCCGTCCGCCGATTCAAAGATGAGAGGAGTGAGATAGAGGTCTATCAGGCAGCAGGCGCATTCCAGCCTGTCCTAACCAATCATGATGGGGGCTACTTCTTCATCTCCGCCATGTAGACGCCCACGGCCCTGCCCAGCTCCACGTCCGCGCCGCAGGCCTTCAGAGAGCGCTCCACGGCGGCCAGGCCCACGATCATCTCGTTCTCCGTGATGTTGCCCATGTGGCCCAGGCGGAAGGCCTTGCCCGCGTAAGCGCCCAGCGCGCCGGCGCAGACCACGCCCTCCTGGAGCATATGGCTGCGGAAGGCCCCGTCGTCCACGCCTGCCGGGTAGATGGCCACGCTGAGGGTGCTGGCCCGGCAGCCGGGCTTGGCCAGGATGGTGAAGCCGATGCTCTCCAGGGCCTTGGCCGCGGCGTCGGCGTTTCTGCGGTGGCGGACGGCCCGGGCCTGGAGGCCCTCCTCCCTGATAATGGCCGTGGCCTCCTTCAGCGCCCACACCAGGTTCACCGCCGGGGTGGCGAAGTACTTGGCCGGGTTGTCCATAATGGGGATCCACTTCTCAAAGTCCACATAGTACTCGGGGATGACGCCCAGGGACCGGCGGCGGTCCAGGGCCCGCTGGCCGGCCCAGAGGATGAACATGCCGGAGCAGACGCCGAAGCACTTCTGGGAGCCGGTGAACATCACGTCGATGCCCATGCCGTCCACGTCGGCGTACTCGCCGGCCGTAGCGGCCACGCCGTCCACGATGTAGATGGTGCCGGGGTGCTTGGCCATCACCTTGCCGATCTCGGCAATGGGGGCCACTACGGCGGTGGAGGTGTCCACGTGGGTGACGGTGACGGCGGCGTAGTTCTTCTCGCTCAGCTTCCTGTCGATCTCCTCCGGGGAGACGGCGGATCCCCACTCCGCGCTGAGTACGTCCGCCTGGAGTCCCTTGCGCTCACAGATGTCAATGAACCGGTCCCCGAAGAAGCCGTTGCTGACGATGAGCACGCTGTCGCCCCGCTTGGTGGTGTTGGCAATGGCCATCTCCATGGCCAGGGTGCCGGTGCCGGCCAGGGGGAAGGTCCTGCCGCCGCAGTGGAAGAGCGCGCCCAGCTCGTCGATCAGCGCCTTGTAGTCCGCCACAAAGCGGGGATCGCCAAAGGCCTGGATGGGACGTGCCATCTCCTGGCGAATGGACTCCACCACCGGGGTGGGGCCGGGAATCATGACCAATACGTTGTTTTCCATGTCGACGCTCCTTATCCTGTTTCGTATTTCAAAATATAATTTTGATTATAGGTGCAGTATATACCCGCTGCTCCTTCTTGTCAATAGTTTGCGGGCAAATTCTTTCAAAATATATTTTTATATTTTGAATAATGAAATAAAAAGGACAGCGCGGCAGAGCTGCCGCGCTGTTCCGGTATATGCTTTATGAGGGCCGGACCGCCTCAGCGGCCGGGTCCGGCGGCATCCGAAAGACTGTCGATGCAGAGGGCGAAGCTGGTCTGATGCAGGCTGAAGAGCAGACTGTACTGGGGTGTGCGCCGCTGGAGGAGACACCCCTCCTCCAGAAACCGCTCCCCCTCCAGCTGATATTCTCCCGGGTCCTGTCCGAAGCAGGCTGCCGCCCGCTGGATCAGGTTCTGGGCCACCTCCTGCATGGCAAAGCGGACGATCTCGTCTTTCTCGTAGAACTCCGCACCAAAAATCAGGCCCGCCGCGTGGAGAAGGGGCTGCTCCCCGATAATCAGGACGAAGCGCAGCCTCCGCCCCTCCCAGCCCCGATAGGACAGCTCGTAGTACTGGGCGTCCGGGATGACCTCCTCCGGGGAGTAGGCGCCCAGGAATTGGACCTCGGCGCCAAACAGCTCCTGGAGGGGGCGGAGGATCACCGTCTGAATCACGCTCAGCTCGTCGTCCAGCGCGATGCGCGGGAATTCGCTGGCCGCGCTGCCGGTGATGGCCCGGTCCTCGATGGTAATATGGCCGGTGAGCCAGCCGGTGCACACGCCGATAAAGTGCTGCACCGCAGCGGTGGAGAAATCAGTGTCATAGAGCTCCCGCTCCAGGGCCGGGAGGGTCTCCCGCCGCATTCTGTCGTGGAGCCGCTTGTGGTGGGCGTAGCCGGCATACCCGATTTCCCGCATATAGGCCTCCTCCTCTGCAAAGTGCTTGAGGGCATAGGCCTTGAAATACTTGATCCCCTCCACGCACGCAAACTTGTCCTCGTGCCGCTCTACGTAGAGGTCCATGATCTTCTGGACAATGGTGAACAGCCTGCGGTGGGCCTGGTCCACGATGTCCACACCAATGCAGAATCGGTCCTGCCATTGGATTTGCTGCATATAAACGCCTTCTTCATGTGCCCGCCCGCAAGGACGCGGACGGACTTGGAGCGCGCCTTTCCATAAGCCGGCGGCCAGGGCGCGCTGTCCGCCGCCGGCCATTACAGCATATGCGCCCAAGCCCCGGGAGGTTCCTGACCGGGACGCGCATGGAAGCGGGATCTCTGCCGGCGCACATAACATACAACAGATAATGTTAATGATAAACATTAATATTTTATTGACAAAAATAAATTCATCTGCTATCATCAGAGCAGGAGGTGACCAGCATGAAATGGATTCAACGGCTCACAAATGAACGATTTGCGAAATCCGCCGCCAGGCTGATGCAGTTTGTCTGCTACTTTGTCATTGGCTTCTTTGCCCTGTGTACGCTCCTCAGCTTCATGGGCCGCCAGACCTTTTTCCTTCACACGCCCATGGGCAGCTTTGAACGGGCGATTTACGCGGAGGAGAACCACGATCCCCATTCCCGCAGTATGACGGTCCATGCTGGCGATGACATTCGCGTGTGGACGAATGACGCCGGACAGATTGATCTGACCGTTCAAATCGGGCTTTCGCTCATGTATGCCGTTTATACAGTCCCTGTCATGCTGGCGTTCTGGTTTTTGAGCCGCGTGTTTTCAAACGTACACAGGGGCCGGATTTTTACGGAGCAGAACGCCGCCTATCTGCTCTACTATGGTCTGATCCAATTTGCAGCGGCAGTTGTTGTCCCCTTTGTCAAGCTGCTGATCTGCTGGCTCACCAACCTTGTGTCTGACAGCCGGATATCCATCGCCACAGGACAGAATACGCTCAGCATGCTGTTTCCCAGCATCGCCTTTATGGTGGCCGCATACATCATCCACTATGGGGTGCATTTGCAGGACGAGGCGGATCATACATTATGATTATTATTCGGCTTGACCGGGTGCTGGCAGACAGAAAGATGCGGCTGAACGATCTGGCCGCCCAAGTCGGCATATCAAACGTCAACCTCTCCTACTTGAAAACAGGAAAAGTAAAAGCCGTTCGATTCAGTACATTGAACGCGATCTGTAAGGTCCTGGACTGCCAGCCCGGCGATATTCTCGAGTATGTTGAGGGTGAGGACTGAGCTTATTGAAGGATGATACAGGAGGCCCTCCGGCGCACAGCCGGAGGGCCTCACTGTTTGCGGGGGAGCGGGTCCCCCTTATTTTTTATGCCTGCGCGGGGGCTTTACGTTGACTTCCGGACGGATTTCCCCCTCAATCCTGCCGTGGAGGGACTCGTACTCCGCAATACTGTTTCGGATCAAAACAAGAATATGGCTATTGACCGGGCGGCCCTCATCATCAGCTATATATCCAATTTTTTGGAGCATTTCTTCCTCTATGCGGATAGATACACTCTTCACGCCCACAAGCAGCAACCCCTTGCAGATGGTATATTCAATATGGATTGCGCCGGATTATCAACGCTGCAGACGGGGCAAGGGCCCCTCACCCCTCGGGGCAGCTGTTTTCCTCCAGCCGCTTGAGCAGCGCCTGGAGGGTTTGCCAGTCCTCATCGGATATGCCGGCGCTCAGCTTGGCGGAGAACGCCTGATAGGCCGCCTCCAGCAGGGGGAGCATGTCCCGGCCCGCGCCGGTGAGGTAGAGCTGGTACTGCCGCCGGTTGTCCGGGTCCACCTCCCGGCGCAGGTGGCCCATGTCCTCCAGGCGGCGGGCGTCCCGGGCCACGCTGGTCTTGTCCACGGCGTAGAAGCAGGCCACGTCCTCCTGCCGGGCCCCGGGGTGGCGGCGGACGTAGAGCACGATCAGGTGCATCACCCCCAGATAGCCGCAGGGGGCCAGACGGCGGCGGAGGTCCCGGATCCGCTGGCGGTTGATGCGCACAAGGCTGGAGAGTACAGGATCCGTCATCCCTCACACCTCGCCGGATACGGCCGGCTGCCCCTCCGCGGCGGCCTGGGCCGCCCGGCTGATCTTGGCCTTGACGGAGCGGATGAGAGGCAGCGCCAGACACAGGCTCAGGATGTCCGCAGCCGCCTGCACCGAGGCCGTCCCAACCGCCCCCCAGAGGTAGGCCATGGGGTAGACGATGGGCAGAAAGCAGGTGCCCTGGCGGGAGGTGGACAGGAGCAGCGCCCCCTTGGCGTTGCCCAGGCCCGCGCACAGCATGTTCACCACCGCCACCCAGCTGTGGACCGGCAGGGCCAGACATTGCAGGCGGATGCACAGTGCCCCCACCTCCCTCATGGACATGTCGCTGGCGGCGAACAGGGTGATGAGCCCGCCGGCGAAGAGGGCCAGCAGGGCCCCCATGATGGACGCGCCGATAATGGCCGTGCGGGCGGCGAAGCGGTAGCTGTCCATCACCCGGTCATAGCGCCGGGCCCCCCAGTTGAACCCCGCCACCGGCTGGAACCCGGTGCCAAAGCCCAGGATGATGCCAAAAGGGAACATCATGATCTTGTTGGACACGCCGATGCCCGCCAGCACAGAGTCGGAGATGGAGCCGGCAATGTTGTTGAGCACAATCGCCGACACCACGGCCAGCCCGGAGCGGAACATGGAGGAGGAGCCCACGGTGACGATCTGATAGAGGATGCTGTCCCCGCAGCGGAAGAAGCGGGGTGAGATGCGCAGGGTGCTGCGGCGGGTGAGGTAGGGGAAGATGAGGATGGAGAAGCTGACCAGCTTGGAGATGGCCGTGGCCATGGAGGCCCCCGCCACCCCCAGGTCCAGGACAAAGATAAAGATGGGGTCCAGCAGGCAGTTGAGTACGCCGCCGAAGCCCATGCCGATCATGGACAGCATGGCGCTGCCTTCCGCCCGCAGGCACTGGTTCATCACAAAGCTGGCCGCCATGAAGGGGGCCACCAGCACCACGTAGGTGGCGTAGTCGACGGCGTACTGTTCGCAGGTCTCCGTGGCCCCCAGCAGACGGACCATGGGGGTCATGAAGGCGGTGCCGGTCAGGGTGACCAGCAGTCCGAAGCCCACGGCGATGATGAAGGCGGTGGACAGGACGCTGTTGGCCTTCTCCTCCTTCCGGGCCCCCAGGAGCCGGGCGATATAGCTGGCCGCGCCCACAGCCAGCATGGAGCCGGCCATCATGATGATCTGGTCCAGGGAGGCGTTGACGCTGACGGCGGCGGTGGCGTTGGTGCCCAGGGAGCTGACAAAGTAGGTGTCCGCCAGGTTGTAGATGGAGGTGATGAGAAAGGAGATGATGGACGGCACAGCCATCCGGGTGATGACCTTGGGCAGGGGGTCTGTGAGCATCATGTCCTGCCTCCGGTCCTGCTTGGAGTGTCCGGCGTCTGCCATGGGGGATCCTCCCTATCGTCAGATTGTTTCATGTGAAACTGTCGCATACGATACATATTCTACCCGCAAACCATGGGCTTGTCAATAGCGGACGAAAAAAGTCCCTTTTGAGGAAAGCGCTGCTGGGATATAGCTTCGGCAGTTTCTGCAAAAGAACATTGATATTATAGAAGCTATGCGCTATAATCAATTCGGCAAATCGGGATTTAAGGAGAAAGAATATGAAGAATTTTTCTATGCCAGAGCAGGTTTCTCCGACATTAGAAATAGATGAAGTAATGAGGCTGAAACATAGTTTGGAAAAGAACGTATCAAGGGAAGCCGCAGAAAGCATAATCAAGGAAATTCCATTATCTGTACATTCAACACCAGACATTCGGGCCGAGTGGGTAGAAAAGCTGTCTGCTCTTCTTGAAAATAGATTTGATAAGAAAACGGTAAAAAACATTCGCCAAGAGTGCTATTGTAATGAAAACGGCAGGTTAGAAGATACAGCAAATAACTTGAAACAGCTCTATCTCTCTCTGGATAAGGATTTGCATAGATTTGTCAATGCTTTGAATGAAAATGGCGCCGGCTGGTTTATTAAAGATAATCAATTATATACAAAAATGTTTTCTTGTGAATGTCCTATGTTAGAAAAAGCTAAAAATTCAAATTCATTAACATGGTGTCACTGCACTGCTGGATATAACAAAAAATTATTTGAGATTGTTTTTGAAAAACCTGTCTATGCAGAAATTCTGCAAAGCATACGGCAAGGATTTGATTTTTGCCTTTTGAGAATTACAGTTCAATAAATTCCCATTTATCGGACAGTCCTCCATCAACAGGGGATTGCTCACTCTGGATATGTTGACGCACGGTTTGACGACGCGGCTTTTGGCAGCGCCAATCTGAAAAGGGATCGAAAAAACAGCCCCGCCGGCAGGAAGGGGCACAAAAACCGAAGCCATGAGCCGCCCCTGCGGCGGCGCGATGCTATGTATATTTTGTCGGATATTTATCTAAACCGGCCCCTCACCCCGCCAACCGGAAAAGAGGACGGCGGATTCCCGCCTGTCCCTTTGCCCAGGGGGTTGCGCCCCTCCGCAGATGGGCCGCGCCCATGCAAAAAAACACTTCCTTTTCCAGGTAATCTGTGGTATATTAATTCAGCCTATGGTCTGCCGGTGCGGCATGGCCCATCATTCCCCGCCGGCGGATCGAGGGAATTTTGTCCTGTTTATGAAAAATCATCGGGAAAAGGAGTGACAGTGATGTGACAGGAGGGCAATCGGCCCGCCGTCTGCCGTCAGCGGGATGACAGCGGCGCGGGGAGGGATTTCCACAGGGGAATCACAGGGTTCATCAATACATAGAATTAATCGGGAGTGAAAGAAATATATGGCGCCTATTGCACACAGTGGAGACGATAAACAGAAGATGAAGCGTATTGGCCGCAAGGTGGGGAATCTGGTTGCGGCGATGCTGGGCGTGAGCATCACCCTGGTGGTGGTGCTGTGTGTGCTGATGTTCTACCGGCTCACCATGTCCATGATGCAGAAGGAATGTGTCAGCGGCACAAACGTGCTGGCCTATGAGCTGGCCTCCTATTCCGGCGGCGACGACAAGACGCCGCTTCTGGACGCGCTCAAGAAGGAGATGGGCTGTGAGTTTACCATCTTCCACGGGGATGAGCGGGCCCACACCACCATTCAGCAGAATGGGCAGCGGGCTGTGGGCACCCGGCTCTCCAGCGACATTGCGGAGATCGTGCTCAAGCAGGGCAAAAGCTATGTGGGGCAGGCCACGATCCTGGGGGAGAAGCACCTGTGCTCCTATGTCCCTACATACGACGCCGGCGGCCAGATCGACGGCCTGATCTTTGCCGGAATCTCCATGACCGACGCGATGGGCCAGATCGGCCTGACGGTGGCGCTGTCCTTTTTATCCGGCGTTGCGCTGATTACGATCGGAATCATGCTGATCGGAGCCTATATCAAGAGGACGGTTTCCAAGCCCCTCTTCCGCCTGACCATTCTGGCCCAGACGCTGGAGCAGGGAGATCTGGGCCTGAACCAGCACCAGACCATGATGGTGGAGATCGACTCCAACGATGAGATCGGGACGCTGTCCAAGTGCTTTGACAACACCATCAGCCGCCTGAGAAACTATATCGGGGAGATCTCCCACATGCTGGAGGCCATTGCCGGCGGCGATCTGACGGCGCAGATCACCCAGGAGTATGTCGGAGACTTTGCCGCCATCCGCACCTCCCTGAACGATATCCTCCAGAGGCTCAACTCCACGGTGGGGCAGATCGTCTCCAGCGCGGAGCATGTCTCCGCCGGCGCGGAGCAGATGTCCGTTGCCGCCCAGGCCCTCAGCCAGGGCTCCATGGAGCAGACGGGCGCGGTGGAGGAGCTGGAGGAGACCATGCGCTCTGTGACGAGCAGCGTCAGGCAGACCGCGGAGAGCGTCCAGCGGGCCCGGGAGCAGGTGGACGGAATGGGCGTCCAGCTTGCCGAGGGCAACCAGAGGATGCATGAGATGACCGGCGCCATGCGGGAGATCAGCGACAGCTCCAATGAGATTGAAAAGATCATCAAGACCATTGAGGACATCGCCTTCCAGACCAACATCCTGGCCCTGAACGCCGCCGTGGAGGCCG
>CAJTWF010000013.1 GCA_910579965.1 uncultured Oscillospiraceae bacterium
GTGGATTTGATGATTACCGTCATTCGTGCCACCAGTGAGAAACTGCAAATTGAGTAGAAAATCTGACGGCGGGTATACCGTCAAGCCATTACCTTTTTATGCCCTTGTCCAGTGTAGTTCGCTGATTTTGCTCACTAGCTCCGGCGAGATATCTACATCGTACAGATTCTTGATCTGCTCTGAGATGTCCCGCTGGCTCATCCCGCAGGCGTATAGTCCCAGAATCTTCTCTTCCATTCCATCTGCGTTCCGGCTGTACTTCCCGATTATCTGTGGCTCGTATTCTCCATTCCGATCCCGGGGAACCTTCACATCTACCGCCCCAAGCTGGGTTTTCACCGTCTTTTTCGAGTACCCATTCCGGTAATTCCGGGGCTTGTTTTCAACACCGGAATCTGACACCCGCTGTTTTTTTCGTACCCCAGCTCGGTATCCATCGCTCTCCATCACCTGCTACAAAACGTCTCGGAACATTTCTTTCATTGCGTCCATAATTTGTGTGGTGCTGCTGAATTTTTGGCTGTCCACGTAGGCCTTCAGCACTTCCTTTGGGGTCTTCTCCATAAAAATACATCCTTTCAATCAAGTTCTTTCCTGCTCCGATTCTTGACTGAAAGGATGTCTTTTATTCTCTTTTACACAAATTTTTCGGGGCTCTCAAAGCCGACAATTATTTGGCTCTTGTTCTGTTTGCTTGCGCTGTTATTGTTTGGCGCAAATTCTTGCGCGTTCATTGCTAATCGGGGCTTTATTCCACTTCACTGGCGCAAATCTTTCCTCTGTGCTCCTTTAGCTATTTACGGATAGGTACTAAGAAATAGTATTAACACGTGTAGACACTATCTAGAGGATGTCTCGGGATGCTGCCGGCAGCACCCTGAGAACATCCTCTAAAGTTCTTTTTGATTTCAAGAAAAAGAATGATGCCCCACTCCGGTTACGCCGCGATGTCCTTCCGTCCGTACCGCCACAGGCCCCACGCCGCGCCGGCAGCGCCCAGGAGGCACCCTGCCGCCAGAGGTCCCGCCAGGGCCTCGCCGGCGTAGATCCGCGCCGCGTCCGCATAGTAATAAGGTGTCACAAACCGCAGCCACGCCATCCCCTGGTCCAGGTTGATGACCAGCCCTAAGAAGTACATCACCGCCGCCAGCCCCATGGCCAGCCCGAAGCTGCTCCGCCGCAGCAGGGCCGACAGGCCGAAGCACACGCCGCCAATCTCCAGCTGCATCCCCAGCAGGGCGGCGTGGTACCGGAGGAGATCCCCCCACGCCGCCGTCTCCCCGACAGCCAGGATGCTCGCCGCCCCGCAGGCCAGGCACACCGCGTTGAGCGCCAGCACCAGCACGGCCAGGGCCGCCAGCTTCTCCGCCGCCGCACGGACCCGGCTCACCGGATGGGTCAGCAGGAACTCCGCCGTGTGGCCGCCCTCCTCGCCGGCCAGCAGGCCCATGGCTGTCAGCGCGGCGTAGAACGCCCCGCCCAGACCCAGGATGTTCCCGCACTCCGTGCCGTAAAAGCCCATGACGGACCCGAATTCCAGCTTGTCCAGGCCAAAGGCGGCGGAGAAATCCCCCATGTTGGCAAACATGGCGGAGAAGTCGTCCATGGACCCGGACATGGACGGATACATGGACACGCACAGCGCCATCAGTCCGCCGGTCACCGCGCTCCAGAGGATGCACCCCGCCAGGCCGCTGCGGACCTCATGCTTGAGAATGGTCATTGTCCCAGCCTCCCCTCGTAGTAGTCAAAGAATTTGTTCTCAATGTCCAGCTCCTCCGTGGTCCCCGCCGCCACCAGCCGGCCCTCCCGAATGATGGCCGCCAGGGAGCAGTACCGGGCCACCTCGTAGAGCACGTGGGAGGAGAGGAACACCGTGGCCCCCTCCTGCCGCCGCTGCTCCAGAAGCTGCCAGAAGGCCCGCTGGACCAGGGGGTCCAGGCCGCTGGTGGGCTCGTCCAAAATATACAGCCGGGGCCGGTGCTGCATGGCGCACACGATGGAAACCTTTTTCCGGTTGCCCAGACTCAGCTCCCGCACCCGCTTGCGCACGTCCAGATCCAGAGCCCGGCACAGCTCCCCGGCTTCCCGGCGGCAGTCCAGTCCCCGGAGGGCGGCGGAGTAGGCGATCACCTCTCCGGCCCGCATCTGGGGGTAGAACATGGCCTCCGAGGGCATGTAGCCCACCTGGGCCAGGATCTCCGTCCGCTGCCGGACGCAGTCCATGCCCATCACCCGGGCCGAGCCGGAGGTGGGGGAGAGGAGCCCCAGGAGGGTGCGGATGGTGGTGCTCTTCCCGGCCCCGTTGGGGCCGATGAAGCCGTAGCAGCTGCCCCCGGGGACGTGAAGGGTCAGGTCCGTGACGCCCCGGGCCCTGCCGTAGGTCTTGGTCAGATTGGTAATATCTATCATAAATATTCCTCCTTGTATAGAAATTGACGGAGCATGTCCGCGTGACGCTTATACTCCGCGAACAGGGCGTTGATCTCCTCCGCCGAGGAGGCGTTGGTCTCCGCCAGCATCCCCTCCGACGCCAGGAGCAGCAGGCGGATCACCTGGTAGGGGTCCACCCCGTCCTTGAACTTGTACAGGTCCATCCGGGAGAGAAAGTCACGGATGGTGCTCTCCATCAGATCATCCAGCCCCTGGCGCAGCTTGGGGGAGAGGATGCTGTCCCGCTCGTAGTAGGTCCGCATGACGAACCGGAACAGCCCCGGGTAGCGCCGGACCAGATCCATCTTCACCTTGTGGCCCATCTCCAGGGCCAGAAAGAAGTCTGTCTCCCCGAAGTCGCAGCTCTTGAGCATGTAGTGCTTGACGCACACGTCCAGGGCGTACTGGTAGAGGTAGAGATACAGCTCCCGCTTGTCCTTGAAATAGTGGAACAGCAGGCCCTTGGATACCCCGGCCCGCTTGGCGATGGCATCGGCGCTGGTCTTTTTAAATGTGTTCTCCCCGAACTCCAGCATGGCGCTGCTGCGGATCAGATCCTGCCGCTTCTCCGGCAGAGAGAAGAATTTTTCGTTCATGCCCGGCCCCTCCTTTCCCCGCTACCATACCGCCGTTGACCAAATGAGTCAACACCCCTGGGAAAAATATTTCGCCGCTTTTCCGACACTTCTATAGAATTCTTGAATAACCCCCTGGACATTGACAAAAACTTCCGCTATACTATAGAAATGGAAAACGAGAAGGAGTGTGATTCCATGGAACAACAAAAGCTCCTGCGGAATATTCCCAAGGTGGACGAGCTGCTGACCCTGGCCGGCGAGACGGGCCGGCTGTACGACATGACGGAGATTATCCCGCCCTCCGCCATTCGGGACGCCATCCGGGAGGAGCTGGAGGAGCTGCGGGGGCGCATCCTCTCCGGCGAGACAGCGCAGCTGCCCGAGCCGGGCGATATTCTGGAGTCCGCCTGCCACCGGGCCTATCAGGACCAGATCTCCTCCCTCCGGCGGGTGGTCAACGGCACCGGCGTGGTGCTGCATACCAACCTGGGCCGGTCCCTGCTGAGCTGGCAGGCGGTGAACGCGGTGGAGCAGGTGGCCCGGAGCTACTCCACCCTGGAGTACGACGTGGAGAGCGGCAGCCGGGGCTCCCGGCACAGCCACATTGACAGTCTCCTGGCAGAGGTCACCGGGGCGGAGGCGGCCATGGTGGTCAATAACAACGCCGCCGCCGTGCTCCTCATCCTTAGCGCCATGGGCAAGGGGGGGGAGGTCATCACCTCCCGGGGGGAGCTGGTGGAGATCGGCGGGTCCTTCCGCATCCCGGACATCATGACCCAGTGCGGGTGCACCCTCCGGGAGGTGGGGACCACCAACAAGACCCACCTATTTGACTACGAGAACGCCATCGGAGAGGAGACCCGGGCCCTGCTGCGGGTCCACACCAGCAACTACCGGATCGTGGGCTTCTCCCAGCGGCCCTCCCTGGAGGAGCTGGTGGAGCTGGGCAAAAGGTCCGGCCTGCCGGTGATCGAGGATCTGGGCAGCGGGTCCCTGGTGGATCTGACCGCCTTTGGCATCCACGACGAGCCCACGGTGCAGCAGAGCGTCAGGGCCGGGGTGGACGTCATCTCCTTCAGCGGGGACAAGCTGCTGGGAGGGCCCCAGGCGGGGCTGATCCTGGGAAAACGGACGTACATCGAGAAGCTGAAAAAGCACCCCCTGGCCCGGGCCCTGCGGGTGGACAAGATGACCATTGCCGCCCTGCGGGAGACGCTGTACGCCTACCGGGATCCGGAGTGGGCAAAGAAGAACATCCCGGTGCTGCGGATGCTGGGCCAGTCCGGCCAGGAGCTCCACGCCCGGGCGGAGCGGCTGCGTCTGGCCCTGGAGGGCTTTGGCGGCGCGGCCCGGGTGGTGGAGACCCGGGGGCAGGTGGGGGGCGGCAGCTGCCCCACCCAGACCATGGGGAGCTGGGCTGTGGCCATCGAGCCGGGCGAGATGACCGTGGACCAGCTGGCGGAGAAGCTGCGGCGGGCGCCGGTGCCCATCATCGGGCGCATCAGCCAGGGGCAGTATCTGCTGGATGCGCGGACGCTGGGGGATGACGACATCTCCTTTGTGGCGGAGCGGCTGGGGGAGGTGCTCTGGTGAAGCATGTCATTATCGGCACCGCCGGCCACGTGGACCACGGCAAGACCCTGCTGGTGAAGGCCCTGACGGGCATTGACACGGACCGGCTCACCGAGGAAAAGAAGCGGGGCATTACCATCGAGCTGGGCTTCGCCCACCTGGACTTTGACGACGGCACCCAGGCGGGGATCGTGGACGTGCCCGGCCACGAGAAGTTTATCAAGAACATGCTGGCCGGGGCCGGCGGTATTGATCTGGCTATGCTGGTGGTGGCCGCCGACGAGGGGTTCATGCCCCAGACGGTGGAACACCTGGGCATCCTCTCCCTGCTGGGCATCCGGGACGGGCTGGTGGTCATTACCAAGTGCGACATGGTGGACCCGGAGTGGGTGGAGATGGTGAAGGAGGACGTGAAGGCCCAGACCGAGGGCACCTTCCTCTCCGGCAAGCCCATCTATACCGTATCCGCCTGCACCGGCCAGGGCGTGGCGGAATTGAAGGAGAAGCTGGGGGAGCTGGTGCGGGCCGCCGGGGAGAAGAACCTGCGCATCCCCTTCCGGCTGCCCATTGACCGGGTGTTCTCCGTGGACGGGTTCGGCACCGTGGTCACCGGCACCCTCATCGAGGGGGCCCTGGCGGTGGGGGACATGGCGGAGGTGCTGCCCACCGGATTCCAGGCCCGGGTGCGCAACCTCCAGGTCCACGGCCGCGACGTGGAGTCCGCCTACGCGGGACAGCGGGTGGCGGTGAACCTGGCGGGCACCAAGAAGTCGGATCTGGCCCGGGGGGACACTATCGCCAAGCCCGGCAGCGTGCGCAGGAGCCTGATGCTGGACGTGCGGATGCAAAACCTGAAAAACTCCCAGCGGACCATCCTCTCCGGCAGCCAGCTCCACCTGTACCACGGCTCCTCGGTGCGCCTGTGCAAGGTGGTGCTGCTGGACCGGGAGGCCCTGGCCCCGGGGGAGAGCTGCTGCGCCCAGCTGCGCATGACGGAGGAGCTGGCGGCCAAATGCGGGGACCGGTTCGTGGTCCGCTTCTACTCCCCCCTGGAGACCATCGGCGGCGGCGTGGTGCTGGACGACTGCCCGGTGCGCCACAAACGGGGGGACGAGCGTGTGCTGGAGGCCCTGGCCATCCGGGAGAGCGGCAGCGGGGACGAGAAGCTGCTCCAGGCGGTGGCCGAGCAGGGCACGGCCCTGCCGGGGCTGGAAAAGCTGGCAGGGTCCCTCAGCCGGGAGCCGGAGGAGCTGGAGGCGGAGCTGAACGCCCTGTGCGCCGCCGGACGGCTGCTGGAGCCCCTGCCCCGGCGGTATCTGGCGGGGAGCGTGTTTGACGCGCTCTGGGAGAGCTGCCGGTCCATTCTGACCCAGTACCACAAGCAGAACCCCCTCCACGGGGGCATGAAGGTGGCGGAGCTGCGCCAGAAGCTCCTCAAGGGGGCGGACCAGGCGGTGGCGGACGCGCTGCTGGCAGCCCTGCGCCACGAGGGGAAGATCAAGGCCGTGGCGGACCGGTACGCCCTGGCGGACTTCTCCGTCCACCTGACCAAGCGGCAGACCGGCATCCGGGACCGGATTTTGCAGGCCTACCGGAAGGCGGGGCTGGAGACGCCGGGCCTGGACGAGATCTACAGCATGTTCGAGGCCAAGGAGCAGACGGACTGCAAGCAGGTGGTGGAGAGCCTGGTGTCCGGCGGCGGGCTGGTGATGCTCACGCCCCAGATCTGCGTCCACCGGGAGGTGTACGAGCAGGTGTGCCGCCGCACGGCGGAGCACTTTGCCGGGGAGGAGGAGCTGACCCTGGCCCAGTTCCGGGACATGCTCTCCACGTCCCGGAAGTATGCCCTGGCGGTGCTGGAGTACTACGACAAGAACAAGATCCTCAAAAAGGACGGGGACATCCGCCGTCCCGGGCCCGCCTTCCCGGCTATCGCGCCCAGGGAGGAGCTATAGAAAAAATTAATTTTCAGGAAGAAACGGTTGCATAAATCGGAAACATGTGATAAAATCGCGTTGCAAACGGGAGTAGACGGGTGCTGGTGTGCCCCCTGGTCTTCAAAACCAGTGATAGGGGTGAAGAGCCTCTTAGGTGGGTTCGATTCCCACATATTCCCGCCAGACCCCGGCAGCGCGCATACGCTGCCGGGGCTTTCTGTGTTCGGGCGGCTGCTCCCGGGCCGCCCCGGCACAGACCGTCCCCCCTGCCAACAGAACGGAGGTGGATACCAATCGACATAGATATGAAGGAGCTGGAGGCCTTTGTGGCCGTAGTGGACCGGGGCAGCTTCTCCCGGGCCGCGGAGTCCCTGTACCTGACCCAGCCCACCATCAGCGCCCACGTGGCCGCCCTGGAGCGGAAGCTGAGCATCAAGCTGCTGGTGCGCACCACCAAGGAGATCTATCCCTCCGACGCGGGCAACCTCCTCTATGACTACGCCAAGGAGATCCTGCGCCTGCGCTCGGCGGCGGTGCAGGCCATCAAGGCCTTCACCCACGACATGCGGGGGTCCATCCACGTGGCGGCCTCCACCATCCCCGGCCAGTACTACCTGCCCAAGCTCATCCAGGGCTTTCGCAGCGTCTATCCGGATATCAGCTTCAGCCTCCAGGTGCTGGACAGCACAGAGGTGGCCGAGCGGGTGGCCGGACGAAAGGCGGAGATCGGCTTCACCGGCACGGTCATCAGCCTTCCCAAGTGCGTCTACCAGCCCCTGACCGAGGACCGGCTGGTGATTATCACCCCCAACACCCCCAAGTATCAGGCCTTTCAGTCCACCGGCTTCCCGGTCCGCCAGCTCACCCGGGAGCCCTTCATCAGCCGGGAGCCCGGCAGCGGCACCCGGCTGGAGACGGAGAGCTTCCTCAAGGAGATGGGGGTGGACATGCGGGACATCCGCATCGCCGTGGAGGTTCGGTCCACCGAGTCCATCAAACAGATGGTCAGCGAGGGGCTGGGCATCGCCGTCATCTCCAAGAGCGCCTGTGAGGACTACTGCCAGTTCAAGAAGCTGCTGTCCTTCAACTTTGACAGCGTGAACCTGCGGCGCAAGCTCTATCTGGTCCGCCACAAAAACAGCATCCTCTCCCCCATTGCCCAGGCCTTTTACGACTACGCCGCCAACGCCTTCGCCGGAAAGAGCAAGGCGCAGGGATAGAACAATTTATAGATAAAATCTATAAATAAATTTCCATTGCGAATTTTGATATTATCTTTTTTTGCTTGTAATATCGCGCTTTTTCCCGTAAACTAGAGACAACCGGGCAGGGATATCCGGGGTGAAAATTGTGAATACTGTTGGATGAAGTGTTCGGGAGACCCGCTCTGGGCGGGGCCGAAGGAATAAGCGGCTGGAGCTGCCATCCCCGCCGCGAAGATCTCAGGCAAACAGACCGAACGCCGACAACTCTCTGGAGAGCGTAAGCGCCGAAGGAGCAACCCGTGCCGGACCGTCCGGGGCGGGGAATCTCTCAGGCTGGAAACAGAGCGAGGCATAAGTTATCTTTTATTGCCTTGCTCTTTTTATATTCATTGGTTATTCCAACACAGGAGGCGGCTTATGAGCGCCATGGGC
This sequence comes from uncultured Oscillospiraceae bacterium, assembly GCA_910579965.1. Taxonomy (GTDB): domain Bacteria; phylum Bacillota; class Clostridia; order Oscillospirales; family Oscillospiraceae; genus Pelethomonas. The sequence goes on from CAJTWF010000013.1 coordinate 8,158, forward strand.
AATCCCCGGGACTATCTGATCCTGACCAATAACCCCCTGGTGCGCCGGTGCATGGAGGGGCAGGGGCTGTACACCATCCGCCTGGAGGAGGACAAGAGCTTCCGGGAGATCCTGGTGGAGGCCCGGGACATGGTCTACGCCGGCCATACCCTCTACACCCACCCTCTGGCCGGAAGCGTCAAGCCCAACGAAACCCCCTACAAATCCCTGATCGTCTCCATGGTCCCCCACGGGTTTGACCAGCAGCACGGGGAGCTGATGGCCAGCGCCATCGCCGTGTTCGACAAGTTCAGGCCCATTGTCCGCGAGCTGCCGGAGCGGGTGCTGCGGGACTTCCAGCTCATCGACTACACGCTGCTCTCCGGGGCCATCGGCTTCGACGCGGAGGCGGGGCTGCGGCGGGTCCAGGAGGCGGAGGGGCGCTGAGCCCCGTGTACGAAAGGTTTTTTGATACCCCCTCCGGGGGTATTGGGAAATAAATATTTAGAAGGAGGAGGTGTTCACTTTGAAATTGGAACTGGGCTATATCCAGATCAAAGATATCCAGTTTTCAAAGGAATGCAAGGTAGAAAACGGTACCCTGTACGTTGACCCGGATGCTGTCAAGGCCTTTATGTATGAGGACGACGACGTAAAGGCCTGGGTTAAGGACTTCAGCTTTGACATCGCCAAGCCCGGCGAGAGCGTCCGGATCACCCCTGTGAAGGATGTCATCGAGCCCCGCGTGAAGGTTGAGGGCCCCGGCGGCGTGTTCCCCGGCGTCATCAACAAGGTGGAGACTGTGGGCAGCGGCAAGACCCATGTTCTGCGCGGCATGGCCGTGGTCACCGCCGGCAAGATTGTGGGCTTCCAGGAGGGCATCATCGACATGTCCGGCCCCGGCGCGGACTACACCCCGTTCTCCAAGCTGAACAACCTCGTGGTGGTTGCCGAGCCCGCCGAGGGCTACCAGGACCACAAGCACGAGTACGAGCACGCCGTGCGCATCGCGGGTCTCCGCGCCGCCACCTATATCGGTGAGATTGGCCGCAGCGTGACCCCCGACGAGACGGCGGAGTTCGAGACCCTGGGCATCAAGGAGGGCATTGAGAAGTATCCCAATCTGCCCCGCGTGGCCTATGTCCACATGCTCCAGAGCCAGGGCCTGCTCCACGACACCTATGTCTACGGCGTGGATGCCAAGCGCAGCCTGACCACCATCATCAACCCCACCGAGACCATGGATGGCGCCATCATCAGCGGCAACTGCGTGTCCGCCTGCGACAAGAATACCACCTATCACCATCAGAACAACCCCGTGGTGGCCAACCTGTTCGCCGCCCACGGCAAGACCCTCAACTACGTCTGCAACATCATCACCAATGAGAACGTGTATCTGGCCGACAAGCAGCGCTCCTCCGACTGGACCAGCAAGCTCTGCCGCCTGCTGGATCTGGACGGCGCCCTGGTCAGCCAGGAGGGCTTCGGCAACCCGGACACCGATCTCATCATGAACTGCAAGAAGATTGAGCTCCAGGGCGTGAAGACCGTCATCATCACCGACGAGTACGCCGGCCAGGACGGCAAGAGCCAGTCCCTGGCGGACGCCGATCCTCTGGCGGACGCCGTGGTCACCGGCGGCAACGCCAACGAGGTCATCATCCTGCCCAAGATGGACAAGGTGATCGGCACCCTGGACTATGTGGACGTCATCGCCGGCGGCCATGCCGGGTCCCTGCGGCCCGACGGCACCATCGAGGCGGAGCTCCAGGTCATCACCGGCGCTACCAACGAGATGGGCTTCAACCGCCTGAGCGCCCGCTGATTAAATTGTAAGGAAAGGAGGAAACCAAACCATGAGCTATAAAGTTGTACACTATATCAACCAGTTCTTTGCCAACATCGGCGGCGAGGAGATGGCCCACGTGGCTCCCGAGCTGCGCGAGGGCTATGTCGGCCCCGGTATGGCGCTGAACACCGCCTGGAAGGGCGAGGCTGAGATTGCCGCCACCATCGTCTGCGGCGACTCCTACTTTGCCGAGCACGAGGCGGACGCCAAGAAGCAGGTTCTCGACTGGGTGAAGGAGCAGAAGCCCGACATGTTCATTGCCGGCCCCGCCTTCAACGCCGGCCGCTACGGCTACGCCTGCGCCACCATCGCCAACGCCGTGCAGGAGGAGCTGGGCATCCCCGTTCTGACGGGTATGTACGAGGAGAACCCCGGTGCGGATCTGAAGAACAAGGTCCTCATCGTGGCCACCGCCAACAGCGCCGCCGGCATGCGCAAGGCCGCCCCCGCCATGGCCAAGCTGGCCCTGAAGCTGATGAAGGGCGAGAAGATCGGCGCATCCGCCGAGGAGGGCTACATGCCCAACGGTATCCGCCGCAACTTCTTCGAGAAGGAAGTTGGCGCCAAGCGCGCAGTGGATATGCTGGTTGCCAAGCTCAATGACAAGCCCTTCACCACCGAGTATCCCATGCCCTCCTTCGACCGCGTGGCCCCCAACAAGGCCATCAAGGATCTGAGCAAGGCCACCATCGCCCTGTGCACCTCCGGCGGTATCGTCCCCAAGGGCAATCCGGACCACATCGAGTCCTCCTCCGCCTCCCACTACGGTGAGTACGACATCACCGGCGTGGATGATCTGACGGCCGAGACCTACGAGACCGCTCACGGCGGCTACGATCCGGTCTACGCCAACGCCGACTCCGACCGCGTCCTGCCTGTGGACGTGCTGCGCGAGATGGAGAAGGAAGGCAAGATCGGCAAGCTCCACAACCTGTTCTATACCACCGTCGGCAACGGCACCTCCGTCGCCAACGCCAAGGGTTTTGCCGCTGAGTACGCCCAGAAGCTGCTCAAGGCCGGTGTTCATGCCGTTATCATGACCAGCACGTGAGGTACCTGCACACGTTGCGGTGCAACGATGGTTAAAGAGATCGAGCGTGCGGGCATCCCTGTGGTGCATATGTGCACAGTTACCCCCATTTCCATGACCGTGGGCGCGAACCGTATCGTTCCCACCATTGCCATTCCCCACCCCCTGGGCAACCCCGCCCTCACCATGGACGAGGAGAAGGCGATCCGCCGCAAGCTGGTGGAGCGCGCCCTGGAGGCTCTGACCACCGAGGTCGAGGACCAGACTATTTTCGAGGTCTGATAATTCAGCCGGGAGGGTATGCGCCCTGCGGGGCGCATACCCCCGGTACTGGGAGAAGTATTGAGTTATGAGCAAGGTTTACGACGTTATTATTCTGGGCGGCGGCCCTGCCGGCCTGACTGCCGGCCTCTATGCGGGACGCAGCCGTTTGAGCACCCTGATTATCGAAAAGGGCCAGGATGGCGGCCAGATCGCCATCACCGATGAAATTGAAAACTACCCGGGCCAGATGGTGGAGGGCGAGAGCGGCCCCAGCCTCATTGCCCGTATGACGGAGCAGGCGAAGAAGTTCGGCGCCGAGCGCTGCTCCGATGTGATTAAGAGCGTGGACCTCAGCGGCGACGTGAAGAAGCTGGTGGGGACCAAGGGCGAGTATGAGGCCAAGTGCGTCATCATCGCCACCGGCGCCTTCCCCAAGCCCATCGGCTGCGAGAACGAGGGCAAGTTCACCGGCAAGGGCATCTCCTTCTGCGCCACCTGCGACGCCGCCTTCTTTGAGGACTTTGAGGTGTACGTGGTGGGCGGCGGCGACAGCGCCGTGGAGGAGGCCATGTACCTGACCAAGTTTGCCCGGAAGGTGACCATCATCCACCGCCGCGACGAGCTGCGGGCCGCCAAGTCCATCCAGGAGAAGGCCTTTGCCAACCCCAAGATCGCCTTCATGTGGGACAGCGTGGTGGTGAAGGTGGACGGCGACGAGCTGCTGAGCACCATGACGGTGAAGAATACCAAGACCGGCGAGCTGACCGAGGTGAAGGCGGACGAGGACGACGGTCTGTTCGGTCTGTTCGGCTTCATCGGCTACAACCCCAACTCCCAGCTCTTCGAGGGTATGCTGGATATGGAGCACGGCTACATCAAGACGGACGACAACATGCACACCAGCATCCCCGGCGTGTTTGCGGCCGGCGACATCCGTGTCAAGAGCCTGCGCCAGGTGGTCACCGCCGCCGCAGACGGCGCGATTGCCGCCATGCAGGCCGAGCACTATGTCAGCAACCATTGATTTTTCCCTGGAAATGCTGTATACTGTCTCTATCTTATCATTAGGAGGTTGCTTTTATGCTGGAACTGGACAAGAATACCTTTGAGGCCGAGGTCCTTAAGGCCGAGGGCAAGGTGCTGGTGGACTTCTATGGCGACGGCTGCGTGCCCTGTGCGGCGCTGATGCCCCACGTCCACGCTTTTGCGGAGACCTATGGCGACAAGATCAAGTTCTGCGCCCTGAACACCACCAAGGCCCGCCGTCTGGCCATCAGCCAGAAGATTCTGGGTCTGCCTGTCATCGCCATCTATGAGAACGGCGAGATGATCGACTCCTGCGTCAAGGAGGACGCCACGGCTGAGAACGTGGAGGCAATGATCAAGAAGTACGCGTAAGGCGTACACAATTCCCATGTTGTAGATTCCGAAAGGATTCTATAAAAAATCTAAAGCAAAGGAGGAAAAGAGCATGAGCATCTTGGCTGGCAAGAAGGTCATCATCATTGGTGACCGCGACGGCATTCCCGGCATGGCCATTGAGGCCTGCGCCCAGTCCGCTGGCGCCGAGGTCGTGTTTTCCTCGACGGAGTGCTTCGTCTGAACCGCCGCTGGTGCAATGGATCTGGAGAATCAGAAGAGAGTCAAGGAGTTCGCTGAGCAGTACGGTCCCGAGAACATTGTTGTTCTCCTGGGCGCCGCTGAGGGCGAAGCCTCCGGCCTGGCCGCTGAGACAGTGACCGCCGGTGACCCCACTTATGCCGGTCCGTTGACAGGAGTCTCGTTGGGACTCACGGTTTACCATGTGTGCGAGCCCGAAGTGAAGGCGGAGTTTGACGACGCCGTCTATGACGAGCAGGTCTCCATGATGGAGATGGTTCTGGATGTGGATGACATCATCAGTGAGATGAGCGCCATTCGCGACGAACACTGCAAGTACCTGGGCTAATAGGCGAAAGCCTGGGCGGCGGCGCTTGCCGCCGCCCTTTCCGCGTTTTGCGAAAAATGGCGTATATTTTTGCAGTCATTCTTTTCTTTGTGAACAAAGAAAAGAATCAAAAGAAAAACTTTAGATGAGCGGCTGCCCATCTGCGGACGGCAGGCGGTTCCGATCTTCTGCCATTCCGCGTCAGGCCGCGCCTGAAGGGCCTCTGAGGTTCTTTTGATTTTTTCGGGTAAGGCCGCCCCGGCGGTGTGCGGAAAGAAAAAGAGTGACTGCTAAAAATACAAAAAATGAAGAAAGGCTGTGGAACCCATGAAAAGTGTTATCAAGGGCGCCGGGTATATCCTGGTGCACACCCCGGACATGGTCCTGCACAACGGCACCACCCAGACTACCGAGCGCATCGTCAACCCCGAGAGCGAGTATCTCAAGGAGCTGCCCAGCCACATCCGCAGCTTTGACCAGGCCCTCAGCTACTGGCCCAACCAGGTCTATATCGGCAACAAGCACCCCGATCAGCTGGCCGAGGTGGCCCAGCCCTGGTGCGACAAGACCTGCGACGTCAATGACCGCTTTGGCCCCTTCGGCCAGATCATGCCCCAGGAGGAGTTCCTGCTGCTCATGCAGGCCTGCGACGTGTTCGGCCTGGTGAAGCTGGAGCAGGGCTTTGTGAACGCCCACCTCGCCGCCCTGGCCGCCAACCCCATCATGGACGAGAGCATCCTGGCCCGGATCCCCGAGGCCCAGACCGAGGCCGCCGAGATCAAGCGGCTGGTGGACGAGGAGCACTCCGAGGCCCTCTACCACAAGGGCGAGCTGGTGGGCTGCGTCACCCGCGCCCACGACATTGACGTGAACCTCTCCGCCCACGTGATGCACGAGAATCTGGTCAGCAAGGCCAGCTCCGTCATGGCTCTGCTCAGCGCCATCAAGAACGCGGGCATCGCCAAGGAGGACGTGGAGTACGTGGTGGACTGCGCCGAGGAGGCCTGCGGCGACATGAACCAGCGGGGCGGCGGCAACTTCGCCAAGTCCGCCGCTGAGATCGCCGGTCTCGACAACGCCACCGGCTCCGACGCCCGGGGCTTCTGCGCCGCCCCCGCCCACGCCATGATCGAGGCTGCCGCCCTGGTGGCCTCCGGCGCGTACAAGACCGTGGTGGTCACCGCCGGCGGCTGCACCGCCAAGCTGGGCATGAACGGCAAGGACCACGTGAAGAAGGGCCTGCCCATCATGGAGGACATGATCGGCGGCTTTGCCGTGGTGCTCACCCAGGACGACGGCGTGAGCCCGGAGATCAACCTGGATATGCTGGGCCGCCACACCGTGGGCACCGGCTCCGCCCCCCAGGCTGTCATCTCCAGCCTGGTGACCAATCCTCTGGACAAGCACGGCCTGAAGATCACCGACATTGACAAGTACTCCCCCGAGATGCAGAACCCGGACATCACCAAGCCCGCCGGCGCCGGCGACGTGCCCCTGTCCAACTACAAGATGATCGCCGCCCTGGCGGTGAAGCGGGGCGAGCTCCAGAAGGCCGATCTGGCCACCTTCCCGGTCAGCCACGGCCTCACCGGCTGGGCCCCCACCCAGGGCCACATCCCCTCCGGCGTGCCCTATATCGGCTTTGCCCGCAACGACATCATGGCCGGCAAGATCAACCGCGTCATGATTATCGGCAAGGGCTCCCTGTTCCTGGGCCGCATGACCAACCTGTTTGACGGCGTGTCCTTTGTCATCCAGGCCAACACCGGCGCGGAGCAGTCCGGGGTCAGCGAGGAGGAGGTCAAGGGCATGATCGCCAAGGCCATGAAGGATTTTGCCGCCACCCTGCTGGCGGATGCCCAGTAAACGAGGTGCATTGGTATGAGTAATCTGGAAAAAACCATTGCCAAGGCGTTTTTGGAGATGGCGGAGGGCCTGGAGACCGGCTCCTTCGGCCCCAGGCCCAAGATCGCCCTGACCGGCATGGGCAGCGAGCACGGCGAGGAGAACGCCATGGCCGCCGCCGTGGCCGCCGCCCGCAGGGGCGTGGACGTGTACTATATCGGCACCCTGGAGGCCGAGGGCGTCACCACTGTCCATGTGGACAATGAGGACGAGGGTCACAAGCGGATGGAGCAGATGGTGGAGAAGGGCGAGGTGGACGGCGCAGTCACCATGCACTTCCCCTTCCCCATCGGCGTGTCCACGGTGGGCCGTGTGGTCACCCCCGCCAAGGGCAAGGAGATGTTCATCGCCACCTCCACCGGCACCGCCAGCGCGGACCGGATCGAGGGCATGATTAAGAACGCGGTCTACGGCATCATCACCGCCAAGGCCTGCGGCGTGAAGAACCCCACTGTGGGCATTCTGAACGTGGACGGCGCCCGGCAGACGGAGATGGCCCTCAACCAGCTCAAGGAGGGCGGCTACGACTTCCAGTGGGCCCAGTCCGCCCGGGCGGACGGCGGCGCGGTGCTCCGGGGCAACGACGTGCTCCAGGGCACGCCGGACGTGCTGGTGTGCGACAGCCTCACCGGCAACGTGCTGGTGAAGATGCTCTCCGCCTTCACCACCGGCGGCAGCTTCGAGTCCGCCGGTTACGGCTACGGCCCCGGCATCGGCCCCGGCTATGACAAGCTGGTGCTGATCGTGTCCCGGGCCAGCGGCGCGCCCCTGGTGGCCAACGCCCTGCAATTCGCCGGCGAGCTGGTGAAGGGCAAGGTCTTCGACGTGGCGGCCAAGGAGTTTGCCGCGGCGGAGAAGGCGGGCCTGAGCAAGATCCTCGCTGACCGCAAGGCCGCCGCCAAGGGCGCGGCAGCGGCGGACGAGGACGTGAAGGCTCCCCCGGCGGAGCCCTGCACCGCCAGCATTCCCGGCATCGAGGTCATGGACCTGGAGGACGCGGCCAAGGCCCTGTGGAAGGCCGGCATCTACGCCGAGACCGGCATGGGCTGCACCGGCCCCCTGGTGATGATGAGCGAGGCCAATCTGGCCAAGTCCCAGGAGATCCTCAAGGCCGCCGGGTATATCGGATAAAGGGGGCCGCTGAGATGAAAGTCAAGGATACGGTCAACAAGAAGGAGCTGGACCTGACGGCGGAGGAGCTCATTGATCTGGTGGCCAGCCACAACCGCCAGGTGGATCTGATCTTCGCTGAGAAGCGCACGGATGACGACGGGTATCTCACCTGGGACCAGGAGAACTGGACGTGTGTGGACGGAAAGCGGTTCATCCGCAGCTACTTTCTGGAGGGCCGGGCTCTGTCGGACTACAGTGGATACAACAAGTATGACCTGAAAGGCTGCTTCCTGCCGGAGCAGGCCAAGGAGGTCCGGCTGGGATAAGTCAGACGTTTAACAGCAGAAGGGAGACGGCTTACGCCGTCTCCCTTCTGCTATTGGCGGTTTTTCTCGCCCCAAACGCACATTGCGTCCAGAATGGGAATCAGGGACCGCCCCCGCTCCGTCAAGCTGTACTCCACCTTGGGCGGAATTTGAGGGTACTCCTCCCGATGGACAAGGCCGTCCGACTCCAGCTCCTTCAGACTGGAGCTGAGGGTCTTATAGGATATGGTGCCAATGTACTTTTTCATCTCGTTGAACCGGACCACCTGAAATTCCATCAGGGCATACAGGATATTCATTTTATACTTTCCGTTGATCAGCGACAGGGTATAACTGAACCCTGTGCTCCCCAGACAGGCCCCGGCGATGCACTGATTTGTCATACGGTACACTCTCCTTTTAGTAAGTACCGCACTTTCATGTGCGTACTTGCTTTTTTTCTTATCCATGCTTATGATAGTGCATACCAGGAGTGAAGTCAATAGCTCAACAAATTTCATCAAACAGGAGAGTGCTTTATGGGCAAAAAAATCGTGGTCATCACTGGCAGTCCCCGCAAAGGCGGCAACAGCTTCGCTATGACCAACGCCTTCATCCAGGCTACTGAGGCCAAGGGGCACGCCGTCACCCGCTTTGACGCGGCCATGCAGAATGTGGGCGGATGCCGCGCCTGCGAAGCATGCTTCAAGACAGGGAAGGCATGCTCCTTTGACGATGCCTTCAACACGATTGCTCCCGCAATTCTGGAGGCGGACGCAGTCGTATTCACCATGCCGGTCTACTGGTATACCATCCCCGCCCAGATCAAAGGCGTTATTGACAGGCTGTTCTCCTTTGTGGTTGGCGGCAAGGACGTGGCGGGTAAGGAGTGCGCCCTGATTGCCTGCTGTGAGGAGGAGGACATGTCTGTTTTTGACGGTGTGCGCATTCCGATGGAGCGCACTGCCGCGCTGCTGAAATGGACGATGGCAGGAGAGGTTTTGATTCCTGGCGTATTGAACAAAGGAGACATCGACAGAACGGACGGCTGCAAGCAGGCGGCGGCCCTGGCGGATAAGCTGTAGAGGGAGGGCGTATAATGGCGGCAAAAATTCTGATACTCAACGGCAGTCCCCGAAAAAACGGGAATACGTCCCAACTGGTAAGCGCCTTTACCCGCGGCGCGGAGGAGACGGGAAACAAGGTCACCGCCTTTTTCCTGGATAAGATGTGCATTCACGGCTGCAAGGGCTGCTTCGGCGGCGGCAAGGACCCGGAGCATCCATGCGTCCAGCGGGACGACATGGAGCAGATATACGCAGCCTACAGGGCCGCCGATGTGGTGGTTCTGGCCTCCCCCTTGTACTACTGGACCATCAGCGGCCAGCTGAAAACCGCCATTGACAGGCTGTTTGCTGTTGCGGAGTGCGATAAGGACTACCGGAACCCCAGCAAAAAGTGCGTTCTGCTGATGGCGGCCGAGGGTAACGGCTACGAGGAAACCACCTACTGGTACGATCGGTTGATGTCTCACTTAGGTTGGGACAGCCTGGGGAAGGTGCTGTGCGGCGGCGTGATGGCCGCAGGCGATATCCAGGGCCGTCCGGAGCTGGATACTGCCTATCAGCTGGGCAGGTCCATGGAATAATTCGCAAAGCAAGACCCGCAGGGTGAACGCCCTGCGGGTCTTGTTCTGGGCAGGGGGCATATCCTCCCCGGCGGCAGACTAGAATAGGATAGAGCCGCTGCTGCCGACTGTCCATACTTTTGGACAGCGATTATTGTATTCTGTTATACAGGAAGCAACATAAAGGAGGAAAACGCCATGTATGTGAAGGAACCCGGCAAGGTAATTGATCTGACCCCCTGCCTGCGCCGCCGGGCGGCGCTGTACGCCCCCCTGGCCCTGTGGGCCCAGTACCTGTCCCTGGCTGTGCTGGTGCTCTATGGCCTGCTGCGGCTGGTGATCTGCCCGGGAACGCCCCTGGGCGCGTACAGCGGCCCCCTGTTCCTGCTCTGGCCCCTGTCCTACCTCCTGCTGCTCACCAGCTGGGTTACGGACATGCGCCTGTAAACAGACGTGCCGCGCCATGGAAATGGCGCGGCACGCGCTCTATGCCCTTGTCCCCTTTGCCGCCGCTACAAACTCGCGGAACAGGGGGTGGGCCCGGTTGGGACGGCTCTTGAGCTCCGGGTGGAACTGCACCCCCACAAACCAGGGGTGGTCCCTCAGCTCCACCGCCTCCACCAGCCGCCCGTCCGGGGAGAGGCCGGAGAGGACCAGTCCCGCCGCCTCCAGGTGCCGGCGGTAGTCGTTGTTGAACTCATAGCGGTGGCGGTGGCGCTCGTCGATGTGCTCTGTTCCGTAGGCCGCCGCAGCCCGGGACCCTGCGGTCAGAACGCAGGGCCAGCTGCCCAGCCGCATGGTGCCCCCCTTGCTGGTCACGCCCGCCTGATCCGGCATCAGGGCAATGACCGGCTCCCTTGTCTGCGGGTCCAGCTCGGCGGAGTGGGCGCAGGGCAGCCCTGCGGCATGGCGGGCCAGCTCCACCACCGCCATCTGCATTCCCAGGCAGATGCCCAGGAAAGGGACCCGGTTTTCCCGGGCATAGCGGATGGCGCTGATCTTGCCCTCCACGCCCCGGTCCCCGAAGCCGCCGGGAACCAGCACGCCGCCGCACCCGGCCAGGACCTGGGCGGCGTTATCGTCGGTCACCGTCTCGCTGTCCACCCAGCGGACCGACACCTTGACGCCGTTTTCAATGCCCGCGTGGGTCAGAGCCTCGGCCACAGAGAGGTACGCGTCGTGGAGGGCCACGTACTTCCCCACCAGGGCGATTTCCACCGCCCCCTCCAAATGCCGGGCCCGCTGGACCATGGCGGTCCACTCGGTCAGATCCGGCTCATGGCAGTCCAGACCCAGCCGCCCCACCACCGCCTCCGCCAGTCCCTCCTGCTCCAGCATCAGGGGGACCTCGTAGAGCAGATCCGCCGTCAGGTTGGGGATGACGTTCTCCACAGGGATGCCGCAGAACAGGGAGATCTTCTCCAGGACCTCCCGGGGCACGGGTCCGTCGCTGCGGCAGATCATCACGTCCGGCTGGATGCCCAGTCCCAGCAGCTCCTTGGCCGAGTGCTGGGTGGGCTTGCTCTTGCGCTCCCCGGTGCCGGGGATGGACACGATGAGAGACACGTGGAGGAACATGACGTTCTGCCGCCCCCGCTCCGCCGCCACCTGGCGGATGGCCTCCAGAAAGGGCTGGGACTCGATGTCCCCCACCGTGCCGCCGATCTCCACAATGGCCACGTCCACGCCCGGCTGATCCAGCTGGCAGATGCGCCGCTTGATCTCGTCGGTGATGTGGGGGATGATCTGCACCGTGCCCCCCAGAAAATCCCCCCGCCGCTCCCGGCTGAGGACCTCCCAGTAGACCCTGCCCGCGGAGACGGAGGAGTTTACGTCCAGGCTCTCGTCAATAAACCGCTCGTAGTGGCCCAGATCCAGGTCCGTCTCCGCCCCGTCGTCGGTGACGAACACCTCCCCGTGCTGGTAGGGGCTCATGGTGCCCGGGTCCACGTTGAGATAGGGGTCCAGCTTCTGCACCCGCACGCGCAGGCCCCGCTGCTTGAGCAGGCGGCCCAGGGCGGCGGCGGTGATCCCCTTGCCCAGGCCCGAAACCACGCCGCCGGTGACAAAGATGTATTTTACCGGCATCAAATATCCCTCCTCCGCAGCGGAGCTCCGCTCCTGCCGCAAAATAATATTTTCCAATAGTACCCCTTCTGTCGGAAAAAGTCAAGGCGGCAAAAAAGGAGAATAGCACAAAAATTTTCCGTCTCCTTGTTACAAAATTGTAATTCTTTTTCCTTTATATTGTGGTACACTAGAAAATATACCACAATAGGAACGCTTCCCCCTCTCTTCTGGGGGAAGAAGGAGGTTGGCATGGATGGAAAACGGGTCTCACAGCAGGAGCTGCTGGAGCAGACCAACAAGAATAGGGGCGGCAAGGCCGGCTGGATCGCCGCCGCGGCGGCGGCAGGCCTGCTCATCGCCGCCGCGGCCGGACTGTGCGCCTACGCCGGCAGCTACCAGCAGGTCTTCCCGGGCGTACAGCTGGGGGAGGAGTCCCTGGAGGGGCTGAGCCGGGAGGAACTGGCGGAGCGGGTGAGCCCGGACGCCCTGCTGAGCGGAGAGGTGACCGTCACCGCCAACGGGCTGGAGCTCGGTACATACACCCAGAAGGAGCTGGGCGCCCAGGTTGATACAGAGGAGCTGACGGACGCCGCCTGGCACATTGGCCGGGAGGAGGGCGCGCTGGGCTGGCTGAAAAACGGCTGGACCATGCTCAAGGGCCGTCTGGGCGGGTCCACCAAGGTGGAGGCGGAGGTCAGCGCCTTTGACCCGGCGATCCTGCGCCGCACTGCCCAGGAGCTGGCGGCCGGCTTTGACCGTCAGAGCATCGACGGCAGCTACCAGCTCAGCCGGGACGGCCTGTACGCCACCAAGCCCGCCGCGGGCCAGCGGCTGGACCAGGAGGGCCTGGTGGAGGAGCTGGAGTACCTGGAGGGGGATCCCGGCGAGGTGGAGGCCCCATGGGAGGAGCTGCCGGCCCTGGATCTGGACCTCCAGGCCCTGGCCCAGGAGCTGAACGCGGAGCCCAGCGCCGCCCGGTACGACGTGGAGACCGGCAAGGTGGTGGACGGCGAGGTGGGGGTCCGGCTGGACCCGGAGGCCGCCGCCTTTGCCCTGGAGGCCGCCGTGCCCGGGGAGACGGTGCAGCTGCCCGCCGAGGTGGTCTACCCGAAGATGACCGCCCAGGAGCTGGAGGCGGTGCTGTTCCGGGACGTGCTGAGCACCACCACCACCAACGTCAGCGGCACCGGCGCCCGCAAGGGCAACGTGAAGCTGGCCGGCGCGGCGGTGAACGGGCTGGTGCTCAACGATGGGGATGTGTTTGACTACAATCAGGTGGTGGGCAAGCGGACTGTGGAGCGGGGCTACGGCGAGGCGGCCACCTACGTCAACGGCGAGACCGTCAACACCGTGGGCGGCGGCATCTGCCAGGTCTCCAGCACCATCTACCTGGCCACTCTGCTGGCCAATCTGGAGATCGTGGAGCGCTACAACCACCGCTTCTACCCCGGCTACATCACCCTGGGCATGGACGCCACCGTCAGCTGGGGCGGGCCGGAGTTCCGCTTCAAGAACAACACCGGCTACCCCATCCGGATCGACGTGGGCTACGCCAACAGCAAGCTCACCGTCACCATCGTAGGCACCAAGACCGACGACACCTACGTGAAGATGACCTATGATCTGCTGGGCACCACCAAGTACGAGACCGAGTACGTGGAGACGGAGGAGCTGCCCTGGGGGGAGCAGCGGCAGAAGCAGAACGGCTACACCGGCTATGAGGTGGTCTCCTACCGCAACGTCTACAAGGGCGACGGCACGCTCCTCTCCAGCAATGTGGAGGCCAAGAGCAACTATAAAAGCCGCAACCAGATCATCCTCTCCGGCACCGCCGGCCGGCCGGTAACGCCGGAGATGCCGGACTTCAGCCAGCCCACCGTGGGGGACGCGGGCATACCCGTGCCGCCCCCCATGCCGGACGCCGGCGGCGAGCCCGCGCCTCCGCCGGCCCAGGAGGATCCCCCGCAGCCCGCGCCCGCGCCGGAGCCGGACACGGATATTCCCGGGTGGCTGCTGCACTGAGCGGCCGTTCCCGGGCCGGGCTCATGGACTTTCCCTGTGCCCGGAGAAAACAACAAGCAAAGACGCAAAACCCCGTACAGCCGGCAGACTGCCGGCTGTACGGGGTTTCTTTCAGGCTGTGAGAGGTCACAGCGCTTCTTTTATAGGGCGCTGCCGTCGATCCTCCGGTCCTTGAAGTAGTAGGCCCGGTCATGCTCCCCGATCTCCCGCAGCACCCGGCAGGGGTTCCCCACGGCCAGCACGCTGGCGGGAACGTCCTTGGTGACAATGCTCCCCGCGCCAATGACCGCGTTGTCCCCCACCGTGACCCCGGGCAGGAGGATGGCCCCCGCGCCGATCCAGCAGTTCCTGCCGATATGGACCGGCGCGTTGTACTGGAAGCCCTGCTCCCGCAGCTCCGGCAGAAGGGGGTGCCCCGCCGTGGCCACCACCACGTTGGGGCCGAACATGGTGTTGTCCCCCACGTAGATGTGGGTGTCGTCCACCAGGGTCAGGTTGAAGTTGGCGTAGATGTTCCGCCCGAAGTGGACGTGGCGTCCGCCCCAGTTGGCGTGGAGGGGCGGCTCGATGTAGCACCCCTCCCCGATCTCCGCGAACAGCTCCCGGAGCAGAGTCTCCCGCTCCGCCAGCTGGGAGGGCCGGGTGGCGTTGAAGTCCCAGAGCCGGTCCAGCCAGTCCAGCTGCTCCTGAAACAGGGCCTCGTCCATGGGCAGGTACAGCGCCCCGCTGTGCATCTTTTCCTGAATGGTCATAGGGCGGATCCTTTCACCGCAGGCGAACCGCGGTGCCGTAGGCGATGACCTCCGCCGCCCCCTGCATCACAGAGGACGAGCCGAAGCGGATGTTCACAATGGCGTCCGCTCCCAGGGCCTCCGCCTCGTCCACCATGCGCTTGGTGGCCAGCTGGCGGGCCTCCACCAGCATCTCCGTGTAGCCGGTGATCTCACCGCCCACCAGGGTTTTCATCCCGGCCATGAAGTCCTTGCCGAAGTTCTTCGACTGCACGATGGTCCCCTTAACGATCCCCAGGGCCTCGATCTCCTTCCCGGGCACGTGGTCAATATTGAGCAGCAGCATCTTCTTCTCCTCCTTGTATTTCCTCTAGTCTTTTTTTCAGATTTATCCAGATGGGGACAATGCTCCCCAGTTCCAGAACCAGAACAATCACCAGCAGCTTTGAGAGGAAGCTCCCCCCGTCCCTGCCCCACCGCAGCCACAGCAGCACCGCGGCCATCAGCAGCCGCATGGCCGTGGAGACAGCCGCGCTCCAGATGGCCTCCCTGCGCCGCTGGGCCTGGGCGTTTTCAGTATTTTTTGGCATCCTCTTCCTCCCCGCTGTCAATCTCCCGCAGGCGCTGGCCCATGGCGTACAGCACGCCCACGATCACCGCGCCGCCCACAGTGGCCCCCAGCAGCCCCGCAGCCGCCGCCAGCCCGCCTGTGATGGGCAGCAGGTACACCACTACCAGCGCCGCCACCACAATGGGGGCGATCTTCTTTTTGCTCCTCTTGTTCATCAATCACAGCTCCTTTACAGCAAACAGGGCGTTTTTCCGCCGCTGGGCCCGCCGGCATCAGTATTTTTGGGCGTCCTCTTTTTCCCCGCTGTCAGCCTCCCGCAGATGCCGGGCCAGGACGTACCGCGCGATCAGGATCGTCGCACCGCCCACCAGAATATACGTCAGCAGGAACGTCAGCAGGAACGGAACCGCCGCCCTGCCCTCCAACGGCCCCAGCAGACCGGCCAGGGCGGCTATTCCGCCCGCAATGCCCAGCAGGTACAGCGCCACCAGCATAGCCATCACAATGGCGGCGATCTTCTTTTCATTCTTGTCTGGCATCCGTATCACTCCTTCCTGGTAAACATCTAGTACTGCTTGGCGTCGTCGGACTCGCCCCTGCCGATCTCCCGGATCCGCTGGAACAGGGCGTAGAGCACCCCGCAGATGATCAGCAGGGGGACCGCCTCCAGCGCCAGCACCACCGCCAGGGGCGCGCCAGTCGGCGCGGCCCAGAAGGCCCAGAGCATCACCGCCGCCACACCCGACATCAGCGCCACCATCACCAGCGCCGCCGCCACCGGGGCCACATAGCGGATGCGCACGTCCTGGCGCTGCTTGTTCTGGAACGTGGCTCCGGCCCGCTCCAGCTCCGCCATCTCCTCCAGCACGCTCTCCGCGTCCAGCTCCCCCAGGGGCACCTCCCGCTCCTTGAGCAGGCCGCACAGGCGCACCGCCTCGTCGATGTTCTGCCGCTCCCGCTCCAGGGTGACCAGGTGGCGGCGCATGCCGTCCCCCACGGTCTGGGTCCCCTCCTGCATCCGGCGGATCTCCTCAATGGGCACGCCCAGCTTTCGCAGCAGCTTGATGCGCCGGAGGACGTCCACCTCCTCCTGGCCGTAGTCCCGGTAGCCGTTCTCGCTGTTGCGGCTGGGGGAGAGCAGGCCCTTCTCCTCGTAGAAGCGGATATTCTTTTTTGTGATGCCCACCAGGGCCTCCACCTCGTTGATCTTCACAGGGACCACCTCGCTTTTGCCCAATTATATACCCTCCAGCAGGGGGAAGGTCAAGGGTTTTCTGGGGTTTGGGGGAGTTTTTTATACAATCCCACCGCCAGCCACACCAGGGCCAGGGCCCATGCCGCCGCCAGCAGCTCCACCGCCGCCACCGGAAGATAGGCGGCGGACACGAGGGTGGAAAAGTCCGCGGCCGCGTGGAGCCCGATGGCCGCCAGGAACAGCCAGCGCTTTCCGGGCCGGGTCACAGCGGTGAACACCAGCACCGACAGGGTCATATGGATGGTGATGGCGATGACCCGCTCCAGGCCCGCCCAGAGGTACATGACGGCGGGCAGCGCGGCCAGATTCTCCAGGGCCGCCGTCAGCTCCGGGGCCAGGGTCCCGCCGTTGGAGAGGACGGAGAACAGGTAGAGGTTGTTGAAGTAGGTCACAGCCAGCAGGAGAAAGGCCTCCATTCCGCCGTGGCCGACGCCGTAGCTGAGGGCCGTGATCCGCTCCCGCCGGTTCCTCAGAACCAGCTTGAAGGCCAGAAACCGGCCAACCTCCTCGAAGATCCCCGCCGCCAGCCCTCCGTAGAGGCCGTAGAGCCAGATATTGCTCTGCAGGACCTGACCCAGGGGGGAGCGGAGAACCAGCGTGTGGAGGATCTGCTCCAGCACCATGGCGAAGAGGAAGAACGTCACCCCGCCCACCCAAAAGTCCCGCCACCGCCCGCCCCGCCGGCGGAGAAACAGCATACCCGCCGCCGGGCCTACAACGGTGAGAACCGCCATCAGGATCATGAGGGCGGCCGCGCCTGTACTTATCATAGTATTCCCTTCTTTCCGGCCCGCAGGGGCCCTTGATGGGACTACCTTACCCCTTCCACCAGGGGGAAAGTCAAGAGGAAACGCAAAAATTCTTCAAATTTTTCAAAAATCACCGGCACCGGTCCTGGTACTCCGACGGGGACATGCCCACCTGCTTTTTGAAGGTGCTGCCGAAGTAGGCCACGTCCCGGTACCCCACCATCTCCGCCACCTCGTAGACCTTGTACCGGCAGTCCTGCAAAAGCTTCATGGCCGTGTGGACCCGGTACTGGGTCAGGTAGCTGATGATGGTGTAGCTGGTCTCCTTCTTGAACACGTGGCTCAGGTGCCCCTCGCTCACCCCCAGATGCTGGGCAATGGTGGTGATGGAGATGTCCTGGTCCCCGTAGTGGTCCGCGATGTAGCCCAGGGCCTGGAGGACGTACTTGCTCTTGTCCCCCTTGGCCAGGGGCAGCGCGTCCTGCACGGTCAGATCCGTCAGCTCCTGCTCCTTCCGGCGCACCTTGTCAATGGCGCTGACCAGCTCCTGGTCCCGGAAGGGCTTGAGCAGGTAGTCGTCCGCCCCCAGCTGGAGGGCCGAGCGGGCGTAGGAGAAGTCGCTGTGGGCGGTGAGGAGAATCACATGGGCCCTGCACCCCATCTCCCGCAGCCGGCCCAGCATCTCAATCCCGTCCATCCGGGGCATCCGCACGTCCGTGATAATCAGATTGGGGCTGTACCGCTCCACGGCGGCGATCCCCTCCTCCCCGTTGGAGGCCTCGCCCACCACCACGCAGCCCATAGCCGCCCAGTCCATGCCCAGCATGATCCCCCGGCGGACCACCGCCTCGTCGTCAACGATCAGCACCTTCAGCATCGCCAGCCTCCTCTCTCTGTATGGGCAGGCGCAGACTTACGCAGCTGCCCTCCCCGGGGACAGACCGGGCCGTGAGCCCATAGGCCGCCCCAAACCGCAGACGAATGATACTATCCGTATTATACAAGCCAAGATGTCCGCCAGGTATTCTCTTATCCCCGCTGTTGAGCCGCTCCAGCACCTCCGGAGTCATGCCGCAGCCGTTGTCGGAGACCCGGAGCACCAGATCATCCCCCTCCTGGACCGCCTGCACCTTGATGTAGCCATCGTCCCGGTCCGCCACGCCGTGGATGATGGCGTTCTCCACCAGGGGCTGGAGGGCCAGCTTGGGCACCAGACAGCTCTGAAGCCGGTCCGCCGCGTCGATCTCGCAGGTGAAGCGGTCCTCAAAGCGGATGAGCTGGATGTCGAGATAGCGGTCAAGGAGCTCCAGCTCCCGCTCCAGCGTGACCAGCTCCTCCCCGGAGATGCTGAAGCGGAGGATGTCCGCCAGATCCGTGGCCAGGGCGGCCACCTCCGGGGCCTGATGGGCCACCCCCAGCCACTTCATGGCGTCCAGGGTGTTGTAGAGAAAGTGGGGGTTCAGCTGGGCCTGGAGCATCCCCAGACGGGCCCGGTTCAGCTCCCGCTCCCGCTGGACGGACCGGTCCAGGTTCAGCCGGTACTCCGCCGCCATCCGGTTGAAGCGGCTGGACAGGCGGCCCAGCTCGTCGGCCCGGTCCGTCTCCAGGCGCACGTCCAGACGGCCCCGCTCCACCTCGCCCATGGCCTCGTCCAGCTGGTGGACCGGCCGGGAGAGGGCGCGGCTGAGCACCCAGGCGCACCACATGCACAGAAGAAGGCACACCACACCCACCATGGCCCCCACCAGATAGAAGCTGCGCAGCACCAGGGCGGTGAAGGGCCGGGGACGCTGGAGAATGAGGACATAGCCTGTGTCCGGCCGCTGGGCCGCGAAGAAGGCGTACTCCCCGGTCACGCCGGTCAGAGGGCTCCCCGCGAGAAGCTGCTCCCGCAGGCACTCCACTGTGGAGCGCCCCTGGGAGGGCTGGGAGCAGTAGACCGTCCGCCACCGCCCGTCCAGCAGCAGCACCTCGCCGGCCGCGCTGTACAGGCCGTTGAACATCCGGTCAAAGCCCTCCTGCTCCACCTGGGCGGTCACATATCCCAAAATATCGCCGCCGCGGCTGCGCACCGCCTGGGCGGCGACGAGCCCGCCGTCCTCTCCGGCCCGGAGGGCCAGACCCTCCTCCTGGCCGGCGTCCCACAGGATGCCCCAGCCCGGATCCAGCTCCCCGGAGGGCGGGGCGCTGGCGGTGGTGTAGCGGCACACGCCCTGTCGGTCATAGATGTCAAAGCGGGCATAGGGCCGCAGGGGCTCGGCGGTGCGAAAGAGCACCTGGTAGAGGGTCCGGGAGTCCTCGCCGCCCCGGCGCAGAGCGGAGCGGACCACCGTGCTGTCCGCCAGGGAGCCGGCGATGTCCCGGCAGGTCTCCCGGAAGTCGTCCAGAGCCGCGCCCAGGGCGGCCAGCTGGGCGTGGGACTCCTGGGCCAGGCTCTCCTGGCTGCGGGTCACCTGCAGGTTCAGCATCAGCCCTCCGCATACCAGCAGGGGCAGCAGGGTGGCCGCCAGCATGGCGACAAAGATCCGGTTGCGGAAGGACCGGCCCACCCAGGCCCGAATGGTCTCCATCATTGCGCCGCCTCCATCTCCCGCCACCAGGCGAGCACATCCTCACGCGCACGGGCGGCCCAGTCCAGATCGTAGTCTATGAGGCGGAGCTCCTCCTGGGCGTCCCCCAGGACCGGGCGGCGCTGGCAGACCCGGGCCAGAAACCGCTGCACGTCCTCCCCCAGGGCGAAGTCGATGAACCGCCGGGCGTTCTCCTGGTGGGCGCACCCGGCCACCACGGCCATGCCGTCGGGGAGGGCGCTGGTGCCCTCCCCTGGATAGAGAATGGCGATGTCGCTGCCGGCCTGGACGGCCTTGCGGGCGGTCTCCTCCAGGGTCACGCCGATGACGCAGGCGCCCTCGGCCACCGCGCCCACCACGGCCCCGGAGTCGGGGAGCACCCGGCCCTGGAGGTTGTCGTAAAAGGCGCTGAGCACGTCCCCGCTGCTGGGCAGGGCCTGCAGAAGCGTGGCCAGGGCGGTGTAGCTGGAGCCGGAGACGGCAGGGCTGGTGAAGGCGATCCGCCCCCGCCAGGCGGGGTCCAGAAGGCTGGACCAGCCCTCCGGAGGGTTCATGCGCACCAGCACGGGGTTGTAGATGAGCACCACCGGCAGGACGGAGAAGGCGGTCCAGCTACCGCCGGCGCAGCGGTAGGACGGGTCCAGGGCGGCGGCCCGGGGGCTCTCGTAGCTCTCGAAGAGGTCCGCGCAGGCGGACAGGCTGTCCACGCCCCCGCCGAAGAGGAGGTCGCAGGGCGTGTCCTCCCCCTCGCCGGCGATGCGCTCCAGCAGCTCGGCGGTGCCGCCGGTCTCCACCTGGACCCATATGCCGGTGCGCTCCTCAAACTCCCGGACAATGGGGCCGTAGACCTCCGCCTTGTGGGAGGTGTAGATTGTCAGCCGCTCCTCCTCTCCGGGCGCGAAGGCGGACGCGTCACCGTCGTCCCATGCGCCGCAGCCGGTCAGGGTCAGCAGCGCCGCCAGCAGGACCAGAAACCCCTTCATGCTGTTCTCCTTTTCGTCGTTCTTGGGGCTATTTTACCATAAACCGCCCGGGGATTGCAAGGCGGTTTCGCCCAGCCCCTCTTTCCCCCGCGGGCCGGCGGCGCAGGGACGGACGGGACGGCATAAGATAGCCCGAGGAGGGATTTCCATGGACCCACGGGAGCTGACCGCCCTGGTGACGGCGGTGTCCAACGCGCTCTACAGCGCCATGTCCGCCTCGGAGCTGGCAGTACTGGCGGCGGTATTCGTCCAGCTGGGGGACACCCTGGCCACCCTGGCGGCCCAGGAGGCGCGATTAGCGGGGGAGTGAGAGAAAAGAGGCCGTGTTATTGGGCGTTCCAATAACACGGCCTTCTGCTGTGGAAAGCGGGGCTTACCACGCCTGCGGGGCGGCGGATATATTATGTAATGTATAGGATCTCAGTCAAACAGCTCCACGCCCAGCGCGGCCAGCTCCTTTTGCAGCGCCTTCACGTCCAGCTCCCTGGGCTGGCAGCCCTGGCGGGCGCACAGGGCCGCCGCCACGCCTACCGCCTGACCCATGGCCATGCAGATGGACATGACCCGGTAGGAGGCGTGGGCCCGGTGGGTGCCGGAGATGCAGCGTCCGGCGGTCATCAGGCCGTCCACCCCCTTGGGCACAAAGCAGCCGTAGGGCAGGTCATAGGGGACCACATACTGGATCTTCTCCTCCGCCTGCCCGGCCCCGGCGGGGTTGTGGATATCCACGATGAACTCCGCCTTGTGGACCACCACGTCGTCAAACCGCTTGCCCGCGGCCAGCTCCTCGGCGGTGATGAGGTACTCCCCCACCACCCGGCGGCTCTCCCGGATTCCGGTGGTGGTGCCGGAGGCGATGTACTTGCAGTTCTCGTATCCGGGCAGGTTCTCCCGGAAAAAGCGGATCAGCGTGTCGATCTGTCCCCGCAGGGCCAGCTCAGCGGGATACAGGTCCTCTATTTTGGTGCTGTCCACGCCGTTGGCCTGGGTGGTGTTCACCTGCCGCTCCCCCTTGTGCACTGTGGGGTGCAGCCGCACGGCGGCCAGGTGCTCCGGCAGCATGCCCTTCTGGGCGCACTGCTTGCAGTAGTCCAGGAACCGCTGGCCGTTGAACGCCACGTCGTCCACGTCGCCGATGCAGATAACGCCCCGGTCCTCGTCCACGTTGTCCAGGGTGAACTCCAGGGTCACGGGCTGCATGAGCCCGTCCTCCCGGCCCTTCTCGATCTGGCAGCCGGCGAAGGCGGCCACGTCCCCGTCGCCGGTGGCGTCCACCACCACCTTGCCCTCCAGGGCCAGCAGCCCCTCCTTGGTGGAAATCACCACGCCGGTGACCCGGTGGTCCTCCACCAGGGCGTCGGCCGCCATGGTCTGGAGGTAGACCTCAATGTTCTCGTGGTGGATGAACTCCGTCAGCACGGTCTTGGCCCGCTGCATGTCGTGGGCCACGCCCACCCGTCCGATCATGTCGTTGTCCGGCACCTCCAGCAGGGCCATCAGCTCGTCCCGCATGGTCCCCTTGCCCACCATGCCCAGGATGGGGCCCACGTGGCCGCAGGTCAGGTTGCCGCCGGGCACGCCGTAGCGCTCCAGCAGCGCCACCTTGGCGCCCTGCCGGGCGGCGGCCACGGCCGCGCAGATCCCGGCGGGGCCCGCGCCGCAGACAATCACATCAAAGCGCTTGTAAACCGGGATCTCTCTGGTATAGGAAACGGTCTCCATTAGTTCTCTCCCTTCTCGTAGGCCCGCACCTCGAAGATCCGGGCGCTGTCCAGGCCGTGGGTGGCCAGGACCGTGATCCGCAGCGTATCGCACACCGGGGCCTCCTCCGGCTCCAGCACGTTCAGCCGCTGGCCGTTGCCGGTGACGGTCCTGCTCCACACGGGCTCCCCGTCCCGCAGGGCCTCCACCCGGTAGTCCCGCACCAGCTCCGGGGGCAGGCCCTTCACCTGCCGGGCCCGGACGTTGCGGGTCATGGAGGGCATGATCTCCCGGGTGAGATTGGGATCAAAGGTCAGCCGCACCTGGCCCACCCTGGCGGGCTGTGCCAGCTTCAGGGTCAGCTGGGCGCTCTCCAGATCCCGGGACTCCCAGCAGTTCTCCTCCCCGTCCACCCGGCGGGCCACGCCGTTCACCGCCTTCTCCGGCTCCCGGCCCTCCTTCCAGGAGGCTGCGGTGACCTTGGCGGTCCGGCAGAGATCGCCGGGGTCCCTGTTGGCAAAGCCGGGGAGGTAGCAGTCGTCCCGCAGCAGGGTCTGCTGGAGCTCCTCCATGTGCCCGGCCATGTCCCCGGGCAGGACGCCCCGCCGGACGGCCAGGGCGGCGGCGGTGCCGGCGGCCTGGCCGCCCACCGCGCAGGTGCCCATGACCCGGGTGGAGCCGAAGGCCATCTTGGTGACGCTGATGTCCCGGCCCGCCATCATCAGATTGGGCACCTCCCGGCTGTAGAAGCAGCGGTAGGGGATGGTGTAGCAGCCGGGGTAGTTGAGGATGCGGCTGGGATACTTGTCAAAGTCCATGATGCCGCCGGGGGTGTGCTGGTCCATCTGCCAGCCGCCGTAGGCCACCGCGTCCGGGAACACCCGGTTGGAGCGGACGTCGTTCTCCGTGAGCAGGTAGTCCCCCACCAGCCGGCGGCTCTCCCGGTAGCCGGGCACCATGCCCACCCAGTCCAGATCCAGGTTGTCCACCCCGTGGTCCCCCTGGTTTTTCAGGTGGTCCCACACGCCGTAGACGCACCGGAGCAGCTCGTCCCGGATCTCCTCGCCCTCCCGGATGATGTCGTTGTTCCTTCCCCCCAGCTCGATCCACCAGTAGCCGGAGTCCACGTTGGAGAAGTTGGGCAGCCTGCCGGAGCCCTCCTCGAAGGCCACCAGCCTGCCCCCGTCGGCGTGGGAGCCCACGGAGTCGCCGTGCTCCCGGTAGCGCAGATCCTCCTCGGAGAAGGTGTAGGCCCACTCCGGCTTCTCAAAGACCACCTTCTCCCCCCGGTCTATGGCGCTGAACATGATGGAGTTGCCCATGGTGTCCGTGTTGGCCATATCGGGGGCGTTGGGCTCGCCGTGCTGGTCCCGGCTCTCGCTGCCCAGGCGGCTGCCGCAGCCGGCCATGACGCCCAGGGTGCCGTGGCCGGTGGCGTCGATAAAGATCCGGCCCTCCAGGCGCAGCTCCGTCTCCGTGGTGTTCTGGTGGCAGACCACGGCGGCGATGCGGCCGCTGTCCATGACCACGTCGTCCATGTTGGTATTCAGATAGGCGGTGAGGCCCTTCTGCTGGTGGACGGCCTCCCAGAGAATGGCGTCAAAGACCGGGAAGCTGGCGTAGGGGTTGCGGCGCTTGTTCTCCAGCAGCAGCTCCAGCAGGATGCCGGTCTCCGCCAGATCCGGCTTGGCCCCGTGGGAGCTGGCCCCCACGATG
The DNA here is from genome assembly GCA_910579965.1 of uncultured Oscillospiraceae bacterium. GTDB lineage: Bacteria > Bacillota > Clostridia > Oscillospirales > Oscillospiraceae > Pelethomonas. The sequence goes on from CAJTWF010000013.1 coordinate 32,525, forward strand.
TGCATCCGGATCTCCGAGCTGGCGTTGCCGCCGAACACGGACCGATTCTGGACAATAGCCGTTTTCGCGCCGTGGCGGGCCGCGGCAATGGCCGCGCACATGCCGCTCAGGCCGCCGCCCACCACCACCACGTCAAAGTCTCTCGTTTCCACATTGATAGACATGTCATTCCTCCTCCGGTACAACCAGTACCTTGATGGATTCCGGGCCGGCCTGGGTCTCGATGGCCTCCCGGAGCCGGTCCACAGGGAACCGGTGGGTAATCAGCTCCTTCAGCCGCAGCCGGCCCGAGGCGATAAGGGCCGCCGCCCGGCTGTGGGTGTCCGGGTTGACAAAGGAGCCCAGGATGGTCAGCTCCTTCTGGTAGATGGCGCAGAGGCTGGTCTCCAGCAGGGCCTCCGGGTGGGGCACGCCGAAGAGCAGGATCCGTCCGCCCGGTCCGGCCGCGTCCACGGCCTGGGCCGCCGCGCCGGTCCGGCCCCCCACGCACTCGATGACCACGTTGGCCCCGCCGCCCAGCAGCGCCTCCGTCCGCTGCGCCAGGTCCTCCCGGAGGGGGTCCACCGCGCCGTCCGCGCCCAGCTCCAGGGCCAGCCCACGCCGGGCCGCCACCGGCTCGCTGACCACCACCCGGGCCGCGCCGCACAGGCGGGCCAGCTGCAACATCATCAGCCCGATGGTGGACCCGCCCAGGATGAGGACCGTCTCCCCCGGCCGGATGGCCGCCCTGTCGATACCGTGGAGGCAGCAGGCCAGGGGCTCCGTCAGGGCGGCCAGCTCCGGGTCCGTCCCCGCCGGGAGGACCACGCACTGGGCCGCAGGCGCCAGGCATTGGTCCGCGAAGCCGCCGTCCATGGTCACGCCCACGGCCTCCATGGCCCGGCACAGCTGCTTTCTGCCCTGGCGGCAGGGGGGACAGGTCCCGCAGTAGATGTTGGGATCCACGCTGACCAGATCCCCCGCCTTCAGTCCGGTGACGCCGGGGCCCAGGGCCTCCACGGTGCCGGAGAGCTCGTGGCCCAGTATGACCGGCGGCGTGACGCTGGCCGAGCCCTTCCCGCCGGCGAAAATATGTACGTCCGTGCCGCACACGCCGCAGGCGTGGACCCGCAGCAGCGCCTGCCCCGGGCCGGGGGCGCGCAGACGCAGGGGCCGGGTCTCAATGGTCCGGCTGCCCAGAAAATAGGCTGCTCTCATGATTCCTCGTTTCCTTCCTCCGCCCGCGCCGCGGGGGCGAGCAGATGTTCTTGAATGACCGGCTGGGTAAAGAACGCAGCGGAAAACGCCGCGAAGCTGTATAAAAAGCAGGGGATCAGCACCAGATCCGCCGCCAGACACAGGGCGCACAGCACCGCCGTGATCCCCACCACCGCCAGGGGACGCCAGGGCCGCAGCAGGGCCAGGGCCAGACTGTCCCGGAGCAGGGCCCCCAGGGGCAGCTCCACGGTGGCCATAATGGGGTAGACGTAGACCCGGGCCATAGCGTACACCAGGGCCAGCGCCAGCCAGAGCACCTTCAGCACCCCGCCTGCCGCGCCGAAAAAGGTCTCGCCGTCCACCAGATAGTAGAGCGTGGCGAACACCGCCAGCACGTCCGCCAGCCCCACCGGCAGCGCCTGCCGCCAGGAGCGCCTCCAGGCCTCCCAAAAGTTGGGCCAGAAGAGGCCCGGCCGGCTCCAGGCGCAGTCCAGGGCCGCCCGGCCCAGCGCCGCCGTGGCGGGGCCCAGCAGGAGGATGGACCCGCCCACCAGCGCCGCCCGCAGCCACACCGGCCAGCCCAGGGCCACATACAGCAGCAGGGACCCCAGCACCGACACCACGCCGCCCCCGGTCTGGGTGGTGACGGCGTTGATGAGGCTCATAAGCCAACCGTAGACCGGCAGGGTTACCAGGGCGTATACCAGATTGACCTGCAGCAGCTTGAAGAAGTGCCGTCCGTACCGCTTCCAGAACCGCACAAAGGGGTGGAGCTGGCTGTCGTCCACGAAGCCGGGACCAGGCCGGGTGAAGTCCAGAAATCCGGGCAGATTTGACATGATGGATCCTCCTGTCAGGTTTTCAGCTGTTCATGCAGCCGCTCAGTCCCCCACAAACGCGCCCTGGTCCGTCAGCTTCCGGCGCAGGGCGGCCACGTCCACGTCCCGGGGCGGTATGTCCGCCGCGGCCGCCATGGCGGCGGCTACGCCGGCGGCCTGTCCGAAGGCCATGCAGCTGGGCATCATGCGCACGGCGGAGCCCGCCAGGGCGTCGGCGGAGATGGCCCGGCCCGCCACCAGCAGATTGTCCGCGCCCTTGGGCACCAGACACAGGTAGGGAACGCCGAAGTAGGGGCCGGCGGTGGGGACAATGAAGGACCCGCCGGGGTTATCCCTGTTGTGGGTGTCCATGTTGGTGGCCATGACGGCGATGGTCCCCTCCGGCACCCTGCACGCGGCCACCTCCTCCCCGGACAGCCGGTACTCACCCCGGATGTGCCGGGTCTCCCGGATGCCGATGGTGGCGGCGGTGCCGATCATGCGGGCGTTCTCAAAGCCCACGGCGTTCTCCCGCATGAACCGGAACACCTTGTGGGCCTGCTCCAGGCCCTCCAGCTCCGCCCGGGTCAGATCCTCCGCCTTGGTGCCGTCCACGTCCAGCACCCGGGTCACGTTCAGCCGGTACTCCCCCTCCTGCACGTCGGCGAACACGCCCACCTCCGCCCGGGGGATGTCGCCCCAGGCCTGGGGCCGCTCCCGGATGAGCCAGCTGTAGGGGCCGTAGAAGGGCCGGATCTCCTCCCGGTGCTGAGCCATGTGCTCCGCCACCCGGGGCGTGTCCACGTTGTAGAGCCGGAGGAACAGGGAGGCGGGCTGGATGTTGCCGTCCTCCTCGCTGCCCACCACGTAGGGGCATCCCGCCCGGGCGGCCACGTCCGCGTCGCCGGTGCAGTCCACCACCACCTTGGCCCGGACCACGCTCAGTCCGTCCTTGTTGGCGATCACCACGCCGCCGATGCGGTCCCCCTCCTTGAGCACGGCGATGAACTGGGTGTGCAGCAGCAGCGCCGCCCCGGCCTCCCGGATCATGCGGGAGGCCGCCAGCTTGAAGGCCTCCTGGTCAAAGGGACCCACGTTGTTGTGGCCCAGGCGGTAGAAGCTGGAGTGGGGCTCCTCGTTGTGGACCTCTCCCGGGTGGATGGCCCCGCCCATGGCCACCATCCGCTCTACCAGCTCCTCAAATACGCCCCGGATAATCATGTTCTCGTGGTTGGCGTCATAGCTGGTCATGAAGGGGCCCACGCCGCCCATGGTGGCCATGCCGCCCACGCAGCCGTTGGCCTCGATAACCAGGGTGTCTGCGCCGTTTCTGGCGGCGGCCACGGCCGCGCCCACGCCTGCCGGACCCGCTCCGGCCACCAGCACGTCCACCTCTTTATAGATGGGCAGCTCCTGCTGAAATGTAACGGACATTGGAAGTTTCCTCCTTGTTTTGGGAGAAGGCGGGATCTCGGGAGAGATCCCGCCCTCTCATGATAGCGAGCAGCAATGGATTATTTGTAGAACTCGTCGTACCAGCCCTGGAGATCGCCCCGCACGCTCTCGCCGCCGGCGTTGGTCCAGTCGGACATGAATGTGTCCAGATCGTTGATGGTGCGGGTGCCGGACATGACCTGGGTGATATAATCCTGCAGATCATTGAAAATAGCGGTGTTGTACTTGGCGTAATTCTCCTTGGCGGGCATGAAGGCGAAGGTGTTGGGCACAAAGATGCTCTGGTCCGCGTCCATGGTCACCGCAGAGAAGGAGTGCCACTGTCCCTCGGATTTGCGCACCCGGGAGGGCCACTGGAATTCATATGCCTTCTGGTCGGTTACATCCAGATACCAGTAGGAGTTGCCCCGCTCCTCAGCGAAGATGGGGTTGATCGGTTCGATTTCTCCATCTTCATCGTAATTGAAGTGGACGCCCTCCTCGCCAATTGTGATGAACAGCTGATCCTTTACCCTTAAATTCCACCAGTTCACCACATCGGCCAGATTTTCAGAGGATCTGGGTACGCAGGAGATCCAGCCGATGGCCTCCGTGCTCTGATACGTGCAGGTACCGTCAGCCCCCTTCAGGGCGGAGATATAGGCCAGATCGTCCCAGCTCAGGTTCAGGTTCTCAATGAGGGCGGCGGAGCAGAAGTCGGCCAGGGCACGGTTGCCGCAGGTGATGATGGCCTTGCCGGAGGTGAATTTCTCCTTCAGGGTGGACTCGGTGTTGATGGCCCAGTCGGGGTCAATGAGGCCCTCGTTGTACAGCTTGGTCAGGAACTCAACCATCTCGGCGAATTTAGGCGCCTCGGTCATGTAATAGACCTTGCCGTTCTCATCTACCATCCAGTCGTTGTAGATGCCGAAGGCGCAGGCGATGGTCTTGGGGATGACCCAGTTCTCGTTGGCCTCGGAGTTAGGCAAATAGGGGCCGGCCAGGATGACGTACTCATCGCCGTAGTGCTGTTTAAGGGTCACCAGACAGTCATAGAACTCGTCAATGGTGGTGGGAACCTCGTTGATGCCGGCGGCCTTCAGCAGGTCCATGCGGGCTACCATGAAGGCGGCGATTTCATGGGAGTGGGGGTACATGTAGGGCACGCCGTAGATGTGGCCGTCATCTCCCCGCAGGGCATTCCATACATTTTCAGAGTTACCCGCCAGAACGTCCTGGCCATAGGCCTCCAACGCATCGTCCAGGGGCTGGAGCGCACCTTGGGATACTAATGTACGCCACTGGTTGATGGAAATATTGATGCTGTCGTAGTTTGCTCCGCCAGAGATGTCCATGAGCAGCTTCTCATCCGCATTCTCCGAGGGGAGCATGAAGTACTCCACATCGTAGCCCGTGGACTGCTTGAGCACGTCCGCGTTGATGTCGTTGTTGGGATCAAAGGCCGCGTTATAGCCCAGGCGCTTGAGGGTGACGTTGCCGGGCCCCTTCAGCTCGGGAACAGTGGTCTGCTCGCCGCCTGTATTCTTGTCGCCGCTGGGCGCTGCGGTGGACTGATTGCCGTCGGAGGCGGGCTGATTATTGCCGCCCCCGCCGCAGGCAGCCAGCGAGAACAGCATCAGCAGACTGAGGAGCAGTGCAAGTGGCTTTTTCATGGTTCGTTTCTCCTTTTTATATATTTTCTTCTCCGCCGGATGTGGCGGTTAAAAGACGAGGCGTCAGCCCTTCACGGAGCCGATGGTGATGCCCTTGATGAGGAAGCGCTGGACAAAGGGGTAGAGGGCGATGATGGGGATGATGGACAGGGTGACCGCCGCCGCTGTCAGCCCCTCGGGGGTGATGTTGGTGGTCAGGGTGCCGCCGGCCATGTTCTCCAGGTAGCCGGAGCCGCTCTGGATCAGGTTGTAGAGGTATACCTGTAGTGTCTGCATGGAGGGGGACTGGGTATACATCATGGCGTGGAAGTAGTTGTTCCAGTAGTTGATGGCGTAGAGCAGGGCCACTGTGGCGATGACAGGGGTGGACATGGGGCAGACGATGGACACCAGAATGCGCAGATCCCCGGCCCCGTCGATGCGGGCGGACTCCTCGATGATCTCCGGCAGGCCCTCAAAGTAGTTCTTCACAATGAACATGTTGAACTGCACAATGGCAAAGGGCAGGATCATGGCCGCGTAGGTGTCCAGGATGCCCAGCATCCGCACCACCATGTAGGCGGGGATCATGCCGCCGAAGAACACCATGCTGAACACATACAGCAGCGTGATGACCTTCCGGCCCCGGAAGGCGGGCTTGGAGAGGGGGTAGGCGGTGGTGATGCTGGTGAAGAGGCTGATGAGGGTGCCCACGCCGGTGACGATGAGGGTGTTTTTCAGGGCGTTGAAAAAGTCTGTCTGAAAGAGGATGTACTGGATGGTCTCCAGCTGGAAGCCCTTGGGCCAGAAGTTCACCAGACCTGCTGTGACGTAGGTGCCCTTGCTGAAGGCCTTGCTGACCACGTGGAGGCAGGGGAGGATGGCGCACAGGGCGAAGAGGGTCATGAGGACGTAGGCAAGGCCGGAGACGAACTTTTCGCTGGCGTCCAGGGCGATGCCGGCGCTTTTCTTTTTCTTCATCTCATATCCTCCTTACCAGATGCTGCGGCCCAGGGTCTTCTTGCTGACGGTATTGGCGCCCACGATGAGAACAAAGGCCACCACCGCGTTGAACAGGCCCAGGGCCGTGGCCAGGGAGAAGTCCGCCTGGCCCATGCCGATGCGGTAGACGTAGGTTTCGATGATGTCCGCCACGTCGTAGACCGCCGGGCTGTAGAACACCAGGATCTGCTCGAAGCCGGTGGTCAGGATGTATCCCACCTTCATGATGAGCATGAGGACGATGGTGGGCAGAAGGCCGGGCATGGTGATGTGCCAGATCTGCTTGAACTTGTTGGCCCCGTCCATGCGGGCCGCCTCGTAGAGGGTGACGTCGATGCCGGTGATGGCCGCCAGATAGATGATGGTGTTGTAGCCGATCTCCTTCCAGCCCTCGGTGAACACCAGGACGCTGCGAAAGACGCTCTGATCGCTGAAAAAGCCCACCCGGCTGCCGCCCAGAGAGGCGATGATGTTGTTGACAATGCCGTAGGACCCCAGCAGGGAGTAGAAAATGCCGAAGATCAGCACCCAGGAGAAGAAGTAGGGCACATAGATCAGGGTCTGGCACAGCTTCTGGTAGATCTTCTGGCGAATCTCGTTGAGCAGGATGGCGCAGATGATAGGGATGGGGAACAGCCAGAGGATTTTCAGCCCGTTGATGACCAGGGTGTTGGTCAGCACCTTGGTAAACTGGGAGCTGCCGAAGAGCTTGGCAAAGTGCTCAAAGCCACACCATTCGCTGGCCGCGATGGCGCTCCAGGGGTCCCCGGCGGCAAAGATCTTGTAGTCCTTGAAGGCGATCTGGAGGCCGTAGAGGGGCAGGAGCTTGTAGATGAAGAGGAAGAACAAGCCCGGGATCAGCATCAGATACAGTGTCCAATGCTGGCGCAGATAGTTCCCGAAGCTGGTGAGCTTTTTCGCCAGTACGGCGCCGGGGGACGCTCTGCCGGTCAGTGCGGTGGCGGGAGGTGTTTTCATGGGGTCTCTCCTTTCCTTCGGAGAGCGTCTTACGCTTTCCTGTTTTATGAGCTTATGGTATCACCAAAAGCAGGCCGCGTAAATATTCCGTTTTTTCAATCCGATGTTCTTTTTTGTGGAATAATAATATATCCGTAGAAAATTTGAGACAATTTTTATGCAATATACACATAATCCCCGGAGGGGACCGGGCGGGAGCAGTACCCGCGCCAATCCCCTCCGGGGTGAATGAACCGATCACAAAAGCCAGGAAAACAGGCTGAAACAGAGGCAAAGCAGAACGTTTTTGTCCGTCTACCCGTAGACCCGCACCTCGAACACCCGGGCCTCCGGGCAGCCGTTGGTGGCCTGGACATGGAGCTCCAGACAGTCGGCCTCCACCGCCTGGGGCAGATCCAGCACGTTCAGGCGCTGGTAGTTGCCCTCCACCCGCCGGCTCCAGACGGCCCTGCCCTCCCGGTAGGCGGTGAGGGTGTAGTCCCGCAGCAGCGTGACCGGCACGCCCACCGGCTCCTTGTCCAGAAACGCCTTGGACACGGAGATGCACCGCTCCTCGGAGAGGTCCGGGTCCAGGGTCAGCCGGACCTGGCCGATGGAGACAGGCTCGCTCCAGTCCAGCCGCAGCCGCTCCCCCTCCGGGCCCATGGCCCGGGAACGCCAGAGGTTGACGTCTCCTCCCTCCTCCGTGCGGGCGATGCCGCTGAGGACCTGACCGGCCTCATAGCCCGTCTGCTGGGAGGAGGCGGAGACCCGGGCCCTGGGGGCCAGATCCTCCGGGTCCTGATTGCGCAGGCCGGGGATGTAGCAGTCGTTTTTCAGCAGCTCCTGCTGGAGCTCCGCCATGTGGGTCTGGCCGAAGGCCCGGGGGGTGAGACCCAGCCGGGAGGCCATGGCGGCGGCGGTGCCGGCGGCCTCGCCGCCCACGGCGCAGGTGGCCATCACCCGGGTGGAGCCCATGGCCAGCTTGGAGGCGCTGATGTTCCGCCCGGCCATCATCAGATTGGAGATATTGGCGGAGCAGTAGCAGCCGTAGGGGATGGTGTACAGTCCCGGGAAGCTGCGCACCCGGGAGGGGATGGCCCCCTTGGCCCGGAACCCCGGGGCCACGTGCTCGTCCATGGGCCAGCCGCCGTAGGCCACCGCGTCCGGATGCCGGGCGTTGGCCAGGATCTCCTGCTCCGTGAGGATGTGGTCCCCCAGCAGGCGGCGGCTCTCCCGGGTGCCGGGCAGGTTGCCCACCCACACCAGCTCGTAGTTCTCCGCCCCGTGGTCCCCGCCGTTCTTGATGTGGTCCCACACGCCGTAGATGGTGCGGTAGAGCTCCCAGCGGATCTCCTCCGCCTGCCCGATAATGTCCTTCCAGTCGCCCCCCAGCTCGATCCACCAGTAGCCGGACTTCACGTCGTACTTCTCCACCAGCTGGTCCGCGTGGTCCGCGTAGTCCTCGCCGGGCTTGAGCACCACCACGTCGTCCGCGTCGTGGTAGACTACGATATCCCCGTGGTAGCGGTGGACGAAGTCGCTCTCGTCGAAGGTGTAGGCCCAGGAGGGCTTGGTGAACTTCACCGGGCGGCCCCGGTCCTCGGCCACAAAGTAGATGGTGTTGCCCATGGTCTCGCCGTCGGGGACCTCCGGCGCGTCCTTCTCGCCGTAGGCCGCCCGGCCCTCCCGGCCAATGGCGTAGGCCGCGCCGGCGAAGTAGCCCAGAGTGCCGTTGCCGGTGCAGTCCAGGTAGACGTCCCCCACCAGCCGCAGCCGGCGCTCGGTGGTCATCTGGTAGCAGTCCACACCCTGGATCGCCTTCCCGTCGGAGTGGACCCGCTCCATGGTGGTGTTCATGAAGACGGTCAGGTTTTTTGTCTCCAGGGCGGCGGACCAGAGGACCCCGTCCCAAATGGAGTAGTTGTAGCTGTCGTTGAGATACTTGTTCTCCAGCTGGAGCTCCATGAGGATGCCGGTCTCGGAGGCGTTCTTCTTGCCCCAGTGGCAGGACGCGCCGGAGATGTGCATGCGCATCTCGGAGCTGGCGTTGCCGCCGAACACCCCCCGGTCCTGGACCAGCACCGTGCTGGCCCCCTGCCGGGCGGAGGCGATGGCCGCGCACAGTCCGCTCATGCCGCCGCCGATGACCACCACGTCATAGCTGTGCAGGACGGGCGGGTTCTGGGAGGGTACCGGCGTCTCCTGAATAAATCGTTCCATAGCTGTCCTCTCTTTCCCGGCGGCCGGGCCGCCGGTCACATCGCGGCTGTCCGGCTCTCCCGGACGCACACGGAATACATGCAGTAGTTGGTGCCTGTGGTCTCCACATACCAGTCCTCCGCCAGCATGGCCAGGGGGGAGCTGCCGTAAAAGAGGATCTCCCCCGCCTGAAAGCACCGTCTGTACAGGGAGAAGTACCCCTTGAGGGTGTCGGGGTGGGAGTCCATGCGGGTCACGTTTTTCCGCACCCGCTGGTACGCCTCCAGCCACCCGGGGAGGACGGGCTGCTTGTCCGGGTAGAGGACGTAGACCTCACAGGGCCCGTCCGTCTCAATGGAGAAGCAGGGCTGGTCCTCGGGGAGCATCTTGTCGTCCCCCCGGGTCATGATGTGGGGGCAGCCGTACAGGTCCTCGGGCACGTGGGCGAACTGGTAGAGCCGGTCAATGTACTGTCCGTGGCCCGGCCGCAGCTCACCCATCCGGTAGGCATAGCCGGAGGCGGTCCATTTGATGGTAATCACGGTTCCTTCTCTCACGCCCCGGGGAAGGTCATCTCCCTGGCCTCCGGACTGGGCTCCAGCATCACGCCGTCCGCCCGGAGGACCGCCCGGATCTCCCCCACGTCCACCTGTCCCGGGTCCACGCCCCTCCGGACCGCCAGGGCCGCGCCCACGCCGGCCCCCTGGCCCATGGCCATCAGCGGCGGCATCACCCGGCAGGAGGACAGGGCCACCGCGTCCATGGACGCGCACCGGCCGCTGAACATCAGGTTGTCCACGTCCCGGGACACGCACATGCCGTAGGGCAGGCCGTAGGGCCGGACCTTCTTGACGATGGTGCCGCTGCCGCCGCCGTCGTGGATGTCGATGATGTAGGACCCCAGGCCCACCGCGTCCTCACCGATCCGGCCCTCCAGGAGCATTGCCTCGGTGAGGGTCTCCACGCCGCGGAAGCGGCGGCTCTCCCGGACGCCCAGGAAGGGATACAGCCGCACCAGCCGGCAGTTCTCAAAGCCGGGCACGTGCCGGCGCAGCACCTCGATGAGCTTCAGGTTCTGCATCTGGCCCTCGATCTCCCCCCGGGTCAGATCCCGCACGTCGCTGCCGTCCACGCCCAGGTGGCGGGTGCAGTTCAGGTTCACCCGGCCCGGGGTCAGGGTCTCGATGTAGATCATGGTGTCCCGGTCCACCGGCAGCTCGCCCCGGTCCTTCAGCTCCAAAAACAGCTTCCGGAACCCCACCAGCACGTGGTGGTTTGGGTTGGACCGGAGGTAGCTGCCGTCGTAGCCCGGGTAGGTCTCGACGGTGGGGGCCAGGACCATCTGCTCCGGGTGGGCCTCGATATAGGCGATGGTCTTTTCCAGCTCCACCCCCTCCACGGTGCACATGAGGGTGGGGGGCTGGAGAGCGCCGGTGCCGGCCTGTCCCATGTCGAACCGGGCCCCGGCCATGTAGCCCACGTCCCCGTCGCCGGTGGCGTCGATGAACACCCTGGCCTCCAGCTCCATCCGGCGGCCCTTGCCGAAGAGGGTGACGGACTTCAGGCGGCCGTTTTCCGCGTTGGCCCCGATGACCTGGGTGTGCAGCAGCAGCTCCACCCCCGCCTCCAGGCACTTCTCCAGGGCCACCACCTTGAACACCTCGTCGTCATAGATGGTGACGGAGTCGTGCATGGGGCACCAGTGGTGGGGGCTGCACGCCCCCCGCTCCGCCAGCGCGTCCACCAGCTCCTGGGCAATGCCCCGGATCACCTGGTTGCCGTCCTTGTCCAGATAACCCAGCAGGGGCAGGCCGATGGTCAGGTTGCCGCCCAGGTAGCCGTTTTTCTCCACCAGGAGGACCCTCGCCCCCTGACGGGCCGCCGCGATGGCCGCCGGCAGGCCGCCGGGGCCGCCGCCGATCACCGCCACGTCGTATTGCAGCGTTTCCAGCTTCATTGTAATCTCCTCCGTCCGGATTCCAGCGTATCCCGCGGGGAATCGGTCTGCGCGGGACACTGTATTGGCAGATTGTACATATTTATGCTATCAAACCAGCTCCGCTCTGTCAATGTTCCTGATTTTCGGTTTCTGGCTCAAATGTGTGGTGCCTCAGAAGGTGAAGGCCACCTTGAAGTCCCCGTGCTTTCCGGTGGCGTAGTCGAAGGCGGTCTCCCAGTCCTCCAGGGGGAAGGTGGAGCGGATCATGCCGTCGGTCTTCAGCGTGCCGTCAGCGATGTGCTCAATGACAAAGGGGTAGCAGTAGGGGGAGAGATGGGACCCCAGCACGTCCAGCTCCTTGCCGTCGCCGATGACGGACCAGTCCAGGGTGGTGGGCGCGCCGAACACGGAGAACTCCACAAACCGGCCCAGCTTCCGGATCATGTCCATGCCCTGGGTGACGGAGGAGGGGTGGCCGGTGGCCTCGATGTAGATATCGCAGCCGTAGCCGCCGGTGAGCTTCATGATCTCCTCCACCACGTTCACCTTGGAGGGGTTCCAGGTCAGATCCGCGCCAAAGGCCCTGGCCTTCTCCAGCCGCTGGTCCATCATGTCCAGGACAATGAGCCTGGCGGGGTTCTGCATCCCGGCATAGGTCACCATGCCCAGGCCCAGGGTGCCCGCGCCGGAGAGGACCACCACGTCCTCGTTGGTGATCTGAGCCCGGTCCACGCAGTGCTTGGCGCAGGCGTAGGGCTCGATGAGCAGGGCCTTGTCCAGAGGCATGTCCTCGGGGACCCGGTGGAGCACGGCGGTCTTGGGGTAGCGGACGTACTCGGCCATGCCGCCGTTGTTCTCCTTCTGGAAGCCGAAGGTGGCGTGGGGCTGGCACATCCAGTACCGGCCGGACTTGCAGAAGCGGCACTTGCCGCAGGGGACGATCTGGTCTGCGGTGAGCCGATCGCCCACCCGGTACTCCGTCACGTTCTCCCCCACCTCCACCACGCGGCCCAGGAACTCGTGGCCCGGGATGAAGGGGGGACGCACCCAGGAGGGGGCGCCCTGGCCGCCCCAGAACCGCTCCGCGCCGTGCATGCACTTCAGATCCCCGGCGCAGATGCCGCAGCCCTCGGTCTTGATGATGATGTCGTCAGGCCCGCAGGCGGGGGTGGGATAGGCGCTCTCAAAGCGGTAGTCGCCGTTGCCGTAGGCCACCAGGGCCTTCATTGTCGCGGGAATTGCCATTGTTTTTTCCTCCGTATCAAAAAATTTTTTATGCCAAAGGGACCCTCTTTGAGTCCGGGGATACATCTTAAAGGCGGGACGCGCCGCTGGAATTTGCTGGTGTTGACAAATTTTTGCGGCTGAGTATACTAAGTTTTATCGTATTTGCTCAATGGATGGTAGAACAGGAGGTATCCATGTATCGAGCTATTATCATCGACGACGAGGAGGCCGTCCGGACCGGGCTGCGCAGCCACTTTGACTGGGAGCGCCACGGCGTCAGCGTAGCGGCGGAGTTTCCCGACTGCGAGAAGGCCTACCGCTATATCCGGGAGCATCCGGTGGAGCTGGTGGTCACCGACGTGGTGACGCCCCATATGGACGGCATCACCCTGGCCAGGAAGCTGCGCAGCGAGTTTCCCGCCGTGCAGATCGTGTTCATCAGCGGCCACGCGGACGTGCAGTTCCTCCGGGAGGCCATGAAGAGCAGCGCCATCGACTATATCCTCAAGTCCGTGGACATGGACGAGCTGTCCGCCGCCATCTCCCGGGTGGTGGAGCGGCTGGACAAGCAGGGCCGGGAGAAGCGGCGGGTCCAGGCCATGGAGGAGCAGATCCGCCGGCTGGCCCCCCTCCACCGGGAGCGGACCCTGCGGGCCCTGCTGGACGGGGAGGACGACTCCGTGTGCCGGTCCTACCTGGGGTTGAATCTGGACACGTCGGCCAAATACGTGTGCATGGTCATCCGGCTGGCCAACAAGTGGAACGTGGCCCGGAACCTCTCCGGCCCGGAGCGGCTGGCCCGTTCCCTGGAGTGCGAGCGGGTGTGCAGCAGGGCCGTGGAGGGCAAGTCCGGCAGCCTCACCTTCAAGAACCGGAACTCCGAGTTTATCATCATCCTCAAGTGCGCGGCCACGGACTACGAGCAGGACATGCTGGACGTGTCCCGGTGCGTCCAGGAGGGCTTTCTGGCGCAGACGGGGTTTGAGACCGTCATCGGCCTGAGCGAGCCGGCGGATCTGTCCGCCTTCTCCGGGGCCTACCAGGAGGCCTGCGAGGCCCTGGAGCACTGCTACTATCTGGCCGAGGACACAGCCATTGCGGTGAAGAAATATCCGGAGCTCCAGAGCCTGAAGGCGGCCCGGGAGTACGCGGAGAAGCAGCTGCCCGAGGCCATCCTCAGCGGCCAGCCGGACCAGGTGGAGGCGGTGCTGGGCCACACCTTCGCCTACGTCCGCTCCATGCCCGAGCAGGATCAGGACAACTTCATGCTCAGCCTGCTGCTCCTGCCGCCCCGGACCATGCCCGGGCTGCGGACCCGGGAGGACAGCCCCTACCGGAACCAGCGGGGTCTGGTGGAGCACTGGCTGGGGTGCCTGTCCCACGTGGAGCAGGAGCGGTTTCTCCTCCAGGTCATGGCGGAGGTCACCCGGCTTCTGGGGGAGGACCAGGACCCAGGCACCAGCGCCCTCATCGGGCAGATCAAGCGGCTCATTGACCAGCAGTACATGGATCAGATTTCCGTGACCAGTCTGGCCGGACAGGTCCATCTCACGCCCACCTACCTGTGCGTGCTCTTCAAGCAGTCCACGGGCCTGACCATCAACGAGTATCTGACCGCGGAGCGCATCCGCCACGCCAAGGAGCTGCTGCGGCAGCCGGACGTGCGCCTGTACGACATCTGCTACCGGGTGGGCTACCTCTCTCCCAGCTACTTCTCCAAGCTCTTCAAGAAGCAGACCGGGATGCCCCCCAGCGAGTACCGGTTCAACGCCTTCCGGGAGAGCGGCCAGCAGGAGGGCGCCTGATGGCCCGGGATTGGCGGCGGGCCAGGGAGCGGCTGGAGAAGAACCTGAAGAAGTACAGCATGAGCGGCTCCTGGGGCCGGATCCTCCTGGGCATGGCGCTGATGGTGGGCCTGTCCCTGGCCGCCGTGTTCACCTTTGCCCGGGTCTCCGCCCGGAGCATGGAGGAGAGCGTGCGGGACTCCCTTCTTCAGTCCGTGGAGCAGCGGCGGGTCAACATCGACTACCACCTGCGCTCCGTCCAGCGCTCCGCGGAGGAGCTGATGCCCCTGATCTACCCCTACGTCACCTCCGCCGGGGACCGGGAGACCCAGCTGCGGGAGTTCTCCAACATCCGCTCCATCCTCTCCGCCTACACCAGCGACAGCCCGGCGGGGGCGCGGCTGTACGTCCCGTCAGAGAAGATCTACTCCAGCCAGCAGGGCACCTTCTACTCCATGGACCAGCTCAGCGAGGAGGACCGGGACCGCTTCCTCAGCCACGGCGGCCTCACCTGGGCGGAGACCCACGAGGTGCCGGTCATCGATCTGGCCGACGGCACCCGGTCCTCCAGCAGCGTGCTCACCTGCGGCTACACCATGCGCCAGCGCTCGGACTATGATCGGTTCGCCTGCGTGCTGATGCTGGACGTGGAGATCTCCGCCTTTGACGAGGTGCTCTCCCACGGCGGCTCTCCGGATCAGTGGGGCTACCTGGTCAACCGGGAGGGGGTGTGCCTGGCCGCCCAGGAGCGGGACAGGCTGGGGCAGGAGGTGATCCCTCCCGCCGCCATGGAGCAGATACGGCTGGCCGGCTTCGGCAGCCTCCGGGAGCGGGACCGGGCCTATGTGTTTGACCGGCTCAGCTACGGCGGGGAGTGGTACGTGGTCATGGAGTACCCCGCCGCCGCGCTGTCCATGGCCAACAGCCCCCAGGCCAGCGCCATGGGCGTGATTGTGATGCTGGTGCTGATGATCTCCCTGACCATGATCTTCATTTTGGCCTATAACTTCATCATGAACATCACCCTGGCCCGGGTCAACGTGAACCTGGACGCCCTCCACGCCGGCTGGGACGCGGCCAGCCTGGAGGAGTCCCACTCCCCCCTGCGGCGGCTGGAGCGGAACGCGGATCTGATCGTATCCACGGTGAAGGACATGACGGAGAAGCAGTACAAGGACCAGCTGGCCATCACCGAGTCCCAGATGAAGTCCCTTCAGGCCCAGATCAAGCCCCACTTCCTCTACAACACCCTGGACGCCATCAAGTGGATGATTATGGACGGGAACCGGGAGGAGGCGGTGTGGATGGTGAACACCCTGTCCAGGTACCTGCGCCAGAGCATCACCCGGGGCCCCGGGGTCATCCCCCTGTCCGAGGAGCTGGAGGTGTCGGGGACGTACCTGGTCATCATGGGCAAGCGGTTCAAGGACCGCTTCAGCGTCTCCTGCGACGTGGAGGAGGAGGCCAAGGGGTATGTGCTGCCCAAGCTGCTGCTCCAGCCCCTGCTGGAGAACGCCCTGCTCCACGGCCTGCTCTACTGCGACAAGCCGGAGGCGGAGCTGACCGTGCGGGGCTGGGTATCCCAGGGCCAGCTGTACATCGAGGTGGAGGACAATGGCACAGGCATGAGCGAGGAGCGCTGTCAGGCCCTGGAGACCGGCGGCTCGGGCTATGGCGTGTCCAACGTGCGCAAGCGTGTCATGCTCTTCAGCGGCGGAAAGGGGGCGTTCCACGTCTCCTCCCGGGAGGGGATGGGCACCTGCGTGACCATCCAGCTCCCCGCCCTTACAGAGAAGGACGCGCCGGTTTTTGAGACAGGAAACACAGGAGGAAAACAGGAGGACAGAACATGAAATACGGAATTTACTACGCCTATTGGGAAAAAGAGTGGGGCGGACAGTTTGTGCCCTACGTGGAGAAGTGCCGCCGCCTGGGGTTTGATATCCTGGAGGTGGCCTGCGG
Organism: uncultured Oscillospiraceae bacterium; assembly: GCA_910579965.1. Lineage (GTDB taxonomy): Bacteria > Bacillota > Clostridia > Oscillospirales > Oscillospiraceae > Pelethomonas. The sequence continues at coordinate 48,699 of CAJTWF010000013.1, forward strand.
CGCCTTTCATCTGGAGGAGGACAGCTTCTTCCGGGAGCTGCGCCAGGCCGCCTCGGACAACGGAATTCTCCTCACCGGCGGCTATGGCCCCCGCCCGGAGCACAACCTGGCCAGCGCCGACGAGGCCGCTGTGGAGCGGGCCTTCGCCTTCTATGCCGACATGTTCCGGAAGATGGAGCTGGCGGGCATTGACCGCATCGGCGGGGCCCTGTACTCCTACTGGCCCGTGGACTTCTCAAAGCCCATGGACAAGCCCGGCGATCGGGAGCGCAGCGTCCGGCGGATGGGCCGCCTGGCGGATATGGCCGCTGACCGCGGGATTACGCTGTGCATGGAGGCCCTCAACCGCTTTGAGGGATACATGATAAACGACGCCGCAGAGTGTGTCAGCTATGTCCGGCAGGTGGACAGGCCCAACGTGAAAGTGATGCTGGACACCTTCCACATGAACATTGAGGAGGACTCCCTCTTGGAAGCAGTCCGCACTGCCGGCAGCCTGCTGGGCCACTTCCACGTGGGGGAGGCAAACCGCCGCTGCCCCGGCCCGGGCGGGCGGTTCAGCTGGGCCGAAATTGGAAGCGTACTCCGGGAGGTTGACTACAGCGGCTTCGTGGTCCTGGAGCCCTTTGTGGTGATGGGCGGCCAGGTGGGCAGGGACGTATCCCTGTGGCGGGACCTCTCCGGCGGGGCCGGACCGGAGCAGCTGGACCAGGCGGCAGCGGACTCCGTGGCGTATCTGCGCCGCGTGATGGGGGCTTGAGCGGCCCTCAGACCGCCGCGCCCCACTCCCGCAGCAGAGCCTGGAGGGCAGGGATATCCGCGTCGTGGACGCTGGCGCCGGTCCGGGCGCACTGGGCCGCCGCCGCGCCGGCGGCCTGCCCCAGGCACATCACCGGCGCCTGCACCCGCACGGAGGCCGAGGCGATCTGATCGCCGGAGAAGCACCGGCTGGCCACCAGCAGGTTGTCAAACCCCGGGACGATCAGCGAGCGGTAGGGGATGTAGGCCGCCTTCTCCAGGAAGGTGCAGCGCTGGTGGGAGTCGCCGCCGCTGTGAATGTCGATGGGGTGGGCGCTGCGGGCCACGGCGTCGGGGAAGGGGACGGCCTGGAGGTACTCCTCCCCGGTGAGCACGTGGACGCCCTTCACGTGGCGGGTCTCCCGGACCCCGGCCTGCTGGGCGGTGTAGAGGATCCGGGCGTTCCGGAACTCCGGGAAGTGCTCCCGCAGCAGGGCGGTGAGGGCGTGGGCGTCCTCCCGCAGGCGGCACTCCGCCTCCGTGGCCTGGGCGGGGTCCGTCATGTCCGCCTCTGTGCGGGTCATGTTCACCATCACGGAGCCCGGGCGCAGCAGATGGCAGAACCAGGGGCCGCCGAAGGTGGGCACCTCCCGGGTTCTGGACAGCTCCCGGAGGAAGGACTGGATGCGCTCGTTGTGGTAGTTGAGGCCCTGGATCTCGTGGTGGGTCCGCTCCAGCCGGTCCGTGTCCACGCCGCCCAGGCAGAAGCACAGGGAGGCGGGCTGGAGGGGCAGGACGTTCTCCTGCATGGGCACGCCCATCATGGCGCACAGATCCCCGTCGCCGGTGCTGTCGATGACGTACCGGGCCGCCAGGGCCTGGGGGCCGGACTTGGTGTCCAGGATCACGTGGGTGAGACGGCCCCCCTCCTGCCGGCAGCCGGTGAGGACAGAGTGGAAGTGGAGATGGACCCCGCTCTCCAGCAGCATCCGCTGGGCGGTGAGCTTATAGATCTCCGGATCGTGGGCCACGTTGCCCAGGGGCTCCTCCACCTGCGCGCCCCCCTGGTCCACCATGCGCTGGACAAACTCCCAGGGGATGCCGCCGCAGACCAGCTCCCCGCTGTAGACAAAGACGCTGATGGGCACCACCAGTCCCGCCGTGGCCATGCCGCCGGCGTAGCCGTTTCGCTCCACGAGGGCGGTCCGCGCCCCCATCCGGGCGGCCGCCACCGCGGCGATCCAGCCGCCGGGGCCGCCGCCGCAGACGGCCACGTCATAGCTGCCCGTCACGGGAACCGTGCGGGTCTGCTGTAGCTGTTCCATATTGCTATCCGCTCCTTTTTTGATTTTTCTCCCAAATTCTGGCGTATAATTTGGGGATGGATTGATTATATCATCCAAAATTTTTGCCCGCAAGCGGCGGAAAACAGGTTTGAAAGAACGCGACAGAATAGCAGAAATGCGCAACCGGGACCGGCGGGAAACGCTGGTCCATTTTTTCTATCCCTGTCCCATTCTTGCGATTGACCCCGGTTTCCGGGACGGGGCGGTTGACAGCCCGCCCGGGTTGCTTTAAGATGAAAAGCAACAGCGGCGCCGCAGGCCGCACACAAGGAAAGGACCGATCTACCATGGAAAAAACGATGCTTCAGCAAGTGATGACCGCCCCGGGAGAGATCCGCTTTGACAGGGTCCCCGTCCCCCAGGCGGGCCCCGGACAGGTGCTGGTGAGGATCAAGCGCATCGGCATCTGCGGCTCCGACATTCACGTCTACCACGGCAAGCACCCCTATACCAGCTACCCGGTCACCCAGGGCCACGAGGTCTCCGGCCAGATCGCCGCCCTGGGAGAGGGCGTGGAGGGCCTCACGGTGGGCCAGCGGGTGACCATCGAGCCCCAGGTGTTCTGCGGGAAGTGCTACCCCTGCACCCACGGGAAGTACAACCTTTGCGAGAGCCTGAAGGTCATGGGCTTCCAGACCACCGGCACAGCCAGCGAGTACTTTGCCGCCGATCAGTCCAAGATCACCCCCCTGCCGGAGGGAATGAGCTACGACGAGGGGGCTATGATCGAGCCCCTGGCGGTGACGGTCCACGCGGCCAGACGGGCCGGGGACGTAAGGGGGCTGCGGGTGTGCGTGCTGGGCTGCGGGCCCATCGGCATCCTGCTCATCCAGTCCCTGAAGGCCCTGGGGGCGGAGAAGGTGCTGGCCACCGACGTGTCCGACTACCGGCTGGGGCTGGCAAAGCAGTGCGGGGCGGACGAGGTTGTCAACACCCGAGACGTCGATTTCGGCAAGGCCCTGCTGGACGCCTTCGGCCCTGACAAGGCGGACGTTATCTACGACTGCGCGGGCAACGACATCACCATGGATCAGGCCATCCAGAACGCCCGGAAGGGCAGCATGATCGTGCTGGTGGCGGTGTTCGCGGGGCAGGCCCACTGCGATCTGGCCAAGCTCAACGACTCGGAGCTGGATCTGAACACCTCCATGATGTACCGCCACGAGGACTACGTGGACGCCATCCGGCTGGTGGGGGAGGGAAAAATCCAGCTCAAGCCGCTCATGAGCAGGCACTTTGCCTTCCAGGACTATCTGGCCGCCTATCAGTACATTGACGGCAACCGGGAGAACACCATGAAGGTGCTGGTGGATGTGGACCCCAGCGAGGAGTAACAGACGGAAACGCCGCTGAGAAGCGGACAGCATAGGCGCAGCCGCGGTCAGCGGCTGCGCCTATGTCTGCCTATAGGCTCATTCGGGAATTTTCTCCATTTTCAGGAGGTGGACATTTCCACCCGGTTGTGCTATAGTAGATACGTTGTCCCCCTGGAAGGGGCGTACATAGATCCTGCCCTGCATCAGTAAAGGAGATCCCATGAAACGAGCTTTATCCCTGGTTTTATCCCTGATCCTGGTCCTCGCCCTCCTGCCCGCCTCCACGGCGCTGGCCGATTCCCAGGCCTACGGCCAGGAGGTCTGGCTGCGCAGCGCCGCCATTGGGGACGGCGTGGTCTACAGCGAGAACATCTTCTGGAGCGGCGGCTACGACAAGCCCCGCCATGAGTACTACTTTACCTACTCGCCTGCCGGCGGCCTCTCCAATCTGCCCTCGGCGCCCTTCACGCCCCCCAGTCCCGAAGACGCCGGAGGAGACCCGCCGCCGGCGGACGAGGACATCCCCGGCTGGCTGCTCACCAACAGCGCCCTCAGCCTGTCCGCCCTGTCCTACAGCCCCGGCATCGGACAGGTGATCCCCGTGGCGGCCTACGGCAGCTCTGTCTGCGCCCGGCTCACCGCCTCCGAGGCGGCCCGGTACTACGAGGGCCTGGGCTACCGGGTGGTGGGGGCGGTCAACGGCGACTTCTACGACACTGCCACCGGCTACCCCCTGGGCATACTCATCTCCGCCGGTCAGCTCCTCTCCGGCGCGTCCAGCTACTACGCCGTGGGCTTCCGCCAGGACGGCAGCGCGGTCATCGGGGAGCCCCAGCTGGAGATCACCGCCTCCACGGATACCCAGAGCGTGAAGCTGGCCTCCCTCAACAAGCCCCGGGTGGACAAGGCGGGCATCACCATGCTCACCTATGACTACCGGACGGACCACGACACCGGCCCCTCCGTCGCCTCCGACGGGGTGAACGTGGTGGCGGCCATCGTGGGGGGCCGGGCCTCCATCGGGGAGTCCCTGACCCTGCGGGTGGAGGAGGTCTCGGAGGACGCCAATGAGCGGGTGCTCCGGCAGGACCAGGTCCTCCTCTCCGGCGCGGCCAACGGCTACGACGTGGGGCTGTCCTTCCTCCGGTCCCTGACCCCGGGGCAGACCCTTACCGTCTCCTTCTCCACCCCGGACCCGGCCTGGAACGACGTGGCCGAGGCCATCGGGGCCCTGTATCTGCTGGTCTCCGACGGCCAGCCCATCACGGACTTTGAGGCCGTGGCTGCCCCCCGCACCGCTGTGGGCGTGAAGGCCAACGGAGACGTGGTCCTCTATGCCATCGACGGCCGCCAGTCCAGCCACAGCATGGGCGCGTCCCTGAGCGTGGTAGCCCAGCGGATGGCGGAGCTGGGGTGCGTCACGGCCCTGGCCCTGGACGGCGGCGGCTCTACCACCGCACTGGCCGCCCTGCCGGACAGCGCCTCCGCCAAGGTCCTCAACTCCCCCAGCGACAAGACCGAGCGGAAGGTCACCAACCACATCCTTCTGCTGGCTCCGGGTCAGGCCACCGGCGTTCCCGGCAGCATCTATCTCACCGCCAACGCGCCGGCGGTGCTGGCGGGCCATACGGTAGCGTTCAGCGCCCAGCTGGCGGACACCAATTTCTTCCCCATGAGCGGCTCTGTGAGCCTGGAGGCCACCGGGGGCGCCATAGCGGGCAGCGTGCTGACCGCGCCCCCCACAGGCGGCGTGGTCACGGTGACCGCCCGTTCCGGCGGGGTCTCCTCCCAACTGGACGTGCTGGTGCTGGACGAGCCGGAGACCCTGTCCATCCAGCAGGACGGTTCCGCTGTCACCAATCTGTCCGTCACGCCGGGACAGACCATCGGTTTCACCGCCGCCGCCACCTACCGCCATCGGCCGCTGGAGATCAGCGCCTCGGATCTGGTCTGGACGGTGGAGGGGGATGTGGGAACCGTGGATGAAAGCGGCCTGTTCACCGCCGCCTCCACCCCGGGCACGGGGACGGTTACTGCCACCCGGGGCAGCGTCAGCGCCCGGGTATCGGTGACGGTGACGGCGGATGACCCCTTTGCGGACACCCAGGGCCACTGGGCCAGCCCCTACCTCACCAGCCTGTATTACCAGGGCGTGCTCACGGGTGTGGAGGTGAACGGCCAGCTGTTTGCCTACCCGGACAAGGGTGTGACCCGGGCGGAGTTCTCGGTGTTGCTGGCCCGGTATATGGGCCTGGATACGGCTGACTACGCCTTGGCGGCCCTGCCCTTCACAGATCTGGGCTCCACGGAGGACTGGGCCGGCGACGCCATCCGGGCCATGTATGTGCTGGGCATCGTCAACGGCACCGATCCCACCCACTTCAGCCCCCAGAGCCCCCTGACCCGGGCCCAGACGGTAACCATGCTGGGACGAATGCTGGGCATGCAGGAGGAGAACGACGGCGGTGTGCCAGAGCTGCCGGACGTGCCGCTGTTCCCCCTGGACCCCAACGCCCCCGGCGCGCCGGACGCGCCCGCCCAGGATCCGGTTTCCCCGGACGCGCCGGATCAGCCCGGCGAGCCCGCCCCCTCCGGCACTTCCGCCGCTGATCTGAGCCAGTTTTCCGATGAGAGCGCCATCCCCGCCTACGCCTACCCCCACTTCCAGACCCTGGTGGGCCTAGGCGCAGTGAGCGGTACGGACGGCAGGCTGGATCCGGAGGCGGCCATGACCCGCGCCGCCGTATGCAAGGTGCTGGATACCCTGCCGTAATATGGTGTACCGTGCGCCGCATGCGCAGAGCTTCTTCGATCTCAACAAGAGCGATGCAGGCAGACCTATGGCTGTCGAAGGATGTGGCTGTGGTTCTTAGAGCCTATCCGCAAATAAGCAACTGTGGTAAAATAGCCGCCAAAGGCGGTGGAAAAATGGAGAAAAAGAGCTACAAGTCATGGACAATATCAGATGCGTTCTGGGAGGCTGTAAAGGATGAGATACCCCAACGGCAACGGGTAGAGTGCAAAATATATAAGCGTAAACCCGGCGGCGGAAGAAAACCATTGTCCAAACGACGGGTATTAGAGGGAATATTCTATGTTTTACGAACGGGTTGCCAATGGAAAGCAGTGCCCAAAGAATACGGAGCAGCCAGCAGCATCCACCAGTATTTTCAAGAATGGGCATCGGCAGGATTTTTTGAAAGAATCTGGTCCAAAGGTCTGGAAAAATATGATGAGCTGGAAGGGATCAGCCGGGAATGGCAAAGTCTGGACGGCTGCATGGTGAACGCACCGCTGACCCTGGAAGCCGTTGGAAAGAACCCAACGGATCGAGGAAAAAATGGGGACAAAACGCAGTGTACTGACGGATGAAAACGGCCTTCCTATGGCAGTTGTTCTTTCCGGAGCCAATACACACGATGTCAAACTGTTGGAAGATACCTTGGATCATATCGTGGTGCTGCGTCCAGAAGCGGATGAAGTGTCAGCGCCAATGATAAAATGAAAGAAAACGCCGAGGAAAAAATGTAGTTT